>JAFPWS010000032.1 GCA_017412705.1 Prevotella sp.
GCTACCCATGCTGAGCACAGCATATCCTGAGGTGGGGCCAGACCAAGAGGTTCCCTGGTTGTTGAGCGAGCCGCACTGTACCAATGCGCCTTCTGCCAAGCCAACATATGTAGCCTCGCCAGTACCATCTTCACTGCTGCTGAACATCAGCTCGCCATCAACTATCAATGCCGAGCCACCGACACCCTCATAGTTGCGGGCTCGCATATCGCCAGCGCAATAGAACTGACAGCCGTTATAGATACGGAGGTTGGCAGAGCTGCCGGTCTGGCCAATGCTAATCAGCGAGTGGTTGTAGTAGCGGCTGTTGCCTGCACCACCGTCCATCGTAGAAGCCTTCAGTGTGCCATAGTTATAGAAGTTACCGCCATTGTTGTTGAACTTGCCAACGTTGATGGTTCCCCAGTTACCACTCAGCAGGTCGCTGTCAGTACCATTGCAGAACTCAATAGAACCTTCGCCAGAAATCTGGCCACCAGCGAGCACTACAATCTGAGCCTCGTTGACACTTTCCAACGTTGCGCCAGAAGAAATATTAATCGTACCACCATTGGCAACGATGATGCGTCCCTTACCACCAACGCGCTGATCTTCTGTCAGGTTCCAGGTGCCTGTTACTACAACAGTACGCTCACAATTATTTGCAACACCATCTGTCAAACCTTCTGTTGCGACTACATTAATATCGCCATCCCAAGTACCGGTAATCTTAAACTTGGTGATGAAGTCGGGGTCGGCATTGTAGACAATCCATGTGGGATGGTTGGCCAATGCATAGGCTATTTGTTCCTCCCAAGAAAGTGTGAAGAAATACTCTCTTTCTTGCGTCTGCTCAGCATTGTTCCAGTCAATATCGTTTACACCACCAGTACTATAGTTGATGGCATAAGTGCTATTGTCATAGTTGTCCCCTGCATTTGTTGAGTTGGGCTCAGTAGCTGTCTCCAGATAGGTTGCCACCCAGTCAGCGTCATAGGGTGCCGAGGCCTCTTCAACTTCTGGGCTTGACATGCTACGTGTAAAAGCAGGGTTCATCGGCGTGCCAAAGACAGTAGTCAGCGTATTATCAACCACGGCAACGGTCTTTGACCTGCTGTGGTTGTTGCTGTCGAAGACTGAGACATACAGCGATGTCAAGGCCGTGGGTATAGCCAGCGAATCGGTAATGACGGTTCCGTCTTGAACCTCTTTCTTCAGGTAGTAGACAGCATCGTCGTTATCAAAGGGACTCTTGTCAAAAACATAAACCGTGTAGTTCTGGCCCGTTCCAAGATTCACCGTGATGTTCGCCTCAAGCCCTTGCGACATCTTCCAATCCTGTGCAGAATCAATAGTCAAACCAAGCACGCTCTCTGCATGCTTCAAAGCAGCAGCGTCGTCATAGACGCTTTCCTTAGAACAGCTGGCGACCCCAAGGGATAGAGCCAATACGGCCAGACCGTTCAACAAATACTTCTTCTTCATAGTCTTTTGAGCTCAATAATATTTATACGATTTCGAAATTCTGCTGCAAAGATAAGCATTATTTCTGAATTTTCATACTTTTTCCAACTTTTTTTAATGATGTACGCGAAAAAAGTTGTAGTAAAGAGAACAACGAATCTGAAACTTTTGTATATTTGCAATCAAAACAATTAAATAAAACTTTAACATATGAAGAACATTGCATATTTCTTGACGAGTGGCCTGATGGTGATGGCACTCGCCTCGTGTGAGAAGAACTTAGAAGTTGCAGGTGCTGCAGAAGGTAATAGCATGCTCAGCATCATCACCCGTGCAGCAGAGGGCGACGCAAAGGTCAGCTACCCTGTACTCATCTATGCCATGAACCCTGATGGCCAGTGTGTCAGGCGGCAGCAGATAAATTCCGCCGCCGACCAGCTGATGATGAAGCTGGAGCCCATGACCTATCAGATATATGCCGTGGGAGGTGCCACTGATGGCGACTACACGCTTCCGGGACAGGACGGTGCCACCGCAACATCAGAGATTACCCTGAACGCTGAAGTCGAACACGACGACCTGATGACTGCGAATAATTCTGTCACTATCGCCGAAGACGAGGATGCCACCCTGACCCTCAGTATGTCAAGAAAAGTAATGGAGATGGAGAGCATTGTCATCCAGAACGTCCCCACAACCATCAGCAAGGTCAGCATCACCCTGACACCCATCTACAGCGACCTGTTGCTGAACGGCAGCTACACCAGCACAACCTTCACGAAGACCATCGATCTGACAGAAGCAGCTGACGGTACGACATGGGAGCTTGCCAACCCCATCTACATGCTGCCCTCTAACGGCAATGCCACCATCACCGTCAAGTTCGAGAAGAACAATACCGTCAACAGCTTTTCCTACACAGCCCCTGTCGCCTTGGAGGCCAACAAGCACATCCGCATTCAGGGACAATACAACGGTAGTGGGCAGTTCAACCTCGTTGGCACCATCACAGGCGTCCAATGGGATGGCACCACCACCATCGAGTTCACCTTCAACGAAAACGGTTCCACCGGCAGCTTCGACGATTCCGGCAATGACAACCAAAACGACGACGGGATAGAAGAAGGCGCCGCACCGGCGGCTACAACTATCTACAAAGATTGCTACGTTTTCAGTACTACTGATGATGAAACAGGAGAATACAAGATTGTAAAACTCTTATACAATAACGAAGTTGACATTACTGGGACTGGCAAAACACAAGAAGAAGTAATGACTGAAATCAATGCAGCGTTACCCACCTTTAGCATAAATGGTATTACAGGGTGGAAATTGCCTTCAGCAGAAGAAGTCGACATCTTTAAATCATTGATTCCCAGCGCAAATTCAAATTTTGAGAATATAGACGGCGCTAAGAAGATATCAACTTCTAGTGAAGGCTATTACTATATGGATGATGTTACTCTAAAAACTTTTTATAGGAACAGCACTTATACCCTTTTAGACCAACCTTTCACCTCTGGTCAGCACTTGCGTCCTGTAAAGACACTCAAGTTCAATAAGAACGCCCAGTAAGGGAACTATGAGTTTCTCGGTAGGAAACTACCAGTTTCTCGGCATGTAACTACCAGTTTCTCGGTAGGAAACTATGAGATTGTCGGTAGGGAACTGACAGTCACTCGTAATACGAAGGGTGCTCACTCGTAATGTGAGTGCCCTTCAATCGTAATACGAAGGCCCTTCAATCGTAATACGAAGGGCCTTTAGAAAATCAGGCCCCACGATGGTGAACGTGGAGCCTGTCTTAATATAGAGTTCTTGCAGATTATTCAGCCAGCGGGTCGAACGTTCCGTTGGCACCGCCGTTGTTGTAGTCCTGCCAACCAATGGTCTGGGGCAGACCCTTGTTTGCGCTCTGTGCACCGCTGCCCAATCCAAGGAAGTAGTACTTCGGACGGAAGGTGATGTACTCCAGGTTGTGCTGTGAGTCGTAGCCGTCTCCGCGCTTGTAGCTGGTGACCAAGTTGTCGGTGTACCAAGTCTTCAAGGTTTCGAGCTGCGTGGTGAGGTCGTCCTGCGTGAAGTCAACACCAGCAGGACGCTCTACGCCGGCTTTCACCAGGGGGTCGCCGTCCCACAGGGTAGTTCCTACGCCAAATTTGTCAGCCGTGCGGAACTCGACGCGCTCACGACGCTGGCCATTCCAGGGTGTGAAGCCCAGCCAAGTGCAGGTATTGCCACCCCAGCCCGTCAGTGTCCATGAAGCAGGCTGTCCGTCAACCTTCTCCTGACCACCGTCAAAGAGCATCCAACGGCGCATGTCGTCGAAGCGCTTGCCCTCGTAGGCGAACTCTATCTGGCGCTCGTACAGGATAGCCGACATACAGGTAGCCTGGTCGCTGGCAAGGTTAGACTGTAGGCCGTAGCTGTCCTCGGCCTTGTAGCCGGCACGTTCACGAATCTGCTGGAGAATCTGAACAGCCTCACCCATCTGACCGGCACCACAGGCAGCCTCAGCCAGATTCAGGAGCACTTCGGTATAGCGTAGCTCGATGAGCGGAGCCTGCGAGAAGAAAGCGGTGTTGTAGGTAGCACCGTAGTTGTAGAGCGGCGAGCCGTTGACGTCGAGGTCGTCACTCTTCTTGCGAACATAGATAGCCTGCTTGCTGCCCAACAGGTTGTCAGCACCGTAGGAGTTGCCACTTTCCACGTTGCCGGCATCGTCCATGCTGGTGTACCAAACATAGTTCCACACCACGTAGTTCTTTCCTGCATCGTACGACGGATTGTGGCTGTCGCGCTGCGTCGGGTCGCCACTGTAAGCCCAGCGGAAGCCGGGGAAGGCGAAGGTGCGGTAGAAGCGTGGGTCGCGATTCATGTAGGGAGCAGTCTCGTCGTAGAGGTACTTGCTGCGCTCCAACTTGGAATAGGTGTTGGCATAGGTCCTCGCGGTAGTGAGTGCGCCAAGGTTGGCTATCTTACCATCCTTCATGGGGAACAGGTCGACGAGTGCCAGTCCTGCACCCTTGCCGCTGCCACCGGTATTCTTCGGACGTACGGCACCCTCCCAGGTATTGTTCTTCTGATTGTCCAGACCTTCGTCGCTCATGACGTTGTTGTGCAGGGCGACGAACACAGCCTCAGGGTTGGCATTGACCACCAGGAACTGGCGGGCAAAGTCAGAGCCATTCACGTTGTTGCCTGATGTATAAAGACCATAGCCGCAGGCATTGATGACACTCAAGTCGGCTTTCATTTGTGTGTAGGCATTCTGCCAACGTGTTTGGTCGTTAGCGCGGTTGAACAAGGGGCTTGCCCACAGCAACAGCACACGACCCTTCAGCGCCAAAGCAGTACCAGCGGTTACTCGACCATAGTCGGAACCTGACCACACCTTACCGGCCAGCATGGTAGCTGCACGGTCGAGATCAGCCAGAATGAACTCAATACAATCCTTAGTCGAAGAACGCGGAGTGAAAGAACTCTCCACTGGTTCGAGCACATCAGTGACGATGGGCACGCCGCCATACCACTTTACGAGGTTATAGTAGCACCAGGCACGGAAGAAGTAAACCTGACCTAACAGCAGCTGCTTGTCTTCATCGGAGATAGAGCCGCCTTGGATACCATTGATACAGTCGTTGATGTTGCGGATGCGTCCATAAACAGAGTTCTGGATATTGGCATTGGCACCGAGGAAGTAGTCGGGCACGGCATTGGTAGTACCCATGGAGGTCAGTTCAATCTCAGGGTTGACAAAATCGCTGAAACCCGTATACTCCTCTGTCGACTTGGCTGCGATGTCAGCATTACCAATAGAAACAGAAAGGTAATTCTGACCAGTTGTCAAATCGGAAACCTTTGGCAGACACCAGCTATAGATATCGTTGACACGGCCGTTGCAGCCACTGAGATAGTTGTATATGTCGGTAGTCGCATTGTCGTAGTTCTTTTTCTCCTCCAAGAACTTATCGCTACAAGCTGACAGGGCGAGAACAGACACGAGACCGAAACTGAAATATTTAATTGCTTTCATAACTTTCATTTTTCTATTATTATTAGAAGCTCATGTTCACACCGATATCCCACTTACGCAGGCTTGGATAATTGCCGTAGGTTCCAGCCATCGGGCTTGTGAACTTGTCGGGATACGGATTGTAGAAATTAATCAGGTTCTGACCCGTAATGTTGATACGGACATTCTTGATACCAACACTCTTGAACCATTCCTTAGGAAGTGTATAAGCCAGAGTGATTCGGCTCAGACGAACACTGGCAGCGCTGATACGCCAGAAACTTGAAGCAACAGAGTTGATGCCGTAAGCCAGGTTAGGATACTGGGCGTCACGGTTCTGCTTCACAACCACGTTGCCGCTACCGTCTAAGACATCCTGATAAGAATACATGTTGTCGGGATTCCAGAACGAAGGCATGTTGTAGAACTCGAGGTTCGAGTTGGAAGGAACACTGATGGCAGCCGAAGGCAGTGTGGTATAACCACCCCAGCTGGCACCAATCTGGGCAGTCAGGGTAATACCCTTCCATTCGCCGTGCAGGTTCATGGTCATACCGTAAGGATTGGAGCGGTTGGAGAGACAAACCTGGTCATTATCCCTATCGACGATGCCGTCAGGACCATCGTAAGAATCAGTCTCTGCATTGTACGCACCACGTACATCCTTATAGATCAGCATACCTGGACGAACCTTATCCTTCGTCATACCCATGTAAGAAGTGATGTTGTACTTCTCGAAGTACTCCTCGATATCCTGGAACGAACGGAACATGCCAATGCACTGCATACCCCAGGTGCCGATGTCTGAACGTCCTCCCTGGCGAATCTGACGATAGAGATACTGTTCTTCCCAGTCCATCAAAAGCACTTCATTGTCGTTGAAACCGGTATTGAGGCCTACACGATACTTGAAGTCCTTGCCAATCTTGTCACGCCAAGTGATGCCAAATTCCCAACCCCAGCTGTTCATCTCACCGAGGTTCGTAGAGGCTGACTGCGTACCCACAGTGCCAGGCACGGTCTGGGCGATGTTCATCAGCATCTCACGGTTCTTCTCGAAGTAGTAGTCGACATTAAACGCCAGACGCTTGTTCAAGACCTGGAAGTCCAGACCGATATTGGTCTTGTATGACTTGTCCCAGTGTACATCAGGATTGACTGCCGAGTTGTTCTTATTGATGGTGATTCGGCTGCCAGAGTCGCTGTTCTCACCAAAGACCACACCACGGTTGGCATCCTGTGCATAAACCTGCATCCACTGCCAGGGAGTCAGGTTATCACGACCGGTAAGACCCCAGCTGGCACGAATCTTCAAGAAGTCAACAAACTTCAGTGCCTGGATGTTCTGCCACCAAGGCTCCTCGCTGACAACCCAACCGGCAGAGATAGCGGGGAAGGTTCCCCAATAGTTTGCAGGAGCAAACTTGGTAGATGCATCCGAACGGAGCAGGAACTCGAACAGATAACGGTCAGCGTAAACGTAGTTGATACGACCAATGTAAGACAGTGTACCGCTCTCCGAACGACGGAACTGGGCATCTTCCTCACTACCACTCTTTACGGAGTTGTCCTGTAAGGTAGTAAACTCATAGGGCATGGTCTTACTGGCATAGGTCAACTCACTCTCAGCTTCCGACTTCTCGATGGAGAACAGAGCGCTGATGTCGTGCTTGCCAAACTTACGCTGATACTGGGCCGTGAAGTTCATCTGGTAGTTGTCGGTACGAATCATCTGACGACTCAGAATGTCACCATTGTTGAAGTTCAGAGGGTTGAAGTTGCTGGAGTCCAGATAGTCGAAGGTGGGGTCGTCGCCGCTTGTAGGCGTATAGAGATGCTGGCCTGAACCATATCGACGGGTCATCTGATACAACGTATAACTTGAACCATACTGGTTGTTCTTGTCTGTGCTGATGCTCTTCGAGTACGAGAAGCGCAGCTTCAGGCCCTTCAATATTTTGCTCCAACCGAAGTCGTAGCTCAAGCTGGCATTGATGTTGGTGTTAGAAGTCATGGTACGGGTATAGTCACCATTGTTCTGAAGAACGATGAACGAGTAGTTCTGGTTCTGTACACGGGCACTGTTGCTGGGACCATAGGTTGGGATGTAATAGCCGTCAACCTCCTCAGGGATATAGCCCGGACGGGTCAGCATCAGGTTATAGTCCTTCTCATCACTTGTACCACCTACCTTCAGCATGGGCTTGTTCTTCTTGCCATAGTCACCGCTGACGGTCAGGTTGGCAGACAGATAGTCGGAAATCTTCACATCGATGCCGGCACGATAGTTCCAGCGGTCGTAATCGAGCTTGCCCAGGTTACCGTCCTGCTTAAAGTAGCTGATGCCACCGAAGTAGTTGACTTTTTCCGTAGCACCGCTGACATTTACAGCATGACGCATGGTGAAACCTGTCTCCCAATACTTGTCCAACAGGTCGTAGTTCAGATTCTTCATAGCCTCCAATTCGTCAGCCTGGAAAAGGGCTGTGGTCCTGTTCAGGCTGGTATTGGTGGGGTCAGCTGCCGTTACGGCATTGTACAGACGACCATAGTCATAAGCGCTCAGCATCTTAGGACGAGACACCTCGTTGGTAAAACCGAAGTTACCGCTATAGCTGATGCTTGGAGCACCCATCTTACCCTTCTTGGTGGTCACCAGAATGACACCGTTGGCGGCACGGGCACCATAGACGGCAGCCGAAGCGTCCTTCAGCACCGAGATGCTCTCCACCTCAGAGGGGTCGAGGTTGTTGAAGGCCTCAGCACCCAGGTTCTGATAAGTATTACCTACCTTCACATCGTTAGGATAGATATAGCCGTCGATAACGAACAGGGGCTGCTGGGCTTCAGAACCTATTTCGCCCAATGAGCCTACGTCACGAATTTGGATGCGGGCACTCTCACCAGGACGGGCATCACCGCCGCTGACTGACATACCGTTTACCAATCCGCTCAATGAACTGGCGAGGTTACCGTTAGCAAGGTCTTGTACATCGTCCATGTCAACCGTTCCTACCGAACCGGTCAGGTGGGCTTTCTTCTGTGTACCGTAACCAACGACCACCACTTCTTCCAGTGTCTGCTTGTCTTCCTGCAGCGATACAGTACCACCGGCCTTGACGGTCAGGGGCATGTAGCCGATATAGGAAATCGTGACCTTTGAGCCGGCTGGAGCAGAGATCTTATAATTACCATCCATATCGGTGACGGTAGCGTTCTTCGTTCCAGCTACAGTTACCGTTGCACCAATCACGGGTTCGCCAAGCTCGTCGAGCACCGTACCCGTAATGGTCTGGTTCTGAGCCAGAGCCGATGCCGAGCACATCAGCATCAGACTGAGGCATAAGGTTTTCATATACTTTTTCATAGTCATTTCCTTTTTTTAGTTACCTTAATATATTAGGGAAGCCAACGGGGGTCACCAGTCTTACGAGCCACCTGTGTAGCACCACTGATATGGAAGTCGCCAATAGCAGGGTTGGCAAACTGTGGGTCTTCCTCGATAATGGTACCCGAGGTGTCGTAGTTCTGCGGGTCTTGGAAGGTGCCGTCGTTCTTCATGTAAGTGTTGTTGTTGAAGCGGGCACCGGGCTGGTTGGCGCGACCGTGCAGGAAACGACGGGGTACGCTACCGCTGGTAGAGCAGTCGTAGAAGATGCAATCGGTCATAATCCAGTAGGAATAGGTCTTGGCCTGCATACCATTGTAGTTGCCCCACTGACCGTTGTTCCACGTGACGTGGTAGAACGTCGAGTTGGTGTAGTTGACCGAGTTGGTGGCAGCGCTTTGCTTTGGCGTGTTGTCAACATACAGGTCGGGAGCCTTGGCCATACCTGCCTGATAGAAATACTTGTAGTCGTAAGCCCAGTCGGGGTCTTCGTAGAAGGTGCAGGCATTGACGGTGAGGTTGTTAATCTGGCCAGCCTTGTTGGTCCAGAACACACCGCCGCCGATGCTTGCCTCAGGTGCCAGACGCACCACACAGTTGTCGACCAACAGGTTGTCGACCCAAGTCTTCACCTGATTGTCCCAGAAGAAGTAACCCTTGACGTTGTCGAAGTTACAGCTGGTGATGGCGATGGGGTCGGCAATATAGGCACCCGACCACTTGTAAACAGTTGGGTCGATGGTGTTGGCAGCAGCCACCGTTGTCGTCTTACTGAAGGCAAAGACTCCTGTACTGTTGGTCATGCCACTACAATCGAAGTCGATGTACTTGATGTTCATCTGTGCTGTTGTGGTAATGCCTGACGTTGCCGAAGAGTAAGTAATCTTTGCGTGGTCGTTCTTGCTGTTGGAGCGTAGGCAAACGCGCTTCGCATCGAAGTCGAGCACATCGCTGATGATGTAGTCGCTGCCTCCTTCGAGGTCGTAGTTCAGCATCTCGTCGACAGCCGTCTCGGGAATCGGGTTGGCAGCAAACCACTCGTTCAGGTTACTTCCGGCAGGGATGGTCATGTAAGTCGGGGTGAACGTAGAGAACTCCTTGACTGTCATGTCGATAGCCTCGGTGTTGTTCTTCTTGGCATTACCCAAAGGCAGGATGGTCAACATGTAGTTGACATCCTCTTCGCGCTTGGCCGAAACGGAGCATCCATCTACGGTACTGTCGTTGATGAGCGGCTCGTCGATGTTGCTGACGTCAACCAGGTTGACGCGATAACCGCCAGCTCCCATGACCACTGGCCACGAGATGGTCTGCGTCTTGCCGTCGGCACTGGCGGTAATCGTAATATCGTCAGCAGAAATTGTCTCCACCTGCGTATTCGATACGCCACTGTCGAACGATTCGTCGTCGAAACCATCCTTGGCGCACGACGCAAGCAGCAGGGAACTTGCTCCCGTGAGAGCAAGCACGCACATCTTACTGTACGTAAAGAAATGATTCTTTTTCATAAAATCCTTCATTTAGTTTAACTTATTAATAATTATTATCTCTATCTGTTTGAATTGCATCGCCACACTCTGGCTAGTAGTCAGAGAATATCTCTTTCAGGTAAGCCACATTTGTCGAGAAGTTGCCCTTGACATTACGGACATCCTGCGCATTGCGGCTGCGTTCCACAACCAGCCAGCCTTTCCACTTCATCTTGTCAAGCGTCTTCTTGACCTTATGCAGGTCGATACGGGGGTCCTTGTCCAGCGTGACGCTGTCTGTCAGCGAGGCGTGAATCTGGGCTATGTTGTCAGCCCCCAACTTCTTCAGGTCCTTGCAGACATTGATCCCCTGGTCGACAGCATCCTGCAGGTTGTAATAGATCTTAACGCCCGAGCTGTTGACCTCCTTTAATAAAGAAAGGTTCGCGCATGCGCTAAGCTGGGTACGAATGGCAATGGTCTTTCCCTTTTGCAGAGCCATCTCCCCTACTTCATGCAGTCTGCGCACCATCTCCTGACGAGCCTCGCCAGGCTGTTTCCATTCTTCACCACTTCCACCCAGAGGCAGAAAGGCTACGCTGGCACCCATCACCTCCATGGTCTGCAGACAGTCCTGCACCAAGTCTTTGTAATTCTCACGCCCCAAGAAACTCTGAGCAAAGAATCCCGACATAGCAATCGAGGGCACCGCAATGCCTAAGGAGTCGGCAGTATGACGGAACAGCTGCTGGAAGTGGGGCTCACGCAGCTTGTTGTCGAACAGTATGCGCTTTCCCAGCGGCCCCATGTCGACCTCAATACCATCAGCTCTGATATCCTTGGCAAGCTGAAACTCTCCTATCTTCTGGCGTTTCAGCATCATCCAGTCGCAGGCAGCCACACGATACTGCTGCTGGGCAAACACGCCAAGCGGCAATGCGGAGAACAATACGACAGCCCCGACAATCAGGCATTTTTTGAGTCTTGATTTGCTCATTAGTAGTTGTAGACTATATAGTTTTACGTTATTTAAGACGTTTTAGCATTCTGAATGTCATCATTAGCATTCATAATTTTGTAACATGGATAAAAAGAAATCAGGCGGACACCGTCGCGATGTCCGCCTGATTCCCTTTTAAAGAATTTGGCCGATTATTCTATTGTGCAATAGATATTGTCCTTATCCTTACGAGTGGGGTACAGCTTGATGGTAGTACCCACTACGGTGAGGTTGTCACCGTTGGCAACGAGGTCGGCGACATCGCCTCCCAGGTTGATGCTCCACGAGTTGTTGGTGGTGAACTTCCAACCGTTGGCTGTCACGCCGGCACCGCTGATTTCGAAGCAGTAGTCGGTAGCGTTCCATGTCATCTGCTGGGCATCGTCGGCAGCATTCCATCCGTTGAAGTCGCCCACAAGGTTCATGTTCTGGATGCGTACGGCATTGATGCTCATGGTGGCCATATCGAGTGTGACATAATAGACGCCCTCACCAGCAGTAGCCTTGAAGTTGCCACCGCCGTCGCCGAAGTCGCCAGTGATACCACCTGTCATGTGACCGGTATTAATCTCGGTACCCCAATCGCCTGGAACCTTCTGGAACTTGAACTCATTGCCCCATCCGTTCGGGTCAGCGCAATAGAGGAAGCCCGTATAGATACCGCTCTCATCGGTAAGAGCCAGCTTCTGCTCGGCATTTGTCCAACCGTCGGTAGCTCCGATGAAGTAGATGTACGGGTCGAAGTTGAGCGGAGTAATCTCGTAGGTCATATCCAGCGCATTGATGGTAAAGCGATAGAACTTGGCGGAACCGTCCACATGGAACGAGTGGTCACCATCGAGGTTATAGCGACGATCGAATGAACCACTCAGGTCCTCGCTTGCACCAGTAGTGCCAAAGAGCTGCGACCAGTCGTTGGCATCGATGGCATCGAGTGCCTCGGCATCACCGAACGCGAACCACAATTCACTGCCACCAGTCAAAACGTAGCTGAAGACAGGATCCTCAAAGACGTCCTTATCGCTGTGCGAGAACTTCTGGCTCTTGTCACTGCTCCAGCTGCCATTACCACCTACCAGATAGTAGGACTCGGCAATGTTGACGGCCTCTACAGTAAAGGTCTGCTCCATCATGTCGATGGTGACGCGAATCTTCTTGGCACCCTTGACACAGAATGAGTTGTCACCGCCAAGCTCGGAGCGACGGGCAATCTTACCTTCCGTTGCCTCGTTGTCGCCGCCTACGATGCCGTACAGCTGACTCCAGTCGCCAGCAGCAATGGCATCACAAGCCTGGTCGTCACCGATAGCAAACCACGTATCGCCATCTGCTGCGTCGAAAGTTACCGTGAAGATAGGATCCACATAGACATCCTCATCGCTGTGCTGGAACTTAATGGTACGCTCAATGGCAGAAGCCTGCCAGTCGTTAGGACCACCCACGATATAATAAGCTGGTGCTATGGTCAGCTTATTCAGCGGAGTAAACGTAATACTATTTACCGCGAAGTAATTCTCACCAGGCTTACCGATGATAGCTTCTGCTTCACCACCTGTTACCGTGTAGAGGATAATACGCGAATAGAGTGTCACAGTAGCGGGATTCTTGGTGATACCCTCGAAATATGCTGTCTGCAGATTACCAGCGTCAATAGTGATAAGGCCATCCTCGGCAATGGTGTTAGCTGCCAAAACGACCGAGTTGCCAAAATCAGCTTCGCGTGCAATTTCCACCTCTGCCTTCAGGATTGTGTTAACAGGCATGGCACCCTCAATGACTGAAACAGTTCCAAAAGTAATAGGATTGCCTGTGCCTTCATTCTCATTGATATAGTCTTCCAGGTTGATAGCCGTGGGAGCACCGGCAGTGCTGACACTGACATCGCTTGCTGCAAGAGGACTCTCTGCGGTGTAGGACTGAGGTCCTACCGTCGCATCGAAGTTCTCAGTACATGCAACAAAACCCATGCTCAAAAGAGCGGTCATGAATATACCTAACTTTTTCATATTCATTATTGTTTTGCTTTTATACACTCATTAATTAATCGTAAAGTTGACGGTCTTCTTCTTCAGGTCAACCTTCATGGTGATGGTACCACCCTCGAAAGCACCGAAGTTCCACGAGCCTTTGTAGAAGGCAGAAGCATCCCACATAATAGAGCCTTCATAGCTGCCATCCTTGAAGCTGCAGTCCACACCGGCATCAGCCTCCTGGGGTCCCATAGAAGTGAGGTCCCAACCCAACAGCTCGCGATAGAAGCGGAACTGAAGCGGATCGATGGCAGGAATAGTGAAGGTACCATAATAGACGTCACTGCCAATCTCGTCTTCCTTCTCGTACAGACGCCAGGGGATATAAGTGTCCAGATTGCCCGCATTAGGAGTTGCCCAACCTGTGGGGTTACCGACCAGGTAGATGTAGGCAGGACTCTTCACGGCGTTAAAGGCAGCCATGTGCTTAAAGGTAACATAATTGTCAGAAATAATTCCTGAGTTGGCTATTTCTTCACCATTGGCATTAACCAGACTTGAGTAAACGCGCAGGGCGACCTCGCGGAAACCCATGTCAACATAGCTGTCGGCATCCTTAAAGCCGTCGAGGTCGCAGATGGATTCTGCTATCTCATCGCCACTGATGTTGGCATTGCAGACAGTATAAGTAGTCTTCAGATACTTAGGAGCGCCATCCTTGGTATTCCAAGTCACGTTGCCACCTTCCACCAGGCCTACCTGAATCTGATAAGTAGCGAGGGCGTTAAATCCGTAGTTAGGCTGTGACCAAGTCAGATTGACCATATTGTCAGCCGACAACTGGATGTATTGATCAGCAAGCGGAGAAGCATTGATGATGAACTCCGTAGGCTGGGTAACTGTCGGGTTACTGCCATTGTCATCGCTGCACGATGTGAGCATCGGCAGAGCGGCTACCATGGCCAGCAACAAACTATTGAATATCTTTTTCATAATTTCTAATTTGTTCGTTGAATAATTATCTTACCCATTACTATTAATATCCAGGATTCTGTTCCAAGTTGGGGTTGTTAGTCAGATCGTTGTTAGGAATAGGATAGATGTAACGATACTTAGGAAGATCATACGAACCAAAGCGAATCTGATCAATGCGCGAACGGCCCTCAAACCAGAACTCACGAATCCACTCCTCTTGAATCTGATCCAGACTATACGAATTATAAGTCACAGCATTTGCACGATTGCGGATAGCATCAATTTTCTCCTTGGCTGCACTCGTTGCACCGTTCAGGCGTGTCTCTGCCTCAGCGTAGGTGAGGTAAGCCTCTGCAATACGCATCAATGGCAGGTCAGTATCTACCTTTGCCAATGCACTGGCAGGCTTGCCGTCAGAGCGAACGTTGCGGAACTTCACACAACCATAACCCTGGGTCTCTTGAGAACGGTCGGTGATATCGCGTGTATAGCCAGTAGTGAAGAACAATGCACGGTTGTCACCAGCGGCTGTAGTAATATCATTGAGAGAAATAGTCTCTGACGGTGCAGAAACACCCTTGCCAAAGAAGGCGTCCACCAGCTGGCCTGTAACTGCCATACACTTACCCCAAGACACGTCGGTGCCAGAGGGAACAATGACGTCCATGTCGCTGGCATCGCGCTTAGCATAGGTAGAGAGTACCAGGAAGTGCATAGAACCGTGACTCTGGGTCTTAATACCATCGTTCAGGACGGGGAAGATGTTCTCATACTGCGCACCATTGGTGTCATTGTCAGCCAAGAACAGCATCTGGTAAGCAGAATAGCCGTTTGAACCTGTAGTATTCAGGTGATAGTGGCCATTGTTGATAACCTTCTCTGCATATTCCTTAGCCTTTGCCCACTGAGGTGTGCCTGTATAGACCCCGGCATTGAGGTAGAGGCGGGAAAGCAGCATCCATGCAGCAACCTTGTCAACCCGACCATACTGGTTAGCACCGGCAGCGGCAAGATCGCCCTCGATTGCCAGCAGTTCCTGCTCAATATAACTATAGTACTGGTCACGCGTATAGCGTATACCCGGCTCCTGGCTGACATGCTCGATGAAAGCAGCGTTACCATAGAAGTCCATCACATAGTAATAGAGTAAGGAACGAATGAAACGAACCTCTGCGCGCTTCTGCTTGATATCTTCAGTACCGTCATCGGCCACCTGGTCTAGATAGTAGTTGCATAATGTAATGGAGAAGAACAGACGATAGTACAGGCCTACGGAGCTGGCATTGTCAGCACCCCATGTCTTGTTAAGCAACTCTGGCAGACCTGTGTCGTCCCACTGCCAGCTGGCCTCACCAGTTGGGAACTCGTTCATCTCCCAGCTCTTGCGATAGAGGTCAGAACGTCCTTCATCGATATCAGCAATATCCTTGTCACCATCAGGTCCGACCTGTCCGGTCAGTACGAAGCTGGAGTATATCTTGTTGAGTAGTGCGTTGGCATCCAGCTCACTGGTCTGCTGCGGGTTGATATTGTCAACATGCAGGTCTTTGACACAAGAGCTCATAAATCCCATTGACAGCAGGAATGCTGCGACAGGAATAAATGATTTGAATCTATTTAGTTTCATAATTGTCTTCTATGTTAGTTGATTAGAAATTCAGGTTCACTCCGAGAATACCAACGAACGGACGCGGATAGATGTTACCATCGTAGCCACCGTCGATTTCAGGATCAAGACCCTTGTACTTCGTAATGGTAAATACATTCTGAGCTGTTACGTAGACACGTCCGCTGGCCTTCAAGCCAAACAGGTTGTCGAATGAGTAGCCAATCGTAATGTTGTCACACTTCAGGAACGATGCGTTCTGAATATAGTAATCACTCAGGGCGCCCTGAAGGTTGGCGGTATGCCAGTTCTTGGCACGAGCCATATCCAATACGTTACGCCAGGCATTTCCCTGATAGATCTTTGACAATGAGAGGTCTGAGTTTCCTGCTTCAACACCATTATATACATAATTATTGAAACTTGCACGGAGTGAGAAGCCAAAATCCCACTGCTTGTACATCAGCTTCGATGTGAAGCCCATCGTTACGTCAGGAGTGCTCTTCTTGTAGTAGTAGCGGTCGTCCTGATTGATGATACCGTCAGCATTGCGGTCAACATACTGGCCGTCAATGGGCTGTCCGTTGGCATCATAAACCTGCTGATAGGTATAGAAAGCCTCAACGGCATTACCTACGTGCCATGACTTGATACCGTCGGAACCTGAGTCACCAAGAGCCAGGCCACCGTGCAGAATCTTGTAGTCCTCGCCTGTGCTGGCTACCAGCTCGTCAATCTCGTTCTTGTTCCAGGTAAAATTATAGCCAATCTGCCAGCTCCAGTCCTTGGTTTGGATAGCACGCCAGTTAGCTGCTGCCTCGAAACCGGTGTTGTGCAGAGAACCGATGTTGCTGGTCAGCTTATTTGAGAAGTTAGTACCTACAGGAATGACCACAGTATTGATCAGGTCCTTGGTCTTACGGTGATAGAAGTCTAAGTTCACTGTCAAACGGTCGTTCAGGATACCGAAGTCGATACCGGCATTCCACGTTGTGGTCTTCTCCCATGTTAAGGCATTGTTATAGGCATCGGGACGATAGGTTGTTCCATCGGTATTGAAGAGCGGATAGTAAGCGCCCTGCTTGTTGGGTGTGTAGGTAGGAATATAGGTGTAGTCACCAATACCTTCCTGCTGACCAGTGATACCCCAACCGGCACGCAGCTTCAGGTCTGAGAGCCATTTAGCGTCCTTCAGGAACGGTTCGTTGTTGATTTTCCATGCCAGCGCTACTGATGGGAAGACACCCCACTGCTCGTTCTTTCCACCGTTGCTGGTAATCCAGTTGAAACGTGAAGAGCCGTCAGCACGCAGCGTTGCGGTAATCAGGTAGCGGTCGAGGTACGAATAGTTCAGACGTCCGAAGAATGATACCAGGTAGTTCTCGGTCTTGTATTCTGTCGTTCCTTCAGAAGGCATATACTGTGTACCAGCCAGCGGCTTGCCGTCGGCATCGACCTTCAGAGACGTTGAGGGATAATAGCCAGTGTAGAAATAGTCGGTCTTCTTGTGGAAGTGCTGCCACTCGTAACCGGCCATGATGTCGAAGTGATGGTCCTCATTAAAGTCTTTCATGTACTGGGCATACATATTGAGCGACAGGTTGTAGGTGTCCTGCTTGTTCCATCCTGTGTTACCAAAATAATAGGTACCTGAACCATAGGTGTAGGGCGACTGGTTCTTGTTGCTCTTACCTGAGGTGATGTCCATACCGGCATTCAAGTGCAGGTGCAGGTCCTCAAAGCCATGTATCTTATAGTCGACTTCCAGATTACCTATCAGCGCCTTCGTCTTACCCTTGTCAGAGTAGTTGTT
This sequence comes from Prevotella sp., assembly GCA_017412705.1. Classification (GTDB taxonomy): domain Bacteria; phylum Bacteroidota; class Bacteroidia; order Bacteroidales; family Bacteroidaceae; genus Prevotella. Next base: position 17,680 of record JAFPWS010000032.1, read on the forward strand.
CAAGGCTGCAACGGGGTTGCCGGTAGCATAGGTGTTGATGTTGGTAAACCAAGCGGTATCTTCCCAGTCCGTAGTACTTGCCCACTGCCAGTAACCGCCAAAGCCATTGTTGTCGGTGTTGTCGTAGACGGGTTTGGTAGGATCCATGAAGATGGCATTGCCAATGGCTGAACCGCTGTTGGCGTATGTGGTCTTCGAGTACATGCCCTTGGCATTGACGTTCAGTGTCAGGTGGTCATCCAGGAACGTTGGCGACACATTGATGCTGGCCGTGTAGCGCTGGTAGTTGCTGGTCTTGACAATACCGTTTTGGTTGGTATAGCCCAGGCTCACGCGGTACGGCATGTTCTTCAGACCACCGGAAACCGTGATGTTATGGTCGGTGCTGACTGCTGTACGATAGATTTCGTCCTGCCAGTCGGTGTTGGCAAACAAATGGTTGCCGGAAGCATCATAGTAGCCCAGATCTGCATAATAGTCACTTGCAAGGTATTCAGCTTCTGAAAGACCTTTGTCCGACATAACATAGTCCTTGACGAAAGCCTGGTATTCAGAAGAATTCATCACATCCATCTTTTTGCGGACGGTGCTGATAGATACGTTACCGTTGTACGAAATGCTGGGCTTGGCACCCTTGCGGCCCTTCTTGGTGGTAATGATGATCACACCGTTAGAAGCGCGGCTACCATAAATAGCAGTAGCTGAAGCATCCTTCAGCACGGTGAACGACTCAATATCGTTCGGGTTGACCAGTGAGAGGGGGTTCGAAGCACCCTGCATACCGTAGTTGTCCATTGCCAGTCCGTCGATGACGATCAGCGGGTCGTTAGAGGCATTCAGTGACGAGCCACCACGAATACGGATGGTAGCACCGCCGCCAGGCTCACCACCGCCGTTGGTGATGTTGACACCGGCCACCTTACCCTGAAGAGCATCCTGGGCACTGGTAATCAGACCGTGGTTCATCTCATCCGGCTTGATGGCTGTTACCGAACCGGTCAAGTCGTTCTTCTTGGCACGGCCGTAACCGATGACCACCACATTCTCCAGTACAGCGGCGTCTTCTTCAAGAGTAATCTCCAGCGAAGGAGCCGCCTTCACGGTTTTTGTCTGATAGCCTACATACGAAATAGATATGTCGGCTCCTTGATTGGCTTTCAAGGCGAAGTTACCATCGAAGTCTGTAACGGTAGCGGTTTGTGTTCCGACTACGCGTACTGTGGCACCGATGACGGGTTCACCCTGAGCATCCTTAACATAGCCTTTCACGTCAATCTGCGCAAAGGCTCCTACCGATAGGAAAAGCCCTAAAAGAAGGACAAGCATCCTAAACGGAATCTTAATGTTTACCTGCTTCATCATACAATTTTTAAAGTTAGTATATAATTCAGTTCTCGAATATTCAGTACATTGATTTAAATCAATTTCGGTGCAAAGGTAGGTATTCTTTTCATTCGTTAATACTTTTTTTGACATAAAAGCGTTATTGAAGCCATGCAAACGTTTGCATGGCTGGATGGAGCAAAATAAATAAAGTTGGGGAACAATGAATGAAACTTTTCGATAACTTTGCACCCAGAAGGGTGCGAGGATGCAACCTTAAAACGCTGAAAACCTGATGAAAGAAAAGACTCCATTGACGATGAAGGACATAGCCCGCGAGTTTGGTATCTCGGTGGCTACGGTATCCCGTGCGCTGAAGGATTCACCCCGCATTTCGGCAGAGCGTCGCGCTGCCATCCAGCAGTATGCCCGCGAGCATAACTTCACCCCCAACATGATTGCCGAGTCGCTGCGTTTCTCACGCGTTCAGCCTATGAAGGTCATCGGCGTCATCATCCCTGAGTTCACCCACTTCTATTTCTCGTCGGTATTGGCAGGCATTGAGGAAGAGGCCTCTGCCCGCGGCTACCGCATTATGGTGGCCCAGAGCAATGAGCGTTACGAGCGCGAGGTGCGCATCTGCCAGTCGTTCTACGAGAACAAGGTTTGTGGCATCATCGTGTCGCAGGCCAAGGACACACTGAAGTACGACCACTTCCAGCGACTGATGGACGACGGAGTGCCCCTTGTCTTCTACGATAGAATATGTACGGGCGTGAATGCCAGTCGTGTGGTGGTCGACGACTATATGGGTGCCTTCAATGCTGTGAGCCACCTTGTCGAGACAGGCTGCAAGCGCATTGCCTTCTATGGTTCTGCCTTTACCCTGGAGATTTCCAAGAATCGCTTCAACGGCTATAAGGACGCCCTGCTAAAGCATGGCCTGTCCTATGATGAGTCGCTGACCCGAATCTGCGACAACCGCGCTGACGCAGAGGTCATTACCCCCGAGCTGTTACAAGGCGACAACGTCCCCGATGCCTTCTTTGCCGTCAACGACGACACCGCCATCGGCATCCTCTATACCGCCAAGCGCATGGGCTTCAAGGTACCACAAGACATCTCCATCTGTGGCTTCACCAACGGACAGCGTGCCGTAGCCTGCGACCCCATGCTGACCACCGTTGAACAGCGTGGTGTCAAGGTGGGCGAGGAGGCTGCTGACATCTTGATAAGCCACGTGGAAGGCTCCATTCCCTTGGATAAGGCAGAGCGCCGAATCGTGCGCACACGACTGATTATCAGAGGTACTACCAGGTAATTAAGCATTAAGAGTTAAGAATTAAAGATATGAAACAAAGACCCAATCTACCATTCTGGAATCTCTGGAACCTAAGTTTCGGATTCTTTGGCGTGCAGATAGCGTATGCGCTCCAAAGCGCAAACATCTCGCGCATCTTCCGTACCCTGGGAGCCGACCCCCACGACCTGAGCTTCTTCTGGATACTGCCTCCCCTGATGGGTATTCTCGTGCAACCCATCGTCGGTACCCTGTCAGACAAGACGTGGTGTCGTTTCGGGCGTCGCATACCCTATCTGTTCGTTGGCGCTGCCGTAGCCGTGACTGTCATGTGTCTTCTGCCCAATGCAGGTTCATTCGGCCTTACAGTAGGAGCTGCCCTCATCTTCGGCCTGATAGCCCTCATGCTCCTCGACACCAGCATTAACATGGCCATGCAGCCTTTCAAGATGCTCGTTGGCGACATGGTGAATGAGAAGCAGAAGGCCCTTGCCTACAGCCTTCAGTCGTTCCTTTGCAATGCCGGCTCTGTGGTAGGCTTCCTCTTCCCCTTCGTCTTTACTGCCGTCGGCATCAGCAATGTAGCTCCCGAGGGTGTCGTTCCAGACAGCGTCATCTGGTCGTTCTATATCGGAGCCCTCATCCTCATCCTCTGCGTCTTTTACACGACCGTCAAGGTCAAGGAGATGCCCCCTGAGGAGTATGCAGAATACCATGGCCGCAAGGAGGAGAAGGAAGGCCGTAAAGACTCTGCCAACTGGCTGGTACTGCTGAAGAACGCCCCCTCCACCTTTTGGAAGGTCGGTCTTGTTCAGTTCTTCTGCTGGGCAGCATTCCTCTATATGTGGACCTATGTCGTCGATGCCGTATCCGAGACTGTTTGGAATACCGACGACCCTGCCTCTGAGTCGTACCAGATTGCAGCCAACTGGACGGGTGTGCTCTATGCCATTCAGGCTGTCGGCTCCGTGCTATGGGCTACCATGCTGCCTCGCTTTAAGAGCATGAAGATGGCCTACGCCACCAGCCTGATACTGGGTGCGGTCGGCTTTGCACTGATTCCCTTCGTACCTAACCAGTACGGACAGATACTCCCCTTCGTACTCATCGGCTGCGGCTGGACTGCCATGCTGGCCATGCCGTTCACCTTTGTCACCAATGCCCTTGAGGGCTACGGTCACATGGGTGCCTACCTCGGCCTTTTCAATGGCACCATCTGCCTGCCCCAGATCATAGCAGCCCTCTGTGGTGGCAGCATCTTGTCGCTCATTGGCGGCCATGCGTCCTCCATGATGATTGTGGCAGGCGTCAGCCTGCTCATAGGCTCCTGCTGCGTGATGGTCATCAAAGAGAAGAAATAAAAGAAACAGAATAGTGCAATCGGTTGCACAAAACATCGAGAATCCTAAAAATACGATAACCTATGAAGATACTATTTAACTTAGAGTATGGCACCACATTCGGTGAAAACCTGGTGCTGAACATTATCTCCGGAGAAGATGCTGCGAAGGTTTCGCAACACAAGATGACCACGCTCGACGGGTGCCACTGGATGTGCGAGTTGAGTAAGACCGTGAAGACCAATGCACACATGGACTATTACTACAGTGTGATGCGTGGTGACGAGGAGACGCGTCGTGAATGGCTCACGATACCCCATCGCCTGGAATTCGTAGCCGCCAAGGGTGCACGCTATACCACCTACGATCACTGGATTGACATCCCCGAAGATGCATTCCTCTATTCTTCGGCCTTCACAGAGTGTGTAGCAGCCCGCGAGCGCAAGATGAGTCCTGAGACCGAATATGCAAAGACCGTCCGCATCAAGGTTCGCGCACCACAGCTGCGCTTCTTCGAGCGTCTGGCCATCATGGGTGCTGGCGATACCTTCGGCAACTGGGAGGCAAAGCAGGCCGTCGATATGTATGAGCATGAGCCCAACGAGTGGGTCATCAGTCTCGATGCCGATACCCTGCCTCAAACCTTAGAGTTCAAGTTCGTAGGTCTCGACGATGAGATCGACGTGACGCCCCTTTGGGAGAATGGCGAGAACCGCACCATCTCTTTGCCACAGCTAGAGCAAGGCGAGGTGGTAGTCTACGAGTTGTCGCAGGCTTTCTTCCCCATCTATCCCTGGAAGGGAGCAGGCACCGTGATCCCCATCTTCTCTCTGCGCAGTGAGGGCAGCTTCGGCGTGGGCGACTTCGGCGATCTGAAGCAGATGGTCGACTGGTGTACGAAGACTAAGCAGCGCGTGCTGCAAGTGCTGCCTATCAACGATACCAACATGACCTACACTTGGCAGGACAGCTATCCCTATAACTCCATCAGTATCTATGCCCTCCATCCCCAGTACACCGACTTCCGTCAGTTACCGGCTTTGAAGGATCCCGAGCGCAAGGTATACTTCGATGCCCTGCAGAGAGAGCTCAACGCTCTGCCGCAGATCGACTACGAGCGCATGAACAATGCCAAGCTCGAGTATCTCCGTGAGCTTTATGCCCAGGAGGGCAGCAAGGCGATGAAGAGCGAGGCCTTCAAGCAGTTCTTTGCAGAGAATAAGGAGTGGCTCGTACCCTATGCTGCCTTCTGCCATTACCGCGACTTCTACGGCACAGCCACGTTCTCAGAGTGGCCCGACCACAAGACTTTCTCAGAGAAGGAGCGTGAGGCGATGTCGAAATCAACCACCAAGATATATAAAGAGGTGGCTTTCTGGTATTACGTCCAGTTCAACCTCGATCAGCAGATGCGTGCCGCCCATGCCTATGCCCGTAAGAACAAGGTCATCCTGAAAGGCGACATTCCCATCGGCATCAGCCGCGATGGTGTCGAGGCTTGGGTAGAGCCGAAGTACTTCAACCTGAACGGACAGGCAGGTGCACCGCCTGATGCCTTCTCCGCCGACGGCCAGAACTGGGGCTTCCCCACCTACGACTGGGATACGATGCTTGCCGACGGCTGCAGCTGGTGGGTACGCCGCTTCCGCAAGATGGCAGAATACTTTGATGCCTACCGCATCGACCACGTGCTGGGCTTCTTCCGCATCTGGGAGATTCCCGTGCCCGAGAAGTCAGGCCTTATGGGCCAGTTTGTCCCTGCCCTGGGCATGAGCAAGGAGGAGATAGCAACCTACGGTGTCGACTTCAACGAGGGCCTCTTCCTCGTCGACCACAAGCGCACCGACCGCTGGCACCCACGTATTGCCGTCCAGTACCAGCAGGCCTACGAACAGCTTGACGAAGGCCAGAAGTTCAACTTCAACCATCTCTACAACGACTACTTCTATCGCCGCAACAACCAGTTCTGGTATCAGGAGGCTATGAAGAAGCTGCCCCGACTCACACAGGCCACACGCATGCTGGTATGTGCCGAGGACCTGGGCATGGTACCCGACTGCGTACCCTGGGTGATGAACGAGCTGCGCATCCTGTCGCTCGAGATTCAGACCATGCCGAAAGACCCCGCCATCCGCTTTGGCAAGCTGTCGCATAACCCTTATCGCAGCGTGTGTACCTTCTCCACCCACGACATGCCTACCCTGCGCCAGTGGTGGGACGAGGACATGGAGCAGACACAGGCCTACTACAACGGTCCACTGCGTCGTGGCGGCGACGCGCCACACCCCCTGCCAGGATGGCTGGCAAAGGACATCGTGAGCCGTCAGCTTACCTCGCCGTCCATGCTCTGTCTCCTGTCACTGCAAGACTGGCTCAGCATCGACGAGCGCCTGCGCCTGCCCGATGCCAATGCCGAACGCATCAACATCCCTGCAAACCCACGCCACTACTGGCGCTACCGCATGCACCTCACCATTGAGCAACTCCTACAGGCCGACGACCTGAACTACGAAATCAGCACATTAATCACTCAAAGCGGAAGAAAATGAAACGACTCCTGATAGCCCTCGCCTGTTGGCTCGCCGCTCTCGGCATGAACGCTGCCAGCGTCACGTCGCCCAATGGCAACATAGAGCTGAAGTTCTCCATCGACCAGACAGGACGCCCTGTCTATGCCGTCACCTATAAGGGACGCGACATCATCCTGCCCTCCCACCTCGGACTCGAGCTGGCCAAGGACAAGCATGCCTCCAAGGGACTCAAGGAGACCGACCTCATGGACGGTTTCACCTTGAAGTCGGAACAGACATCAACGTTCGACGAGACGTGGCAGCCCGTATGGGGCGAGAACCGCGACATCCGCAACCACTACACCGAGTATGTCGCTGTGTTACAGCAACAAGCAGAACAACGCGAGATGGCCATCCGCTTCCGCGTCTACGACGACGGCATCGGCTTCCGCTACGAGTTCCCGCAGCAGAAGGAGCTCAACTACTTCCTCATCAAGGAGGAGCGCACCGAGTTTGCCATGGCCGGCGACCACACCGCCTGGTGGTTGCCGGGCGACTACGACACGCAGGAGCAGGAGACACAGGAGACCAAGCTCAGCGAGATTCGCAGCCGCTTCCGCGAGGCCGTCAACTGGGGCAACTCCTCGGTAGCCGTCTTCTCGCCTACAGGTGTACAGACCTCGCTGCAGATGAAGTCGCAGGACGGACTCTACATCAACATCCACGAGGCTGCCTGCTTAGACTATGCTACCATGCACCTGGAGCTGGTCGACGCCGAGACCAAGGCCCTCACCACCAAACTCGAGGGTAACAGCAACACCTACACCCCCAACCCGCAGCCGTCGCCATGGCCCCTGCCCAAGCCCTTCACCTTCGTCAGCCACCTGACGCCTGACGCTACCGGTCTGAAGGGAGCCATGCAGACACCCTGCGAGACGCCCTGGCGTACCGTCATCGTCTCGGACGACGCCCGCGACATGCTGGCCAGCGACCTCATCCTCAACCTCAACGAGCCTTGCAAGCTCGACGACACCTCGTGGATTCACCCCACGAAGTATTGTGGTGTGTGGTGGGAGATGATAGTAGGCAAGTCCAGCTGGAACTACACCGACGAGTTCCCCTCCATCAAGCTCGACCAGATTGACTGGCAGAAGGTGAAGCCCAACGGACGCCATGCCGCCAACAACGACAAGGTGAAGCGCTACATCGACTTCGCCGCCAAGAACGGACTGCAGGAAGTGCTCGTCGAGGGATGGAACGTTGGCTGGGAAGACTGGGCCAACATGTGGAAGCGCGACGTCTTCGACTTCCAGACACCCTACCCCGACTTCGACCTCAAGATGCTCAACGACTATGCCCACTCCAAGGGCGTGAAAATCCTCATGCACCACGAGACCTCGTCCAGCACGCAGAACTACGAGCGCCACATCAAGGAAGCCTACGAACTCATGAACCGCTATGGCTACGACGCCGTGAAGACAGGCTACGTGGGTGATATCGTCCCCCGTGGCGACCACCACTACTCGCAGTCCATGAACAACCACTACCTCTACGTCATCAAGGAGGCAGCCCGTCACCACATCATGGTCAACTCACACGAGGCCACTCGTCCCACGGGACTCTGCCGTACCTACCCCAACCTCGTGGGTGGCGAGTCGGCACGAGGCACCGAGTACGAGGCGTTCGGAGGCTCACGTCCCGACCATACCTGCATCCTGCCCTTCACCCGTCTGCAGGGAGGACCCATGGACTACACACCGGGCATCTTCGAGACCAAGCTCTCTACCTGGAGCGACAACACCTCGTGGGCCCGCATCACCATAGCCGGCTCCCTGGCCCTCTACCTCACCATGTACTCGCCCCTGCAGATGGCTGCCGACCTGCCTGAGCACTACGAGCGCTACGACGACGCCTTCCAGTTCATCCGCGACGTCGCCTGCGACTGGGACAAGAGCATCTACCTTGAGGCCGAGCCTGCCGACTACATCACCGTAGCCCGCAAGGCCAAGGGCACGGACAACTGGTTCATCGGCGGCAAGTGCGACGAGCAGGGCCACCAGAGCGTCGTCCGCCTCGACTTCCTCGACAAAGGGCGCAAGTACGACTGCACCATCTATGCCGATGCCAAGGATGCCCACTACGAGGCCAACCCCAAGGCTTACACCATCACCAGGCGTGTCGTCAAGCAAGGCGATGTGCTCAAGCTGAAGGAGGCCCCGGGTGGAGGCTTCGCCGTCTCACTGATAGCGAAATAGCAAGGGTTCTTGGCGACGCGGAGTTTCTCGGTAGGAAACTACCAGTTACTCGGCATGTAACTACCAGTTTCTCGGTAGGAAACTCTTGCTTTGTCGGTACCAAACTTCAGATCGGATTTGTACTGCAAAGAAATTATATTCTTTTGCTGAGGCGCTACAAGAGTGCGATATCCTCACTCCTCCACGTCGATGCAGAACTTTTCGGTGATAATCTACATTTTTCACTTTTACATGACGGATGACGGATATGACACATGTTTTCCTGATTTCTCGCGCGTGTACGCGGGAAGTGTTGACACTGCCAAGAGTTCCTGCGTACACGCGCGAGGGATTCCTACAATTATCCGTCATATCTGTCATGTGTCATGGTTTTAATTCCTAAAAAACAATAATAAATGAGGTGTTTGTTTGTTTCTTTATATAATAATGTGTACTTTTGTGGCCGATTTGCGCAAAGACGCGAGAAATATTATTATTTTTAGATGTTTTAAAACAAGATGAACGTAATTACGAAAAGCATTCAGTTGCCTGATGGAAGAACCATCACAATTGAAACCGGGAAAGTGGCAAAGCAGGCCGACGGCAGTGTGATGCTCCGCATGAACAACACCGTACTGCTGGCTACTGTTTGTGCCGCAAAAGATGCAGTTCCCGGAACCGATTTCATGCCTCTGCAGGTGGACTACAGAGAGCAGTATGCCGCAGCAGGACGTTTTCCCGGCGGTTTCACAAAACGTGAGGGTAAGGCCTCGGACAATGAGATTCTGACCAGTCGCCTGGTAGACCGTGTGCTCCGTCCGCTGTTCCCCTCGAACTATCACGCAGAAGTATTTGTCAACGTGATGCTGTTCAGCGCCGACGGTGTTGACCAGCCCGATGCTTTGGCAGGTTTTGCCGCCTCTGCTGCGCTGGCATGTTCAGATATTCCCTTCGAGTGTCCTATCTCTGAGGTTCGCGTGGCCCGTGTGAACGGCGAGTATGTGATTGACCCCACCTTCGAGCAGATGAAGGAGGCCGACATGGACATCATGGTTGGCGCCTCTGCCGAGAACATCATGATGGTGGAGGGCGAGATGAAGGAGGTGTCTGAGCAAGACCTGCTGGGTGCCCTGAAGGCTGCCATGGCCGCCATCAAGCCGATGTGTGAGTTGCAGACCGAGCTGAGCAAGGAGCTGGGCAAGGATGTGAAGCGCGAGTACGACCACGAGGTGAACGACGAGGCGCTGCGCGAGCAGATGAACAAGGAGCTGTACCAGCCCGCCTATAACGTCACAAAGCAGGCCCTGGAGAAGCACGCCCGTGCCGAGGCCTTCGAGAAGATTCTTTCCGACTTCAAGGAGAAGTTCTTCGCCGAGCACACAGAGATTACCGAGACTTCTGAGATTTCCAAGGACGAATACGAGGCTCTGATGGACCGTTACTACCACGACGTCGAGCGCGACGCCATGCGTCGTTGCATCCTGGACGAGGGTATCCGTCTGGACGGTCGTAAGACGGACGAGATTCGCCCCATCTGGTGCGAGGTCAGTCCGCTGCCCATGCCTCACGGAAGCAGCATCTTCACCCGTGGCGAGACACAGTCGCTGACGACGGTCACACTGGGTACCAAGCTGGACGAGAAGCTGGTGGACGACGTACTGGACAAGAGCTACATGCGCTTCCTGCTGCACTATAACTTCCCCCCGTTCTGCACAGGCGAGGCCAAGGCCCAGCGTGGCGTAGGCCGTCGTGAGATTGGTCACGGACACCTGGCATGGCGCGGTCTGAAGGACATGATTCCTGACGACTTCCCCTACACCGTGCGTGTGGTGAGCCAGATTCTGGAGTCGAACGGTTCTTCGTCGATGGCTACCGTCTGCGCCGGTACGCTGGCCCTGATGGACGCCGGTGTTCCCATGAAGAAGCCCGTCAGCGGTATTGCCATGGGTCTGATTAAGAACCCCGGCGAGGACAAGTATGCCGTGCTGAGCGATATCCTCGGTGACGAGGACCACCTGGGCGACATGGACTTCAAGACCACCGGTACGAAGGATGGTCTGACTGCCACCCAGATGGATATCAAGTGCGACGGTCTGTCGTTCGACATTCTGGAGAAGGCGCTGATGCAGGCTAAGGCTGGCCGTGAGCATATCCTCAATTGCATCACCGACACCATTGCCGAGCCCCGTCCCGAGCTCAAGCCCCATGTACCCCGCATTGAGGCCTTCGAGATTCCGAAGGAGTTCATCGGTGCTGTCATTGGCCCTGGTGGCAAGATTATCCAGCAGATGCAGGAGGATACCGGTGCTACCATCTCTATCGACGAGGAAGACGGTGTCGGCAAGATTCAGGTCAGCGGTCCTGACAAGGAGTCCATTGACGCTGCCATTGCCAAGATCAAGGCCATCGTGGCCATCCCCGAGGTGGGCGAGGTCTACGAGGGTACCGTCCGCAGCATCATGCCTTATGGCTGCTTCGTAGAGTTCATGCCTGGCAAGGACGGCCTGCTCCACATCTCGGAGATTGACTGGAAGCGCCTGGAGACCGTTGAGGAGGCTGGCATCAAGGAGGGTGACAAGATTACCGTCAAGCTGCTGGAGATTGACCCGAAGACCGGCAAGTTCAAGCTCTCTCACCGTGTGCTGGTAGAGAAGCCCGAGGGCTATCAGGAGCGTCCTGCCCGTCGCGAGCGCGGTGAGCGCCCCGACCGTGGCGAGCGTCGTCCTCGTCCTGACCGTCAGGACCGTGGTGAGCGTCGTCCTCGTCCTGAGCGCGGCGAGCGTCGTGAGCGCACCGAGGAGTATCATGACCCCGAGAACCATGAACCCAAGGGTTTCACGGACGAGCTGGACAAGATGGACTTCTAAGAAAGTCTGAAACATAAGCTAACTAAAAGGCCTGTCGCACACCATAGCGACGGGTCTTTTTTCATTGGGACAGGGCAGAAGCAGGGATGTTGGGACAATACACAAAAAAAATTTCCCTCTTCGTGTAGTTTTTCGTATCTTTGCTGCGTCTAATGGGCAAAATGATTCAAAAAACAGATGAGACAATGACAACATTAGAACAACAATTTGCGCAAACCGTAGCAGAACACAAGAGCACCATCTACACCGTGTGCTACATGTTCTCGCAAGATGCCGACGAAGTGAACGACCTGTTCCAGGAGGTACTAGTCAATCTATGGAAGGGCTTCAGCAGCTTCGAGCATCGCAGTGACATCAAGACGTGGATTTACCGCGTCGCCCTGAACACCTGCATCTCGCAGGACAGAAAGAAGCGTCGCTCAGCCACCGTCCGACTGACCATGGACATCAACCTCTTTGAAGACCGCGACGAAGACACCCGACAGGTGGACATGCTCCACAAGCGGATATCGAAGTTGCAACCCTTCGACAGGGCCATTGTCCTGCTCTGGCTCGAAAACCTGTCGTACGAGGAAATCGGCCAGATAGTCGGCATCACTGCCAAGAATGTCAGCGTCCGCCTGTACAGAATCAGAGAACAGTTAAAACAAATGTCTAACGATTAAAACCATCACCCATTATGAACACGAACGATTTCGAATTAGAGAACATGCGTCAGCAGATGACCACACTCAAGAATAAACTCGACCAGCAGGAGATAGTCAGCGACCGCCTTATCCGTCGCTCGATGCGGGACACCGCCGGCAATATCACCCGCCGCTACTACCTCATCATGGCGCTTTGCGTGCTGGTGATTCCATACACTTACGTGGTGTTTGTGATGAACCTGGGACTCTCACTCGCCTTCTGGATTGGCACCAGTATCTTCATGCTCGTCTGCGGCGGGGCAACATATTACAATTGCCTGAACGTGACAAGCGCAAACATGATGAGCGACAACCTGATAGGAGTAGGAAAGAAAATGGCCCGCGCCAAGAAGTTCGACGCCAACTGGCTCTTCTTCGGCATCCCCGCCGTCATCCTCTGGCTGGCCTGGCTCGTGTGGGAACTCTATCAGCTGGATGCCGATGCTGCACGCTACAGCCTCTATGGCGTAGTCTGTGGTGCCATCGTCGGAGCCGTCTTCGGCATCAAGATACACACCAGAACACTACGCCAGTATCAGGACATCATCGACCAGATAGACGACATCGCCAAAGACTAAGAGTCTCAGCCTTCCTTCAGGCGTTCAGCCATAGCACGTCCCAGAGCCTCACACTGTAGCTTGGTATCAGCATTGAGGCTCTGCTTGATTTCCACGGGGTTGCCCACCGCCTCGAAATGCAGGTGCTCGTCGTTCCAGCGCTGAATCTCGCTGACAGCCTTTGAGGCCCAGCCATAAGAGCCGAACCAACCCAACAGGTGGTTCTTGATGTCCTTGCCCGAGAGTTCAGAGAGCAGCACGTCCATCTCGTGGTAGAGCGCCGTGTTATAGGTGGGAGCACCTACGATGAGTCCCTTGTAGCGGAAGACGTCGCGGATGATATAGGAATGGTGGGTCTTCGACACGTTGTACATGACGATATTCTTGACACCGGCCTCCGATGCCGCACGGGCAATGACCTCTGCCGCACGTTCCGTATTGCCATACATGGTGCCATAGCAGATGACCAGTCCGGGCTCTGTCTCGTACTTCGACATGCGGTCGTACTCAGCCACTACCTTACCGATATACTGATGCCATACGGGGCCATGGGTGGCGCAAATATAGTCGAGCTTGACGCCGGCCAGCTTCTTCAGCGCATTCTGCACAGGGGTACCGTACTTGCCCACGATGTTCGAGTAGTAGCGTACCATCTCAAGCCAGAAGGTGTCGCAGTTGATCTGTTCGTCGATGACACCCCCATTCAAGGCACCGAAGCAGCCAAAGGCGTCGCCGCTGAAGAGCGTGGTGCCGCACAGGGTGACCATGGTCTCGGGCCAGTGTACCATAGGGGTGAGCACAAAGGTCAGCGTCTGTCTGCCCAGGGCCAGCGTATCGCCGTTCTTCACCTCCAAGATGCCTTCATTGATGCCATAGAAGCCTTCCATCATCTGGAACGTCTTCTTGTTGCCCACAATCTGGATGTTGGGATAGAACTTCTTGATGAGGGCTATCGAGCCACTGTGGTCGGGCTCCATGTGGTTGACGACCATGTAGTCGATGGGACGGTCGCCAATGACCTCGCGGATGTGCTCAATGAACTGGGTGAAGAAGTCGACCTCGACCGTATCGATGAGACAGACTTTCTCGTCGTCGATGAGGTACGAGTTGTAGCTCACACCATTGGGCAAGGGCCACAGACCCTCGAAGAGTGACTTGTTGCGGTCGTTCACGCCAACGTAGTAAATGTTCTCAGTAATCTTTTGCATAGTCTTATTTATCTTTAGTATGTGAATCCTTGTTGTCTGGCTACAGCTTCATCTTCGCCCCGAACTCCGGCGACACGTAGTTGAAGAGGCTGCGGCAAGTCTCGGCAGAGAACTGCTGGCCGCACTCGATGAGCTGGTCCCACTGCTGTTCGCTGATGCCCCCGGCCATCTCCCTCTGAGTGATACCGTAGCGGATAAGGCCATAGAGGAAGCCTGCGTTGAAGTTGTCGCCCGCGCCAATGGTGCTGACGGTATCGACAGGCGCTATGGGGTATTGTTTCCTGAACCCACCGTCCGCACGCAACTCTATGGGGTCGGCAGCCTGGGTATAGATGAACTTCTTGGTGTAGAACATGATTTGGGAGCGATAGACGACGTCGGGGTCGCTCTTCTTGAAGAGAATCTCGAAATCCTCCGCAGAGCCTCGCACAATGTCCGCCAACTCAAAGTTCTCCAGCAGGTTTGGCGTCAGTCGCATGACCTCGTCCCGATGCGAGCTGCGGAAGTTCACGTCGTAGTAGAGGATGGCCCCACGTTCATGAGCATGGTCCAGAAAACCCTTCACCTGGGGACGGATGACGGGGTTGAGCGCATAGTACGAGCCGAAAAGCACGATATCGTCAGCATTGACCTCGGGGTAGGTGAAGTCGAGCCGGTCGTTAGGATGGTCTTTGTAGAAGATGTACTCGGCGTCGTTCTGCTCGTTGAGGAAGGCCAGCGACAGGGGCGACTTAGAGTCGGGATATACATTGACACAACTGGCATCGCAACCGTTGTCCTCCAGAAAATGCGTTATCAGCCGTCCTATGCGGTCGTTGCCCGTCTCACTGATGAAACTGGTCTTCACGCCCGAACGTCCTAACGAGATGATGGCATTAAAGGTCGAGCCTCCGGGGACGGCTTGGATGGGCTGGTCGTTCTTGAAGATGATGTCCAGCACGGTCTCTCCTATTCCTATAACTTTTCGCATAGTTTTAAATTTTGTGGCAAAGATACGAAAAAGTTTGGAGTTTTCACTACCTTTGCACCAAAATTATGACGAAATATAATACTACCACCCTCTCCAGCGGGCTTCGCGTCATCCATCTGCCCGCCACATCGCCCGTTGTCTATTGCGGCATCGGCATCAACGCAGGCTCCCGTCAGGAAACCGCTGGCGAGGAGGGATTGGCCCACTTTTGCGAACATACCACCTTCAAGGGCACCCGCCGTCGGTCGTCGCTGCAGATACTCAACTGCCTGGAGAGTGTGGGCGGCGACCTCAACGCCTTTACCAATAAGGAAGACACCGTTTTCTACGCTGCCATCCAGCAGGAGCATTTCCTGCGTGCCGTCGACCTGCTGACGGACATCGTCTTCAACAGCCAGTATCCCCCACACGAGACAGAACACGAGGTGGACGTCATCTGCGACGAGATAGAGAGCTACAACGACTCGCCTGCCGAGCTCATCTACGACGAGTTCGAGAACCTGCTCTTTGCCGGGCATCCCTTGGGACACAACATCTTAGGCACACGCGAGCGCATACTCTCCTTCACCAGCGAGGACGCCCTCCGCTTCAACCGGCACCACTATCGTCCCGACAATGCCATCTTCTTTGTCTATGGAAACATCAGCTTCCCCCGTCTGGTGAGGAACTTGGAACAAAGGGTAACCCCCACCGAACCTCCCCGAGGTGAGGAAGGGAGGGGGCAGGTGGGTATAGGGACGACCCACGCTCCCTACTCCTCCGGGCAACACCACCAGGCGCACGTCATGCTGGGCAGCAAGGCATACGCCTGGGACGACGAGCGACGCATACCCCTCTACCTGCTGAACAACATGCTGGGCGGCCCGGCCATGAATGCCCGTCTGAACCTCTCGCTACGCGAGCGCAACGGACTGGTATATACCGTCGAGAGCTCGATGGCGAGCTACAGCGATACAGGATGCTGGAGCGTCTATTTCGGTTGCGACCACCACGATGTGAAACGCTGTCTACGCCTGGTGCATCGCGAGCTGGACCGCATGATGCAACACCCCTTGAGTGAGCGACAGCTGACTGCTGCCAAGCGACAGTTGAAGGGTCAGCTTGCCATTGCCTGCGACAACCGTGAGCAGTATGCCTTGGACTTCGCCAAGCATTTCCTGCACTATGGACAGGAGCGCGACATCACCCATCTGCTGCAGCATATCGAGGCCATCACAGCTTCCCAGCTACAGGATGTGGCTCAGCATATTTTTGCCCCTGAGCGTCTTCAGCAACTGATACTGTAGTTACTCTCACTCAATAAAAAATTAACCCAAATTTATTTTGTTTTGTTCTCGCTAATTCGTAACTTTGCAGGCAGAACCATAAAGATTTGAACCAAGGACATGCAGAAACTACTAACAAATACGATAGTAAGTGTACTGATTTTGTTATGTTTAGGATGTAGCCGTCAGCAACCACGCTACGCGATTGGCGTATCACAATGCTCTGAAGACATCTGGCGCGAGAAGCAGAACGCTGAGATGCGCATGGGATGTTATTTCCAGGACGATGTGAAACTGTGCTTTGCTGCTGCCTACGATAGTGACGAGCGACAGATACAGCAGATAGACAGCCTGCTCAAAATAGGCATCGACCTGCTTATTGTGGCTCCCAACCAAGTGCAGACCATATCGCCAGCCATCGACAGGGCCTACGACAGTGGCATCCCCGTCATCGTCTTTGAGCGTAAGACCAACTCGCAAAAGTACACAGCTTTCGTGAGTGCCGACAACTACGAGATGGGGCGTCAGATGGGCGAATACGTGGCTACGCGTTTGGACGACAACGGCAACGTGATAGAGGTAATGGGTCTGGAGGGCTCGTCACCAGCCATTGAGCGCCATGAGGGATTCATGGAGGCACTGAGTCACTATCCGAACATCCATGTCCTGGCCACCCTGCAGGGCGACTGGACGGAAGAGTCAGCCTATCATGCCGTAAAGGAATGGCGCAAGGAACATCCCTGCGAGCAGATTGACTTCGTCTTCGGACAGAACGATCGCATGGCCATCGGAGCGCGCAAAGCCCTACAGGAAAGCAAAATGCCAACTGCTAATAGCCATTGCAACGCCACACTCTCAAAGAGAGAAAAGCCATTATACTGTGGCATCGACGGTCTGCCAGGCGAGGATGGAGGCATCCAACTGGTACGCGACTCCATTCTTGACGCCACCTATATCTATCCTACCCGTGGTGACCAGCTGTTGCAGCTGGCTATCGACATCCTGGAAGGCAAGCCCTACAAGAAGGAGACTCTTCTCATGTCAGCCCTTGTTACCAACGACAATGCCCATCTGCTGGTGATGCAGAACGACGAGATTATTCGCCAGTCCTCCTGGTTAGGTCAGCTACATCAGAAGGCAGACACCTATCTGCAACAGCTCGACAACCAACGCATCATCACATTGTTGGCCTGCATCGTCATCGTCCTGTTGCTGACGACACTGATACTGTTCTATCGCTACCATCTTGGCAAGATGACCTTGCGCCGAGAGCGCGTAGTCAACACCCTATGGAACCTGAAACCCGAGGATGTGGCATCGATGACTCCTGCAAAGGACGCGCCAGAGGATGACAAGCCCGCTGAAGACGCTGAACACCCAGTAGAGTCCGAGGACACTGACGCTGATAATGCTCAGGAACTACCAGCCTCAGCTTCCCTCTTCATCACCCGCTTCAGAGAGGTGGTAGAGGCCCGTCTGGAGAACAGCGAGCTCAGCGTGGAGGACCTTGCTGCTGACATGAATCTCAGTCGTGTGCAACTCTATCGCAAGGTCAAAGCCGTCACAGGTGCTACCCCCGTGGAGATCCTGCGTACTGCACGCCTGAATCGTGGCTATCAGCTGTTGCTGACTACGGACAAGAGTGTCAGCGAAGTGGCCTATCAGGTAGGCTTCACTGCTCCCAGCTACTTCACCAAATGTTTCAAGAAAGAATACGGAAAGTTGCCTGGCGACGTACGACAAAGCTGACAGGAAACCTTGTCATAGGGCATCAGTGCTTAAGAAAAATCGTTCAATGTCTATCAAAATTGTTGCATTGAACGATTTTTTGGGTCTCTTGAAACATCTTTTTTATCTTGTATGGGCGAAAGAGTGTACTTTTGCTGCAAAGATTTTAAGCAACAAGAGTACTAACAAAAACCTATCAAGCAAATGAAACAAGTGAAAAGATTCATTCTGAGTTTCCTGGCTTTGACGTTATGTACATTAATGTACGCGCAACAGGAAATCACTGGTACGGTGACTGACGCCATGGGGCCTGTCATCGGTGCGACTGTCATGGAGAAGGGCACTACCAATGGTACTGTGACCGACTTCGACGGAAACTTCAAGTTGAAGGTGGAACCTGGCAAGATGCTGGTGTTCTCCTACATTGGTTATCAGCCGCAGGAGCTGCCAGCCCAGAACGGGATGTCAGTAACCCTGAAGGAAGACTCCCAGACCTTGAACGAGGTGGTGGTGACTGGTTACCAGGTTCAGCGCAAGGCAGACCTGACGGGTTCTGTAGGCGTTGTAGAGACCAAGGACTTCAAGGCCAGCAACACAGACCCCATGTCATCACTGCAGGGTAAAGTTCCCGGCATGACAATTACTTCTAACGGATCGCCCTCTGGCGAAGCTAACGTCCAGATTCGTGGTATCGGCTCTATGGGTGGATCAAGCACTGCTCCTCTCTACATTGTGGATGGCATGCCATTCAGTGGCTCCCTCAATAGCCTGAATCCCTCAGACATTGAGTCTATGCAGGTGCTGAAGGATGCCGCTTCCGCTTCTATCTACGGTAGCCGAGCATCTAACGGTGTCGTTGTTATCACTACCAAGAAAGGTAAGAAGGGCGACAAGGTGAACATCGATTTCAACGCATCGGTCTCTATGTCGTGGATGACTCAGAAGATGAAGCTGCTCAACAGCCAGCAGTATGCTACCGCACTGGTGCAGGCCGCACTCAACGATGAAAAGAGCCCTGAGGACTATGCCGCAAACTACGGTCTGGCCCTTGACGTTAAAGACGGAATGCCCATCACCGTTTATAATCCTGAATTGGGCACGATGGTCAACTACAACGTGGGCGGCTTCTACGACGGCTATATGAACGCCAAGAAGACGATGCCCTTCAGCGATACCGATTGGGTGGATGAGATTGGACGCACCGGTATCACCCAGAACTACGACCTCTCTTTCTCAAAGGCTAACGACAAGGGTTCTTCACTCTTCTCAGTCGGTTACAAGAAGGCCACCGGTGTACTGAAACATACTGACTTCGAGAACTTCTCAGCCCGCTTCAACAGTGTTTATAAGCTGAACAAGATTGTCAGTGTCGGCGAGAACGCTACCTTCTCTTATTCTACTAATGTTGACTGCGCTCCATTGGAGAACGCCCTAAAGATAGCTCCTACACTTCCTGTCTACGAGATTGACGGTGAGACCTTCTCTGGTCCTGTAGGTGGTATGAGCGACCGCCAGAACCCCCTGCGCGAGCTGTACCACAATAAGGACAACCGTCTGAAGAAGTGGCGCATCTTTGCCAACACATACGTTGACATCACCCCCATTAAGGGAATGTTGTTCCGCTCGAACTTTGGTATCGACTATACCAACAGCAACATCCGCAGCTTGCAGCACACCTGGGACTCTGACGTTGTCAAGAACAGCACCAGTGCCAGCACGATGTCGCAGACCCACAGCACCAAGTGGACATGGTCGAACACCTTGCAGTATAACTTCGATATCACAGAAGGTCACAACCTCAACGTTCTGCTCGGTCTGGAGACCCACCAGGACAATGGCATCGACTTCTCTGCACGTCGTACAGACTATCCTCTGGAGACGCTTGACTACATGTGGCCCAATGCCGGTACTGGCATTCAGAGCGTAACAGGTGCAGGCGACTCTTATAAGCTGATGTCTTACTTCGGTAAGATTGACTATAACTGGAACGACCTGCTGTTGGCATCGTTCACACTGCGTTACGATGGTTCAAGCCGTTTCGGTAAGAACAACCAGTATGGTACCTTCCCATCAGTATCATTGGCCTATCGCCTCTCCAAGCACATTGATGCTCCTTGGCTCCGCGACTGGAAGATTCGCGCCAGCTTTGGTGTAACTGGTAACCAAGGCATGAACTCCAACACAGCACGCTACGGACTCTATGTGGCCAACTATGGTTCTGACCGCGAGAACTCAACAGCTTACGACCTCAATCTGCAGGGCTCAGGTACACTGCCTTCAGGTTACTACAAGTCGCAGTCATCCAACGAAGACCTCAAGTGGGAGTCTTCTTCACAGTGGAACTTCGGTACCGACTTCTCACTCTTCGGAGGCGAGCTCTACGGATCGTACGATCTGTTCTTCAAGGAGACCAAGGACATGCTCGTTCAGCCTGCCTTCCTCGGAGCCATCGGTTTTGGTGGTCAGACCTGGATCAACGGTCCTACGCTGAAGAACTGGGGTATGGAGCTCTCGCTAGGCTACCGCCATCAGACAGCTTACGGTCTGTCGTACAACATCACAGGTAATATCGACTTCTACCGTTCAAAGGTAACCTATCTGCCTGAGAACTCAAAGAACTCTTACGAGCATAACGACTACCACAACCTGGCTCAGGACGCCAAGGCCTATGGCTCGCTCATCGGCTACGTGGTCGAGGGTCTCTATCAGTCTCGCGAGGAAGTGCTGGCTCACGGACAGGCTGGTGCTCGCGTAGGTGGTCTGAAGTATGCCGACCTCAATGGTGACGGTAAGATTAACGAGGCCGACCGTACTTGGGTGTTCAATCCCGTGCCCAACTTCTCGTATGGTATCAATGTCGACCTGGGTTACAAGGACTTCGACTTCACCATGTTCTGGCAGGGTGTCTCGGGTGTTGACGTCATCAATAATCAGAAGTACCAGACCGACTTCTGGAGCATTACCGATGCCGGTTCAAACAAGGGTGAGCGTCTGATTGACGCCTGGACACCAGCCAACACTGGCTCCAGCATTCCTGCTCTCACTACCTCTAACGGTGCTGACGAAGGTCGTATGTCATCCTACTTCGTAGAGAATGGCTCTTACATCAAGTTGCGCACACTCCAGCTGGGTTACAACTTCCCAACAGCATTGGCTAAGAAGCTGTTGCTTCAGAAGTCACGTATCTATATCTCTGCTGACAACCTGCTGACCATCAAGTCAAGTTCGCTCACATGTTCCGATCCTGAGAACACTGCATGGAACTATCCTCACACTGCTTCCTTCACTGTTGGTGTGCAGCTGGGCTTCTAATTAAGTTAAGAATTAAGAGTTAAGAATTAAGAGTTATGAAAAAGATTAATCTATATATTTCCGTCTTACTGCTTTCTGTCTTTGCAGTATCATGTAGTGTTGACGATGTGAAGCCGCAAGGAACGCTCGATGAAGAAACAGCGTTCTCTAGCCCTGATAAGCTTGTCACCGCAGCCTATGCTAAACTTGGTGACGACTGGTATTCCTATCCCTTCAACTTGTGGCCATACGGTGACATGAGTGCCGACGACTGCCTGAAGGGAGGCTCTGGTGAAAACGATACGGGTTATCATCCCATGGAGATCTTCTCTACTCTCCAGCCTGACCGTGGCGAGTTTGATGAGCTCTGGTATCAACTGTACAGTGCCATCTCTCGCGTCAATCGTGCCATTGAGGCTTTGGATAATGTTGAAGAGACTGATGCCATCAGACAGCTGAAAGCTGAGGCACGTTTCCTCCGTGGCCATTTCTACTTCAAACTGCAGCAGATGTGGTACGAGGTACCCTTCATCACCGAGGGTATGGACAATGCCACCATCGAGGCTACGCCCCAGAGCTCGCACGACCAGATTATGCAGCAGATTATCGACGACTTCCAGTATGCCTACGAGAACCTGCCGACAGCTAATCCTGGCACAACAGGTCGCGCCCACAAGGTGGCTGCTGCTGCCTACCTGGCCAAGTGCTATCTGAACTGGGCCTATGGCGACGGCTATGAGGCTACCACGGGCTACAGCCATGTGGACAAGGCCAAGATACAGAAGGTGCTGGACTACACCTTGGTGGTAAAGAACTCTCCCTACGACTATCTCGACACCTACGGACACATCTTCCTGCAGGACTATGCTAACTCTGTAGAGAGCATCTTCGCCGTGCAGCACTCGAACAAGGCTGACGATGGTACTCAATATGGTCGTGCCAACTGGTCGAACATGCTGAATGGTGTTTGGGGCATCTGGTCGTGCGGATGGGACTTCCACAAGCCCTCACAGAACCTGGTCAATGCCTTCAAGACCCGCAACGGTCTGCCTATGGACAACTTCGACGAGGACCACAATGCCATCGTCGTCAACGGAGCCGACTCTAAGTACAAGTACGACCCCCGTCTGTTCCACACCGTTGGTATGCCTACCTATCCTTATAAGTACGAGGAGCAATACACTCTTACCAAGGCCAACAGCCGTACCCCCAACACCTATGGCTACTACTGCTCTATGAAGGAGATTCCTCAGCGCTCAAAGGGTGAATACTACGACAACCCCTGGCAGGCATTTGGCCAGAACGACTACGTGCTGCGCTATACCGACATCATGCTGATGCGCGCCGAGGCACTCATCGAGAGCGGCGACTTCAATGGCGAGGCCCTGCAGATTATCAACGAGATTCGCAGTCGTGCCAAGAAGGACATCAGCGCTACCTCGCTCATCAGCTATGCCCGCAACCAGTGCGACATCAGCCTGTATGGCTCGTTCGCCTCAAAGGATGACGCCCGCAAGGCCCTGCGTTGGGAGCGTCGCGTGGAGCTCGCCATGGAAGGACACCGTTTCTTCGACCTGCGTCGCTGGGGTCTGCTCTCCTCTACCCTCAACAAGTACTTCGAGACAGAGGTTACTGACGAGTACGACGGACAGACCTATGGCCTGTACTACAAGGATGCCTTCTTCACTGCAGGCAAGAACGAGTACTTCCCCATCGCCTCTAACCAGATGAACTACGTTCAGGGACTCTATCACCAGAACAAAGGCTACTAAGTAAAGTTTAAAGTTTAAAGATTAAAGTTTAAAGTTATGAAGACATTATATAATAAAATAGGTGCGGCACTGTTAGGTATGCTCCTCTTCACCTCCTGTCAAGACAGAGATCTCCCCGGCTCTGGTGCCATGCAGATTGCCAGTCCCGATGCAACACAGATAACGGGTGCGCTCAGTGGCGACAACAATTACGACTACACGCTGACGTGGCCTGCAAGCAATAATGGCGCTGTGATGAATGTCGCAGTGTACAAGAATGGTACGCAGATGCAGGCCCTCACCCCTTGCACGGGCAACTCCTTCACACTGAAGAACCTGGAGACCAACCAGCTCTATGAGTTCCTCTTCAAGTACGCCTCTGGCGATGCCGTCTCCAATGGTGTAATGACCTCCTACACCCGTGCCGGTGCCACGACACCTGCTGAGGTCAAGATGGAACAGGTCGACATCTCCGACGACGTGCACAACCTGCAGATTTCCTGGACAGCAAGTGCCGATGCTACCTCATACATTCTGAAAGTGGTGAAGAACAGCACTCAGGAAATAGTCAACACCACTGTTAATGGTACGACTTACCTGCTGGAGAACGTTCAGATGAAAGACCGTTTCGAGGCTACCGTCATTGCTCAGAACAACGAAGGCAAGGCTCTGCCCGTCGAGGCCTCTGCCAAGATTGGCGGCAAGATTCCTGGCTTCCTGTCAGAATATGCTACACCTGAAGAGCTCATCGCTAATGGTGACGACGACGAAGCCTCTGCATGGCTCTGGTTCCAGGCCAACTACCCCAAGGGCGAGTACATCTACTTTGGCAACATCAGCACGGTATCGGACATCGAGGACTACCGTATGCTCTTCTGGCTCCGCGACATCGAGACAGGCAACGTCGACGACATCTGGAACTTCTCTGACGTGGCCAAGAATGCTGCTCCCTGCATCGAACAGTATGTGAAGAATGGTGGCAACCTGCTGCTGTGGTCGCATGC
Organism: Prevotella sp.; assembly: GCA_017412705.1. Classification (GTDB taxonomy): domain Bacteria; phylum Bacteroidota; class Bacteroidia; order Bacteroidales; family Bacteroidaceae; genus Prevotella. Next base: position 41,714 of record JAFPWS010000032.1, read on the forward strand.
CGTACCTTACATCGGCACTATCAACCGTCTGTCTACCTCGTTGCTGCGTGGTGTGAGTAATGCCTTCGGATGTGGTGTCGGTGGTCCAAACCCCGACGTATGGAAGATGGGTGTTTGCCTGAACACAGGCTCGTTCTCTAAGGACCTCAGCACCCATGCCATCTATGCTGGCATCCCGACTGAGAAGCTCAATGACACCTGCTTCAAAGGCATTGCCTTCAAGGGCGCAGGCTGGACGGAGGACCACAACTGCCTCTTCTTCGACATCCCCGCCAAGCTGACCGGTCTCGACAACGATACCGAGGAGTGCTACAACGTGCTCACCAACGACTACGGCATCTACCCCCTCGGCACCTGGGACAGCCAGGTAGCATGGGTCAGCCAGCTCAACGTCTGGGAGGCCAAGGGAGCCGACAAGGCCCCTGACGGATTCCAGAAAGGTTGCGGCACCGTGCTCTGCATCGGTAATGGCGGTTGCGAGTTCTCGATGAAGAACACCGACGGCACGCCCGACAAGAGTGCCACGCCCAAGAACAACTCTTGTCAGGACAACATCCTGAAGCTGGCAAAGAACAGCGTCGAGTATCTGATGTCTATCTAAGCTGATTTATTTAACAGCCCCAAAAAGGCTCCCTATCCTCACGGACGGGGAGCCTTTACTTCTAGATGATCAGTGATATCTGTGAAATCTGTGTAACATTCTAAATGCTCTCTTTTTGTGTAAAGCTGCAAGATATTTTGCCTATAGGCATAAGTGTTTTCACCTATAGACGCAAGATATTTCACCTGTAGGCGAAAGGTTTTCCAGACGGCACTTTGACCCTGTCCAGACGGCTCTTATACCTTGTAAGGTGATATCTGGACAAAGTGAAGAAGGTGAGGCAAACGACAATCATTCAAACATGGATGAAGTCAATGCTAACACAGAAGGATTCCAATGGGCATAGAGAATCCAAAACTTCTTTATAAATATGGCGAAGAATTACCGATAGAAGTACCAGAACTATTGGCAAGGGGAAAAAGCTGACTGCTTAATAAAGTTCAATTGGAACTGAAGCAGATACCTATTTCTTTTCGTATATTTGCGGCATGGCAAAAGAGAAAAGACAGGTTGCCAACATCGTGCAACCTGTCTTTGTGATGTATCCTTCGTATATAAGGGAATGCTTATGCGAACGGATTCTCTGTAGGATAGTAGTCACCCTTGGGGAAGTTGTAGTCAATCTCCTCAACGGGGATGCCCATGTATTTGAGCACCTCCCACAAGTACTTGCCTGCATGGTCGAACATGACGGCAGCGTGGTGAGGATAGTGTTTCTCGATGAGGACGTGACGATAGAAGCGGCTCATGTTCTTGATACCGAAGGTACCGATAGAACCAAACGAGCGGGTGGGCACGGGCAGAATCTCGCCCTGGGCGATGTAAGCGCGCAGCTTGGTGTCGGCAGTAGACTGCAGACGGTATACGGTAGCACGGCCAGGCTTCAGGTCGCCCTCCAGTGTACCGTTGGTCACCTCTACAGGCAGTGCGCGTGCCATGATGCGCTGGAAGCACATCTGACAGTTGCAAACCTTCGAAGAAGCGGTGTTACCACAGTGGAAGCCCATGAAGATCTCCTTGTCGGTATAGGTGTCGCAGAGGAACTGCTTGCCCTTGATGCTCTCCTCGTACATGTCGCGAGGTACAGAGTTGTTGATGTCGAGCAGCGTAACAGCGTCCTGTGTGATGCAGGTACCAATGAACTCACTGAGAGCGCCATAGATATCCACCTCGCAAGCTACGGGGATGCCACGGCTGGTCAGACGGCTGTTGACATAGCAGGGAACGAAGCCGAACTGCGTCTGGAAAGCGGGCCAGCACTTGTTGGCCATGGCGACGAACTGACGTGAGCCCTTGTGAGCCTCTATCCAGTCGAGCAGCGTCAGCTCATACTGGGCGAGTTTAGGCAGCACCTGAGGAATCTTGTTGCCAGCACCGAGTTCCTGAGCCATATCCTTCACCACGTCGTCGATACGTGGGTCACCCTCGTGCTTCTTGAAAGCCTCGAACAGGTCGAGCTCAGAGTTCTCCTCAATCTCGACATCGAGGTCGTAGAGGGCACGGATAGGGGCGTTACAAGCCAAGAAGTTATTGGGACGGGGACCGAAGCTGATAATCTTCAGGTTCTGAAGACCCACGATGGCACGTGCGATGGGCACGAAATCGTGAATCAAATCAGCACACTGGGCAGCATCACCTACGGGCTCCTCGGGGATGTAAGCGCGAGTCTTGCGCAGCGACAGGGCCTGGCTGGCATTCAGCATGCCGCAGTAAGCGTCGCCACGACCGTCGATCAGGTTGTCCTGAGTCTCCTCAGCAGCAGCGCAGAACATAGACGGTCCCTTGAACCAATCGGCAATCATGGTCTCAGAAATCTCAGGACCGAAGTTGCCCAAATAGACGCAGAGGGCGTTACAGCCAGCCTTCTCAATGTCGGCCAAAGCCTGCTGGGCGTGGATTTCGCTCTCCACAATGCAGATAGGACACTCGTAGATGTCGGCAGAACCGTACTTCTCTACATACTTTGCCACAAGAGCCTTACGGCGATTCACTGCCAAAGACTCGGGGAAACAGTCGCGGCTTACTGCGACGATTCCGATTTTCATTTCAGGTACATTCTTCATATGCGTAAATATTTATAAAGTAATGTTTAGTTCATGACCCGTGCAAAGTTACACATTATTCTGGAAAGTCGTGCGCAAAATGCAAGAAAAATGCAAGATAATAGACTACTTTTCACATTAATTTTTATTAAATTTGCTATGATGAACGCTTTTTAATAGTCTTTGTAACATTTCTTATAGCCCTCAAAGGTCAAAATGTCTACCTTTGCACCAGAAACCTATTCGGTCAAGCATGACTCGTTAAATTTTATTAGTTAGTAGTATAGTTATTAAAGTTATTAAACTGCGCCCCTGCCTTTCGTGATGAAAAGCAGGGGCGCTCTGCTTATATCTTCTTGTATCATGCTGGTGTCCAAAAAAGCGTTCATTACGTGCGAAATATGTTGCAATGAACGTTTTTTCTTATTATTTGTATCAATTATTATACCGTAAACGATGGAAAAAGACTAATTTTGCAGCAGATTCGATAAATAACTAAAGACGATTATTTTTATGAAGAAACTCGTATTGACAATGATGACCTTGATGCTGACACTCGTAGGAGCCTCTGCTCAGGAGAAGCCACAGGTGTTAGGCAAGAGCCACGCCATGCAACGCGTGGAAGTAAAGAACAAGTACCTGCTGTTGCCCGTACAGGAGCGCGAAGATATGGCCAAGATCCGCGTGCTGTCCAACAACCAGGAGGTGCAGAAGCTCAACGTACGCCTGGCAGTCGACAAGGTTGACTACTGGGTACCCATGGATCTCTCTCAGCTCGCCACACCCAACGCCCACTTGCTGCTCGACATCACCTTCGAGGGCGACCGCCGCTTTACTGGCGCTATGAAGGACTTCCTGTGCTGGCGCGAGATGAAGCAGAGCGACACCTTCGACATTCAGAACCGTGAGAAGTATCGTCCCCAGTACCACCATACCCCCGTCTATGGCTGGATGAACGACCCCAACGGCATGTTCTATAAGGATGGCGTCTATCATCTGTACTACCAATGGAACCCCTACGGCTCTCAGTGGGAGAACATGACGTGGGGACACTCGACCTCGCGCGACCTTATTCATTGGGAGGCGCAGCCCACAGCCATTGCCCCCGATGCTCTGGGAGCCATCTTCAGTGGCTCGTGCGTGGTCGATAAGAAGAATAATCAGGTCGTGGCGTTCTACACCTCTGCTGGCGAGAAGACACAGGTGCAGTCCATGGCCATCTCAAAGGATAACGGACAGACCTTCCAGAAGTACGACGGCAACCCCGTACTGGTAAGCACCGAGGAAGATTTCCGCGACCCCAAGGCCTTCTGGAACCCCGAGATACAGAAGTGGAACCTCATTCTGGCTGTTGGTCAGGAGATGCGCATCTACACCTCCGACAACCTGAAGGACTGGCAGTACGAGAGCTCTTTCGGCAAGGAGTTGGGTTGCCACGATGGCGTGTGGGAGTGTCCCGACCTCATGAAGCTGCAGGTGCGTGGCACCGACAAGCAGAAGTGGATGCTCATCTGCAACATCAACCCCGGAGGACCCTTCGGCGGCTCGGCCACCCAGTATTTCGTGGGTGAGTTCGACGGACGTCACTTCTCGTGCGAGCATAAGGACACGCGCTGGATGGATTATGGCAAGGACCACTATGCCACCGTCACCTTCGACAATGCCCCCGACGGACGCAAGATAGCACTGGCTTGGATGTCCAACTGGCAGTACGCCAACCAGGTGCCCACCAAGCAGTTCCGTTCTGCCAACAGCGTCCCCCGCGACCTCGACCTCTTCGAGTATGAAGGCCAGACCTACTGTGGCGTCACTCCTTCGCGCGAGTTACTCTCCATCCGTGGCCAGGTGGTGAAGAAGCTGCCCAAGACCTGCGAGATTGTAGTCGACGTGAAAGGCACTACCGACATCACCCTGTCTAACGCCCTTGGCGAGCGTGTCGTCATGCGCTACGACGCCCAGCAAAAGACCTTCTCCATGGACCGCACCCGCAGCTATGCCAGCTTCAGCGAGGCCTTCCCCTGCGTCACTACGGCACCCGTCTATGGCGACATCAAGCAGTTACGCATCTTCGTCGACAACAGCAGCATCGAGGCCTTCGACGCTGAAGGTCGTCTGTCTATGACCAACCTCATCTTTCCCCAGGAGCCCTACAACAACATCAAGGTCACTGGTGGCAAGGCTACCATCTATGAAATTAAGAAGTAAGAGTTAAGAATTATTGGTTTCACCAAGTTAAGAATTAAGAATTATATATTTATGGCTAATCAGAACAAATCCATCTATCTCATCCCGGTCATGCTCTGCTTCTTCTGCATGGGCTTCGTGGATCTAGTAGGCATCGCCTCCAACTATGTAAAAGAAGACCTCGGACTCACTGACTCCGTGGCCAACACGCTCCCCTCGCTGGTGTTTTTCTGGTTCCTCATCTTCTCCGTGCCTACAGGCATGCTGATGAACAAGATAGGTCGTAAGAAGACCGTGCTGCTCTCACTCCTCGTCACCGTCGTGTCATTGTTCATTCCCCTGCTGGGCTACTCCTTCGGCATCATGCTGGTGGCCTTCTCCCTGCTGGGTATCGGCAACGCGCTGATGCAGACCAGTATCAACCCGCTGGCCATGCTCATTATTGGTGACAAGAACCTGGCATCGACACTCACCTTCGGACAGTTTGTCAAGGCCATTGCGTCGTTCCTCGCTCCCTATCTGGCCATGTGGGGCGCCACACAGGTGCTACCCTCCTTCGGCTACGACTGGCGCATCCTCTTCCTTATCTACTTCATCGTGGGTGTGCTGGCAACAGCCCTGCTGTGGTCTACACCCATCCACGAGGAGATGGTCGGAGGCAAGTCGTCCACATTCGTCGACTGCCTGCGCCTGCTGGGCAAGCCCATCGTGCTGCTGTCGTTCCTGGCCATCATGTGCCATGTGGGCATCGACGTTGGTACCAACACCACCGCACCGAAAATCCTCATGGAGCGCCTGGGTATGACACTCAACGAGGCAGCCTTTGCCACCTCGCTGTACTTCATCTTCCGTACCATTGGTGCACTGACGGGCTCCTTCTTCCTGCGCGTGCTGAAGACCCGCTGGTTCTTCATCATCAGCGTCGTCATGATGGCCCTGTCCATGCTGTTGCTCTTCACCGGCACCGAACAGTGGGAGCTCTACATCGCCATTGCCCTCGTAGGCTACGGCAACTCCAATGTCTTCTCCATGGCCTTCTCTGAGGCACTGCTGTCCGTACCCGACAAGCAGAACGAGGTGTCTGGCCTAATGATTATGGGACTCTTCGGAGGTACGGTATTCCCCCTGCTCATGGGCTTCTGCAGCGATGCCTTCAGACAGGCTGGCGCAGTGCTCGTCATGGCAGTAGGCGTCATCTATCTCTTTACTTATATCCCCCAAGTGAAACATTAAAAACAGAAATAATATGGAAGCAAAACGTTATGTAGTAGGCCTCGGTGAGGCCCTGTGGGATGTACTTCCCGAAGGTAAGAAACTGGGTGGCGCACCCGCCAACTTCGCCTATCATGCAGGTCAGTTCGGACTCCAGACGCTGGCTGTCAGCGCTCTGGGTGAGGATGCTCTGGCAGAAGAGACCATCGAAGCGCTGAAGGAGCACGGCTTGAACTATCTGATGCCCCGCGTTCCCTATCCCACTGGAACCGTTCAGGTGACGCTGTCGGGCGACGGCATCCCTGCCTATGAAATCAAGGAAGGCGTGGCTTGGGACAACATTCCCTACACCCCTGAGATTGCCGCTATTGCCAAGAACTGTCGTGCCGTATGCTTTGGCTCGCTGGCTCAGCGCAACGTCACCTCGTGGGCTACCATCCGTCAGTTCCTGGACGACACCCCCGCAGACTGCGTGAAGATTTTCGATATCAACCTGCGCCAGCAGTTCTATACCAAGGACGTCATCGAGGAGTCGTTCAAGCGCTGCAACATCCTGAAGATTAATGACGAGGAGCTGGTAGTCATCAACCGTATGTATGGCTACGAAGGTCTCGACATGCGTGGCACCTGCGAGAAGATTCTGGCTGAGTATGGTCTGAAGATGCTCGTGCTCACCTGTGGCACCAACGGCTCTTACGTCTTTGCACCGGGTCTGACCTCCTTCCAGGAGACACCCAAGGTGAAGGTTGCCGACACGGTAGGTGCTGGCGACTCCTTCACGGGTTCCTTCTGTGCCGCTATCCTCAATGGCAAACCCATGGAGGAGGCTCACCGCATCGCAGTCGATGTGTCGGCCTACGTGTGCACCCAGAACGGTGCCATGCCGACGTACCCTGCCGAGCTGGTGGCCAAGGTCAAGTAAGGCTGAGCTTTAAAACTCCAGCACCAGGGTCTGGCGAGGTTTCAGCTTGAGGTCTTTCGTCAAGTCGTAGTAGCGTCCCGTGGGAATGTCCCGGACACGTTTCAGGTCCTGTCCGTCGCCGAGCACCTCGGCATAGCGTTTCACCTCAAGCACGGCCTCCTGACTCGTACCGTTGAGAATGGTCATCACCGTGTTGCGATGCCAGCGGCGCGTGACGACATAGACACCTTTGTAGGGAATGAATTGCGTCTGATAGCCACGGATGACGGTCTCGTTGCCCTGGCGCCACTGCAACAGTCGGCTGAGCCAGTTGAACATGGCGTTCTCGGCCTTGGTACGGCCTTCCTTGGTAAAGGCATTGTGCTTGTCGCCGGGGAAGCCTCCGGGGAAGTCCTTGCGCACGTTGCCGTCCGTCACCTCCTTGGTGCCGTTCATCAGTATCTCCGTACCGTAATACAGCTGTGGGATGCGCTGTACCGTCAGCAGCAGGGCCAACGCCTGCTTCAGGGCCAGCGTGTCCTTGCCGTTTCCCAAGAACCGATCCGTGTCGTGGTTGTCGATGAAGGCCATTACGCTCTTGGGGTTCGCGTACAAGTAGTCATAGACGAACGAGTTGTACAGTCTGTTCAGACCTGCGAACCAGGGGTCTGTCTCTTCGTTCTTCGCCTGGTTCATCTTGTCGTAGAACGAGAAGTCCATCACCGTCTTCAGGTACGAGTTCTTCTCCGCCAGCTTCGAGTCCTTCTGCCACGAAGCGGTATAGGCAGGCTCCGTCACCCATGTCTCGCCCACGGTGTTGAAGTTCGGATACTCCTCGTCCAGCTCCTTCATCCACTGGGCCATGGCGTCAGCATAGGCGTACGGATAGGTGTCCATTCGGATGCCGTCGATGCCAACCGTCTCTATCCACCATATCGAGTTCTGTATCAGGTAGCGCATCAGGTGCGGGTTATGCTGGTTCAGGTCGGGCATGGTGGGGACGAACCATCCCTGCGTAGTCTCCTTCAAGTCTACCTCTGAGGCATAGGGGTCCACCACGGGCGTCAGCTTGTACGACGTCTGCAGGAAGCTGGTGCCGCGGGCATCCGACGTACCCTTCGACTCCTCCAGCCATTCAGGCAGGTTCAGCCAGTCCTTCGCCGGTCTGTCGAGTGTCCAGGGATGCTCAAAACCCGAGTGGTTGAAAATCATGTCCATCACCACCTTCAGGCCCTTCTGGTGCGCCTCGTCGCACAGCCTGCGGTAATCGTCATTCGTGCCAAAGCGCGGGTCTACCTTGTAGTAGTCCGTCGTGGCATAGCCGTGGTAGGTCGAGTATCCGTCGGCATCGTCGGGCGAGTCGTTCTCCAACACAGGCGTGAGCCACAGAGCCGTCACGCCCAGCTCCTTGAAGTAGTCCAGATGCTCGCGAATGCCGTTCAGGTCGCCACCATGGCGCAACGAAGGCTGCGTGCGGTCCTCCTTATAGGGGCGCATGCCTTTCACCTGCGGATTGTGGTTGGCACCCTGCGCAAAGCGGTCGGGCATCAGCATATAAAGTACATCGCTATTGTCGAAGCCCATGCGCTTGTCACCCGACATCTCGCGCTCCTTCAGTGTGTAGTTGACTTTGAACTTTGAACTTTGAATCTTGAACTGTAATGTCATCGTGCCTGCCTTGGCCTCGCGCACGTTCATATAAATTAAAAGGTAGTTGGGCGAGTCCAGACGCACCACGCTGTCTATCCTGACACCCGGATAGTCCGTCGTCACGCTCTCAACGTCGCGGATGCCCCGGCCATACACCATCAGCTGAACCTGGGGGTTCTTCATGCCCACAAACCAGTCGGTGGGGTCAATACGGTCTACTGTCACTTTACTCTTTGCTGCACTCATTGTCAATACGTTTGCCAACAGGATGGCGCTTACCAGAAATAATCGTCGCATAGTCGTTTTAAGTTTTATGCAGCAAAGATACGGTATTTTTTCGAAAGTTGTACGCTTTCAGCCCGAATTTCTGCCGCCTGCATGCAAAATCGTTTGCGCAACATGCCGCTAATCCAAATGTTTTTCGTAACTTTGGCTTCGCCGAACTTACTACGTCTCGGGAGAAAAAACAAACGAATTTGTTTTGTTCTTCTCTCGACTTTTTGTAACTTTGTCCCCTGACAATAACACCTAAAGAAATATGCAGACATTCAGAACCCTTATCATCGCGACGCTCTGCCTGGCAGGCATGAGCAGCCCGGCGCAAGAGAAGCTCTTCAACAGCGCCAGCGTGCAGTCACCCGTCATCAACCCCGATGGCACAGTCACTTTCAACCTCTATGCTCCCAAAGCCGTCAAGGTGGAAGTCACAGGCGACTTCCTGCCCACACAGGCCGTCGAGGTGCCAGGCTTCGGCACCTATGACGCACCCGGCGTGGCGCAGCTCACCGAAGGCAAGGACGGACTCTGGACCTACACCTCCGACAAGCTCGCACCGGAGATGTACAGCTACACCTTCAACATCGACGGCATGACAGGCGTCAAAGACCCTGCCAACATCTATGTCAACCGCGACATCGTGTCCTTCTCCAACATCTTCATTATCAGCCAGCAGAAAGGCGACAAGGGCGACCTCTACCGCGTCAACGAAGTACCCCACGGCAACCTCGCCAAGGTATGGTACCCAAGCCCCACGCTGAAGATGCAGCGACGCATGACCGTCTACACGCCGGCAGACTACGACAAGGGAGGCAAGTATCCCGTGCTCTACCTACTGCACGGTGCCGGAGGCGACGAGAACGCCTGGAGCGAGCTCGGACGCGCAGCACAGATTCTCGACAACCTTATCGCCGCAGGCAAAGCCAAGCCCATGATTGTCGTCATGCCCAACGGCAACCCCAACTGCCAGGCAGCGCCCGGCGAGTGGTCGTGGGGCATGTACACCCCGGGGTTCCGCGACGCAGGTACAGGCCCCACGCAGCCTGCGGCAGCCTCCATACCAGCCAGCTTCATGGACATCGTCAACTACGTCGACAAGCACTACCGCACACTCAAGGACCGTGCGCACCGTGCCGTCTGCGGGCTCTCCATGGGAGGAGGCCACACCTTCGGCATCAGCCTGCTCCACCCCGACAAGTTCGACTACTACGGACTCTTCTCGGCAGGCCTTCACCTGCCCGACAAGACCATCGACATGAGCAAGCCCTTCGCACAGCAGATGAAGGACGACCCCGACTTCGCCGCCCAGTCGGCACGCCTCTTCGCCAGCCGTCCCAAGCTCTACTGGATGGGTATGGGCAAGACGGACTTCCTCTACCAGGGCACCGTCGACCTTCGCAACTACTGGGACGCCAAGGGCTATCGCTACGAATACGTTGAAACCGAGGGAGGCCACATTTGGCGCAACTGGCGCATCTACCTCACCATGTTCGCCCAGAGAATCTTCCAGTAACCCCACTCCCACACAAGCAACCGGATATGGAGAAGAACGATAACAAGACGGAGCAGATGCGGCGAATGGCGGGGGCTGTGTTGGGTCCTCTGTGCGCCGTAGTGCTGTGGATGATGCCCATCGCGGGGATATCCGAGCAGGCACACCACCTGCTGGCGGTGATGTCGCTGGTGGCGATATGGTGGATTACGGAGCCGGTGGCGATACCCGTAACGTCGCTGATGGGTCCGACGCTGTGCGTGGTGCTGGGCATTGTCCCGTTGAAAGACGCGTACGAGCAGTTTGCCAATCCGATGATATTCCTATTCATGGGAGGCTTCCTGCTGGCAAAGGGAATGATGGTGAACGGCCTGGACAAGCGCATAGCATACGGCATCATGTCGATGAAGTGGGTGGGCGACTCGCCCAAGCGCATCTTCCTGGCCATCGGACTGGCGTGCATACTGTGTTCGGGCTGGGTGAGCAACACCGCTACGGCAGCCATGATGTTCCCCGTCGCCCTGGGACTATTAGAGGCGATACGCGAGATGATGGCGAGCAACGGCAAGACGATAGACCTGTCGGACTACAAATACGCCACCGGACTGATGCTGATGACGGCCTACGCGTGTAGCATAGGCGGCGTGATGACGCCCATCGGCACGCCTCCAAACATCATCATGATAGGTTTCGTGGACCAGTTGGCTCCGGACGCGCCGAAGGTGTCGTTCTTCCAGTGGATGGTATGGGGCACGCTGGCGATGGTGGTTTACTTTGTCCTGGCCTACGTGGTGCTGTGGAGGATGTTCCCGTCGGACGTAAAGCACATCGAAGGCGCCCGCGAGTATATACGCCAGACCGTCGACTCACTGGGCACGTGGACACGGGCGCAGAAGAACACCATCTTCGCCTTCTCGGTGGCCGTGCTGCTTTGGGTGGCGCCCAGCGTGCTGAGCATGGTGTACGGCACCGGCTCGGAGGTGATGAAATTCTATGACAGCCATTTCCCCGAGGCCATAGCGGCGATGGTGGGCGGACTGCTGCTGTTCTTCCTGCCTGTGGACCTGAAGAAAGGTGAGATGACGCTGAGCTGGAAGGACGGGATGGAGGGTATAGAGTGGGGGACGCTGCTGCTCTTCGGAGGCGGGCTGGCCATGGGAGCCATGATGTACACCACAGGTCTCTCGGCATGGATAGGCAACGGCATCAAGGAAGCCCTGGGAGGCAACCCCTCGGAATGGCTCTTTGTAGGCGTCTTCTGTGTAGTGGCCCTTGTGATGTCAGAGCTGACATCGCACACGGCGTCGACGAACCTCATCGGTCCCATAGCCATCGGCGCCGCCCTGTCGCTGGGCTTCAGTCCCATTCCCGTTGCGGTAGGCATCGCCCTGTCGTCGTCGCTCGGATTCATGCTGCCCGTGTCAACGCCGCCCAATGCCATTGTCTATGCCTCGGGCTACATCCCCATAACGAAAATGATAAAGTCAGGAGCCGTCATTGACTTCGTCGGCATCCTGCTGGTGACCATTCCCGTCGTGATGCTGGTGGTGAAGTACGTGATGGGGGTTCTGTAAACATTACCGCCGGCTGCTGAGGAAGCGGACGACGGCGTTGCGTATGCTGGTAAGCCCGAAGTCGTCGGGGTTGACCTGGCTGATGGGAATCCATAGGGCCTCGGCAGCGTCGTCGGCGGCACGTACGGCGGCCTTGACGGCCTCAGGGTCGCCATGCACGGGGACGAGGAAGTCCATGTCGAGGGTATGGATACCCATACCACTATAGACGTAAACGTTGGGTGAGGAGAAGAGGTACTGGATGTCGTGGACGTCAAGCCCCGTCTCTTCCTTTATCTCGCGACGCATGCCCTCCTCCACCGTTTCGCCCATGTCGACGAAGCCGCCCGGCAGGTCGAGTGTGCCCTTGGCGGGTTCCTTAGCACGCCGCACGACGAGCATCTCCTGCCGGTCGTTGATGATGAAGGCGGCGGTGGCCGAACAGGGGTTGGCATAGTAGGTGAAGCCGCAGTCGCGACACTTACGGCTCTTGAAATTGTTGACCGGGAAGTGCTCACTGCCGCAGACGGGACAGTACCGGAAGACGGCCAGGGGATGTTCCATAACTATAACCTATGCTTTGACCTTGGTCAAAGAACTATGAACTAATCTCACTCCCAGTTGTCAGTACGGAACGGGAACAGTGGCAGTCCGCCTGCGTTGGCGAGGTTGCCCAACTGCCAGTTGCGGAAGCAGTAGCGCACGGCCACGGGTTGCTTGACCTCGGGGCTGGTGACAGTGATGCACTCGTCCCAGTACCCTCCGCCGGGCTGCCAGAAGTGGGCGGCCTTGGCAGGATGGAACACACGGTCGGCACCGGCAACCTCGAAGCCCTTGATGTCCTCGAAACGGCTGATGCCGCCACACTCGTTGTCGAGATGTATCATGACGGTGTCGTTCCTGACCAGCATGTCCTTGAAGGAGGGGCTTTCGCAGATGACCGACTGCATGCCGTAGGTCTTGTTCAGTGCGAGGAAGGCCAGTCGCTCGCCCACCTTCTGCTTCTGGGCGGGGTGTATCTGCGTCCCCTCGTAACTGAACACGGCGTCGTTGGTGCAGACCAGTCCGCTGTTGGGTATGATTTTCGAGGCGCGGAACTGCTGTTCCTGCAGCAGTGCGTTCCACGTGCCGTTGGCGTCGCCGCTGACAAAGGGTGCTATCTGTACGAAGTAGAAGGGAATGTCGCCCAGTCCGAACTGGCTGCGCCACTGCTCGACGAGGAGCTTCAGACGCTCAGAATACTGGTTGCCGGGGTCGCCGACGTTGGAGCAGCCCTGATAGAAGAGGATACCCTTGACGGTGTAGTTGAGGATGGGGTTGAAGGTGCCGTTACCCCAGACGAGTGCGCGGTGGTAGTCCCACTCCTTCTTGAAGTTGACGATGCCCATCGTGTCGGTAGGCTCACTGGTGTACTTCTCGAGGTTCTCCTTGGTGAGCCAGCTCTCGACACGCGAGCCGCCCTTGTTGGCCTCGATGAGTCCGATGGGCACGTCGAGCGCCCGGTTGGCTGTCTTGGCAAAGAAGTAGCCCGTCGCAGAGAACTCGCCCACGGTGGCGGGGCTGCACTCGCGCCACCGGGTGTCAGCATCCTCCTGCGGTGTCATGCGCATGATGCTGGGAATCTTCGCCGAGCGCACCTGGTGCCGGCCGGCAGCGTTGAGCACCTCGTGGTTGTAGTCCAGCACGGGGCAGTTGCCGAAGCCCCTGACAGGCATCTCCATGTTCGACTGTCCGGCACACACCCACACCTCGCCCGCCACGACGTTGCCGATGGTAACCTTGCCGTCGCCGTCGTCGAAGGTGATGCTCAGCGGCTCATAGCTGGCCTTGGGCGACCTGACGGTGAGCAGCCAGCGGCCCTGCCTGTCGGCCTTCGCCTCGGAGCGCTGGTCCGACCACGACGTGGTGGCCACCACCTTGCTGCCCGCCTTGGCCCAACCCCAGAGTCGGACGTCGGTCTGCTGTTGAATCACCATGTTGTCACTTACCAAGTGGGGCAACTTCACTTTTGCCTGGACGCTGACGGTCAGTGCGGCGAGCACGACCAGAGAAAGGAGCTTTTTATTCATTGTCGTCGAGTTTTTAGTCATATTTGCCGCAAAGGTACGAATAAATTGAGAAATATTTCGTAACTTTGCCCACAAAAATAGCGAACCTATGAAGAAATTTGTGTTTTCACTCCTGATGATGCTGCCCTGCACGGCCTTTGCGCAGCAGGGTCAAGAGATTGATTTGTGGCCCGAGGGTCCCCGTACCGCCAATGGCGACCCCAACGACCTGGCCAAGGTGACGGTGTTCCTTCCTGACGAGAAGAAGGTGCGGTCCACGGGGCGCGCCGTCGTGTGCTGTCCCGGTGGCGGCTACGGCCATCTGGCCATGAACCACGAGGGTTTCGACTGGGCGCCGTTCTTCAACAGCCAGGGCATAGCCCTCGTCGTGCTGAAGTACCGCATGCCCCACGGCCACTATACGGTGCCTGCCGAGGATGCCGAGGAGGCCGTGCGGCTGGTGCGCAGGAATGCCGAGGCGTGGCACGTCAACCCGCACGACGTAGGCATCATGGGCTTTTCTGCCGGCGGCCACTTAGCGTCCACCGTCGCCACGCACGCCACGGGCGACGCCGTGCCCGACTTCCAAATACTGTTCTACCCCGTCATCTCCATGGAGCAGGGTACCACACACCAGGGTTCCCGCGACAACCTGTTAGGCAAGGCCCCCAAGCGCAAGTTAGTGAACCAGTACACCAACGAGCAGCACGTCACCAAGCACACACCGCGCTGCTTCATGGCGCTGGCCAACGACGACCGCTCGGTCATTCCCGTCAACAGCCTGAACTACTACGAGCAACTCTATACGCACGGGGTGCCCGCCACCCTGCACATCTACCCCACCGGAGGCCACGGCTTCGGCATCCGCCAGTCGTTTGCCTACCACTTCGAGATGATGCTCGACCTGAAGGCATGGCTGAAAAGCTTTTAGGGGAAGCCCCCTCCAACCTCCCCCCGAAGGGAGAGGCTATGAAGAGGCTGAAAAGTTACTAAGGAAGAGATAATCCTATCACCTCCCCCTTTTGGGGAGGGAGGGGACCAGCCTTTTACAGGAGGCTCCTGATGGCCTGGTCCAGGTCCTTGATGGTCTGCGAGCGGCCTGTCAGGTTGTTGCCGCGGTCTATCAGGAAGAACTCGGGCACCGCCTGCACGTTATAGACCGTCAGCATGGTCGAGCCGACACCTTTGTCCTCACGCACGCTGATCCACGGTAGCGCCGCCGTCTGCTGCTTCCAGAAGTGCTCGTCGGCGTCGAGGCTCACCTGGTATATCTCCAGTCCCTGTCCGTGGTACTTGTTATACAGCTCGCGCAACAGCAGTATGCGGGCGGGCGACTCGCTGGTGGCGAAGACGTGGAAGTCCAGCAGCACCACCCTGCCCTTCAGGTCCGTCAGACGGCGCACCTGCCCCTTGTTGTCGCGCAGGGCAATGTCTATCACGCCCGTCTCCTGCACCTTCGAGGCGTCAATGGCACGGTTGGCCTGCGCCTCGCTGATGCGGACGTTCCTCATGCCCTCGATGGCTATGTTGTGCAGGTTCCTGCCGCGCTCCGCCTCCGGCCAGTAGGTGTCCCAGCTGGTGGCCACGGCGGCAAACACCTTGATGTCGGCCTTGTCGGCCCGCGGGTTGAACAGCAGCATGTTACCCAGCGTCTGGAACAACGCGTAGTAGGCCGACGGCCTGTTGGGTGCGGGGAAGATATACTTGCGCTTCACCTCGACCTTGTAGCTACGAATCATGGCCAGGATGCTGTCGTTCACCTGGTCCACCGTCAACCCTTCGTCACGGCTCACCTGCATGGCACGGCGCTGCAAGTCCATCTGCTTCAGGGCAAGGGCCTTGATGGTCCGGCACTCCTCAGAGCCGTCCACCTCATACTCGCTGGCCATCCGGGGCCAGTGCGCCTTGACCGTCACTGTCTCCGTGGAGTCTATGGCGAGGGATACTATCTGGTCGCTGATGCGCAGCCTGTAGAACTCCGGAGCCTCCTGCCCCTCGCCGCTGAAGCTGAAGCTGCCGTCGTCGTCCAGCCGGACAGAGTCAAGCACGTCACAGCCCGCCAGCCCCATGTGCTCAAAGTAGAGCACCGAGTCCTTCGCGTTACTGACCTGTCCCTCCACGTGGAACCTGTTTCTGCTACACGACGCCATGGCCAGGACAGCCACGGCTATCATCACCGTTTTCTTCATTGTCGTCACCTGTTTGCTTGTTTCTGCCTGCAAAATTACTAAAACCCGAGCGAAACACCAAATTTATTTGCCTTTTTCGTCAGCCTCCCCCATCACCTCCCCCTCAGGGAGCCGAAGGCCTTGGCGAACGGGGCGCGACTTGGCAGCAAGCCGGGCGCGACACGGCAGAGGACGGGGCGCGACACGACAGCGGACGGGGCAAAACCCCCTTCAGGAACAGCGTTACCCGTGGAAAAGCTGCCAGTAGCGCCCTTGCTGCTGCAACAGCTGGGCGTGGGTGCCTTGTTCCAGGATGCGCCCGTGGTCGAGGACAATAATCTGGTCGGCGTTGCGAACGGTGGACAGCCGATGGGCGATGACAAAGGTGGTACGCCCCTGCATAAGTCTGTCCATACCCTGCTGTACCAGACGCTCCGTGCGGGTATCGATGGAGCTGGTAGCCTCGTCGAGGATGAGAACAGGAGGGTTGGCCACAGCGGCGCGACAGATGGCCAGCAGCTGACGCTCGCCTTGAGAAAGGTTGCCCCCGTCGCCCTGCAGCTGTGTGTCGTAGCCATTAGCCAGACGACGGATGAAGTCGTCGGCACCTACCAGACGTGCTGCCTCGCGACACTCGTCGTCGGTGGCATCGAGGCGTCCATAACGGATGTTGTCGAGCACCGTACCCGTAAAGAGGCGGGTCTCCTGCAGCACGATGCTCATGCTCCGGCGCAACGACTGCTTGGTGATATGCGTCACGGGAATGCCATCGTAGAGTATCTGTCCGCCCTGTATCTCATAGAAGCGGTTGATGAGATTGATGATGGTGGTCTTGCCTGCTCCCGTGCCTCCCACGAAGGCTATCTTCTGGCCTGGCGAGGTGTTGATGTCGATGTCGAAGAGTATCTGCTTTTGAGGCGTGTAGCCGAAGTCGACATCCTGGAAGTCGACGTCTCCCTTGGGGTCGGTCAGGATGACAGATCCCTCATCAACCTCGGGTTCGACATCGGTCAGGGCAAAGACACGCTCAGCACCCACAGAGGCGTTGAGCACGCTGTTGATTTGCTGCGACACCTGTGTGATGGGTTGCGTGAAGTTCTTGTTCAGCTGCAGGAAGGCCACGATGGTACCCAGGGAGAGGGGTGTGACAAGGGGCAGCAACTTTGGGTTGAGGGCCAGCGTGGCACCCACCACGGCGATGAGCACGTAGCCCAAGTTGCCTAAGTTGCCATTGACAGGCATCACGATGTTGGCAATGCGATTGGCGTTGCACGCTGAGGAGCGCAGCTGCTCGTTGATGGCCTCGAACTGACGGATGGCCTGCTGCTCGTGGCAGAAGACCTTGACGACCTTCTGACCCGTCATCATCTCCTCGATGAAGCCATTGACCTGTGCCAGGCTCTGCTGCTGGGTACGGAAGTAGGTACGTGAGCGCTTGCCTAACCAGCCGGTTACCAGCATCATGACGACAGCCATGGCGACGCTGACCAGAGTCAGGGGTATGCTGAGCGTCACCATAGAGGTAAAGGTAGCCACGATAGTGATAAGCGACGAGAACACCTGTGCCATGGCTGTGGATATCATCTGTCGGAGGGAGTCTACATCGTTGGTATAGACGGACATGATGTCGCCATGTGAGCGCTGGTCGAAATAGCTCAGTGGCAGGCGTTCCATGCGTTCGAAGACAGCTTTGCGCAGACGCAGCATGGTGCCTTGCGAGATGTTGATCATCAAGCGGTTATAAGCATAGGAGCATAACGTGCCGAACAAGAGGATGAGTCCCAGCGTGAACAGCGTTTGCGCCAGGGAGGCGTATTCGGGATTGGTCACCTGCGTCAGGGGGACGATGTAGTCATCTATCAAGGTACGCGTGAAGAGCGACGATACCAGGGACGTCAGCGACGAGACGAGGACGCAGAACAGTACGACGACCATGGACCATTTGTAATGGTGCCACACAAAGGCCGTCATGCGCAACAAGACGTCGCGCTGCTCCTTGCTGGCATGCTGGAAGCCTGCCTGAGGACGCTCGCGCTGGGGACCTCCGAACGACGGTTGTCTCATGCGTCACCTCCTTTCTTGGCGTCAAAGTCGCCCGTCGTCTCGCTCTGGATGGCATTGATTTCCTGATAGAGTGCGTTAGTCTTCAACAGCTGTTCGTGGGTGTCGAAGCCTGTGACGGCACCATTGTCGAGCACGAGGATGCGGTCGCAGTCCCTGACGCTCAGGATGCGCTGCGCGATGATGAGCTTCGTCATCTGAGGCAGCTGGGTGTGCAAGGCCTGGCGTATCTTGGCATCGGTAGCCGTGTCGCAGGCTGACGTGGAGTCGTCGAGCACCAGAATCTGCGGATTCTTCAGCAGGGCACGGGCTATGCAGAGACGCTGCTTCTGACCTCCTGAGACATTGGTGCCACCTTGTTCTATATGCGTGTGATAGCCCTCGGGCATCTGGTCGATGAACTCGTCGGCACAGGCCAGACGACAGGCCTGCCGGCATTCCTCCAGCGTAGCATCAGGGCGACCCCAGCGCAGGTTGTCCAGGATGGTGCCACTGAACAGGATGTTCTGCTGCAACACCACGCTGACAGCAGTGCGCAGGGCCGTGAGGTCGTAGTCCTTGACGGGTCGTCCTCCCACCCACACCTCGCCCTTGGTAGGGTCGTAGAGGCGGCTGATGAGGTTGATGAGCGTTGACTTTCCCGAGCCCGTACCGCCAATGACGCCGACGGTCTCACCACTCCGAATGCTGAACGAGATGTTATAGAGCGCTGAGCGACGATGCTTCTCTTCCTTAGAATAGTCGAAGCGCACACCGCGGAACTCCACGCTGCCATCCTTGACCTCAGTCACGGCATGGGCAGGATTGTTGATGTCGGCCTTCTCCTCGATGACCTCTGCCACACGACGGGCAGAAGCCGCACTCTGGGTGAGCATGACGAAAATCATAGAGAGCATCATGAGCGACATGAGGATAGACATGACATAGGTAAAGAGGGAGGTGAGCTCGCCCGTGGTCAGCGTGCCACCCACGATATAGTGGGCACCCATCCACGACAGGGCGATGATGCAGCCATAGACCACCATGTTCATGACAGGATGGTTGAGGGCCATGAGGCTCTCCGCCTTGACATAGAGCCTGTAAAGCCCCTCTGCAGCCCGGGCGAACTTCTGGTTCTCGTAGTCCTCGCGGACAAAGGCCTTGACGACACGGATGGCCGCCACATTCTCCTGAACACTCCGGTTCAGCTCGTCGTACTTGACAAAGACCTGTTGGAACAGGCGTGCCACACGGGAGATAATCTGGTAGAGCGACACGCTGAGCACCACCAGCGCCACCAGAAAGATGAACGACAGGCGGGCGTCGATGACCAGGCACATGAGGATGCTCAGTAGCAGGCGGAAGGGAGCACGGACTGTCACGCGCAGAATCTGCTGGTAGGCATTCTGCAACGAGTTGACGTCGGTTGTCAAACGTGTGACGAGCCCTGAGGTGGAGTACTTGTCGATGTCGGAGAAGGCAAAGGTCTGGATGTTGAGATACATGGCTGAGCGCAGGTTGGCGGCAAAGCCTGTAGAGGCATAGGCAGAGCAACGCCCTGCCAAGATGCCAAAGCCCAAGCTGAGAAAGGCCATGCCTATCATGATGGCGCCATAATAGTAGACCTGTTGCATGTCGCCCACATTGATGCCCTTGTCGATGAGCGATGCCGTGACATAGGGTATCAACACGTCCATGACCACCTCCAGCGCCGTGAAGAAGGGCGTTAGCATGGAGCTTACGCGGTACTGGCGTATCTGTCGCACGAGTGTATTGTACATGGGTGTGTCAGAACGAGAACGCTATGACGTAGCGCATGCCCCATTTGGGGCTGGTGGAGAGGTCGTTGTAGCTGAGGCGTCGGACGTACTCGACGTGGAAGAACTTGAAGATGTTGTGTACGCCTAACACGAGCTCGGCATAGGGGCGGTTGGGGTCCATGATGTGCGTGCCCTCTGGGAAGTACATCAGTCGGTGGCTGCCGCGGTTCTGCTCGAGCAGGGGGTTGTTCTTGTCGGAGAGCTCGCCCCAGAGCATGCGGAAGCCTATGAACTCGCGCCAATGGAGCTTCTTGATGAGCGGCAGGCGGTTGAAGAGCTTGCCGTTGAGGTCCCACGACACCATGAGCGATGCGAAGCGGTCGTTGAGGAACTCCATGGTGTTGATGAGGCTGAAAGTCTCAGGCAGTATAATGTACGACTGGTTGGCGGCGGGCTGTATGAGCAGTGGGTAGGGCACCTGATCCCACTGTATGCCTCCCTTGAGGCTGATGTCGAGCTTGCCCCAGCTGCTGAGCCAGAAGCGCTTGCGGATGCCTATCTCGGTGTACTGGTAGTTGTAGTCGCCTCCGAGGAAGCTGTTGAAGCCCATGGTGTGGGCGATGGTGAAGACGGGTGCGTCGAGGTTGATGACGCGGCGGCGCAGCTTGTTGTTGATGTAGGTCTCGCCGGGTGCGTAGCGCAGTCGTGCGGTGACCTCGGTGGTGCGCAGGTACTCGCGGTTACCGTGTCGCTCGAAGGTGGTGCGCCGTGGCATGTCAAGTGTGCGGAACGACATGTTGCCGCAGGCCTCGTTCTCCTCGACCTTGCCGTTGAGGGTGGCCTTGAGTCCCCAGTCGGTCTCGTAGTCAAAGGTGACCTGCTGGCGGTTGTAGTACATCATCTTGTTGGTCTCGGCCCACTTGAAGGCCACCATGAAGTTGTCCTTGTCGGTGTCCATAAAGCGGTCGCCGGGCGAGCAGACGTCGCGGTTGGACTGGAAGGTCAGCGTGCGGCGCGGGAACTCGTGCGGCAGGTACTTCTTGGCGTTCAGCGAGTAGGTGATCTCAGCGTTGTAGTAGTTCTGGTGGCTGCCCCAGCCGCGTCCGACGTAGCCCGAGAGGAAGAAGTGCTTGGAGAGATTGGCGGTGGTCTTGGCGGACAGGCGCGAGCGCCAGCCGTCGACGTAGTTGCGCGTCAGGATGGTGTTGACGGGGCAGATGTCGACGTAGTTGGGCGTACTGGTCTCGACGGAGTTCTCGAAAAGGGCCTTGAGTCCGAAGATGACGTACTTCATGCCCTTGACGTTCTCTATGCGGTGTATGAAGCGGTCCATGGAGCCCTCGCTCTTGGTGAGCTCCACCTGTCGGTACTGTTTCCAGAAGTCGTCATCGCGCATCTGTGCGTCGGCCTCGGTGACCTCCTTGGCCAGTCCGCGGAACAGCTTCTTGGGTATGGGGTTGAAGGCGTAGTCGCTCATGCGTGTGGTACGTGTGACGATGGCCTGTCGCAGGAAGCTCATGATTTCGAGCTCGGTGGTCATGTCGTCCTTGGTGAGCACCCACTGTCCGTTGGGCAGCTGTTCGTAGTCCTGCAGGATGCGCACGTTCTGCACGAAGTTGACGTTGGACTGCTTAGGGATGGTCATCTCGCAGCGTCGCACGTGTAGGGTGGAGTCCTTGAGGATATAAAGGTCGCCGCGGAACCCCATGTCGTTCTGGTTGTTGGGCAGGAAGTGCAGGTGTATGCACGAGTCGCGCTCGACGGTCAAGGTGTCCTCAATGTAGTAGCGGTAGAAGCCAATGCCCTCGTTGCTGATGGGCGAGATGAAGGGGTACTGCAGCAGTCGGATGTGGTCCTGATAGAGGTCGATATTGGTGAAGACGTCCTTGAGGACGGTGTTGACGATGTCGCCGGTCTGGAACAGGTCGTTGACGCCCTTCGAGGTCTGTCCGGTGATGATGGTCTTCTCAGCCCGCGGCTCGCGGCGGTAGATTTTCTGCGAGACGGTCTCGTCGACGCTGACGGGCAGGATCATCTTGCCCGTGACGCTGCTGACCTCCACCTGGTCCAGCAGCCACGGATGCTTCTTGAAGATGCCGGTCTCGAGCTGTTCGGGTTTCAGGTCGTTGAGCGACAGGGTGATTTTCTCGTACTTGTTGTACTGGTAGTAGTCGTTCAGGCTGAGGTCGGTCTGCTTCTTGGCGGCCACCACGCGCCGCATCAGCTCCACGGCGGGGTTGTTCTTGCGGCTGTAGCGTCCGCGCTTGGCCTTCACCGTGACCTCGGCCAGCTGCTGGCGGTCGGGTTTCAGCTTGATGTTCAGGCGTGACTTGGTCTTGGGGCCTATCTGGACGATGCGCGACTTGTAGCCCACGGCGCTGAAGGTGATGTTCCAGCCCTCGTGGCGCGCTATGGCATAGCGGCCGCTGACGTCGGAAACCGCCGCGACGTTGTGCCCCTTGTAGACCACGCTGGCAAAGGGGATGCTGTCGCCCGTCTCGGCATCGGTAATGGCGCCCCGTATCTGCTGGGCGTCCAGCGTCGAAGGCAGAAAGGCAGAGAGGAAGAGCAGCAGCAGACATCTCCGCCACCTGCGTGCCCTCGTATGGAAACGATTTACCGTCATCTTTTCTTTACCAATTTTCTTTACTTGAAGGTATATTCGGTGTAATCTTCCTTACGTCCGTTCATGCGGAGGACCCTGAAAGCCGAGGTCTTGGCGTCGACGGTCAGCACGAAGGACGTAAAGAGCTGGCGCTTCTTCTTGCCCGTAGGAGTGATGGTGATGGTCGTCCGGCCGTTCGCGGTCGTGACGGTCAGGTCGTCACCCTCGGGAACGGGTTTGCCGTTGATGACGGCGTGGAGCACGGCCTGGAAGGTAGCGAACTGCGCATTCTTCCGGCTGTCGGTAACGTGCTGACGGCCGCCCATGGTCATCGTAAACTTGGTACCGTCCATGACGAGGCGGTCCTTGTCGCCGTCTGTCGAGATGCAGATATAGTCAGGCTTGCGGACGGTCATCGTGCCCGTTGTCACCATGTCCGTCTTGACGGCCTTCCTGTGGGTGACCTTGGTGACTTGCTGGGCTGGGCTGGCGAGGTATGCCAGCATACAGAACAGGAATATAAGTAATCTTTTCATAACACTCAACCTTTAACTATGAACTGTGAACTCAAGTATACAGTCCTCCATTGATTGATACGACATTACCTGTGATGTAACCCGCTGCGGGAGACACGAGGAAAGCCACCAGTGCGGCCACCTCCTCGGGCGTGCCGAAGCGGTTGGCGGGGATGGTCTTCTTCAGGGCGGCCTCGTCGAGCCCCTCCGTCATGTCGGTCTTGATGAAGCCCGGTGCCACGGCATTGACGGTGATGTTGCGACGGGCCACCTCCTGGGCCAGGGCCTTGGTGGCGGCAATGATGCCGCCCTTGGCCGCAGAGTAGTTGGTCTGGCCGGGAAGGCCTTTCAGTCCGCTGACGCTGGCCATGTTGACGATGCGTCCGAACTTATGCAGCTGCATGGCGGGCAGCAGGGGCTGCGTGACGTTATAGAAGCCCGACAGCGTGATGTCCAGCACGCGGTGCCAGTCGTCCTCGGGCATCAGGGCCATGACGTTGTCGCGACGGATGCCCGCGTTGTTGACCACCACCTCGATGTATTCGCCGCCGTGGCTTTGCTGCCATTGCTCCAGGGCGGTACGGGCCTGCCGGGCGTCGGCGACGTCGAAGGGCATCAGCTCGCCCCGGCCTTCCATCAGCTCGAGTGTCTTGCGGGCCTCGGCCTCGTTGCTGGCGTAGTTCACTATCACCTGATAGCCCTCCTGGGCCAGACGGATACAGATGGCGCGGCCTATGCCGCGACTACCTCCTGTTACCAATGCGTATTTCATATCTCTTATACCTTATTATATATTATATATTATTCGTTTAACAATATCTCTGTGGTTTGCACTGCCGTCATGGCCACACCCTCCAGGCCGTGGAGCATGACGTTCTGGCCCGTCAGCAGCAGGTTTGGTATCGGCGTGCGGGGCGACAGCATCGTCAGCAGGGGCTGGCGGCAGTCTTTGCGGATGCCATAGGCAGAGCCGCCGGGCGTACGGGTGAAGCGCTCCCACGTACGTGGCGTGCTGACATACCGCTCGCTCACCATGTCGCGCAGTCCGGGGATGACGGACTCTGCCAGTGGCACAGGGTCGGCATCGCCGGGTGTCAGCAGGTCGAGAAGGGTGGCGCCGTCGGTGTCGTCTGCGGGCACGCGACAGCTCAGCATGACGCGCTCCGTAGCCTCGTCCCACACGCTACCGCCTCGGTAGACAAAGTGGTTGCAGTTGAAGTAAGGCAGGGCACCGGCCTTCAAGACCAGCGAATGGGTGTACATGCCGACGGTATTCTCTAGCATGGACAGACGACGACGATAGATGCTGCGGCGGATGCGCTCATTCTGCACCAAGGCCAAGGCCTGCGCCGGATGGATGTCGCTGACGAAGCGGTCTGCCTCGTAGGTCTCGCCATTGCTACAGCAGGCTGCCGTGACGCGTCCGTCCTTCTCCAACAGCTGCTGCACCTCGGCACGGCATACGACCTCGCCGCCCATCTGGCGGATGTCGTCCACCAGCGCCTGCACCAACAGGCTGCTGTCGCCCTGCAGGCGCCAACTGCTCTGGATATAGCTCTTCTGGCTGTGGGCAAAGGCCAGGAGCGGCATCGACTCGCGGCGCAGCTCCGTCTTGAGGCACGAGCCCGAGAGGACGTCGATGAGCAAGGGGTCGCTGAACGTCTCGTTGAGCCACTGCCAGGCACTGACCGACGGGGCAGGGTCAGCACCCTGCAACATCTCGACATAACGCTGCAAGGCCTTGCGCTCGTGGGGGAAGTCCTCGGCCAGCACAGCGGCAAAGCGGTCGAAGCCCTCGGCAAACCGATAGGTACGCCCCTGGACGGTAATGCGGTCGAAGCCCTCGGCATCCAGACGGTGCCAGGGCAGACGCAGCAGTCCCAGGCGCCGGAACACGTCATGCAGCTGCTGGCCCTCGTCCAATCCGCCCACATAGTGCAGTCCGGTATCGAAGGCACGGCCCTTGCGCCAGTAGCTCTGCAGGCAACCGCCAGGCTGCCAATGGGCCTCCAGCACCAACACGCTGCGACCGGCCTTCGCCAGCATGTGGGCGCAGGCTAGACCGCCGAAGCCGCTTCCTATGATGATGACGTCGTGCTTCATGGCTTCTTGCTGTTAAGCCACCGGTAGATGGCAGGTTGCAGTACGTAGGAGAGGATGACTGCCGAGAGCAGTCCGACGAGTGTGGAGAAGCCCACTGACCTGATGGCAGGATGCTGCGCCATGAGCATGCTGCTGACAGTGACGATGAGCGTTACGGCCGAAAAGAAGATGGCCGTCTTGTGGAAGTTGAGCTTCTGACTGTCGCCAGCCGTCAGCCCATTCATCACGAAGATGCTGTAGTCGACGCCAATGCCGAAGATGAACGTCGAGATGATGATGCTGATGAGATTGAAGCGCACGTCGGCCAGCACCATGGCTCCTAACACAATGAGCCAGCTGAGCAGGATGGGCATGAAGCCCAGCAGCGTGTGCCTGATGTCATAGTGGAACGAGACCAACAGGACGACGAAGACAAACAGCATGGACAACCACTGCAGCATGTCGAAGTCCTCGCTCATCCGCAGCAGCGTGTCCGTCGTATAGTAATAGGTGTCGAGCACCAACAGGTTGGGATCTTGTGCCACGGCGTCGCAGATGCGGATGTAGTCGCTTCCGGAACTGCGCACAGAGTCGTTCTCGCAACGTACGGAGGTGAAACACAGGTAGCTGCCGTCATACGACTGCTCCATCATAGTCGACTGGTAGCCCGCGGGGACGATGCCAGCCTCGTACAGGGGGGCGGGGGTATAGTCCTTGTCGACAGCCTCGAAGAAGGTGTCGAAGGCCTCCGCGTTCAGACCCGCCTTTGACGCAGTCTCGGCAATGAGCCGCCTAACGGTGGCCAGACGCTCCGCCGTCCAGTAGCCCTTCCAGGCCTCTATGCGGCGCTGTTGCTCACGCTGGGGCACGAAAATCTTGTTCGTGCGGGTATAGCTCTTGACCAGTCCTAACTGTTGCAGGGAGTCGAGTTTGCGGTCGAGGATGGCAAAGTGCTCCAAGGCCTCTTCCATGAACCGGCCCTTCGAGGCAAAGTACTTCTGCTTGTCGCCCGTATAGGTCTTCTCGCGCAACAGGTTCTCTGAATGCTCTGTCATCTCCTCGAGATAGCCCAGGTTGTGCATGTCGGCATCAAAGCGTGTCCCTTCCTTCAGATAGGCACCCACACAGACCGCTGTCACCAGCACGATGACGACGATGAGCAGTCTGCTACGGTCCAAGGAACAGGCATTGATACGGTCGATGAAAGCGGGGAAACGCCCCTCTCTTTTGGTCAGCAGCTGGGGCAGGTAGGTCAGGGAGAACAGCGTGGTGCCTAAGATGGCAAAAGCTGCAAAGAGGCCGAAGTCGCGCAACAGGTCAGTCTGTATGAATAGTAATCCTGCAAACGAGCCTATGGTGGTCAGGCAACCCAGCCATACGGGTTTCACCTGGTCACGCAACAGCTGCTCGGCATCGTCCACATAGACATGGTGCGTCAGCACGTGGAGCACATAGCTCATGGCTACGCCTAACACCACACCGCCAATGCCCAGGGCCAGCAACGAGAACTCGCCCTTCAGCCAGTACATCAGGGTCAGGCCAAACAGCGTCCCAAAGGCTACAGGCAACAGCAACAGGGGAATAGTGTCCCAGCGGCGGAAGCACAGCAGGAGGAATACCAGTACCAGCACCAAGGCACCGGCAATCGTAGTCGTCAGGTCGTGCTTGATCTGCGAGGAATTGTAGTAGCCACTGGCCGGTGTGCCATGATAGCTGATCTCCACGCCGGGATGCGAGGTGGCAAACTGCCCGATAAGGCTGTTCAGGCGCTCGAAGAGTGCCGAGCCCTGGCCGGTGTTGGTGGACGAGAAATGGGGGGTGAGGAATGCTAGGCAGACCGTCGAGTCAGGTACGAAGAAGTGGCCGTCGAGCGTCTGGTAGCTGCCTGCACTCAGCAGGGGCTTCATCTGTTCCGCCAGCACGCCGCGCATGCCCATGGGGTCCATCTGGATGAGCTCAGGATACATTTCGCCGAACTCACCTGTCAGGTCGTCGCGGTTCTGCGCCATCTGCCGCACGAAGTGCTCTTTCGTCAGCAGCGTGTCGAAGCGGGCGTAGGCTGCGGTGTCGATATAGGCGGGCACATGCTCTATCAGATAGTCAATGCCATCGGGTATGAGCTCCTCGTCCAGACGGTAGAACACGTCTTCTATCAGGGCGGAGTCCTGTTGCAAGGAGTCGACGAAAGCATCGCAGGCGGCGATAAGCTCTGCGTACTCCGCGTTCGCTGCATTCTTGGCGAACAGGAGAAACACCTTGTCCTTGATCTTCAGGTCGGCAAAGGCCAGCTTGGTGGTGCCGTCCTCGTTTTTCGACGACGGCATCAGCTTGTCGATGTCCTCTTCCAGATGGATGAGCGAGGCCTGCCATCCGAAAAAGACCAACAACAGCACCATCGACAGCCAGCAGACGACCCGGTGGCTGCGGAAATACCGGTATACCTTGATGAAGAGACTGGTCATTACTGCACAAAAATCTTTAGGTCCACCTCTGCTATCTTCTCAGCGCCTATGCTGGTCATTCCATGGGCCAGTGTCATCTGACCAAACGAGAAACCGAAGACAACGGTCGTTTCCAGATGCTCGCCCACCTGAGGACGGCGCTGGCACAGGAAGTTCTTCACCTCGACAATCATGCCAACAGGGGCTTCGCTATCGCTCTTGGCTCCTGCCAGTGCCGAGCACGACTGGGCTATATGCTCTATCAGCCCCGTTTCAGCCATGCACCCGTCGTAGGTGATGAAGTAGTTGTCCAGACGAACGGTGAGCCCCGTGACGGCACTGCTGTCGTCACGTTGCTCAAACTCGTCGACCATCATGAATGGATAGCGCTGCGGAATGAGTCGCTTGATGTCCTCACCACTGATACGCATTAGGCCTGATGCTGCTCAATGTAATCGTACAGATCGTTGAAGGTCTGAATCTGCTTCAGCTCGTTCACGGGGATGGTAATCTTATAGGTTACCTGTACCAGCGCGATGAGGTCTACCAGATTGATGCTGTCCAACTGCAGGGTCTCCTTCAGCGACGCATCAGGGGTGAATTCACTCTGTTCTACTTCGAACTCTTCTGAGAGCAGCGAATTAACCTGCTCAATAATCTCTTGTCTTGTCATAATTCCTTTTTAAATGATTATTAATTATTGCGTTAACCGTTATTTCGGGGTGGCGGATTAGAGGTTCCTGACGATCAGTGTCGAGTTGGTACCTCCAAATCCGAACGAGTTACTGAGGAACGTGTCGAAGTGGGCCTCAATGGTCTCGGGCACCACATTGACACAGGCGGTCTCCTCGTCAGGATTCTCGAAGTTCACATTGCCGGCAATGAAGTTGTTCTTCATCATCAGCATGGTATAGATAATCTCCGACGCACCGGCCATCCACATCTCATGACCCGTCTGGCCCTTGGTAGAGGTGACAGGAACACGGTAGTCGCCGAAAATCTGGGCGATGGCCTGCGCCTCACGGCTGTCGCCAATCTTGGTCGAGGTGGCATGGGCGTTCACATAGCCAATCTCCTTGACCTGGATGCCACTCTTCTCCAGACAGAGCTCCAGCGAGCGGGCAGGACCAGCTACGTTAGGTGTGGAGATATGGTCGCCATTGCCTGAGAATCCCCAGCTGACAATCTCCGCGAGGATGGGAGCACCACGCTTGACAGCACTCTCGTAGTCCTCTACCACCAGAGTTGCGGCACCACCGCCAGGCACCAAGCCATTACGGTCACGGTCGAAGGGACGACTGGCCTTCGTGGGGTCGTTGTCGTCACGAAGGGCAAACGACTGGATACCGTCGAACGACGCCACACCAAACATATTGGCTTCCTGGGCACCGCCACAGACCACACAGTCCTGCAGACCGTTCTTGATGAGCAACCATGCCAGACCTATCGACTGCGAACCTGATGCACAGGCGGCAGAGGCTGTCAGGTTGATGCCCTTCAGGTGGAACAGGCAGGCCAGGTTCATGGTTACCGTTGAGTTCATCGACTGGAAGATGGCACCACTGCCACAGGCTGCCGTGGAGCCAAACTGACGGAACTTGTCCAGTGCCTTCATCGTGGCCTCGGCCACAGAGTCGTTACCATAGATAATACCTACCTCGTGGCTGTCAATATAGTCCTGCTCCAATTTGGCTGCAGCTAGAGCGTCCTTCGTAGCCATATAGGCGTATTGCGCCTCCTCGGGCATGAACTGACGGAAGTTACGGTTCACAAAGGGTTTCAAGTCAGCCTTGGGAACATCGGCACAAAAGGGCGAGCGGAAACCGGCGTCCACACGCTCTTGGCTATAGATGATGCCACTCTTGCCATCGTACAACGACTGGCGCACCTCGTCGAGGGTCACGCCTAAGCACGACCAGATGCCCATTCCTGTAATTACTACTCTTCTTTCCATTTTTTTGATATCAAAATTAATCCTTAATCTTCATCGTGTAACACCTTCTACGCTTCACGTATTCAGGCTTCAGAGGTTTCCATTGCGACAGCTCGCGGACATTGTTCTCCAGCTGCGGACCAGTCTCAGCCCAACGGAACCCGTACTTATTATATATAGGTATCAGGTCGTCGAAGAACATTGCGTTGACACCCAGACCCTGATAGTCAGGACGAACAGCGATGAGCAGCATCTCAGCATTGTCCTCGCGGTGCCATCTCAAGGCCTTCAGCAGGTGGTACCAACCCATTGGCCACAGGCGACCCTTGGCCTTCTGCATGGGACGCGACAGGCTTCCCATCGAGATGGCGACGCCCACCACTTCGTTCTTGTCGTTCAGAACAACGGGGATAAGCTGTTTGTCTACCAGCCTCAAGTATTTGTGTATGAACTCGTCTATCTGTCGTGGCGACAGGGCAGAGAACCCGAAGATAGGCCTATATGACTCGTTCAGCAGTTCAAACACTTTACGGCCGTAGTTTTCCTCATATATTTGCTTGTTGGTCAGCTTAATGACACGCAAGCCTATCTGTTCGCGGGCATATTGCGCCACACGGGCATATCTGGCAGGAACCCCCTGGGGTATCTCAATACGTATCTGCAACCAGTCCACCTCCTTCTGGAATCCTAAGGCTTCCATATGACGAGGATAGTAGTCGGGATTGTAAATGGTATTGATAGAGCCCATCAGATGGAAATCCTCTACCAGCATACCTTCCTTGTCAAAGTCGGTGATGCCCATCGGACCCTGTAAAGTGTCCATGCCTCGCTCGCGCCCCCAAACCTCAACAGCCTCTATCAGAGCTTTCGACACTTCTTTGTCGTCTTCAAACTCTATCATGGAGAAACGCACATTATGCGTCTGCCAGCGTTCGTTGGCCTTGCGATTGACGATGCCTACTACACGTCCTGAAGGCACGCTGTCGCGATAGGCCACAAAGGGCTGTATGTCAGAAAACTCCAAGGCGCTGTTGTTATGAGGATCAAAAAGCTTGGGCACGTCACCCTCCAGGTCTGGCACATACTGACCATTATCGCGATAGATGGCACGAGGCACGCAGATGAAGTCGTTCATCTGCTGGCGATTCTTGACTGCTATGACCTTTACCTCACCCATCATACCATGCGTTTATGATCGTTTCTATACTCTACTGGTGTGACACCTGCCTCCTCACGGAAATACTGGCCGAAAAACGACGAGTTGGGGAATCCCAGACGGTTGGAGATTTCCTTCACCGTCAGGTCGCTCTCCCTCAGCAGCGAATAGCAGTCCTGCATGACGCTTTCCGTAATCCAGCGCATGGGGGTCTTGCCACTCACCTTCTTGCTGATGGCTGACAGGTATTTAGAAGTGATGTTCAGCTGCTCAGCGTAATAGGTCACTCGCTGGCGCTTCTGCTCCTGCTCTGACAACAACTGCAGGAAACGGTTGAACAGCTCTTTGTCGTGCGTGGTCGACACATCGTCTGCCGACGACATGTCCTCATGGCGTAACAGTTCCTCACAGATAAGCAATACCATGGTGCGCAGGAAGGAGGTGACAATCTCGCGGAACAGCACAGGTGTCGTGCTACCGTTGAAGATAGTCTGCACGTAGCTCTGAAATCCTACGAGCCAGCCGGCCTCCTCGATAACGTAAATCTCCTTCATATACATGGCCTTGTTCCAGATGTTCACCTGATTGCCCAAGACAGATTTCAGCAGCCGGTCAGACACCATCAAGGCTCCAGCCTTCACATCCGTGCTGATCAACATGGGTTGTACCAGCTTGCCTGCCGGAATCAGCAACAGCTGTCCTGCGCCTACTTTCACTTGGTGGTTGCCCCCAACCTCTACCAAGATACGTCCTCCTCGGCAGTAAGTAATGGTATTGTATTCCATCCTTAGGGTAGATAGGTTTTCGACCTCTCGCAGGTTGTCAACAAACAGCACCTCATCTCCCAAGGCATGTACTATGTTGAGCTTGTTCATAAACGACTTCTTATAAATTGCGTGCAAAATTAAACATTTTATTCCAAATACCGACGTTTAATCTTTCGTGTATAATGTTCTTTTTCGCCTTTTTATGACAAAACGGATATTTTATAGGCAAATTTGATGGCCTAAGGCTTGGTTTTTCTTCCTTTAATGCCTATCTTTGACCCCATGAAACTGTATGCACCCCTGCTTCCATTGGCCGTTTGTCTCATCATAGGCATCGTGCTCAGCAGCTTCCTTTCCGACTGGACCGTCATGCTGGTTTTCCTGGCTGGTGCCGTCGTGGTGGTCAGCCTGCTGTCGCGGTGGCCACGATGGCAGACCATAGGCATCTGGTGTTGTATGGTACTGCTGGGCATGACGCTTGGGGCCAGACAGCAGCCTCACTCCTTCAGACAGATGCCTAACGAGACGGCTACGCAGATGCGCCAACAAATGATGGAACGCTACCGGCAATGGGGTGTTTCTGACGAGGTTTTTGGCGTGGTGGCAGCAATGAGTCTAGGCGATAAGTCGCAACTGGACCGGGAACTGAAGGATACCTACTCGAAGGTGGGAGCAGCACATATCCTGGCCTTGAGCGGACTGCACCTCATGATCATCTATGCCTTTATCTCGCTGTTTATCGCCTGGCGACGCTTCAGGATGTTGTCGCAGATTATCATCATTATGGCCATCTGGGCCTTTGCCTTTCTGGTAGGAATGTCACCCAGCGTGGTGCGCTCAGCGTTCATGATAACCATCTATGCCATACTCTCTCTCGGCCACCGCGAACGCCTGTCTGTCAACACGTTAGCCCTGACTGCCATTGTCATGCTCCTATTCAATCCGCAGTCGCTCTACGACATCAGCTTCCAACTGTCGTTCATGGCTGTGCTGGCCATCCTGTTGTTCCATCCGTTGTTCTGTCAGGTGTTGCCTCCCCATGTGCTGCAAAGCCATCGCTGGCTGAACGCACTCTGGGGAATGGTCACCGTATCGGTCTCTGCACAACTGGGAACAGCACCACTGATAGCTTACTACTTCGGACGTTTCTCCAACTATTTCCTCTTGAGCAATTTCGTCGTCGTACCACTGGCTACTATGGTTCTCTACCTAACGCTGGCCACCATACTGACAGGCTGGTGGACGGGGCTGCAGCAACTGCTGGTAACAATACTCTCTGCTGTCGTCATCCTGATGAACCGTTTGCTGCAAACCATCAGCCACCTACCCTATTGCACCATAGAAGGCCTCCAACCTACAGCGTGGCAGGTGGCCTTCTTGTATCTCATGATAGGCAGCGCCTATGTATTGCTCAGCCTAAGATTTGCAACAGCTCGCCAAAGTGTGTGATTTTCTGTAAACGCTCGTGAGGATACTCCTCTGACTTCTCCAACTCCCATACTACATGGAAGGGGATGTGTACCGTATAGGCCCCTGCAGACAAGGCCGGCGATATATCAGAACGGAAAGAGTTGCCCACCATCATCGTCTGCTCTGGTGCCACGTCAAGGTTCTCGCACAACTGGCGATACTCCTTCTCTGTCTTGTTCGACACCGTTTCCATGTGCGAGAAGTAACGCTCCAGGCCCGAGCGTTGCAGCTTGTTCTCCTGGTCCATCAACTCACCCTTCGTGAACACCACCAGCTGGTATCTGCGCGACAACGACAGCTGCTCCAGCGTCTCTTTCACCTCAGGCAGAGGTGTCGTGGGAAAGGTCAGCAACTCCCTGCCCAACTCCAGCAGTTTCATCACGATGTCGCCCGTCAACTGCTCATGGCTTACACGCACAGCATTCTCTATCAACGACAGCGTGAAAGCCTTTGTGCCATAACCCGTCAAAGGCAGGTTCGTACGCTCCGTGGCAAACAAGCCCTCACTCACCTCGCGGGCTGTTGCCCACGGGCTGAGCAAGTCGCAACACTTACGCTCCACCTTGTCAAACCAAGACTGGCAGTCCCACAACGTGTCATCGGCATCAAAGGCCACCACACGAACGTCATTCCACTTCCTTATATTCATTCTGATTCTGCTTCCTATGATGTACAGCTCCTTCTGGAGCGACATTTCTTAATCGAGTGCAAAGATACGCTTTTTTCCTTAAATCACCAAACGAAGGGGGTAAATGTCCTTCACACCCTCGCAGGGCAAGCTGGCATCCGGGAAATCGTATTACGACTGAAGGCCCTTCGTATTACGACTGAAGAGCCTTCGTATTACGACTGAGCAGGATTCACATTAAGATTGATTTTTTTGGAGGTTGAAAGTAATTTTCGTATCTTTGCACGCAAATCATCATTTTAAAAGCAAAAAGGATATGAAAAAGTTCGTTTTAAGCATGGTGCTGGCTTGCTTTGCACTGGCAGGTTATTCACAGGACATTTTGGGTAAGTGGGTCACTGAGGCTGGTGATGCCCAGGTGGAAATCTATGAGCAGGACGGCAAGCTGAATGGCAAGATTGTGTGGCTCCAGCAGGGTCCTGAAACCAAAGACAAGCACAACCCTGACGAGAAGCTGCGCAGTCGTAAGCTGATGGGTGTGAACATTCTTTCCGGCCTGAAGAAGAAGAAGGACAAGTGGGAAGGTGGCCGCATCTACAACCCGAAGAACGGCAAGAACTACAAGTGCGCTATCTGGCCTGACGGTGACAAGCTGAAGGTACGTGGCTACATAGGGTTCCTGTACGAAACCCAGACGTGGACAAGAAAGTAAGGTCTCCCCTACTTCCACGTAAAAAAACCAACAAAGCATATCAGCTCATTGGACACGTGCTGTCACAACCATCTCGAAGGGTGTGGCAGGCAGGTTGTTTTGTCCGTAGAGGTTGGCGCCGAGGGGGTTGTCCTTCCAGGCATAGCGCACCTTGACGGGCGATGGAATGGGCGATTTTACAGTTACCTGGGTGCCGTTGGCCTCAGCCTCGGCATTGACGAAACGTCCATCCCGGCCAGCCACCTCGAAGCCTATTACTGCGCCAGTACGCAGAGGCTGGTCGAAGGAGAGCGTGCATTGGCTGTTGTCTGCTGACCACTGACCCTTCAGAGGTTCTGGCGAGAGCGTGACCTGCTTTTGGAAGACCAGACGGTCGAAGCAGAGTCCTATGCGTTCAGCAGCCTCCTTTTTGCGCAAAGGATGGATATCTACCGTCTCGCCCAGGTCAATGAGACATGCCAGAGCTGCATACGGGTCGCTGGCAGCAACGGTACGCTGAGCCTCGCGCAATGTTGCCCACCCTGAGTTCTGAGGCTTCTCGCTAGGCTCCATAAAGTTAGCCAACTGGACTATCGAGAAAGGCATCGCGGGGTCATTCCATAATGTACGCCAGTTGCCTATCATTTTTCGCAACAAATCAGCATAGGTTGAAGGATTCCCGGTATTGGACTCTCCCTGATACCACACCACGCCACTAAGGGCATAGGGTGCCAACGGATAGAGCACAGCATTATACAGAGTGGTGGCCATATTCTGCAATGATGCATCGCCACTTGGGCAGGCTGGCATTTCCGCCCCTGCATGATGACGCCACTGAGGGCTCAACGCTACATAGTCTTTAGGCAGAGGGTTCTGACTGAAACGGTCAGGTCCGAAAGCCAGCAGATAGGGCTTCTCCTTGATGAAATGTACAGTACCATACTTATTGACAAAACGAATGGTAATGACATTGTCACCCTCGCGCAGCAATCCCTCAGGAATGTCATAACGACGAGGCGGATACTGATAATAGGTGCGACCAACCTCCTTGCCATTGACATAGGTGAAGTCAGCGTCGAACAGCGTACCCAGCAAGAGACGTGCCGGCTGACCTGCATGCACCTTGTCAATATGAACGTGCTGACGGAGCCAGATGCTGCCTACGATGCCACGACCATTGTTTTTTGCCCAGTCGTTGACGTACTGGTTGACCAAAGGCCATGCACTATCGTCGTAGTCAAGGGCTGTGAAGTGCCCTGCCACACCAGGATCCTTCGCATCGAGCAACTGACGCCAACGCTGGTCGGCCTGTTGATTGAACTGCTGCTGCGCCTTCACCAACTGTTCGTCCTGATAGAGCTTCGTCTTCTCCACTTGCAGGGGATAGTCACGCTCCAGCGAGTCGGCACTAATCCATGCCTCGATAGGCGTACCACCCCAGCTGTTGACGATGATGCCTTGGGCGACTCCCGTCTGCTGTTGCATACGCTGTCCCAAGAAGGAGCCAATGGCTGAGAAGAGCCAGGCATTCTGTTTGTTCAGTGGTTTCCAGTTGATAGTGGTAGGACGGATATCGTCCTGCACGCCCTTGGTGTTCGTTTCGTTCTGAACACGGAACAGACGTACCATATTATTGTCAAAATGGTCGATTTCATCGGGATATTGCGGATAGACCCGTTCTATGGTTACGTCGATGTTCGACTGTCCTGAGCAGAGCCATACATCTCCCACCAGAACATCGGTCAACGCCACGTCGTTGACCATCATAGTATAGGGGCCACCCGCCTTCATCTGAGGCAGATCGATGCGCCAGCAACCATTGGCATCGGCCACGGTAGCATATTGTTTCTTATTCCAACGGATGATGACCTTCTCCTGTGGTTCAGCCTTACCCCAAACAGGGATGGGCTTGCCACGCTGTAATACCATTCCGGACTGGAATAACTGAGGGAGCTGTACTTTGGCCTCAACAGATAGTGCGAGGGCCATAACGACGAAGAAAAGGAATAGTTTTTTCATTGCTTTAAGTTTTTTGCAAATGTAGGCATTTTCTGCGATAAAACCATCAAAATCAGTCACTTTCTTCGAGAATGAAACAAATCGAGATAGTTTTTGTAACATGTGAAAACGTCGATTTCAGCGGAAAGCCGTAACTTTGCACTCAGAAGAATCAAAAACCTAAGCAAACATGGCAACGAACGAAACAAAAGAGACGAAAGGCTTCTACAAGCTCTCCTGGCTGCAGCGCATCGGCTTCGGCTCAGGCGACCTGGCCCAGAACCTGATTTTCCAGGTCATTTGCACCTACCTGCTGTTCTTTTACACCGATATTTACGGACTGTCACCCTCAGCCGTGGCCATCATGTTTCTGGTGGGCAACGTGGCAAATGTGATTTGGGATCCTATAGTCGGCACCTTAATAGACAAGAGCAATCCGCGTTACGGAAAATACCGTTCCTACCTGCTCTATGTGGGTATTCCGCTTTCTGGATTCGCCATACTCTGCTTCTGGAATGGCTTTGCTCCGTCGCTCATCTACGCGTACATTACTTATATATCTATGCAACTGCTCTATACGTTTATTAATGTGCCGTATGGAGCTTTAAATTCATCGCTGACGCGCGACACGGACGAAATCACCATACTTACTTCAGTTCGTATGTTTATGGCCAACCTGGGTGGCTTGGCTGTCAATTCTGGTCTTCCTTTGTTTATTGCCCTACTGATGGGAGCGCCGTCAGACAGTCTCCCCAAAGACCCGTCAGCATGGTTCACGACCATGACCATTTACGCCATTGTCGGTTTCTGCTTGCTCGTGTTCTGCTTCTCGCAGTGCAAAGAACGTGTGGTGATGGACGCAAAAGCTACTGAAGACGTGAAGGTGAGCGACCTCTGGATGGAATTCCTTCGCAACAGGCCCCTGCGCGTGCTGGCCTTCTTCTTTATTACAGCCTTTGCCATGATGTCTGTGGGCAATGCTGCTGGAGCCTATTTCATGAACAGCAATCTCCATGGTTCTGCTCAGGAACTGTCCATCTTTATGGCTTTAGGTTCGCTGCCCGCATTCTTGTTCATGCCGCTGGTTCCTTGGTTCAAGCGCATGGTAGGAAAGAAGAACATGTTCTATCTGTTCCTTGGTGCTGCCATCATCGGTATGGCCATGCTCTACGCTGTGTCGAAGATGGAAACGCCAAGCATGATGATGATTTATGTGGCCCAGTTCATCAAGTCGACTGGTGTCATCGTAGCTACGGGCTATATGTGGGCCCTCGTGCCTGAGGTCATCTCGTATGGCGAGTACACCACAGGGCGCCGTATCTCAGGTATTGTGAATGCGCTGACAGGACTGTTCTTCAAGGCCGGCATGACATTTGGAAGCATCGTAGGCCCTGCCGTCTTGGCCTACGTAGGCTATAACAGCAACTCTATTGAGCAGACTCCTTTTGCCGAGGAGGGCATCCTGTGGCTGGTATGTGTCATCCCTGCCATGCTGCTGGGTCTGGCCATGTTTATCATCTCGCGCTATGAGTTGACCGACGAGGTCATTGACAAGATCAACATGGAGATAGAAAAGCGTAACAAGTAAGGTATGAAGTTTTTTAAGTTAGTAGTTATTTTTTCAATTGTGTCAGT
The DNA here is from genome assembly GCA_017412705.1 of Prevotella sp. GTDB lineage: Bacteria > Bacteroidota > Bacteroidia > Bacteroidales > Bacteroidaceae > Prevotella. The sequence continues at coordinate 79,562 of JAFPWS010000032.1, forward strand.
GTCAGGTCCGTGCTTCTCACAGACGCTGAAGGACGCCTATCGCGACTACTGGTATACCGGTGTGAGCGTGAACCAGTGGCAGGTGGAAGCCGACCAGACAGGCACGAACGCTCATGACGTGACGGGTCATATCTCGAACGACCAGACCAAGGACTGGCCCGTCATTGTCGAGAACTTCAACTGGGTAGTGGCAGAGAACTGCATGAAGTGTGAGGTGGTGCACCCGCAGGAAGGCGTCTACGACTTCACACTGGCCGACCAGTTTGTCAACAAGGCACGTGCTGCGGGTATGAAGATTTTAGGCCATGCCCTCGTCTGGCACTCGCAGTGTGCTCCGTGGTTCCACTACGACAAGGACGGCAAGCTCGTCTCCAAGGAAGTGCTGAAGAAACGCATGCGTGAACATATCTACACCATCGTCAGCCACTTCCGCGGACGTGTCGACGCCTGGGATGTGGTGAACGAAGCCTTTGAGGACGACGGCACGCCACGCAAGAGCCTCTTCTACGAGATTCTGGGCACTGACTATATCCCCCTGGCTTTCCAGTATGCCCACGAGGCTGACCCCAATGTAGAGCTCTACTATAACGACTTTTCCATGAACAAGCCCACGAAGGTAGAGGGTGTCGCCCGTTTCTTCCGTCCACTCATCGAGCAGGGCCTGCCCGTCACCGCCATTGGCATGCAGGGCCACATGATATTGGAGGACAACGTCAACAACAGCATCATCAAGCAGTACGAGCACTCCATCGAGACGATTGCGGCCCTGGGCGTTCCCACGTTCTTCTCCGAGCTGGATATCTCCGTACTGCCCAACCCTTATGGTTTTGCCGGCGCCAACATCAGCGACCGCTTTGCCTATCGCCCTGAGATGGACCCTTTCACTAAGGGCATCAGCAAGGAGAAGGAGGCTGAGCTGGAACAGTTCTGGGTAAACTTCTACCAGATGCTGCTGCGCCACCACAAGGACATCCAGCGTTTGAGCTACTGGTGCCTGAACGATGCCAACTCGTGGCGCAACGACTTCCCCATCAAGGGACGTACCGACTATGCCACCTTGTTCGACCGCCAGAACCAACCTAAACCCTTCGTCAAGAAACTCATCAACTTAGTAAAATAAACAAAAGCATATGAAACCACGTTATCTTTTCCCCAGCGACTATATGGCTGACCCCTCAGCCAATGTGTTCAACGGCAAGCTGTACATCTATCCCAGCCACGACCGCGAGGCAGGCCATGCCTTCGACGACGACGGCGGCCACTTCCAGATGAAGGACTACCACGTGTTGTCGTTCGAAGACCTTGAGAACGGCGATGTGACCGACCATGGCGTCATCCTCGACGTCGAGCAGGTGGCATGGGCTGAGAAGCAGATGTGGGACAACGACTGCGTAGAGAAAGACGGCAAGTATTACCTCATCTTCTCTGCCAAGGACTATAATGGCGTGTTCCATCTGGGAGTTGCCGTCGCCAGTCGTCCTGAAGGTCCTTTCATTCCCCAGGAGCGTCCCATCAGAGGCTCGTTCTCCATCGACCCGTGCGTCTTCAAGGACGACGACGGGCAAATCTACACCTACTTCGGAGGCCTGTGGGGCGGACAGCTGCAGTGGTACCACGCTCCAGAGAAGCTGGCAAAGAAAGGCATTGACCTAGGCCCCGCCCCTGACAGAAAGACCCAGCTCTATGCCCCTGCCGACGTGCCTGCACTGCCCAGCTGTGTGGTACGCATGAGCGACGACGTGATGCAATTTGCAGAGTCCCCGCGCCCTGTTGTCATCCTCGACAAGGACGGACAACCCCTGAAGGCCGGCGACCCTCACCGTTTCTTCGAGGCTTCATGGATGCACAAGTACAATGGCAAGTATTACTTCTCCTACTCTACGGGCGACAGCCACTTCCTCTGCTATGGCATTGGCGACAACCCCTACGGGCCTTTCACCTACCAAGGTGTCATCCTCGACCCCGTCGTGGGATGGACTACCCACCACAGCATCGTAGAGTTCAAGGGTCAGTGGTACCTGCTCTATCATGACTGTGTACCCTCGAACGACGTCACCCACCTACGCTCGCTGAAGGCCCAGCGCCTGTTCTACAACGAGGATGGCACCATCCAAAAGGTTGTGAATGAGTGAGCAAGATGCAAGGAATGAAAAACCATACACTTATATCCAACTATTATTCCCTGCATCGCGATGAAATCGTGCATTTCATCGCGGTGCGCATTACTGATGCCGACGAAGCGGAAGACAGGGTACAGGACATTTTCCTACGTCTGCTTTGTGGGCATCAGCTCATTACTCCCCAAACCCTACCGAGCCTTGTCTACACCATGGCACGCCACAGCGTCGCCGACTGCTTCCGTCGTCGTCGCGTCTTCGAAGAATACGAGCACTATATCAAGAAAGGTGATTCTGTCGAGGACATGGAGTCTGTCATCTCTGCCTCGCAACTCATGGAACGCATGGAGCGCTCACTGGCCCGCCTGCCCGAGGCGTGCGGACGCATCTATCGGTTGCACATCTACGACGGCCTGAAGGTCAGCGATATAGCCCGCGAGCTCTCCCTACCCTACAAACAGGTGGAGAACCGTCTGGGGCAGGCGCGACGTCACGTCCGTCAGCAGCTCAAGATGTGTATCTGATATGTAACGTTCAATTCTATTTACTTTCCAAGTACTCACGGATAGCTGCCACGAGGGCGTCATTTTCCTCCGGCTGCTGTGCCGACACGCGGAAGAAATGCCTGGAAAGGCCATAGAAGTTAGAGCAGTCGCGAATAAGGATGCCGTGCTCGTGGATGAGATGGTTCTTGAGGTCGGCAGCCGAGGCACTATCCAGTTCACAAAGCATATAGTTCGTCTTGGTCTCAAAAACCCGTACGCCCTCTATCTGTCGCAACTGCCCGCGCAGTCGCTCGGCTTCGGCAAGATAGCTGTCAAGTTCGGCAATGCCCGCCTGCTCCTGCTTGAGCAGGAACTTGCCAGCCTCGATGGCCAGGCTGCTGACAGACCACGGATGGCGCAGGTTGCGAAGCAGCTGGATGGTGGCAGGATGACCCGTGACATACCCTAAGCGCAGGCCGGGGACGCTATAGGTCTTGCTGAACGAATGCAGCAACAGCAGGTTGGGCACACCGTTCATCTCACGTGCCTTCAGCAAGGGTTCCTTGGTGTAGGCCTCGTACGACTGGTCGACAACAAAGGTATAGCGTGGCGAACGACGCACAAGATAGTCCATAAAGCCCTTCATGAGCACGTTGCCCGAAGGGTTGTTAGGGTTGCATATCCAATAGACACGGTCGCGAGGCAGCTGAATAAGGTCATCCGTATTCTCGTAGGAGATGATGTGCCGATGGATGCGGCAGGCATCGGCATACTCGCAGAACGTCGGCTGTGGGATAACGGAGGCGCTGCCGTGGAACTGCTGGGCGATGAGGTAGATGGCCTCTGTGGCCCCGTTGGTCACCAGCACGCATTCCGGAGAGATGCCTTCCTTGAGTGCTATGAGCTTCTCCAGACTGCGAGGCTGTGGCTCCGGATAGTTTCCTATCACGTCGAAACGCTCCATCAGAAACGCCTTCAGCGCCGTGTGGTCGGCATGCTGAAAGACGTTCGAGCTGAAGTTCATCTTCACCAAATCGTCATAGCGGTATATGTCGTCTCCGTGTCCTTCTATCATCGTGTCACATGTATTGTCAAGGTGTTTGCGTCAAACGTAATGCCGTCGCGCTCTATGAAACGACTCAGCACACCCTCCGAGGCCAGCTCCTGCGGTGTCCCGACGTGCAGCTGGCGGGGCTCCATGAGCCACAGACGGTCGGCAATCTGCAGGGCCAGCTCCACGTCGTGTGTGGAGAGGAAGACGGTCTTCTGCTCCTGGACGGCCAGCCGGTGCAGCAGCTGCATCATCTCCACCTTGCTGGGGAAATCAAGGAATGCCGTAGGTTCGTCCAGGTAGATGACGGGCGTCTGCTGTGCCAGTGCCTTGGCTATCATGACCTTCTGTCGCTCGCCGTCGCTCAGCGTATGCACCATGCGGTCCTGTAAGGACTCTATGCCCACCAGTCGGATGGACTCGCTGACCATCCGGTGGTCGTCGTCGTCCAGCGTCCCCCAGAAGCCCGTATAAGGCGAGCGTCCCATAGCCACCAACTCGGTAACGCTCATGTTCTGCACCTCGGGCTTCTCGGTCAGTACCACCCCTATCATCCGGCTGAGCTGCTTGTCGGAGAAAGCGGTCAGCGGGGAGTGCTCTGCCGAGAGGCCGCACATGCTGACGTCACCAGCCAACGCCGGCTGGAAGGCCGACAGGGTGCGCAGGAGAGTCGACTTGCCAATACCGTTCTGCCCCAACAGACACGTCAACTCGCCCCTGTTGATGGCCGCATTGAGGCGCGTGGCCACCACCTTCTCGTTGCCCTTGGCAGCGTAGCCTATGCTGAGGTCGTGTAGGATGACGGTTTCTAACATATCAGTTCACAGTTCACAGCTGGGTTAAACATCTAATAGCCTGAAGCCCAACGCCTCTTCCTTGCAGATGGTTACCATCTGGCGCATCAGCCCGTCCATGACGGGAACGCTGACCAGTCGATAGTCGTCGTAGTCAGGACAAAGCACCACCAGGTTCATGGCCTTCACCCGGATGCCGTAGTGCTGCTGGAGCATGTAGCGATAGAGGTTCTGCTGGATGCAGTAGTGGTGGAACGAGGTGTCGGGGACGCTGATACCATTGATGGATGTGCGCCCGCCGAAGGCCTGTGTGATGGGGTTCCCCGAGGCATCGACCACCTTGCGACTGCGCTTCCAGTCGTAGATGACAAACTGGCCGTCGTCCTCACGGCATATCAGGTCGATGGTGCCCGCAATGTTCAGCTCCACGTCGAAGACAGGCCACTCCTGACGATAGGGCCTGATGGCGTAGTCGCGGACGAAATGCAGGAAGTGGTCGCGCTCGCGCCCGACGCTGACAGGCTCCACCTTGCCGTCGTAGCAGAAAGGGCAAACGCTCTCAAACCTTCCGTTCTGGAACCAGTTCTCCGTCTGCTCGTGGACGAAGGTCCCCACCTCGCTGGCCATGGCGCCTATGCGTTTCCACTTGGCCAGCGACTCAGCGACAGGAATGCCATAGCGGGCCTGCTGCTGCTCCGCTGCATACTGGGCGTCGAAAGGCTCGAAGAAATGGGCTATGAGGGTGCTGACGGGCAAGAGGCGACGCTGTCCACGATAGAGGTAGACATGACCTTCAGGCAGAAAGTCAATGTCATCGTCCTGTGGATACAGGCCTGCGTCGGTGAAGCAACGCATCTTCCGTGTCATGGCCTCTGTTCTCATTTCACGTGCGACTCCATGGGGTTGCGCAGTCCCTTATAACCTGAAAGATAGGCCTTGGCCGAGCCAAAGGAGAGGAACATGTCCAGACGAACGGGCATGTGGTTCTTGTCGTCAGTGATGTAGAAGCGTATCAGCTCGTGGTTCTTGCCGTTCTCGCGCTCGATGAACGAGAAGACCAGACAGCGGTACTTGTCGTTGCTGTTCTTCATCTTCAGCGTAGTCTTGCCTGTGTACTTCAGCCACGAGTTGTTCAGACGACGGGCGTCGCTGATGGGCATGGGGATGTTGTCGCCCTCCTTCAGCTTTGTCACATCGAAGTTGCGGGCACGCAGGAAGACGCTCATCATGTCATAGATGCAGTCCTTGTACTCCGCGTCCTTCCAGTGCACCTCTCCGTCGGCATCAATGCGGTGCATCTTCAGATGGCAGTTGCCGTTGGGATAGCTGTACCACAGCTCGTCCACGTAGTAGCGCTCGCCCTCGCGGGCCCCCTTGCGGAAGTAAAGGGGCGAGAGGTCCGTGTCGGTATAGCAGAGCAGTGTGTCACGCATGACGAAGACATTGTCCAGCTGGCTGTTGCCCCTGGTGATAAGACTGCTGCGGAAGGCCTTCTGACCCTTGTAGTTGGACTGTACCGTCGACATCGAGGCCGTGCCTACCTTCACCCATACGAACTTCCAGTTGAAGTAGAGGTCGTAGCTGAGGAACTCGCCCGACTGGAACGCCGTATTCTCTATGCCACAGGGGGCAGGGGGCAGGGGGCAGGGGGAATTCGCATTGCAACGCCACACTCCCAAAGGGAGAACGCCACACTCTGCAAAGCAGAGAAGGGGCAGGGTGCAGGGTGCGAGGAGCAGCATGCCCACCAGCATCCTGCGCACCCATGTATTGTTCATCGTTCTCATATTCTTTCTCATTCTCATTGTCATTTCACCATTTGTTTCTTCACATATTCTATACCTAAATCCTTGGCTCGCTGTGCATTGCGGTTCCGGAGCTTCTTCTTCTCCTTTTCCGACTTCTGCTTCACCAGCTCGCCGGGCTTCTGCTGATAGCGCTTCTTGGCGACGAGGTTCCAGGGCAGGGTCACGTCAAACTTCTCCTTACACTCTATCTCACGCGAGTAGTAATACACGTCCTCGGCCTGCAGGTCGGCATCGTAGAGTCCCGTGTCCCACTCGTTGTTGCCGTTCCTGTCCACGAAGGCGCGGGCATAGTACGAGCCTGGCGTGACGTAGTAGAAGGTGGCAGAGCGGTCCTTGGCCGTCCTGACCTGATAGGCCACCTGGTCGCTCTTGTTGATGAGCTGCACCACGATGCCCGTGTCGGCCACGCCGCTCAGCTGCAGCTCCAGGGTCGAGAACTCGTCGAGCGACTTCACCTTGATGCCCTGCTTGTAAGGCAGCGACGAGAGTCCGTAGATGTCGGTAAAGGCCAGCGTATCCACCTCTAAGCTGTACTCTGTGTCAGGATGCCAGTCGGCTACTATCTGGTATTGCCGCAGCATGGAGTCGCACTGCTGGAAGACGAAGGGTGCCCTATACCACAGCGAGTCTATCTTCGAGTAGAGGTGGATGGCCGCCGTGTCAAGCCCGGCCAGGGGCGTGGGCATCTCCACCCGGACTATGCTGGTAGGCGTCATAGTGCTGGGGATGTAGTATTTGGGCTCCAGCGCCTTAACGGGATAGATGCTGTCATACTTCTCCCCCTTCTTCTTTTTCTTGTCCTGCTCCTTCTGCCAGTCCTCAAACTCCTTCTGCCGCGCCTTCACGCGCTTCTCGTAGGGCGTCTTGGCCAGCATCTCCAAGGTGTCGGTCTGGACGGTCAGCTCACCCAAAGTGTCCGTGACGAGGTACTCCAGCGAGAGCTGCAGCGTGTCCTTGTTCACCAGCGCCGTGTCGCGCAGCCAGTAGGTCAGCGTGTCCTTCTTCTGGCTGGCCTCCAGGACGAAGGCCGAGTCGGCGTCGAAGTTCAATCCCCTGATGACGGGCAGCCGGTCGATGCCATAGCTGAAGTAGACCGTCAGCCTGTCGGGGTCCTGGCGCTCCGTCTTCAGCAGGTAGCGGTCCGTCTGCGTCTCCTGGAAGGCCAGCAGCACGATGTCGTCAGGGTAGAAGTGCGTATAGGGCACCCGGACTATGTTGTCGATGTGCAGCGTGTCGCGCCAGATGGTGTCCTGCCGGATGTCGGGACCCGCCGTGGGCGTGAACTTCTCGTGCGAGAAGGCTATCATCTCGCTCTTCTGGCTGAATATGAAGTTCCCGTCGGCGTCCTGCAGGGCATAGACGCGATACTCGCCCGGCGCCACGCCCTTGATGACAAAGTGGCCCGTGCCGTCCGTACGCGAGATGCGCATCAGCGGCTCCTTGCGGAAGACGGTGTCGGAGAGGTTGTCGTAGAGACCCACCGAGATGCCCTTGACAGGCTCCAGGTTGGAGGCGTCGAGCACGTAGCCGCCCACCTCGAAGGTGTCTATCCGCTCGCCCGTCGAGAACGTGAAAGTGTAGTTGCCCATCGGGTTGTCCTCGTTGTTGTCCGTGATGGCGTCGCTGAAGTCGATGGTATACGTGGTGTTGGGCTTCAGGCTGTCCTGCAGCTCCACGACAATCTTCTTTCCCGCGCTCTTTATCTCGGGCATCTCCAGCTGGGGAGGCGACACGATGACGTTCTGCGTAGGGTCGGCCAACTTGATATACTCGTCGAAGTAGATGGTGATCTTCCGCTGGTCCACGTTAACAGCCTGATCAGCCGGCGAGGCGCCAATGACACGCGGGGGGTCGTCGTCGTACCACCCGCCGTCGGGCGAACCCATGCGGGCGCAGCCGATAGCCGTCAGCAGACAGCCAAGAGCCAGGAGATACACTAACCTCTTCATCTGTTCAGCGTCAATAGTTGGTCCATGTGTTCACGCCCGTTGCTCAGTCTGGGCACCTTGTTCTGGCCACCCAGCTTGCCGCGCAGCCTCAGCCAGTCGTTGAAGAGCCCCCGGCGGGCCTTGACTATCTCCAGAGGCTGCAGCGTGATGTCCTTGTACCGCTTCGCCTCGTAGTCGCTGTTCAACTGCTGCAGCCTCTCGTCGAGCAGCCGTGCGAAACGGGCCATGTCCTGGGGCTCCCTCGAGAACTCGACGAGCCACTGGTGGCGACACTTGGCGTTGGCATCCATGAAGACCGGCGCCGCCGTGTATTCCAACACCTCCGCCCCCGTCTGCTCGCAGGCGTAAGCCAGGCCCTGCTCGGCATTGTCCACGATAAGCTCCTCGCCAAAGGCGTTGATGAAGCTCTTCGTGCGTCCGCTGATGACGAACTTGTAGGGGTTGGTCGAGGTGAAGCGCACGGTGTCGCCTATCATGTAGCGCCACAAGCCGCACGACGTGGAGATAAGCATGGCGTAGTTCCTGTCCTTCTGCACGCCCCACAGCGGGACTATGGCGCCTCCGCTTTCGCCGGAGAGCTCCTGGAACTCGTAGAACACGCCATAGTCCAGCATCAGCAGCATTGCCTTGTCGGCAGGGTCGTCCTGCAGTCCGAAGAAGCCCTCGCTGGCGTTGTACGTCTCCATATAGTGCATGTCGGGCTTGCCAATGAGCTGCTCGTACTGCTTCCGGTAGGGCGTGAAGGCCACACCCCCGTGGAAGAACACCTCCAGGTTGGGCCACACCTCCTCCACGCGGCTCTTGCCCGTCATCTCCATCATGCAGTCCAGCACTGAGAGCATCCACGACGGCACGCCGCTGATGTTCGTCACATTCTTCGTCATGGCCTCGCGGGCTATGCGCTCGCGCTTCACCTCGAAGTCCTGCAGCAGGGCCGTCTCCTTCCTCGGCACACGCACCAGGTTGGCCAGGGGGTTGATGTTCTCTATCAGTATGGCAGACAGGTCGCCCACCAGCGAGCCCGGTAGGTTGTAGTTGGGCGCATGGCTGCCGCCCAGTATCAGCGCACGCCCGTCGAAGAGGCGGCTCTGCGGGTTGTTCCTCAGATAGAGCGCCACCGTGTCGTAGCCGCCCGCATAGTGCACCCTCTGCAGACCCTCGCTGCTGACGGGTATGAACTTCGACTTGTCATTCGTCGTGCCGCTCGACTTGGCATACCACCTGACGCGTCCCGGCCACAGCACGTCGTGCTCACCGTGGCGCATGCGGTCTATCCGTCCCTTCAGCTCCTCGTAGGTGTTCACCGGGTTGAACCTCGCAAAGTCCTCGTAGCCCTTCGTCGTCAGAAAGCCGTGTTCACGGCCGTACTCCGTGTCCCTGGCCACACGCAAAAGATGGTGCAGCACCCTGCGCTGCAACTGCTCGCCCTGCGTCTGGTGCTTCTCCAGTTCCCGCATGCGCGAGGTGAATATATGTCTTACTAAACCCGTTAAGTTCATTGTTCTGCCTGTCTATCGAGGTGCAAAGATAAACATAAACTTCCGTAACCACCGAAGTTTTTACGTTTTTTTTGCTTAATAAGGCAAAATAAACGGGCAGAAGCCCCAGTTTGCCCGGTTTTTACTTGTTAAGATACATGCGAAGCCCGAACTCGATGGAGGGGGCGAAGCGATGTTCCTTGTAGTAGTGCTCCAATTGAGTGCCGTCATTGAAGAAATAGCCTAAGGAGGGCTCTAAGTACAAACCGAACTGGCGGGTGATGCCAAATTCAGCACCTAACGCTGCTCCCAGTGACCATTGCCAGGGCTTTTCGTTCAAACACTTCTCCAGCATCACCTGACCTGAGACGTAAAAGCTGAATCGACTCGTTGACCACAAGTTCCAGCTTATGCCAAGAGGAATGCCTAAATAACAGAGTTTCTGTGTTAAGGAGAAATTTTTATAAAGGTTGGAACTGAACTCAGAATATAGATAAGTGTAGTTGAGTCCGCTGAAGAGTGACAGTCGATTGTTCAACTGGTACTGTATGCTCAGGCCCAGACGGATGGGCAGACGATGGTTGACCAACGCGCCAGTCTGTTCTTCGTGTTGACTTGATTGTTCTTGCTCATAATGAGAGTTTGCCATTTGCGCTTTTACATTGCTGATCATATCTGTTCTCCCAAAGGTTCGTGCAGCAAGAAGTCCGCCTGAAGCATTCACACCAAGCGACCACTTTGCAGACGATGACTTCAAGATAGGGCCACTGTCCCTGTTAGGTGTTAAGCGAAGGGACTGCTGATGACCTTCAACATGGTCTTGCTGCTGCTCTGTGACTTGATCTTGGGGAACAGGTTGTTGATGCTCCGTTAAAGCTGTATCTTGGAGGATAGTTTCCGATTTATCCTGACGTAAAGAATGCGAGGGGCGTGCCATCTCTTCGGCTCTCAGATTCTGACAGACAGCATCGTCAGCTTTCTGAGTCTGGTGAACGACGCTGAGTGGTTGCTTTTGCTGGATGACATTATGTATCCTATTGTCATGATGGTTATCGAAGTGATAAACGGTAAAGAGTCCGACAAGTGCCAGAAGGATAGCCGCTATTGCCCAGCGATGCCAACCAATGACTGCTGGCTGACGAACAGGCTCCGTCTGGAAGCCCATCTGCTTGCTGATGTCTTCCCAAAGTCCTGCTGGGGGCTCTGCCTTGTGCCCCTCGAGTCTTTGTCTAAGTTGGTCTGTCCAGTCTTCTTTCATCGTTGTTTGTCTGTTATTTCCTTAATTCGTTTTGCCAATAGCCGTTTGGCGTAAAAGAGTTGTGAGGCTGATGTGGCCTCGCTGATTCCCAGTAGTTCTGCAATCTGCCTGTGTGAGTAACCCTCGAAGACGAAGAGGTTCAGCACCGTTCGATAGCCGTTAGGAAGTTCACGAATCAGCTGGTGCAGATCGTCAGGCGATATCCTTTCCGGTTCTGGTTCCTCTTCGAACTCAGCTTGCAGGTTTACTGCCTCGTGTTCTATAAACAGCAGTTTCCTTCTGTTTTTCAGATAACTAAGAGCCTCGTTTGCCACAACCTTCTTCATCCAGCCTCTGAAAGATGCTTCACCTTGATACTCCAGACTTTCGACGGATGTGAATATCTTCACGAAACTATTTTGTAGCACGTCCTTGGCATCGTTCTCCTGAGGCACATAACGATAGCAGACCGATGAAAGCTCCTCAACGTACCGCTGATAAAGCTCCGTCATCGCCCTTTGGTCTTTCTGCCGTATGCGTTCGACGAGTTGTCTGACCATTAGTTTTCTCTTACGTCTACATTATTAATTCAAAATTACGCAAATCTTGTATGCCTTAGCTTGCTTTTTAGATTCTTTAACGCGTCGACATACAAGATTTTCCCCATTTCCGTATTATATTTGCAAAACATTTGAAAGTATGAAGAAGATAAACATCATTTGGATAAGCGCGCTTCTGCTGATGCTGACAGGATGCAGCAGCGATGATGAAATTGTAATTGAAAAAGATGAGCATGGCGGTATTGTGTATAGTGGATATGCATATCAGGACATTGATGAATCTGACCCTTTGTCTGTATTCTTCGGAGAGGAACTGCATAACCCTTATTGGGACGACTCTGGAAATGAATACAAAACCTTCTTCGAGCAAGGCAAGTGGGATGACGAAACTATCCTAGTCATCAATAACCAAAAAGAGTTTCAAGAAGCTTATATGGGAACAAAGAATCTGCCTATTGTGGATTTCAACGAGTATACACTCGTTATTGGAAGAACCTGGGGTTACGCTTGTTCAAGTAAGCTATCTGAAATCATCTTGAATGACAATAGTCTCAACTATGAACTGGAGACAAAAATATATCACTATGTTGATAGGCTTGCTCCTGCTGCAATAGAAGATATTTTTTATTGGCGTTTGTATCCTAAACTTGCACTAAAACCAATTATTCCCAAACGTACAATGATAGACGTGCATGGATAACCATAAACAATGAATTGAATATGAAAGAGAATCTGTTATTGATTTCAGTAGCCATGTTGGGCAGCATGATACTGTCGTGTTCGTCTTCAGACGATGCAACAGAAGATCTTGGGGAAGCCAAGAAGGTGGTTAATATGCTGTCAGAGTCCCAGCCCATCCAACTGACGGAGGCGCAGATTGTGTTTGCCAATGATAACAATCAGTTTACGCTAAACTTCCTCAACACCGTTAACAATGCCGACAAGAGTGGCAAGAGTTTCATCTACTCGCCGCTGAGCATCACCTACGTATTAAGTATGGTGAACGATGCAGCCATAGGGCAGACAGAACAGGAGTTGGAGCAGACATTAGGCTTCCACGAGGGAGGAATAAAGGCTGTAAACGACTATTGCAAGAAGCTCATCGAGGGCCTGCCAAAGGTAGACAGCAATGTGAAACTCGACATCGCCAACGCCATTTTCCTGAACAAGAACTACACGCTGAAGGAGCAGTTCCAGAAGGATATGCAGACCTACTACGACGCGAAGGCTGAGGCCCTCGACTTCTCATCGCCACAGACTCTCAGCCACATCAACGGCTGGTGCAACGAGAAGACCAATGGCATGATTCCCACTATACTCGACAAGGTAAAACCCAATATGGTGTCTTATCTGCTCAATGCCATTTATTTCAAGGCTGACTGGGCTTCGAAGTTCGATGTCCAGAATACCAAGACGGAGACCTTTACAACTGAAAACGGCTCTACCCAGCTGCCCCTGATGCACCAGAACGTGCTCATCAGCTATCTGAAGACCGGCAAATACTCTGCTGTCATCATCCCATACGGCTCAGGACTTTGGAACATGACTGTCCTGCTACCAGAGAATGGCAAGACTACGGACGACGTCATCAAGGACATCACGCAGAACAATCCCTCCATGCTGAACAATCGTGGATGGTGCGGTACAGGCAGCGATACTTTTGCTGCCTACGAGGTGGACCTGAAACTGCCTCGCTTCGAGACCAGATCTGATACTGACGATTTTGGAGTTAACGGTCTTATCGACCTGCTGAAGCCGATGGGCATCCAGCTGGCCTTCGACTCTTATCATGCAGAGATTCCGAATATGGCCAATGTACCCGTCTATGTCGCCATGATGCGACAGAAGGCTGCCATCAAGGTCAACGAGGAAGGCTCTGAGGCCACAGCAGTCACGGTGGCAGGGATGATGGAAAAATCAGCTGGTCCAATAGAATATCCCAAGGCCACGTTCCACGCCAATCGTCCCTTCGTCTACGTCATTCGAGAACAGTCTTCTGGCGTCATCCTCTTCGTAGGTAAGTTCACAGGAAAATAAACAGGAAGCCGCATCATTTTGTGATTACCTCCGTTTCGAAACCATTTCCAAACGTACCAATAAGGGGTAAAGGTGGTAGCATCGAGGGACAAAGGTACGCCCTAAGCATCGTTTGCCTATGGCCAAAAGATCGTACGCCTATAGGCAAAAAATATTTCGCCTGCAGGCAAAAGTTGTTATGCCTGTAGGCAAAATCAGACATACCATCGCGGGATTCTATCCTTCAGCGAACGCTGCTGCCTCGGCTTCGGCGATGATGTCCTCACGGGACTTCTGGCGGGGTGTGGCGGTGGCGTCGTCGAGGGTCGGCGGGGGGTCGGCGTCGGGGGTCGTCTGGCTGGCAGGCGCTGGCGTGGGCTGGCGGACGATGAGGTCGACTTGTTCCTTTTCCGGGTCGGGGACGCTCATGACGGGCTGCTCCTCCATCTTGGTGCGGTTGCCCTTGGCGGCAAAGACGGCATCGATGAACTGGGGCTCGCGGCGCAGGCGCTGCAGGGTGTCCTTGGAGGCTTTCTGGTGGCTCTCCTTCTTGGAATAGCCGGTGCCGGTGCACCCCTCGATGTCCTCGATGAACACCTGGGTGGTGAAGACGGGGCTGCCGGTCTCACGGTCCTTGTCTTGTGCGAGCTCGCGGAACTCAAGCCTGACGCGGTTCTTCTGGCTCCACTCTAACAGCTTGGACTTGAAGTTGACTTCCTTGTAGGCCACCTTGTCGATGTTGATGAGCTGCGCCAGGATGCGCTTCTCCATGAAGCGCATGCAGGCGTCGTAGCCGCGGTCCAGGTAGATGGCTCCCACCAGGGCCTCGAAGGCGTTGCCGCTCTTGTAGCTGTTGTGCGAGGTGGAGTGGTCGGCGGACTTGACCAGGCGGTCGATGCCCATCTCCTGGGCCAGCTTGCCCAGCGTGTTGCGGCTGACGAGCTTGGAGCGGGTGTTGGTCAGGAAGCCCTCGCGCTTGCCGTCGAAGTGGCGGAAGACGATGTCGCCCACCACGGCGTCGAGGATGGCGTCGCCCAGGAACTCCAGACGCTCGTTGTTGACGGGGCGCCCCTTCTCGTTGCGCCGTCCGGCGCTCTTGTGCAGCAGGGCCTGCTTGTAGACGTCGATGTTGCGGGGGTAGAAGCCCAGGATGTCGTAGAGGGTTGAGAAAAGCTCCTTCTCCTTGCGGAAAGGGAGCTTTACCCGGTCAATAATGTCTGTCAGGTTCATTGTTTACGCTGTGTACTTCTTGAATACCACGCAGGCGTTGTGCCCGCCGAAACCGAAGGTGTTGCTGAGTGCTGCACGGACCTCGCGCCTCTGGGCCTTGTTGAAGGTGAAGTTGAGGTTGTAGTCTATCTCCTCGTCACGGTCGTCGTCGTCGTGGTTGATGGTGGGGGGGACGATGTCGTTCTGTACGGCCAGGACGGCGGCCATGGCCTCTACGGCACCGGCAGCGCCCAAGAGGTGGCCCGTCATCGACTTGGTCGACGAGATGTTCAGCTTGTAGGCTGCATCGCCGAAGACGTCCTTGATGGCCTTTGCCTCGGAGATGTCGCCGACATGGGTGGAGGTGCCGTGCACGTTGATGTAGTCAATGTCCTCGGGCTTCATGCCGGCATCCTCAAGGGCGTTCTGCATCACCAGCTTGGCTCCCAAGCCCTCAGGATGGGAGGCGGTGATGTGGTGGGCGTCGGCACTCATGCCTGCTCCGACCATCTCAGCATAGATCTTGGCACCGCGGGCCTTGGCATGCTCCAGCTCCTCGAGAATGAGACAGCCTGCTCCCTCGCCCATGATGAAGCCGTCGCGGCTGGCGCTGAACGGGCGGCTGGCCTTCTGGGGCTCGTCATTGCGGGTGGACAGGGCCTTCATGGCGTTGAAGCCGCCGACGCCCGTCTCGCAGACGGCGGCCTCGGCACCACCGGCAACGATAACGTTGGCCTTGCCCAGGCGAATGAGGTTAAAGGCGTCGGCCAGTGCGTTCGACGACGAGGCACAGGCGGAGGCCGTGATGTAGTTGGGGCCGTGGAAGCCGTACATGATTGATATCTGACCGGCAGCGATGTCTGCTATCATCTTGGGAATGAAGAAGGGGTTGAACTTGGGGCCGTCCTCGCGATGGGCGCCATAGTAGCCCACCTCTTCCTCGAAGGTCTTGATGCCCCCGATGCCTACGCCATAGACGACACCGATGCGGTTCTTGTCTTCCTGCTCCAGGTCCATGGCGCTGTCGTCGACAGCCTGCTTGGCGGCAATGATGGCCAGCTGCGTGTAGCGGTCCATCTTGCGGGCCTCCTTGCGGTCGATGTATGCGTTGACGTCGAGGTTCTTCACCTCGCATGCAAACTGTGTCTTGAACTTCGAAGCGTCGAACAGGGTAATAGGAGCGGCGCCGCTCTTACCCGCCAGCATGGACTCCCAGGTCTCCTTGGAGCTGTTGCCCAGCGGCGTAACGGCACCCATGCCTGTTACTACTACTCTTTTTAATTCCATAAACTGACTTTAAAGCATAAGGGTTGCTTCGAACCCGAAGCAACCCCTATGTTGTTACTGATATTTATTTTGCGTTCTCCTCGATGTAGGCGATAGCGTCGCCAACGGTACCAATCTTCTCAGCCTTGTCGTCGGGGATAGAGATACCGAACTCCTTCTCAAACTCCATGATGAGCTCTACGGTATCCAATGAGTCAGCACCCAGGTCGTTGGTAAAACTTGCCTCGGGCTTGACCTCTGCTTCGTCCACACCGAGCTTGTCCACGATAATTGTCTTTACTTTGCTTTCAATTTCTGACATAATCTTTCTCTTTAAAATGTTAATAATTGATTTCTCTTTTTAACTGACGCCAACCCGAAAAAGCGGCTTAGCGGGTGCAAAGTAACACATTTTTATGGAATTACGCAAATAAAATGAAGAAAAAAGCGCATTTTTTTGCACAACACCCCCCACATTGTGCACTTTTCATACATCAAAAAAGTACTTTTCCAACATTATTTGACATAAAACTCGCGCCTTAAGGGATAATGGTTACGTAATTTCTCGAAGTCTTGCGGAGCCTGTCTGAGGTGCCTGGTATCCACCAAAGGGTCATACAATTGGAGGGACTCTCCCGTATAGATGAAGCCGTCAGGCAACGAGGGTGCCTCGATGTGTCCTGGATGAGGAAGACGGAAGTGACGACACAGGGCTTCTATCACCATGTTGTCAGCATTCACCTTACCATCAGCAGAGTAGCCTGCTATATGAGGAGTGCCTATGAAAACGCGCTGTAGCAGACGTTCGTCCAACTGGGGCTCATTTTCCCAGACGTCAATGACAGCATCCACCACCCTACCCTCTTCAAGAGCAGACAGCAGGGCATCGTTATCCACCACCTCGCCACGACTGGTATTTACTATATAAGGTACGCGAGAGAGCCGATGGAAGAAAGCCTCATCAGCCATGTGGTAGGTAGCATAGGGTCCTTCATGGGTTAAGGGAACGTGAAAAGTAATGACATCTGCCTCACGTTCTATCACCTCCAAGGGTACGAAACCCGCGTGTCCCAACGGAGGGTCGCACACCAGGACGCGCATGCCTAAGCGTTCTGCTACAGCTTTAACCTTGGAACCCACATGGCCACAACCCACAATACCTATTGTGGAGCCATGAAGAGCGAGCCCTTTCCTCTGCCCGAGCAGCAGAAGCGAACACTCGACATACTGGGCCACGGAGCCTGAGTTGCAGCCGGGACAGTTGGTCCACCTGATGCCTGCCTGCCGCAGATAGTCGGCATCTATATGGTCAAAGCCGATGGTTGCCGTCGCCACAAACTGCACCCGGCTGCCTTCCAGGAGCTGCCTGTCGCAACGGGTACGGGTCCTGACGACGAGAGCGTCGGCGTCGCGGACGTCATCAGCACAAATCGCGGCACCTCGCAGCGCCACCACCTCATCGGCCAGCAGCGCCAGCTTTTCACGAATATACGGTATCTTATCGTCGACCACTATCTTCATAACCGCGGACAAAGATACGAATAAGTGAGCACAATGCCAAAGAAAAGCCCGATTTTCTTTTGCATTGTCGAACGCGAGTATCTTCTCCAAGAGGGGAGAAAGATACGAATAAGTGAGCAAAAAGCCAAATTGATACCAAAAAATTGTGAATTGTAGGGGATATTAAGAATTATTTCGTATCTTTGCAGCAAATAAAAACAATTTCGTGTATGGCTTTTACAAAACAGGCAAACCAAATCTTCGTGCAGGCTATCCGTGACTACCACCTGACGGACCGTGTGGATACCGACATCAACAATCCCTACCGGCACGACAGCATTGAGTACAAACTCTACCTGAAATGCTGGATAGACACCGTACAGTGGCACTTGGAGGACATCATCCGCGACCCCCACATCGACCCCGTTGAAGCACTGGGGCTGAAGCGTCGCATAGACCGTTCCAACCAGGACCGCACCGACCTGGTGGAAGAGATAGACAGCTACTTCCGTCAGCTGTACAGTGAGGCAAGGCCCCTGCCCGACGCCCGCCTGAACACGGAGAGCCCCGCATGGGCCGTCGACAGGCTGAGCATCCTGGCACTGAAGATATGGCACATGCAGGAGCAGACGGAGCGCAAGGATGCCGACCAGGCCCACCGGAACCGCTGCCAGGCCAAGCTCGACGTGCTGCGCGAGCAGCAGGCAGACCTCTCGACAGCTATCGACCAGCTGTTGGAGGACATCGAGGCAGGCCGCAAGTACATGAAGGTTTACCGCCAGATGAAGATGTACAACGACCCCAGCACCAACCCCATCCTTTATAAAAAGTAAAGAAGTGAAGAAAGAGCATATCCTCGTCATACGTTTTTCAGCCCTTGGCGATGTGGCCATGACCGTCCCCGTGATATGGTCGCTGGCCCGCCAATATCCTGATTTGCGCATCACCGTGCTCAGCCGTAACTCGTCGCGACCCTTGTTTGAAGACCTGGCGCCCAACGTGGGATTCATGGGCGCCGACCTCAAATGCGAATACAGAGGCATCAAAGGACTTAACGCCCTTTACCGGCGACTCACTGCCAAGCAGTTTACGGCTATCGCCGACCTGCACAACGTGCTGCGCTCGGAGTTTCTTCGTATGCGCTTCAACCTGGGACGCTATCGGGTGGCCCATATCAACAAGCATCGCAAGGGGCGCAGACGGCTGACCTCGCAGAACAACAAGCTTCTCGTCCAGCAGCCTACCTCCTTCGAAAACTATGTCGAGGTGTTCCGCCGGCTGGGCTATCCCGTCACCATCGACTTCCACAGCATCTTCCCGCCGGAGGGTGGCAACCTCAACCTGTTGCCGGGGCCCATCAACGTAAAGAACTCGTTCGAACAGTGGATAGGCATCGCTCCCTTTGCTGCCCACAAGGTCAAGGTGTATCCTCCCGAGCTAATGCAGCAGGTGATAGAGCAGCTCTGCCGACAACACCCCAAGGCCCGCATCCTGCTCTTCGGACGCGGGGCGGAGGAGGAGAAGTGGTTCAACGTCTGGTGCCGGCAGTATGGCCAATGCCTCAACGTAGGACAGTATGCCGACTCCATGCACCAGGAGCTCATCCTCATGAGCCATCTGGACGTCATGCTCTCCATGGACTCCGCCAACATGCACCTGGCCTCGCTGACAGGCATTCCCGTGGTCAGCGTATGGGGAGCAACCCATTCCTACGCAGGGTTCATGGGATGGAACCAGTCAGAGCAGAATGCCATCCAGCTGGACCTTGACTGTCGCCCGTGCAGCATCTTCGGACAGAAGAACTGCCGGCGCGGCGACTATGCCTGCCTGTATCAAATCAGACCAACGACAATCGTTGAGAAAATCAATACATTTATTACTAACTAAACACGTTTAAGATTATGAAAAAGTACATCTGCGACACTTGTGGTTATGTGTATGACCCCGAAGTAGGCGATCCCGACAGCGGCATCGCTCCCGGCACCGCCTTCGAAGACATTCCTGAGGATTGGGTATGCCCCATCTGCGGAGTGGGCAAGGACGACTTCTCGGTAGAGGAGTAAGTGAAAAAGTGAGCTTACCGTTTGGTCAGCTCACTTTTTCTTCGTAACTTTGCAACCCGAAGTTAATACGTATTAAGACATGTCATTAAAATGTGGTATTGTGGGACTGCCCAACGTGGGTAAGTCTACTTTGTTCAACTGCCTGTCGAGTGCCAAGGCACAGGCGGCAAACTTTCCTTTCTGTACGATTGAGCCCAACGTGGGTGTGATTACCGTTCCCGACGAGCGCCTGACCAAGCTGGCAGAGCTGGTGCACCCGGGACGCATCGTTCCTGCCACCTGTGAAATCGTGGACATTGCAGGACTCGTCAAAGGTGCCTCGAAGGGCGAAGGGTTAGGTAACAAGTTTTTGGGTAACATTCGCGAGACGGACGCCATCATCCATGTGCTGCGCTGTTTTGAGGACGAGAATATAACCCATGTTGACGGTACCATCGACCCCATCCGCGACAAGGAGATTATCGACACGGAGCTTCAGCTGAAGGACCTGGAGACCATCGAGAGCCGACTGGCCAAGACGGAGAAGGCTGCTGCCGCCGGCAACAAGGACGCCAAGGTGGAGGTCACCGTGCTGAAGGCTTACAAGGAGGTCTTGGAGCAGGGCAGGAACGCCCGTATCGTGGAGTTCGAGAGCAAGGACGAGCAGGACTGCGCCCGTAACCTCTTCCTGCTGACGGCCAAGCCCGTGCTGTACGTCTGCAACGTCAGCGAGGCTGATGCCAAGAGCGGCAACGACTTCACCCAGAAAGTCGAGGCGCTGGCCAAGGAAGAGGGTGCCGAGTCGATGGTCATTGCCGCCAAGACGGAAGAGGACATCGCCGAACTCGAAAGCTACGAGGACAAGCAGCTGTTCCTGGAAGAGTTAGGCTTGGAGGAGAGCGGTGTCAACCGCCTCATCAAGAAAGCCTACGCCCTGCTGAACCTCGAGACCTTCATCACCGCTGGCGAGATGGAGGTGAAGGCCTGGACCTACAAGAAGGGCTGGAAGGCGCCCCAGTGTGCCGGCGTCATCCATACCGACTTCGAGAAGGGCTTCATCCGCGCCGAGGTCATCAAGTACGACGACTATATCCAGTATGGCTCAGAGGCCGCTGTCCGCGAGGCAGGCAAGATGGGCATCGAAGGCAAGGACTATGTGGTGCAGGACGGCGACATCATGCACTTCCGATTTAATGTTTAGGAGGTCGGAATAACGGAATAATGGAATAACGGAATATAGAAATGTCGAACCTACTATACATCATCTGGAACCCTAACGAGGGCTTTGGGCCCTTTCGCTGGTACGGGCTGTGCTGGCTGATAGGATTGGCGCTGGCGTACTTTGTAGTGAAAAGGCTCTATAAGGAGCAGAACATCAAGGACGAATTGTTCGACCCCCTGTTCATCTATTGCTTCTTCGGCATCCTGCTGGGAGCGCGTCTGGGACATTGCATCTTCTATGAGCCCGACTATTTCCTGACTTCCTTCAAGGGATTTGTAGAGATGTTCGTGCCCATCCGTTTCTTGGAAGAAGGTGGGTGGAAATACATCGGCTATCAGGGCCTGGCCTCGCATGGTGGCACGCTGGGCTTGATTATCGCCCTGTGGCTGTATGTCCGTAAGAGCAAGCTCAGCATCTGGCGTGTGTTGGACAACATTGCCATTGCCACAGGCACCACAGCCTGCTTCATCCGCCTGGGCAACCTCATGAACTCAGAGATAATCGGTAAGGTGACCGACGTGCCCTGGGCCTTTGTCTTTGAGAAGGTCGACCTGGTGCCCCGCCACCCAGGACAGCTCTACGAAGCCATTGCCTATGGCATCCTGTTCTTACTGATGTGGTGGCTGCACAAACGCATGCCCCAGAAAATCGGCACAGGCTGGTACTTCGGCTTCTGCCTGTTCTACATCTTCACCTTCCGCTTCTTCATCGAGTATACGAAGGAAATCCAGGAGGCCTTCGAAGCCTCGATGCCCCTCGACATGGGACAAATCCTGTCTATCCCCTTCATCATCATCGGACTCGTCTGCATGTTCAGAAAAACGAAACAAGTATAAGTCTGTCGCCTACCTCCTATTGCCCTATGAGACCTAAAACCTTCTTCCTGCTATTAACCCTGTTGTTGTGCTGTCTGGGAATAAATGCCCAGCAACAACAGGATACGGCGTTTAGAAAACTGTATCAGCAATATTTTAAACTGTACAACAAGCCTGAGAAGGAGAAGGAATTCTGGGAAACGTCCAAGAAAGTAGAGGCTTACTACAAAAAACAAGGACGGCAGCGCTCTTACTATAAGATGCGTCAGAACGAAGTGCTGTATTTGGTAGATCACGGCAGGGCCTATCAGGCCATCAAGCGCTCCAATGAAATCCTGGAAGAGATGAAAGCCGAGGGTGCCAAGCACTTCGACATCGTCTACACGTCGCTGGCTACGGTCTATGAGTCGCGAGGCAACTACCGCATGGCGAAACACTACTTCATGGAGTCGATGAAGAATGTCAACATGGCCGACAGCGGAGCCCTGATCAGCATCTATTCCCGTATAGCATCGCTACAGTCGACCCGCGAACCCAAGGAAGCCTGGGAATGGAACGAGAAGTTTGGCTCGCTCGCCATCGTTTATCCAGACTATTACAAGATGTATCTGGCCCAGAAAGGGCAAATCAGCTTCTTCATGAACGACAAGGCCAGATTCACAAAGGCTAAGGCGGAGTTCGACGACTATCTGAAGCAGCACAATTTCGTCGACAGCGTGGGAATGGTATCCATGAGCATCTTCCAGAAGACCTTCAACGAACAATATGACGAGGCTCTGGCGCTACTGGACCAAAAGGAGGTGCCAGGATTGGACATCATCACCATTCACGACGTGAAAGGCCGCATTTATGAGACGATGGGTCGCTACGACCTCTGTCTGAAGGAGTCGGCCATCCGTCGCGACTTGCGCGACTCGCTGAACAGCGACCTGCTCTACGACAACATCAACGCCGTCAATGCAGAGGCCGGACTGACGCTGTTGACCGAGAAGGCGGAGAAAGACCATGAAGCCATGATAAGGGAAGCCGCCAAAGAACGGGAACGCTGGTTTGCCGCTGTCATCGGACTGCTGGCTGTAGCCCTCGGACTGGTGGCTTCGCGTTATCTGCAGAAACGCCGCTATCAGAAGAAACTGCTGAAGCAGAACAAAGAGCTGGAGATAGCCCTCGACCGTGCCCAGGAGTCTGACCGCATGAAGTCCTCGTTCATCGAGCACGTGAGCCACGAGATTCGCACCCCGCTGAACGTCATTACCGGCTTTGCACAGATTATTACCAACCCTGACTACGAACTGGAGGACGACGAGCGCAACACCATGCTCAACGACATCAGCAAGAACACTATCGAGATTACCAACATCGTCAACGAACTGTTGGAGGTTTCCGAGGACGAGAGTCGCGAGCACTACGAGCTTACGGACAACGTCAACATCCACCAGTTGTGCCAGGAGGTTGTCAACAATGCATCTGTCGTGAATAATGGTCGCCTGGAACTGAGCTATAAGAATATGCTCGACCAGAACTATACCCTCCTCACCAACAAGCAGGCGCTGAGGAAGATTCTGAACCAGCTGATGAAGAACGCCCTGAAGTTCACCCAACAGGGAGAGATTGAGCTGAAGGTAAGAGAGCGTGCCGCTAACGGGGGCCTGGAGTTCACCATTACCGATACGGGCATCGGCATCGACGAACAGTACCACGAGAAGGTTTTTGAGCGTTTCTTCAAGGTAGACCCCTTCAAGCAGGGCTTGGGCCTGGGTCTCACCATGTGTCGTAAGATGGCAGAGCTGATGGGTGGTTCGCTGACTATCGATTCCTCTTATAAGAAAGGTACGCGCCTCGTCCTGGTACTACCTACCTGATACGATGCGCTTGATGTCGTTCAGCTTGTTGAGTGCCTCCAAAGGTGTCAGGTTGTTGACATCCAGTCCCAGTATCTCATCGCGAATCTGACTAAGCACAGGGTCATCCAACTGGAAGAACGACAGCTGCATACCCTCACGAGAGGCGGCAATTTCCGCCGTAGGCTTGCCTACGGTGCCTACCTGGGCGTTTTCGGCCTCTAACTGCTTCAGTATCACGTTGGCACGCTTCACTATCGAGCGGGGCATGCCTGCTATCTCGGCCACATGGATACCGAACGAGTGCTCGCTACCTCCCTTTTCCAGTTTGCGCAGGAAGATGACCTTGCCCTCCACCTCCTTGACGCTGACGTTGTAGTTCTTGATGCGCTTGAAGTTCTTCTCCATCTCGTTCAGCTCGTGGTAGTGGGTGGCGAAGAGTGTGCGGGCATGGGCCTTAGGCTGTTCGTGCAGGTACTCCACAATAGCCCAGGCAATGGAGATGCCGTCATAGGTAGAGGTGCCCCGGCCCAGCTCGTCGAAGAGTACCAGCGAGCGAGGCGTCACATTATTCAATATATTGGAGGCCTCCGTCATCTCGACCATGAAGGTCGACTCGCCCAGCGAGATGTTGTCTGAAGCCCCTACCCTCGTGAATATCTTGTCCACCAGGCCTATGCGTGCACTCTCCGCCGGCACGAAGCTGCCTGTCTGGGCCAGCAGGGTGATGAGTGCCGTCTGGCGCAACAGGGCCGACTTACCAGCCATATTAGGACCTGTGATGATGATGATCTGCTGGCGCTCGTTGTCCAAATAGATATCGTTGGGGACGTAGCGCTCTCCTATAGGCAGCTGGGTCTCTATGACAGGGTGGCGGCCCTGCTTGATGTCGATAGTCTCCGACGAGTCGATGACGGGACGCACATAATGGTTCTCCTCTGCTGTCTTTGCCGCGCTGAGCAGGCAGTCAAGACGGGCAATGACGTTGGCGTCCTGCTGCACCTGCGAGATGAAAGCCTGCGCTGCAACCACCAGATTCATGAAGAGCTGCTGCTCCAAGGACAGTATCTTGTCCTCAGCACCCAGAATCTTCTCCTCATACTCCTTCAGCTCCTGCGTGATATAGCGCTCTGCCTGCGCCAAAGTCTGCTTGCGAACCCACTCCTGGGGCACCTTGTCCTTATAGGTGTTGCGCACCTCTAAATAATAGCCGAAGACATTGTTGTAGCCTATCTTCAGCGAGCTGATGCCCGTCTGCTGGGCCTCGCGCTCCTGAATCTGCAACAGGTAGTCCTTGCCCGAATAGGCGATATGCCGGAGCTCGTCAAGCTCTGCGTTCACGCCGTCGCGGATGACACCTCCCTTCTGCACCTGCTGGGGAGGGTCGTTAGTAACCTCGCGCTCTATACGGTCACGAAGCTCCTCGCAGAGACTCAGGCGCTCCCCTACCCTCTGCAGCGACTCGTTGGTGGCCTCCATGCAAGCGGCCTTGATGGGCGCAATGGCCTTGAGGGCTGTCTTCAGCTGAACCATCTCACGGGGCGACACTCGTCCTGTTGCCACCTTCGAGACTATGCGCTCCAAGTCGCCGATGCGCTGCAGGTGGTCGTCGATGGTCAGCCGGAACTGGGGCTCGCGGAAGAAGTAGTCCACGATGTCCAGACGCTGGTTGATGGGCTTCTCGTCCTTCAGGGGGAACACGAGCCAGCGGCGCAGCAGCCGGCCACCCATGGGCGACACCGTGCGGTCAATGACGTCGAGCAGACTTCTACCGTCTTCCTGCATGGGGCTGACGAGCTCCAGCGAGCGGACGGTGAACTTGTCCAGACGGACATAGCGTTCCTCCTCTATGCGGGAAAGCGTGGTGATATGGGCTATCTGCGTGTGCAGCGTCTGCTCCAGGTACTGCAAGATGGCACCTGCGGCAATGACGCCGCTCTTCAGGTGGTCCACGCCAAAGCCCTTGAGCGACTTGACGTTAAAATGCTTGTAGAGCTTCTGGTGGGCCGTCTGCTCGGTAAACACCCACTCGTCAAGCTCGAAGGTCACCAGACGCGTACCGAAATAGCGCTCGAAGTCGTGCCTGCGCTCCCTGTCGAAGAGCACCTCCTTGGGTTGGAAGTTGCCAATAAGCTTCTCCACATAGTCGTAAGTGCCCTCGCCCGTCAGGAACTCGCCCGTCGAAATGTCGAGGAAGGCAACACCACAAGCAGCCTTGCCAAAGTGGACAGCACAGAGGAAGTTGTTCTCCTTGTAGTTCAAGACCGTATCCTGCATGGCCACACCAGGCGTCACCAGCTCCGTAATGCCGCGCTTCACCAACTTCTTGGCCAGCTTCGGGTCTTCCAGCTGGTCGCAGATGGCCACACGCTTGCCTGCCCGGATGAGCTTGGGCAGATAGGTGTCCAGCGCGTGATGGGGGAAACCCGCCATCTCGTCGCCCTTCACCCCTGCCCCATTGTTACGATGCGTCAGCGTGATGCCCAGTATCTGAGCCGCTATGACGGCATCGTCGCAATAGGTCTCGTAGAAGTCGCCACAACGAAACAGCAGCAAGGCCTCAGGGTATTTAGCCTTGAAGTCGAAAAACTGTTTCATCATGGGAGTAAGCTCCTTGCCGTCCTTCTTCGCCATCTTCGTCACACTTGCTTTTGAACTGCAAAGATAAGAATAAGTGAGCAGAATGCCAAAAGAAAAAGAGAATTTTTTCTTTTGCATTCTCGAACGTGAGATTGCATTGCAACGCCACACTCCCAGAGGGAGAACGCCACACTCTTCACCTTTAGGTAAGAGAATTTTCGAGCGAAGCTCAAAGATAATGAAAACCGAGTGAAATGCAAAGAAAAAAAACGTTTTTCTTTCATTTCCGAGGTGCATCTTACCTTCTCCAAAGGAGAAAGATAATGAAAACCGAACGAAAAAACAAATTTATTTTTTGAAAATAATAAAATCGTCCTTCATCCTTCACTCCGAGAAAGCTAACTTCTTGTGCCATAAAGTGTTAAATGACTATAAAAGCAGCGTCAATCCTTCACTTTTCTTTCACTTTTCCTTCACTTATCCTTCACTTTTTGGTTTGATGGCACCTGAAGGGTAGTTACATTACGACTGAGCACCCTTTACTCGGCATGTAACTGGTGCTTTGTCGGCATGTAAATCATGCTTTCTCGGCATGAAAGTGAAAGATAAGTGAAGGAAAAGTGAAAGAAAAGTGAAGGATAAATGAAGGATGAAAGATGACTTAAACCATTGTAACACAATCATTTAATCTAAAAAAGTGAAGGATGAAGGTGGATTTCATGATTTCGCGAGAAGATTTTCGTTGAGCAGTTTGACAAATTTGAGCCCGATGAAGGCATTCTTGAGCCGGGCAGTGACCTGTCGCGAACCGTCCGCAATCTGGCAGCGCCCGGCTTGCTGCCAGTCACCGCCCCGTCCAATCCTCCACTCCGCCTCCTGTCCGAGTGAAACTTTTTCACGGAAATCCTTTGCAGTTCCAAAAATAATTCTTATCTTTGCCGTCGTGATGTACTAAGGATATGGAACAAGCGAAGGTGATTGACAGTATAAGGAGAGTGGCACAGCGTGTGCTGCCCAAGGGTAGTACCCTCTACCTTTATGGCTCAAGGGCCCGGGGCGACTATCGCGAAGACTCTGACTGGGACCTCTTGTTGTTGCTTGACAAAGCTAAGAGAGAGGATTCTGACTTTGCCAACTATGCCTATCCCATCATGGAACAAGGTTTTGATATGTGGCAGTACTTCAGTGTTCACACTTACACCAAAGCCGAGTGGAACAATGCTCCACACTCCATGTTCTACTTCAATGTTGAACAAGACAAACAACTGATATATGAGTCTTAAGGAAGAAGACAAAGAGGTTGTTGCACGTATTGAGCCAACCCGCCAGCTGATAGAAAAGAACAAACAGTATATTGCAAGTAATGTCTAACCCATAAAACAGGTATGCCCATGATATAGAAAAGAAGCATAAAGACATATAGAAATAGAAGCGTCCGCTTGAATCTTGCTTATCGAAATTCGCCAAATTAAAGTAAGCATACAAGAGTAAAAGCATGGATGCTCACGCCGACCGGCGTGGGCTTTTACTCGGATATGTATGCAATGGTGTTTGGCGATACCTCGATAAGCGTAGACGAAGTAATCAGTCCACGTTTTCTTTTTCTGTCTTCTCACAAGCATTTTGGACTGTAGAGACTATTCACATTCAAACTAACAATTCAAAGAACAAACAATATGATGAGAAGATTTTACGCATTAACACTACTTCTATTTGCAACCATTTCTATTTATGGTTTTGATTTTGTAGTAGATGGCATAAAGTATCAAACAAGCGATAATAATGTCGTTTATGTAGAAGGACTTGAAAATCCGAACTACAGTGGGGAATTGATAATTCCGGAGAAGGTTACCTATAAAGATAAGGAATATGTCGTGAAAGGTATCGACAGTGAGGCATTTATGGGATGTGAAGGCCTTACATCTTTAGTTTTAGGTAACTCTATTGAGGACATTTACTATTGGGCATTCAAAGATTGTACAAATTTGGCATCATTCAGCATTCCAAATTCAGTTGAATATATTGACGAGGAGGTTTTTGTCAATACAGCTTGGTACAATGCTCTTCCTGATGGTCTTATATACAAAGATAACGTTCTGCTTGGCTTCAAAGGGAGTAAAGAAGGCTTTGAAGGCCATTTAGACATAGCTGATGGTACAAGAATCATTGCTGGGGGAGCGTTAAAGTACACAATGAGCATCTCATCCGTGAAGATTCCCAATACAGTGACTTCGATTTGCCAGGGTGCTTTTTTTCAGTCTGGAATCACCTCTCTTATCATTCCAAATTCGGTTAAAGGAATATATCACCAAGCTTTTCATTGGTGTAACAAATTAGAAAAGATAGAAGTGGAAAGTGGTAATCCAGTCTATGACTCACGTAACAACTGTAATGCCATTATTGAAACAGGAAAGAACCAACTGGCATTTGGATGCAAAAATACAGTTATACCGAATAGTGTCACTTCAATAAAAGAATTTGCTTTCCGCGGACATTGGATGAAATCTATAGTTATCCCAAAATCTATTATATCTATAGGTTCATGGGCATTTATGGATTGTTGGAGATTAGAAACAATTTGTTCAGAGATTGAAGAACCTTTCAAAATTAGTAATGATGTATTCGAAGATTATGACGAAAAAACTCTCTATGTCCCCGTCGGCACAAAAGCAAAGTACGAGGCGACCGAGGGATGGAAGGACTTCAAGAACATCGTGGAGATGGCTATGCTTGATCCGATAACTGGAGAAACGACAGTTAATACGGAAGGTCTCGGTAACGAGAACTTATCTGACAATGTGGTGAACGACGTTTACTACAATGTCGGTTCGGAAGGCTATGATGCAAGCGACAAGAGCGTGGTCATCAGCCAGACAACCAACATGGGGCAGATTACGGACGCCACGCCAGGGTCAAGCGAGGTGAAGGAGAACTTCAACGGCCTGATTCTGAAGGTGGCCGCAGGCAAGGGCACCATCACGGTGAACGTGAAGACTACGGGTAATGCGCAGTTAGTAGTGCAGGTGGGCAACCAGACACCTATGATTGCCTCAAAGACTGAGCAGGGCGACGTGGTGGTGAGCTACGACGTGGCCGAGGACACCTATGTCTATATCTACGCCATCATCGGCTCGAGTGCGGCTCCCGCACATCGTGCAGCACCTGCCGATGCTGTGAAGATATACAGCATCAAGGTTACTCCCGGTGCAACAGGCATTGATACAGTTCATAGTGCACAATCCACAGTTCATAGTTGCTATACCCTTGACGGTCGTAAGCTGGAAGGCCTGCCTACGAAGAAGGGCGTGTACATTGTCAATGGCAAGAAGATAGTAGTGAAGTGAAGATTTAACTTGTAGGCTTTAAGGGCGCAGAGGGGGAACCTTTGCGCCCTTTTCGTGTGTTTTCCTGCTAATTTCTTTGTCGTTCCAGTTTTTCTTCTTATCTTTGGCTTCGCTTGCTTCAGTTTAGGGGCGAGGGGAATTCGCAACGCCACACTCTGCAGAGCAGAGAAGGAGCAGGGGGCAAGAGAAAAATTCTCTTTTTCTTTTGGCATTCTGCTCACTTATTCGTATCTTTGAGCTTCGCTCGAAGATTCTCTTACCTAAAGGTGAAGAGTGTGGCGTTGCAATGGCTGCATCTCGAAAATAAATCGCGATTCTGAAGATTTTAATTAGATTAACAATTAAAATCGTGTATTTTGCTCGATTTGCACTATCTTTGCAACGATGTTCGAGAAAGAGATTGAGCAATACGAGCGCATCAGAGAGGAGTATCAGCAAAAGATAGCCGATAGGATGGGGGAGAAGCAGTGGATGGAGTATAATGAGATTCTGTTCTCTGCGCATTCCTGCGCCATTGAGGGAAACTCGTTTACTGTAGACGATACGCGTATTCTCAGAGAGCAGGGAATGGCGATGATTCCCGTTGGGCGTTCCATATTGGAATGTACAGAGATGGCAGACCATTTCCGTGCCTTCGACTATATGGTGAGCCATTTGGATCATTCCTTCGATGAGGCTTTGCTAAAAGAGGTCAATCGCCTGGTAACTGAGCATACGCTCAGCTTTCGCGCTCCAGGGGCTATCGCTGGCGAATACACCACAGAAGATATGGCCGCTGGCGATACCATCTTTGGAGACCACGAGGCTTTGATTGCTCGCGTTCCCAACCTGATGGCTTCGACTCAAAAAGCCCTCGATGAAAGCCAGCACCCATTAATCGTTGCAGCCAAATGGCACGGATACTATGAATATCTGCATCCCTTCCGTGACGGTAACGGCAGAACGGGCCGCCTTCTCTCCAACTTCATCCTTCTCAGAGCCCATCATCCCCTGCTTATCATCCGCCTTGAAGACAGGGCAGCCTACATCTCTGCCTTGAAGCAAATCCGCACAGATGGTACTGACGAGCATTTGATAGCTTTCTTTTTCCAAACAGCTATCTCCCGCTTGAAGTCAGAACTCTTACAGAAACACACAAATTCTCTGCCCCTGCTGTTCTTCTAAACATTTCGCGTATGATACAAAGCCGATAGAATACGTTAGAGGGGGAACCTTTGCGCCCTTTTCGTGTGTTTTCCCGCTAATTTCTTTGTCGTTCCAGTTTTTCTTCTTATCTTTGGCTTCGCCGAAGATATTCACGTTCGAGAATGCAAAAGAAAAAATTCCCTTTTTCTTTTGGCATTCTGCTCACTTATTCGTATCTTTGCACTCTCGATATTAATGTACGGAAACAATTAAATTAAGAGATACAATGGATTACAATTTCAGAGAAATCGAACAGAAATGGCAGAAGCGATGGGTGGAGAACGGCACTTATCGCGTGGTTGAGGACGAGAAGAAGAAGAAATTCTATGTGCTCAATATGTTCCCTTACCCCTCGGGGGCTGGTTTGCACGTAGGTCATCCTCTTGGCTATATCGCCTCGGATATCTATGCCCGCTACAAGCGCCAGCAGGGCTTCAACGTGCTGAACCCGATGGGCTACGATGCCTACGGATTGCCCGCCGAGCAGTATGCCATCCAGACTGGTCAGCACCCAGAGAAGACGACCTTCGAGAACATCGACCGCTATCGCTCGCAGCTCGACAAGATCGGTTTCTCGTTCGACTGGGAGCGCGAGGTGCGCACGTGCGACCCCATCTACTACAAGTGGACGCAGTGGGCTTTCCAGCGCATGTTCAAAAGTTATTTCAGCCTGTCGTCGAAGAAGGCTCAGCCAACTATCAAGCTGATAGAGCACTTCGAGCTGATGGGTACTGAAAACTGTCACGCTTTGGGCACCGAAGAGCTTCACTTTACTGCTTCCGACTGGGCAGGCTTTACAGAACGAAAGAAGCAGGAAGTGTTGATGAACTATCGAATCGCCTATTTGGCTGATACGATGGTGAACTGGTGCCCAAAGCTCGGGACGGTTTTGGCCAATGATGAGGTCGTCGACGGTGTCTCAGTTCGTGGCGGCTATCCTGTGGTACAGAAGAAGATGCGCCAGTGGTGCCTCAGAGTATCTGCATACGCCCAGCGTCTGCTCGACGGCTTGGAGGAGATCGACTGGACGGACTCGCTGAAAGAGACGCAGCGCAACTGGATTGGTCGCTCTGAGGGTACTGAGGTAGAGTTTAAGGTAGCCCACCCCCAACCCCTCCCCAAGGGAGGGGAGAATGGAGATACTGAATCCCCCTCCCTTGGGGAGGGGCAAGGGGTAGGCTCCTTTACGATCTTTACGACTCGTGCTGATACCATGTTTGGCGTTACCTTCATGGTGCTGGCTCCTGAGAGTGACCTCGTGGCTGAGTTGACGACTCCCGACCAGAAGGAAGAGGTAGAGAAATACCTCGACTATGTGAAGAAACGCACAGAGCGTGACCGTCAGATGGATCATAAGGTGACGGGCGTGTTCTCTGGTTCTTATGCCATCAATCCGTTTACAGACGAGAAGATCCCCATCTGGATTGCTGAATACGTATTGGCTGGCTATGGTACTGGCGCCATCATGGCCGTACCTGCCCACGACTCTCGCGACTATGCCTTCGCCAAGCACTTCAATCTGCCGATTATCCCTGTAATCGAGGGTGCTGACGTATCAGAGGAAAGCTTTGATGCCAAGGATGGTATCATGTGTAACTCTGCATCAGATAAGTTCTCGCTCAATGGCTTGACTGTCAAGGAGGCCATCGCTGCCACGAAGAAATTCGTGACTGAGCAGGGCCTGGGCCGCGTGAAGGTGAACTATCGTCTTCGCGATGCCATCTTCTCCCGCCAGCGTTATTGGGGCGAGCCGTTCCCTGTCTACTACAAGGACGATATGCCTTACATGATTCCAAAGGAGTGTCTGCCCTTGGAGCTGCCTGAGATTGACGAGTACAAGCCTACGGAGACTGGCGAGCCCCCATTGGGTCGTGCCAAGATGTGGGCTTGGGATACCAAGTTCGACAAGGTGGTCAGCAAGGACGAGATCGACAATAAGACCGTCTTCCCCTTGGAGCTGAACACGATGCCTGGCTTTGCTGGCTCGTCGGCTTATTATCTGCGCTATATGGATCCGAAGAACGAGAAGGCCCTCGTAAGCCGTGAAGCTGATGAGTACTGGCGCAATGTAGACCTCTATGTTGGTGGTACTGAGCACGCTACTGGTCACTTGATCTATTCTCGTTTCTGGAACAAGTTCCTCTATGACTCTGGTTACTCTTGCGAGGACGAACCCTTCAAGAAGCTCGTGAACCAGGGTATGATTCAAGGGCGTTCAAACTTCGTGTATCGTGTTGAGGACGAGGGAGCAGACAAGGGCAAGTTCGTCAGCTTCGGTCTGAAGGACAAGTACACTACGACACCTATCCATGTAGATGTGAACATCGTCAGCGCTGATATCCTCGACATCGATGCCTTCAAGGCTTGGCGCCCTGAGTATGAGAATGCTGAGTTCATTCTGGAGAATGGCCAGTATAAGTGTGGCTGGGCTATCGAGAAGATGTCAAAGTCGATGTTCAACGTGGTCAATCCGGATATGATTGTAGAGAAGTATGGTGCTGATACACTCCGTCTTTATGAGATGTTCCTGGGTCCTGTAGAACAGTCGAAACCTTGGGATACCAACGGTATCGACGGTTGCCACCGCTTCCTGAAGAAGTTCTGGGCATTGTTCTACGGCAATAGTCGTGAGAATCCTGAAGGCAGACTTTTAATCGACTACAAACAACCCACTAAGGAGGCCTTGAAGAGCGTCCATAAGCTTATCAAGAAGGTAACGCAAGACATCGAAGTATTCTCGTACAACACCTCTATCTCGGCCTTTATGATCTGCGTCAACGAACTGGCTCAGCAGAAGTGTAATAACCGCGACGTCCTTCGCATATTGATTACCCTTATCGCTCCTTTTGCACCCCATATCGCTGAAGAGCTGTGGGAGGCAATAGGCGAGCAGGGTAGTGTCTGCAACTCCAAGTGGCCCGAATGGAACGAGGAATACCTCGTTGAGGACAGCGTCAAGTTGGGTGTGGCCTTCAACGGCAAGACCCGCTTCGACATGGAGTTCCCTGCTGATGCTGACAACCAGACGATTCAGGATACCGTCTTGGCCGACGAACGCGCCAAGAAATACATCGAGGGAGACATCATGAAGGTTATCATCGTCCCGAAGCGTATGGTGAACATCGTTTTCAAGAAGTAAATGATACTGAATCATAAAACAATATGGAACGAAGCCAAGGACTATCTTTTCATAGCCCTTGGCCTCGCCATCTATACGGTAGCCTTTACCGTTTTCCTGATGCCTTATCAGATAGTGGCAGGAGGCGTGACAGGTCTGTCGGCCATCATCTACTATGCCACTGGGTTCCACTTGGAGAACACCTATATCATCATCAACGGCATCCTGCTGGTCGTAGCCTTGAAGATATTGGGTGTGAAGTTCCTGATGAAGACCATCTTTGCCATCTTCACGCTCTACTTCATGCTGATGTTCGCCCAGGAGATTATTCCCAAGCAGGACAACGGACTGCCTTTCAAGCTGATGGGCGAGGGTCAGGACTTCATGTCGATGATTATCGGCTGTGTGCTGACAGGTCTGGCTTTGGCCACTGTGTTTATGAACAATGGTTCTACGGGTGGTACCGATGTCATTGCCGCCTCGGTCAATAAGTTCCATCCTAACGTATCATTAGGCAACGTGCTGATAGCCGCTGACTTCTGCATCATTGGCTCGTGTATGTTCTTCCCCCAGTTTGGCACCTATCTGGAGCGAGCCCACAAGGTGATGTTCGGCTTCTGCGTGATGGCGATGGAGAACTATACCCTTGACTACATCATGAATGCCCGTCGTCAATCTGTACAGTTCATGATATTCAGCCAGAAATGGCAGGAGATAGCCAATGCCATTGGCACCGAGATGAACCATGGTGTGACGATTCTCGACGGACACGGCTGGTATACGGGCAAGAAGAGCAAGGTGCTCTGTATTCTGGCCAAGAAGAACGAAAGCGTTTACATGTTCCGACTCATCAAGATGATAGACCCACAGGCCTTTGTCAGCCAGTCGAGCGTCATCGGTGTCTATGGCGAGGGCTTCGACGAAATGAAAGTAAAGGTGAAACAAGAAAAGAAAAAGATGAAAATAGTTTTTGCTACCAACAACCAGCATAAGCTGTCTGAGATACGCAACATTCTGGGCAACCGCTTTGAAGTGTTGTCGCTGACAGACATAGGATGCCAAAAGGACATTCCCGAAAACGGACAGACGCTGAACGAGAATGCCTTGATAAAGGCCAAATACGTGTACGACACCTACCGCATCAATTGCTTCTCCGACGATACCGGCTTGGAGGTGGAAGCGCTGGGTGGCGCTCCAGGCGTCTATAGTGCACGCTATGCCGGTGGCGAGGGTCATGATTCGGAGGCCAACATGCAGAAACTGCTGCATAATCTGGAAAACAAAGACAACCGCAAGGCCCGTTTCCGCACCGTCATCGCACTTATCATCGACGGGAAGGTGAAGACCTTCGAAGGCATCGTCAACGGAGAAATCATCCGCGAGAAAAGGGGAGGGGAGGGCTTCGGCTACGACCCCATCTTCCAACCTGAAGGTTATAACCAGACATTTGCCGAGCTGGGTGTCGACATCAAAAACCAAATCAGCCATCGCGCTAAAGCCAGTCAGAAATTAGCAGAATACCTCAAGACCCTATAGAGTATGAAGAAAGTCGTTATCGCCCTTTTATTATGCATGATGAATAATGCCTTATGCATTGCTCAGATTGGCACGTGGCACAACTATCTGGCCTACCACGACGTGCAGCAGATACAGGTTGCCGGTAACGACCTCTTCGTATTGGCTTCCAACAACCTCTATCAGTATAACAAGAACGACCAGAGTATCGTCACCTACGACAAGATAAACGGACTCAGCGACACTCATATCACCCATATCCGTTGGTGCCAGCAAGCCAAGCGCCTGATAGCTGTCTATAGCACCTTGAACATCGACCTGGTGGAGACCAATGGCAACATTACCAACATCAGCGACATCTACTCGAAGGCCATCACAGGCGACAAGACCCTGAACAGCATTTATGTCTACAACCAGTATGCCTATCTGGCCTGTGGCTTTGGCATTGTCAAGCTGAATGTCAAGGATGCTGAAATCAGCGAGAGCTATATTTTTGGCTTCCCCGTCACAGCCATCACCATCAGCGGCACCACCATCTACGCCCAAACCAGTCAGGGCATCCTTGAAGCAAGCCTTAAAGACAACCTGATAGACACCTCTAACTGGCATGCTACAACCTCTGCACCTTCTTTCGACCAGGACAATACAGACTACGACAACAATATCCAGCTGGTCAAGACGCTCAATCCGGGAGGACCCCATCACAATCTCTTTGGCTACATGAAGTTCGCCAACAACCAGCTCTATACCGCCAATGGCGACTACAACAGCACCGCTGCTATCCAAATACTCAACAATAACGAATGGAACATCTATGACTACGAAGGTATCAGCGAATCGACTGGAGTGTCGTATGTAGGAGCTTTCTGCTTTGATATCGACCCGACAGACAAAAACCATCTCTTTGCCGGAGCCAGAAACGGACTCTATGAGTACCAAAACGGGAAATTCGTCAAATACTATGACAGGAGCAACAGCCCTATAGTACCCTACGACAACGTAAATTTGGAATATCAAATGGTGACGGGTACGAAGTTTGACAAAAATGGTAATCTATGGTTTCTGAACAGTTCAGCACCTAATACAGCATTCGTCAAATATTCAAACGGTACGTTTACAAAACTAAACCATTCTGAACTGATGAAACTAAATACCAAACAGCAGTTTCCCAACAGAAGTAATGCTGAACTGAGTAACATCATCATCGACAGTCAAGAAAGGATGTGGTTTGTAAACAACAACTGGGTCACACCTGCCCTCTACCAATACGATATGGACAATGACCATATCATTGCATACGAGAGCTTCATCAACCAGGACGGCACTTCCTTGGTTATCAATGAAGGTGTACGTTGCGTTGTGGAGGACTTGGAGCATAATATATGGATAGGAACAAGTGCAGGTCCGCTGATGCTGGAAAGAAGCCAAATCAACCAAGACGGCTCTCCCTTCACCCAGGTTAAAGTACCTCGCAACGATGGTACGAACTATGCTGACTATCTGTTGTCAGGCATCGATATTAACAGCATAGCCATAGATGGCGGAGGACGAAAATGGTTTGGCACCAGCAGCAATGGTGTCTACCTGATAAGTGCCGATAACATGACCCAGCTGCAGCACTTTACGACAGACAACAGCCCGCTGCTGTCGAACAGCATACTGTCTGTTGCTATTAATTCAGCAACGGGAGAAGTATTCTTCGGAACGGAGAACGGCCTCTGCTCGTACATGAGCGACGCCACAGAAACCAATACGGAGATGACCAAGGACAATGTCTGGGCTTATCCTAACCCTGTAACGCCAGGCTATACAGGACCTATTACCATTACTGGTCTTACCTATAATGCTGACGTCAAAATCCTATCCTCCAATGGTGCCCTGATTCACGAAGGCCGTAGCAATGGCGGAACCTATACATGGGATGGTAGCGATACAAAGGGTAGGAGAGTGGCCTCTGGCGTCTATATGGTAGTAACAGCCACTAATACAGGCGAAAAAGGAACAGTATGCAAGATAGCTATCGTCAACTAAAAGAACACTGGAGCATAATCCTTGTCATTGTTCTAAGCCCATTATTGCTATATGCTGCTATTCAGATTCTGCCTACACACGACGACTGGGCAGGAACAACCAAACCTGATTTCAGTGCTTTTTTCACTAAGGAGCATTTCCTTTTTTATGGATATCATTGGCGACCCTTTGACACCTGGATAGGATATATAGTAGGCAGAAATCCGCAATTGCTTTATCCTACATTCAACCATGTGCTTGTCATTGTAGGACATGTCATCTGCTCTTTATTAGTATACAGACTTTTGAAAACATTAGGGTTCAATAGCACATCGTGCAATATAGCAACCTTCTTCTTTTTTATTGCACCTGCCACGATGGCTACAGTCTTGGCTGTAGACAGTCAGAACCAGACCTATGCCCTTGTTTGGGGCATCATAGCCTTTCTATACTATATCAACAACGGCAGATGGAAATATTTTATCTGGCCTTTCCTTATCTTCATGGCCACACTCTCTAAAGAAAACGGTTTGATGTGGGCGCTTATTTGTCCTATCCTGGCCTTTGGATTTCACTTCATAGACAAACGTACATTAAGGAAAGATCTGCTGATAGGAATTAGTATTATGGTGGTTTACGCTTTGGCCATTCTACTCTTACCAAAAGACATCATCATTCATCCGGAATATGTGCCTGAGGACCTGAAGACCGTAAAGAATATCGTTAAATTCTTTTTTTCCACATTCATTACTGTTGACTACATCTACTTACTGCACCAGCCCAGCAGAAACCTTCTGTTAGCCTTGATAACATTGGCATTGTCAATGCCATTCTTCTACTATGTCTTTGTCAAGAAATTCAGGTTGATGACTGATAGGAAAATGATATGTACCTTCATAGCACTCATCATAGCTGTAGGTCCTCATATCGCTACTGTTTTCAGCATGATGCACACTTATGCGGGTTTGGCATTGTTATCCATCATCATTGCAAACTCCATACATCATTATGAGCAACTTAAATTCCTATTTATATCGTTCGTATTTTTCGTTCTTTCTGCTATCTTCATAGACACTCATCTCTGGTATGAATCATGGATGTCAGGACTGGTAGGAAAGAATATGTCCATAGAAGCTATTCAAAAAACAGGTGAACCAGTCAATAGTGTCTTAGTGATTATAATTGAAGACGACTATCCAAAGCTGTCTTCCTTTTGTGTCATTCCCAATGAAGCTTTCGGATGGGGAATGGCTGCACAATACGAAACGAATTATCAATGGCCGAAAATAATTCAAGATA
This sequence comes from Prevotella sp., assembly GCA_017412705.1. Lineage (GTDB taxonomy): Bacteria > Bacteroidota > Bacteroidia > Bacteroidales > Bacteroidaceae > Prevotella. The sequence goes on from JAFPWS010000032.1 coordinate 118,003, forward strand.
CTACGATTGTACGTTCTTCAGATGCTATGGAAAAAGCTCAAAGAATGGCCTCCGAAATGCTGATTACTGATACTATTGATTGTGTATGGATTGTAAATCATGACAAGATTGATGTCGTTAAATAAATACATGATGAAGAAGAATATCACGATAATCATTTTTATTATCAGTACTTGGTATGTACTGCCTATTCTCTCACAAACAATCATTACACTCAATAAGGTAAAACAGGCCGGATTACTCATCGTAGAAATAACAACTCAAAACAACGAAGAACCAGAAGGAACTATTGTTGAATCACCATTATTTCCTGGTTCATATAACATGGTTTACAAAAACAAGGTACCATGCAGAATAGTCATCAGTAAAGATGGAGAAACCATGTATGACAGTGGTGAGTATATCAAGAAAACTTCTGGTGCCACCATACGTATTAATGGTAATACGACGGCTTATTATTCTGATCCGTTGAATATGCCATATAAACTGAAATTAGAAAAGGCGGCTGACTTGTTATGCAGAGGAAACGACAGTAAATACAATGATAAAGAATGGCGACTACTCAAGGATGCAGTGTCTTTGAATACCATTGTAGGCCTAAAAGTAAGTCAAATTATAGAACTTGAATGGACATCTTCATATATACCATGCAACGTGATAATCAATGGTGATTATCGTGGCTGTTATTTGTTGATGGAAACCATGAAACGAAATGAATCGTGTCGTATAGACTGTGATAAACAGACAGGATATATCATAGAAAAAGATCCATATTGGTGGAAAGAAGACAAATACTTTTCTTCTAACTGGTATAAAGATGATAATGTTTACCGATGGACATGGAAATATCCTGATGCAGACGATATAAATGATGAACAGGAAGCATACATCAAACAATACATAGAATCCATGGAGGAAAGCCTCGCTAATGACAACTATGAACCATATATTGACATAACATCATTTGCCAAATGGATATTAGTGCACGACATAGTTGGCACACGGGATTCATGGGGTTCTAATATGTATATAAAGAAGTATGATAATACTGACAATAGTAAACTAAAGCTACCTTGTGTATGGGACTTTGATTCCAGCAATGATATCGCACCTGGGAGTTTTTCATTATTACATATACAAGAAAACGAATATTTCTATGCTCTTTTCAATAGTAATAATCGTGCTTTTGCCAATACATACGTTCAATTATGGAACAATAAAAAAAAGGCTGTCGTTGAGCAAATATCAGCTTTTCTAAATCAATATGCAGACAGTGAGGAAGGAAAGGCTTTAGATGCTTCGAGATTATTATATAACAGAAGATTTGGATATTCATACACTACTGTCTCCAACAATGTGAAACAACAACAGCAATGGTTTAAAAATCATATTCAGTTACTCGATGATAATATACAATTAATTGAAACCAATAGTTCCAATATACAAAATATATCTGATGAGCCAACTGACATACAAAAAGTCTATACTATAACAGGTATAGAGACAGATAAAAACAATAAATTCGGTATAACCGTCTATAGGTTAAATAATGGCAGATGTCTTAAGGTATTTAATGCAAACAAAAGATGAAAAGGATCAATTACTTTGTAAGACTATTTACCGACAAGACCTTTATGAAATTTGTAATGGTGGGTGTCATCAATACCATTGTGGGTACTACTATTATGTTTGTGTTCTACAACGTATTCCATCTGAGCTATTGGATATCCTCTGCATCGAATTACTTCTTCGGAAGTATATGCAGCTATATTCTGAATAAGCATTTCACGTTCCAGTATCATGAGCAAGGATGGGCATCCTTGCTTCGATTTACCATCAATATACTTATTTGTTACCTATTGGCATACGGAATAGCAAAACCCTTGATGCAATGGATTCTCTCTGACTATAGCAAGACTATCCAAGAGAATATTTCCATGCTGCTGGGTATGTGTCTTTTCATTGTATTCAATTATTTAGGCCAACGATTTTTTGCCTTTAAGAAAAAGAACAATTGAACAAACAAAGAATGCTGGAGATTAACTTAACTCCAGCATTCTATTGATAGGCTTGACAGCATCTTTGGCTATCTTAGGATCTACTTCTACGTTAGGCCATTCGTATTTAAGGCAGTTGTAGATTTTCAAGAGCGTATTCATCTTCATGTATTGGCACTCGTTACAGCTGCATTCCAAGCCGCTCTCGCTTATTTCTGGAGGCACTGGGATAAATTGCTTGTCGGGGCACGAACGTTGCATCTCGTGCAAAATACCGGCCTCTGTGGCCACTATATATTGTGTTGCACGGTTCTGCCGTGCAAACTTCAGCATATCAGCCGTACTTCCCTTAACATCAGCAAGGGCCAAAACAGGACCTTTACACTCCAGATGAGCCATCACAACAGCATCGGGATACTGCTTCTTCAACTCTACTATCTTTGCTACTGAGAAACGTTCATGCACATGACAGCCACCATTCCAAAGCAACATCTGCCGTCCTGTCACCTCATTGATGTAGTTACCTAAGTTATAGTCAGGACCAAAAATAAGTTTGGCATCCTTGGGCAGCTGGTCGACCACCTTCTTTGCATTACCACTGGTAACGACTACATCAGTAAGAGCCTTGACAGCTGCTGTGGTGTTGACGTAAGAGATGACTTGATAGCCAGGATGCTCCTCCTTGTATTTCTTTAGATCTTCAGCCTTACAACTGTCAGCCAAAGAGCAGCCAGCATTCAAGTCTGGACATAATACTGTCTTGTCAGGAGAAAGCAGCTTACACGTCTCTGCCATAAAATGCACACCACACATGACCATCATCTTCGCATCCGTCTCTGCAGCCTTACGAGCCAAAGCCAGCGAATCGCCTACGAAGTCGGCTATGTCCTGGATATCACCTATCGTATAATAGTGAGCCAGGATAATAGCGTCTTTTTCCTTACACATTCTACGTATTTCAGCTTTCAGATCAATGTCTTTCTCTACAGGTTCGTCAATGAATCCCTGCTCTTTCCATTCAGTTTTCAACATCGCAATATTATTATTTTTCTTTTTTATTTTTTCTTTAAAAAGAGAAATGATTAGGATGATACAGCGTTGATATGTGCAAAACTTACCAGGCTTTGTCTTGCCAGATATTTTATTCACTTATGATACTTCAATGCTCACATCTTTCGTGAATACTTATTTATTGATTGTTAGTCAAATAAGCAGTTTATCCACTATTCTCTTTTTCGGTGCAAAATTAATAAGTTTATATCTTTTTTCCTAAAAAAACGGTGGAAAAGTGATGTATAAGCCTGTAATTTATGAAGAATATCCACTTTAATCATACCCACAGATTTATTAATTGTGATTTATTTCGTAACTTTGCACACGTTATCCACGTAGTTATCAACACTTATGCGAAAGATTAGAACCATAGAGATGAAACGCCTCACTGTCGAGGAATATCGTGAAGCAGAAAAACTGCCACTGATAGTAGTATTAGATGATGTGCGTTCGATGTATAATGTGGGAAGTGTCTTCCGTACCTGTGACGCATTTCGTGTAGAAGCGGTATATCTTTGTGGTATCTGCCAGACACCTCCATCTACGGAAATTCATAAGACGGCCCTCGGTGCAGAGGAAAGTGTCAGCTGGAAATACTTTAAGACAGCTTTAGAGGCTGTAGAGGAACTGGAAAAACAAGGCTATATGGTATTTTCAGTCGAACAGGTAGAACATAGTACCAAACTGCAGACATTCGTGCCTCAGCGGGCTCAGAAATACGCTGTAGTGCTTGGTAACGAAGTAAAAGGCGTCCACCAGGAGGTAGTAGACGCCTCAGACGGCTGCTTAGAGATACCTCAGTTAGGAACAAAGCACTCTATGAACGTCAGCGTTACCGCTGGGATAATCATCTATAAATTTGCTGAAGACCTGATACTTTAATGTGCCTCTAACCAGTTCGCGCCGAAGCCGGAATCGGCTACCAAAGGTACCTGCATCTGGAAGGCATTCTGCATCTCTTCTAATACGATTTGCTCTACCTTTTCTTTCTCTTCTGGGAGGACCGAGAAGTTGAGTTCGTCGTGTACCTGGAGAATCATCTTGCTCTTGATGCCATCAGTCTTAAAGCGCTCAAAGATGTGTATCATGGCAACCTTAATAATATCGGCAGCGGTACCTTGGATGGGAGCATTGATGGCGTTGCGCTCGGCAAAACCTCGAACCACACTATTGGCACTATTGATGTCCGGCAGGTAGCGGCGGCGACCGAATAGGGTAGTGACGTAGCCTTTCTGACGGGCTATTTCCTTCGACTGCTCCATGTAGTCGTGTACCTGTGGGAACGTCTGGAAGTACCCATCAATCAACATTTTAGCTTCCTCGCGAGTGATGTCGAGACGCTCTGCAAGTCCGAAGACCGTAATGCCGTAGATGATGCCAAAGTTGGCACGTTTAGACTTAGTACGTTCATCGCGAGTGACTTCGTCGATAGACTTCTTATAGATGTTGGCAGCGGTGGCAGCATGCAGATCCTTACCCTCACGGAACACCTTTATCATATTCTCGTCGTTCGAGAGATGAGCCATCACGCGAAGCTCTATCTGACTGTAGTCGGCAGAGAAGAACAAACAACCAGGCTCAGGTATAAAGGCCTTGCGAATCTCCTTGCCATCTTCACCACGAATGGGAATATTTTGCAGGTTGGGATCAGACGACGACAAACGACCTGTGGCAGTCACTGTCTGATTAAACGAAGTATGGATATGGCCTGTACGTGGATTGATCAGTTTGGGCAGGGCATCGATATAGGTACCAATGAGTTTCTTCAGTCCTCGATGGTCGAGAATCAGTCCTACTATCTCGTGTTTATGACGCAGCTGTTGTAGGACTTCTTCCGAGGTGACGAACTGTCCTGTCTTGGTCTTCTTAGGCTTCTCGATGATCTTCATTTTGGCAAAGAGGATATCGCCCACCTGTTTCGGCGAAGCAATATTAAACTGTTCGCCAGCCAACTCATAGATACGCTTTTCGATGTCAGTCATGCGCTGAGTAAACTGGCTTGATGTTTCTGCCAATACGTTGGTATCGATACATACACCATTCATCTCCATCTCAGCCAAGACCGGCATCAAGGGCATCTCTATCTGATAGAAGAGGTTTTCGCACTCGTGTTTCTTCAGTTCGGGCTCCAACTTGTTTTTCAGCTGCAAGGTGATGTCAGCATCCTCGCAGGCATATTCATAGACATCGACGGGTGAGAGGTCGCGCATGCTCCGCTGGTTCTTGCCACGAGGTCCTATAAGCTCATCAATATGGACAGTCTTATAGTGAAGGTAAACTTCAGCCATATAGTCCATGTTGTGCCGCAGCTCAGGTTGGATGAGGTAGTGGGCTATCATGGTGTCCCACATCTGGCCTTTCAGTTCGATGTCATAATTGTGCAACACTTCAAGGTCGTATTTTAGGTTCTGCCCAATTTTGAGTATGGAGGGGTCTTCGTAGAGAGGTTTAAAGATATTAACAATTCGCAACGCTTCTTTACGATTGGCCGAGATAGGCACATAAAACGCCTCATGTTCCTTCACCGAGAAGCTCAAACCCACCAATTCAGCATCGATGGCAGAGGTAGAAGTTGTTTCCGTGTCTAAAACGAGAAAATCTTTTGTCCTAAAATAATCATAAAGATTTCTCAAATCTTCCTCATTTTCAACGAGTTTGTATTCATGAGGTACTGTTTTTAAGGTCTCAAAACTCGAAAATTCCGGCTCGTTCGACCCCTCGTTGGCGAATTCTGCAAAGAGATCGAGTTGTCCATTCACAGGTTTTTGCTTTGTTTCAGTTTTTTTAAGAATTTTCGTTGCCAGGCTTTTGAACTCCAATTCCTCCATGAGTTTTCCAAGTTCGGCTTCGTTGGGTTTGCTGACCTTCAGCTCATCCATCTTCAACTCGATAGGAACATCGGTTTTGATAGTCGCCAGGAATTTCGATAGCTTGATATCGTCAACGTGTGTCTCAACTTTCGTCTTGAGTGCTCCCTTGATTTCATCCACCCGACTCAGCATGTCCTCTATCGTTCCGAATTCATTGATGAGTTTGACGGCAGTCTTCTCGCCCACACCGGGACAGCCGGGGAAGTTATCAGCTGAGTCGCCCATCAGCGCTAACAAGTCGATGACAGCTGCTGTCGATGGAATGGCATATTTTGCTTTCACCTCGTCAGGACCCATTACTTCATAGCCGCCCCCATGACGAGGACGATAAATATAGACATGATCACCCACCAGTTGTCCGTAGTCTTTGTCTGGCGTGAGCATATAGGTATCGATGCCCTGCTGACCTGCCTTGGTGGCTAAGGTGCCGATGACATCGTCGGCTTCGAAACCCTCGACCTCCAGGATAGGAATGTTCCAGGCCTTCAAGAGGTCTTTGATGATGGGTACGGAACGCTTGATATCCTCAGGTGTCGCTTCGCGTTGGGCTTTATAGGCAGGATAGGCCTCACTACGGAACGTAGGACCATGAGGGTCAAAAGCCACACCAAGATGGGTAGGCTGCTCTTTGGTGAACACTTCCTGAAGGGTATTGACAAAGCCCATAATGGCACTCGTGTTGAGTCCCTTGGAATTGATTCGCGGGTTTTTGATGAAGGCATAATACGACCTGTAAATGAGGGCGTAGGCGTCTAAAAGGAAGAGTTTATCCATAACATTGTTCAATTTTCGCGTAAAATTACTAAAATAATTCGTCATAATGCAATATTTTCACTAATTTTGTAACGAAAATCTGCGAATTATGGATTATTTATCACTTATAAGACAGCCTATTGAGCGTGATTTGAATGATTTCATCACGATGTTCAACCAGAGTTTAACATGCGACGATGGCTTGCTCTCGCAAGTCTTATCGCATATACGTCAGCGTGGAGGCAAGCGCATGCGTCCTATCTTGATGCTGTTGATGGCTAAGAACTATGGCGAGGTGTCAGAGGTGACGCAGCATTCAGCTGTTGGTTTGGAATTGTTGCATACGGCATCGTTGGTACACGACGATGTGGTAGACGAGAGTAGTGAGCGACGCGGGCAAGCTTCGGTCAATGCTACCTATAATAATAAGGTGGCTGTGTTAGTGGGTGACTATATCCTGTCAACGGCTTTGCTTCATGTGTCGTACACCAACAACCAGCATATCGTGCAGACGTTGTCTGAGCTGGGTCGTACGTTGGCAGCAGGTGAGATTCTGCAATTGTCGAATATTCAGAATCAGGAGATAAAGGAGGAAGTTTACTATCAGGTCATTCGTCAGAAGACAGCAGCTCTCTTCGAGGCTTGTGCCTCTATAGGTGCCATTTCTGGTGGTGCCTCTGACGAGGAGATCAAGAAGGCTGCCATGTTTGGTCAGAACCTGGGTATCATGTTCCAGATTCGCGATGATATCTTCGATTATTTCGACTCCAGGGAGATAGGTAAGCCTACGGGCAACGATATGGCTGAGGGTAAACTGACGTTGCCTGTCATCTATGCTCTGAACAATACTGATTTCGATGCTATGCACACCCTAGCCAAAAAGGTTAAGACAGGTACGATTAACACGGATGAAATCGCTGTTTTGGTAGAGTTTACCAAGCAACATGGTGGCATTGATTATGCTGAGCAGAAGATGGATGAGTACAGCCAGCTATGCCTCGATTTTATTACTGAAAGCGTCAAAGAAAGGGCCATCAGGGATGCCCTGACAGCCTATGTCGATTACGTTGTGCAGCGTAACTATTAATAGGGGGTAGTGGGGTAACGACGTGTTACTCCATTAATTCGTTTTAGAAGAACTTCGTTTCGTGACCTACGACCTCGCTGAGCAGCAGGTTTGCCAAACGCGAAGTACCCATGCGGAACCATTGGTTGGTGAGCCATTGTTCGCCCAGAACCTCTTTAACGATGGTGTACATAGTGATGGCATCCATCACGCTGTTGAGCCCGCCGGCAGGCTTGAAACCTATCTGAATGCCTGTTTTCTCGTAGTATTCCTTGATGGCCTGACACATGACGTAGGCAGCTTCAGGCGTTGCTGCTGGCTCCAGCTTCCCGGTAGAGGTCTTGATATAGTCGGCACCGGCATACATGGCAAGGATGGAGGCTTTCTTGATGTTTGAGGCAGTTTTCAGACAACCTGTCTCCAAGATGACCTTCATTTTCCGTTCGCCACAAACGGCTTTCAATTCGCTGATTTCATCGGCTACGGTTTCGTAGTCGCCACTCAGGAACTTGCCTACGCTCATGACAATATCAATTTCTGTGGCACCATCCTTCACGGCAAGGGCTGTCTCGGCTATCTTGACCTCTATAAGGGCCTGAGACGATGGGAAGGAACCACTGACGCAGGCAACCTCGACACCTTCTATCTCGAGGGTCTGTGAGACGGTCTTGGCAAAACAGGGGTAGACACAGATGGTGGCCACGTGGGGCAGTTCAGGATACTGCTCGTCGAAGGCGTTGACGCGCTCTGTAAAGGCCATCACACTCTCTTCTGAATCGGTTGTCTTCAGGGTGGTCAACTCAACGCTTCCCATCAGGAATTTCTTTACTTCCAGGGTATCGTTCTGGTGTACCTTCTCAGTAATAATCTTGCGAACGGCCTCGCGCACCTCGTCGTCGGAAAGGTTGCAGTTGTAAAGGCTCAGCGTCTTTTTGTATTTGTTTTCTTCCATAGTTTTATTTAAGTTTTTTGTTGTTCTTATGTCGCTCTTTGTCGCGCAGAGTCTTCTTCTCAATGCTCTTCTGTAGCTCTTTGGTTAGGTCGACACCGGTCTGATTTGCCAGACAGAGCAGCACCCAGAGTACATCGGCCATCTCTTCGCCCAGGTTGTCTTTTTCGCCTGGCTTGAAGCTCTGGTCGCCGTACTTACGAGCCATCACGCGTGCCAGCTCGCCTACTTCCTCCGTCAGCACCGCCATGTTGGTCAGCTCTGAGAAGTAGCGTACACCGTATGTCTTAATCCATTGGTCTACAGCCTGTTGCGCTTCCTTGATGGTCATAGCCTCAATATCATTTGTGCAAATAGAATCAGAATGGCGATAAGTAGAATCATGATGTTCTGTCGATTCTCACGCTCGTATTCTTTCCAATGGAATGCCTTGTACAGAAAGGTAACAAGCCATAGAAGCAGTCCTACCAGACAGGGCCACATGCCAAACCGGCTGCCCCAAATCCACGAACAGACAATGCCGATAATAACCAATATCAGCCCCGAAACTTCCAGTTCTCTGAGATATTTATTCATATTATTCCTTGTTCTTGGTGTCCATGCAGATAGTTACAGGACCGTCATTTAATAATTCCACCTTCATGTCGGCTCCGAACTCTCCTGTGCCAACTGGTTTTGCCAGTTGGTCACTCAGCGCCTTACAAAACGCCTCGTAGAGTGGGATAGAGTGCTCGTGAGAACCCGCACGGAACCAACTCGGGCGATTACCTTTCTTATAGGAGGCGTAAAGCGTGAATTGGCTTATAACTAAGGCTTCGCCCCCTACATCGAGGATGCTGCGATTCATCACATCGTTCTCGTCGCCAAAGACGCGCAGATTGGCGATTTTCTTCACCAGCCAATCCACATCCTCCATCGAGTCTTCGTCGCAGATGCCCAAAAGAATCAGGTATCCCTGTCCGATTTCCGACTTCTTGAAGCCCTCGATGGTGACGCTGGCGTGAGTGACTCTTTGTATGACTGCTCTCATTCGTTCTACATTTTGCGGCAAAGATACAAACTTATTTTTATTTATCCAAAGAATTAACCGTGAATTGTAAATCTGTGAATTGAAATACCCTTCTCTTGTAAAGAAATTTCGCCAGCATTTCTTTCTTTCTCCCAGAAAATCTAAACCTTTGATTTATAAGCAATTATATAACCACAGAGTTTCCTTACGAGAAACTCATGGTTTCCTTACGAGAAAAGGGTACTTACATTACGAGAAACCCATGCTTACATTACGAGAAACTCGAAGTTTGTTCTGTTTACAACTCGGTTTTATTCCCGTTGTAAAGAAATTTACTCTTCTCCAGTGTGAAAGTGCTCAAAGACGATTTTGGCTTTCGACGCACCGATGACCGCTGACAGCGCTGACAGCTCCGCCTCACGTATTCGTTTGACCGATTTGAATGCCTTTAGAAGCTCGTCACGTGTCTTGGGACCAATGCCCTTGATATCATCCAGCTCAGAGTGTAAAGCGTGCTTAGAACGCTTCTCTCTGTGGAATGTGATGGCAAAGCGGTGTACTTCGTCCTGCAGCTGGGTCAATACGCGGAACAGCTCGGATGTATCCTTGATGCCTATCACCCTGGGAGGGAAGCCATATAGCAGTTCGTTTGTGCGGTGACGATCGTTCTTTGCCAGGCCTGCAATGGGAATATCGAGCCCTAACTCGTCTTGAACAGCTTGGCGGATGACCTCCATCTGACCCTTTCCACCGTCGGCAACGATAAGGTCGGGTAGGGGTTGTTGTTCTTCTATAAGCCGATGGTATCGCCGGTACACTACCTCCTTCATCGATGCATAGTCGTCAGGTCCCACAACGGTCTTGATATTATACTTGCGATAGTCTTGTTTCGATGGCTTCATCTTCTTGAACACCACACATGCTGCAACAGCATCGGTGCCTGAGATATTCGAGTTGTCGAAACACTCTATCTGGTATGGCATCTTAGGCAGGTGCAGCAGGTCTTGCAATTCCTTCATCAGACGGACCTGTTTTTGCTCTGGGTTGAGCTTTTCTGCTTGCTTCAGACGGTCAAACTTATACTGCTTGCCATTCATCAGCGATAGTTCCAACAGCGTCTTTTTATCACCTCTTTGAGGCACGGTTATGGTAACTCCCTCAAGGTCTATATCTACCTCTTCGGGCAGGATGATTTCCTTGGCGTGGCTCTGGAAACGCTCTCTCATCTCGACAATGGCCAGCTGTAGGAGTTCGCTGTCAGTTTCTTCCAGACGCTTCTTATATTCGAAGGTAAACGACTGGTTAATCTGTCCGTTTGACACATGGATATAGTTCACGAAAGCCACCTTATCGTCGTTGGCTATGGTCAGCACATCGACGTTGTCAATGGTATGGCTCACCACCTCGCTACGTGCTACAAACTGCTCTAAAAGCAAGTAGCGCCGCTTGACTTCCTCGGCCTCCTCAAACCTGAGCTCATCAGCCAGACGAAGCATCTCTTCCTTCAAATTGCGTTGAACCTCACGGGTGTTTCCTTTTAGTATCTCGCGTGCCTGTTGGATGCTCCTCTGATAATCGTCCCACGTCTGTTTCCTGATGCAAGGACCTCCACAATTCTTAATATGATACTCAAGGCAGACCTGATACTTTCCGCTTTCAACACCCTCCTGCGTCATAGGTTGTTTGCAAGGCCGTGGATGGTAGAGTTTTTTGATGAGGTCCAACACACCATGCATGGCTCCGACATGCGAGTAAGGTCCGTAGTAGGTTCCCCATTTCTTATTGATGGTGCGGGTGGAAAAGATACGTGGCAGGTACTCCTTCGTGATGCAGATGCTGGGGTAGGTCTTGCCGTCTTTCAGCAAGACATTATAGCGTGGGTTGTACTTCTTGATGAGTGCGTTCTCCAAGAGCAACGCATCTTCTTCCGTATTCACCACTGTATAGGTGATGTCCCATATCTTTGAGACCAGAACCTTTGTTTTGAAACGGTCTACCTCCGAGTGGAAGTATGACGAGACACGGTTTTTCAGGTTCTTGGCCTTGCCCACATAGATAATGGTGCCCTCAGCATCATAATACTGATAGCTACCCGGCTTCTTAGGTAATGCTCTGACTATAGCTTTAAGCTTCTCTAAACGTGCCTCGTTTTCTTCCTTTGTCATGCCAAATGTTTCACGTGAAACGTACCTACATTACCATCAATGTGGTCAGGTCGATGTCTTTAAATAAATCTCGTCCGTGGAGTCCTTCGTCGGTAATCTCAATGATGAAGTTCATATAGATTTGCTTCGGATGGAAGTACTTCACCAGCTTGTACACGGCTTTTGCTGTTCCACCTGTTGCCAACAGATCGTCATGGATGAGCACCACATCGTTAGGTTCGATGCAGTCCATGTGCATTTCAATAGTGTCTACGCCATATTCTTTGCTGAATGATTCCTTGATAACCGTTGCGGGCAACTTTCCTGGTTTTCGTGCAAGCACCAAACCACATCCTAATTTACCTGCTAAAGCTGCTGCCATGATGAATCCTCTGCTTTCTATACCCACGATTTTCGTGATGCCTTTGTCTTTATATAACTCGTACATCTCGTCGAGCATGATCTTCATGCACTCTGCATCTTGGTATAGGGTTGTCACATCGCGAAAGTTGATTCCCGTTCGTGGGAAGTCAGGAAAGCATCTTAGATGCTCCATCAAAATCTTGTTGTTCATAATTCTTGGTTTTAACGTTATTATTGTTCTTGTCTTTGCTCCGTAGTTTCACGTGAAACATCAGCACCCGTTTATCTTCCCATCAGCACTAGCATGGCATTGATGTCGCTGGGTGATACACCGGGAATGCGACTGGCTTGTGCAAGTGTTTCGGGCTGAATCTTCTCTAATTTCTGACGGGCTTCTGTTGAGATGGCCGAAAGGTTGGGGTAGTCGAACTTGCCCTTAATCTTGATGTTCTCCAGGCGGTGCATCTTTTCGGCTACCATCTGCTCCCGTTCTATATAGCCTTTGTACTTGATATGTATCTCGGCTGCCTCGGCTATTTCTTCTTTTCTGTTGGGCAGCCGCTCGATAATGTCGTGCAGTTCAGGCACAATCTTATAGAGTTTCTCGAAGTTCAGTTCTGGTCGTGCCACGAGGTCTTCCAACTTACAACCGTAGACAAGTGGGGTAGAGCCTGCTGCTTCCAATGCTCCATTTACCACCTTGGGTTTGATGGCGAAAGTTTTGCAGAATTCTTCGATTTCTTCGATATGCTTCTTCTTCTCTATCCACCAGTCGTAACGATCGCGTTTGGCAATGCCTATCTTGTAGGCTTTCTCGGTCAGTCGGGCATCGGCATCGTCTTGACGAAGCAGGATTCTGTATTCGGCTCTTGAGGTAAACATCCGATAGGGTTCGTCGACCCCTTTCGTCACCAGGTCGTCAATGAGCACGCCAATGTACGCCTCGTCGCGATGTAGCACAAATGTCTTTTCACCAGTATCGCCTCCTGCAGCACCTGCCTTCATGGCTGCATTGATGCCAGCCAGCGTACCTTGTCCTCCTGCTTCCTCATAGCCTGTGGTGCCGTTCACCTGTCCAGCCATGAAGAGTCCGTTGATGATTTTCGATTCCAGCGAATGTTTCAGTTGGGTGGGGTCGAAGAAGTCATACTCGATGGCATAGCCGGGACGATACACCTTCAGGTCTCTCAAGGCGGGTATCTTCTTCAGCGCTTCTATCTGCACATCTATGGGCAGCGACGACGAGAAGCCGTTCAGGTACATCTCGTTTGTGTTCTCGCCTTCTGGTTCCAGGAAGAGCAGGTGTTGGGGACGGTCAGGGAAGGTAACCAGCTTGGTCTCTATCGATGGGCAGTAGCGTGGCCCTATGGATTGTATCTGTCCGTTGTAGAGTGGTGAGTCGGGAAGTCCGCTACGCAGAATCTCGTGCACCTGCTCATTGCTGTAGCACACCCAGCAGGGTAGCTGTTGCAGGGGTCGCTGCTCGCCCATGTAGGAGAATTTATAGTAGCCGTTTTCACCGTCCTGACGCTCCATATCCTCGAAGTGAACGCTTCGCTTGTCGATGCGGACGGGTGTTCCTGTCTTCATTCTGGCAGAGCGGATGCCATGACGGGTAATGCTCTCGGTCAGGTGCTCAACGGCAGGTTCGGCTATGCGTCCGCCAGCGACCATCTTGCGTCCGATGTGCATCAGCCCGTGGAGGAAGGTGCCTGCTGTGATGATGACGCACTTGGCCCTCAGCTCACAACCCCAGATGGTCTTTACACCAGCTACCTGGCCTTCTTCCACCAAAAGCTCTTCAGCTTGGTCTTGCCAGATGTCGAGGTTGGGGGTGGCATCCAGCATGGCGCGCCATTTCCAGATGAACTTCCCTCTGTCGCATTGGGCACGAGGACTCCAAACGGCAGGACCCTTCGAACGGTTCAGCATGCGAAACTGGATAGCTGTGGCGTCGGTGACAAGACCCATCTGACCTCCTAAGGCGTCAATCTCGCGAACTATCTGTCCCTTGGCAATACCACCAACGGCAGGATTGCATGACATCTGGGCTATCTTGTTCATGTCCATCGTCACCAGACATGTCCGGGCTCCCATATTGGCGGAGGCACAAGCTGCCTCGCAGCCAGCATGGCCACCACCTATCACAATAACGTCGTATTTCAGAATCATGTGTGCAAAGATAGTGCAAAATTTCGATTAAGCGAAGGGATTGAGAATATATTTTCATTTCTGAGCGATAGAATTGCCAAAAGTGAACGAAAAACCTCAAAAAAAGGTTTTTTCAGAAGGAAAACCTATATGATAATTTGTATAAATAGCGCATTTTCTCACGAAAACGTTTGCGGAATTCATAATTTTATAGTAATTTTGTAGCCTAAAATGTACGCGCGGTACCTACTATCAAGTATTTTTAGTTCATATTATTAATAATTTAAATTCATTTATGTGGTTATTTAATTCATCAATCGGTCGAAAGGTTGTAATGTCCGTAACGGGTATTGCGCTGATTTTGTTCCTGACATTCCACTGTTGCATGAACATTGTCGCGCTGTTCTCGGGCAAGGCTTACAACATGATTTGCGAACTGCTGGGTGCCAACTGGTATGCCGTTCTGGCAACGCTGGGTCTGGCAGCACTGGCAGCGTTTCACATTGTCTATGCGTTCATCCTGACGGCTCAGAACCGTAAGGCTCGCGGCGACAATCGTTATGCTATTGCTACGGAGGTAAATCCTGGCAAGGTAGAGTGGGCTTCTAAGAACATGCTCGTGCTGGGTATCATCATCCTGCTGGGCTTGCTGCTCCACTTGTTCAACTTCTGGTACAACATGATGTTTGCAGAGATTGTGGGCTTCAGTGCCGGTCATCTGCCCTCTGACGGCTTTGCCTTCATCATTGACACCTTCGGCAATCCTGTCTATGTTGTATTGTATGTTATCTGGATTTGCGCCATCTGGTTCCATCTGACTCACGGTTTCTGGTCTGCCATGCAGACGCTGGGTGTGAGTGGTAAGGTGTGGTTCTGCCGTTGGAAGGTCATTGGCTTTATCTACACGACCCTGCTCATGCTGGGCTTCCTGGTAGTTGTGCTGGCTTTCGCTTTCAAGTGTGCACCAAGCCTTTACTGTTATGCTGGTAGCTGCTGTTAATTGTTAACTTTAAAAATCTGAAAGAAATTATGGCTAAAGTAATTGATTCTAAGATTCCCGCAGGTCCAGTGCCTGAGAAATGGAAGGAATATAAGGCTCATCAGCGTCTCGTAAACCCGAAGAACAAGCTGAAGCTCGACGTGATTGTGGTTGGTACCGGCTTGGCTGGTGCTTCTGCTGCTGCTTCACTCGGTGAGATGGGCTTCAATGTGATTAACCTGTGTATTCAGGATTCTCCCCGTCGTGCTCACTCTATCGCCGCTCAGGGTGGTATCAACGCTGCCAAGTGCTATCAGAACGATGGTGACTCTGTCTATCGTCTGTTCTACGATACCGTAAAGGGTGGTGACTATCGTGCTCGCGAGGCCAACGTCTATCGTCTGGCTGAGGTATCAAACAATATTATCGACCAGTGCGTAGCTCAGGGTGTTCCTTTTGCTCGTGAATATGGTGGTATGCTGGCTAACCGTTCATTCGGTGGTGCTCAGGTAAGCCGTACTTTCTACGCCAAGGGTCAGACGGGTCAGCAGCTGCTGCTGGGTGCCTATAGTTCGCTGAGTTGTCAGGTAAATGCCGGCAAGGTGAAGCTCTACACCCGTTATGAGATGGAGGATGTAGTCATCGTTGACGGACGCGCTCGTGGTATCATCGCCAAGAACCTTTGTACAGGTAAGCTGGAGCGCTTCTCAGCCAATGCCGTTGTTATCGCTACTGGCGGTTATGGTAACACCTACTTCCTCTCTACCAACGCTATGGGATGTAACTGCACGGCTGCCGTTCAGTGCTATCGCAAGGGTGCTTACTTTGCAAATCCCTCTTACGTTCAGATTCACCCCACCTGTATCCCCGTTCATGGCGACAAGCAGTCTAAGCTCACGCTGATGTCTGAGTCGCTGCGTAACGACGGACGTATCTGGGTGCCGAAGAAGATAGAGGATGCTAAGGCTCTGCAGGCAGGAACCAAGCAGGGTTGGGAGATTCCCGAGGAGGATCGTGACTACTATCTGGAGCGCCGTTATCCTGCATTCGGTAACCTCGTTCCTCGTGACGTTGCTTCTCGTGCCGCTAAGGAGCGTTGCGACAAGGGCTTCGGTGTCAACAACACGGGTCTGGCTGTATTCCTCGATTTCTCTGAGTCTATCAACCGCCTGGGTCTCGATGTTATCATGCAGCGTTATGGTAATCTCTTCGAGATGTACGAGGAGATCACCGATGTATTCCCTGGCGACGTAGCCAACGAGATCAACGGTGTGAAGTACTACAAGCCCATGATGATCTATCCCGCTATCCACTACACGATGGGTGGTATCTGGGTAGACTACGAGCTGCAGACTACTATCCCAGGTCTGTTCGCTATCGGTGAGTGTAACTTCTCTGACCACGGTGCTAACCGTCTGGGTGCCTCTGCTCTGATGCAGGGTCTGGCCGATGGTTACTTCGTACTGCCTTATACCATCCAGAATTATCTGGCTGATCAGGCTGTATGGCCGAAGGTCTCTACCGATCTGCCTGAGTTCGCTGAGGCAGAGAAGGCTGTAGATGCTGAGGAGGACCGCCTGCTGAAGATCCAGGGTAAGCGTTCTGTTGACTCTATCCATAAGGAACTTGGCCACATCATGTGGGAGTATGTTGGTATGGGTCGCACAGCTGAGGGCCTGAAGACTGGTCTGAAGAAGATGCACGAGCTCGAGAAGGAGTTCGATACCAACCTCTTCGTTCCTGGCACTAAGGAAGGTCTGAATGTGGAGCTCGACAAGGCTATCCACCTCCGTGACTTCTTCACAATGGGCCAGCTTGTTGCCTTCGATGCCCTCTCTCGTAACGAGTCTTGCGGTGGTCATTTCCGCGAGGAGTACCAGACAGAGGAAGGCGAGGCCAAGCGCGATGACGAGAACTACTTCTATGTAGGCTGCTGGGAGTACAAAGGCAAGGGTAACGAGCCTGAGCTCATCAAGGAGCCGCTGGAATATGAAGCAATCAAAGTACAAACCCGTAACTATAAGAACTAAGGAATTATGGCAAAGAATATTTCATTTACGATTAAATTTTGGCGTCAGAATGGTCCGAAAGATGCGGGTCACTTCGATACGCACGAAATGCACGACATACCCGATGACACCTCATTCCTTGAGATGCTCGACATCCTGAACGAGGAGCTCATCAACGAAGGCAAGGAGCCATTCGTATTCGATCACGACTGCCGCGAGGGTATCTGCGGTATGTGTTCTCTGTATATTAACGGAACGCCTCACGGCAAGACAGAGCGTGGTGCTACCACCTGTCAACTCTACATGCGCCGCTTCAACGATGGCGACGTGATTACTGTAGAGCCTTGGCGCTCAGCTGCCTTCCCCGTGATTAAGGACTGTATGGTAGACCGTAATGCCTTCGATAAGATCATCCAGGCTGGTGGCTACACCACAATCCGTACTGGTCAGGCTCAGGATGCCAACGCTATCCTGATTCCGAAGGAGGATGCCGACGAGGCTATGGACTGCGCATCTTGCATCGGCTGTGGCGCTTGCGTAGCTGCTTGTAAGAACGGTTCTGCCATGCTCTTCGTTTCGTCTAAGGTATCTCAGCTCGCCCTGCTTCCACAGGGTCGCGTAGAGGCTGCCCGTCGTGTGAAGAACATGATTGCCAAGATGGACGAGCTCGGTTTCGGTAACTGCACCAACACTCGTGCCTGCGAGGCTGTCTGCCCGAAGAACGAGACCATCGCCAACATCGCCCGCCTCAACCGCGAGATGATCAAGGCCAAGCTGGCAGACTAATATTATTATTAATAAGGTAGTGAGGCTCACATTGGGCTTTCACTACCTTAATGTTTACAATAAAAGGAATAACTTATGCATACATCATCTGAAAAGGTTCAGTTAACACTGCCTAATAGCGATATTAGTTTTCTGCGTACTATTTCAAAGAAAATGGGCTGGACAATTCATATGC
Organism: Prevotella sp.; assembly: GCA_017412705.1. Classification (GTDB taxonomy): domain Bacteria; phylum Bacteroidota; class Bacteroidia; order Bacteroidales; family Bacteroidaceae; genus Prevotella. The sequence goes on from JAFPWS010000032.1 coordinate 136,307, forward strand.
CTCGAAAAAGCGGTATAGAGAAAGGATTGGATGACATTCGTAGTGGTAATGTGTTCCACGCCAAGGATTCAAAGGACTTGGTGAAACAAATATTTGGCTAATGTCATGTATGAGGTCATTTATACTGGTCAGTTCAAGAAATCGCTGAAATTGTGTGTCCGACGTGGCTTGGATATTCAGGCTTTCATGGATGTACTTGACATTCTGCAAGAGAAAGGCGAACTGCCACCCCAATATCTGCCGCACAAATTACAAGGCAAATACAAGGGCTGTTGGAATGTCATATCCAGCCAAACTGGTTGCTCATCTGGCAACAGGATAACAATCAGTTGAGGTTGATATTAGTAGATACGGGCACGCATGCGGACTTGTTCTGATTTCTCTCATCTCCACCGCTCAGACGGTGGTTGAATACACATTATAAATATTATAAACTTACAGATCAGCGTTTCTGTTCGTACTTATATATAGATATTGAGCTTCTCGCTCTTGTTCTTAGGAAATCGAATACCACCAACATTCGCACGAAAAGAACAAGCAGATGAAAGTTCACGCTTGATAGGCGTGGACTGTTCGTGCTTGTTTTCGTGCTTGGTCGCTTGGCGGTAACCAGATTCCTAATAAGCATCGAATAGTTCCGCCTTTTTTAAATATAATGAGAAAAATATTATTTCTTTTATTTCTATCCGTTTCTGTGATTATGAGTGCCGAAAGCATTACCATTAAACAGAAAAGCGGCAATGAAACGATTTTAGATTTATCTACAAATCCTATCATTACTTTTTCTGGTGAAAATATGGTAGTAACCAATGATTTCACCAGTATTATGCTTCCTCTTGACGATATTGACAGTTATGTTGTAGGCAATGTCAACACTGGGATTCTTGAGATGGCCGATACTCCTGAATATCATGATGGACATGTTATGTTCAAGGGCATAGTTGAAGGAACGACAGTTTTTGTGCACTCTATTGATGGTAAGATGATACATAAGTTTACATCGGATGGTTCAGGTATCCTAGACGTTAATATTGGATTATTTCCCAAAGGAGTTTATATTATCACCACACCGGAAAATCAAATTAAAGTCATTAATAAATAGAAATTAAACATCATGAAAAGGATTATAGTATTATTTGTAATGGTCAGTATGTACCATATAGTGTTATTCGGACAAAGAAAATATGAAATGGTTATTGAGAAGACCGATGGTTCCGAAGTTGTTATTAAGACAGAAGATATAAGTCGTACTTATTTTCGTGAAATAAGTGAGGGAGGCGGCAATGATAACCAAGGTGGTGGAAATGATAATCAAGGAGGTAACGACAGTGGTCAAATAGACAATGCACTGGTAGGGGTATGGCATTGCGTGGTCTATGAAACCAATTCTTATTACACAATGGGTTGGAAGTTTGATGCTGATGGCAATTGTTATTATGATGAATGGGGGAATAGCAGAAACGAAGGTGAATGGGACGTTCCTGGAAGTTGGAGTATATCAAATGATCAACTTTTCATAACATGGACTGACGAAGAAGGCTCAGATATTGAAACTTATTCTTATAGCCTGTCAAATAACAACACCACACTAATTTTAACCCAAATTTCGAAAAATGGCTATACAAAGACTTACGAATTCACCAGGCAGTAGGGCTACGTCCTGAGTGGTAGTTCCTCTTTAGTCATGGGAACAGGCACTTGACCCGCTAACAATCAAGACCTCAGTAGATAGAGAGCAAAGTTTTTCTTGTCTGCTGAGGTTTCTTTTTTCATGTTTCATTTGGGAGTTTCCAGAATATTGTTTATCTTTGCAACTTAGAATGAGTTGTAGCACCTATTCGATGAAGACGACAAGTGAATATATTGACCTAGCACACAGAATCTGACCTTTTATGTGGTTTGCGAAAATATGCGCAACGAAAAATTTCGCATAAACTTTTCCATTTGTTTGTCAGTATCATATTTAAGTATTATCTTTGTAGGCAAAATGAAGATAAATGAAGAATCCATTTAAGTTTGGTGTACTTGTTGATAACGAGTTTTTCACCGATAGAAACGAAGAGTTGAAGGAGGTTCAGAGGACGCTGGACAGTGAGAATCATCTGATAATGATTAGTCCACGAAGATTTGGAAAGTCGAGCCTTGTGGCTAAAGCTGTTAAAGCCTCAGGGCGGCCATGTATCTCTCTCAATATGCAAAACATTCTGAGTGTCGATGATTTTGCTTCCAAACTTTTACGTGAATTGTTCCGTCAATACCCTATGGAGAGAATCAGACACCTCATGTCTCACTTTAGAATTGTACCAACGATCTCTACTAACCCGATGACGAATGGTGTTGATGTCTCTTTCCAACCAGTGTTAAACAGCATGGTATTGTTGGAGGATGCGATGGCTTTGATAGAAAAGGTGAGCACGGAAGACAAAAGGCTGATAGTGGTGTTCGATGAATTTCAGGAGATTCTCAATATCCGCAAGGGTTTGGACAAGCAACTGCGTTCTATCATGCAGCAGCAGGAGCACCTGAATTACGTCCTGTTGGGAAGTCAGGAGTCAATGATGACGGAGATATTCGAACGGAAGAAATCACCATTCTATCATTTTGGCAAGCTGATGCACCTGAATAAGATACCATACGATGATTTCAAGGAATATGTGTCAGCTCGATTGCCATTGAAGGAGCAGGATAAGCTGAATGTCATTGTAGAAGAGATACTTTCCTTTACAGGGCTCCACCCATACTATACGCAGCAGTTGTCGGCTCAAGTCTGGGAAATGATGACTTACGAAGGGCTGGTTGATGGGGTTGTAGCGGAGGCTATCAGCAACATCGTGCGTACGCATGACTTGGATTTTGAACGTCTCTGGCTGAGCTTTAACCGTACTGACCGCTCTATTATGATGAACTTGAGTAAGGGCATCAACCCTTTGAAGAATCGCCAAGTGGCCACAAGTACGTCGTTCAGTGGAATAAAGAGGTTGATGAAATACGGGTACGTAATACGCGTTACGGATTATGAGATAGAAGACCCGTTCTTCAAACGATGGATTATAGGTTTGAGGTAATTTTCCCCAACCACATTTGCCAATTCAGAAATAATTATCATATTTGCAGTCGGAAACTTATTGTTGAACCCCTTAGGGACGAATATTCTATGATTTCTCTTTTCCCTTGAACGACTTTACTTTCATGCCAAGCTTGACGGGCATGATGGCATTGAGGAAGATTCCTACGATGGCTGCTATGGCAAGGCCGGAAAGATGGATGGGGCCGATGGCGATGTCGTCGTTGGCACCATATTTCACGCCGATGGCAAGCACCAGGATGAGTGCTGCTACAAACACGTTGCGCGAGCTCTTCAGATTCACTTTCTCCTCTACGAGGTTACGCACACCGACAGCAGAAATCATGCCATACAGAATCAGACTGACACCACCAATAGTTGCAGCTGGCATCAGCTGTACCAGGCAGGCAAACTTGGGACAGAAAGCCAGGATGATGGTAAGACATGCTGCAATTCTGATTACTTTCGGATCGAACACCTTGGTAAGGTTCAGCACACCAGTATTCTCGCCGTATGTGGTATTGGCAGGGGCGCCGAAGATGGATGCAACGGCAGTAGCCACGCCATCGCCCGTCAACGTGCGATGTAAGCCTGGACTGGTGAGATAATCCTTGCCAACCGTTGAGCTGATGGCAAACATATCGCCTATGTGTTCCATGATAGTAGCAAAGGCAATAGGCATGATGGCAAGAATGGTTGAGACCATCAGTGTTGAGTTGCCGTCCTCAAACACGGCCAGTATTGTCTGCTCCCTATGTATGGGGAATCCCAGCCATGCTGCCTGACTGAGCGGCGAGAAATCTACATCGCCAAGACATGCTGCAATGACATAGGATACTATCACACCCAGAAGTATAGGGATAATCTTGATGATACCCTTGCCCCAAACAGACGATACAATGACGGTGACGATGGAGATGATGGCCAGCAGCCCGTAGGCGACCTGCGCTGGAAGGCCCCTGTAGATGTTACTCCCGACAGCGGTATCTATGAGGCCTGTTACTATGGCAAAAGCCCTGTACAGGCACCTGGCGACCCTGCCTCCCTCTATCCTATGGGCGAGGACTGCCTCTATCTGAATATCTGGCGGAGTGACGACGCTACGCCGAAGAAGCCGGTCATCGTGTGGATCTACGGTGGCGGCTTCGAGGTTGGCGGAACGACCGACCCGCAGTACGACTGCCACAACCTGGTGACGGAGAACCCTGACGTCGTCTTTGTCACCATCACCTACCGAGTCAGCTTCTTCGGATTCTTCCATCTGTCGCATCTGTCTGACGGCAAGGACTATCAGGATGCGCCTAATCTGGGTCTCATGGACCAGATGATTGCGCTGAAGTGGATTCACGAGAATATTGCAGCCTTCGGCGGCGACCCCGGCAACGTGACCATCTGGGGCGAGTCGGCAGGCGGCGCCAGCACAACCTTCCTGCCGCTCATCAAGGGTTCGCATCAGTATTTCAAGCGTGTCATCACGCAGAGCGGTGCGCCCGGACAGACGAGGAGTCCGGAGCAGGCCATCACATGTACCGACAAGGTGATGGAGGCCCTCGGCTGCAAGACCGTGGCCGATTTGAAGAAGGTAAGCGCTGAGAAGCTGGCGGAAGTATGGACAGACTTGTACGGATTCTACCAGAAGCTCGGCATACGCACATTCCCTGAGAGGGACGGCCGCTACCTGCCTCTGAACACATGGGAGGCCTACGCCAATGGCGCTGCGAAGGACATCGAATTCCTGCAGGGCTGCAACAAGGACGAGATGAACACCTTCCTGGGCGTAATCGGAGAGGATGTGTGGAATGCGTGGGCCGAAGGGCGCCTGGCCGAGAAGCTCACCCAGCTGACCGACAAGGAAAAGGAACTGGTGGAGAGCTACTGCCGTGACATCGAGAGCCCGCGCTATGAGGCCACCGTCCGCCTGTTCAGTCAGATCATGTTCATCGCACCGCAGATCCGACTGTCGGAGGAGCAGACCAAGGCCGGCGGCAAGTCGTACACCTACTATTACTCAGTGGAGTCCGCCCTGCCCATGATTAAAAGCGGGCACGCATCAGAACTGTCGGTCGTATTCAACCATCCGGAGCTCAACGACTTCACAGGAAGAGCCTACGACGAGACTTTCTGCAAGACCATGCGCCGCATGTGGGTGCAGTTCGCCAAGACCGGCAATCCCTCGCTCACGGCTGAGCAATCGCCCGACGGCAAGGCGAAGGAGTGGCCGCTCTACGATCTGGAGAACAAGCAGGTGATGGTGCTCGACGAGCATGACATCCATCCGGCCAAGGAGTCTGAAGTGAAGATTGTAGACTGGGAGCGCAGCTACTTCCTGACCAACTATTATATGCCTTGACAGAACGTCAAAAGTGGCAGCGTCAGGCTTGCGCTTCAGCAGGAGCCTCTTCTAATGATTATCCGCCCATTGCGGATAATCATTTTTTCTTGCGGCGAAAACGATGGACATTCATATCTTTTCGTAACTTTGCACGCACTAAGGACAGATATGTACAATCAGATTCGGGGAGATACCCTCTTTACGATATTATATGCTGTAGTGGCGGCTATGGCCATGATAGCTGGCTGATTAATATTTAAATAGGCAGACCTCACAAAGTGTCAAACACTTTGTGAGGTCTGCCTTTCCTCTCGTCTCCATCGCTTTGATGCTATAAACTGCTATAATAAGAATAAGGAGAACTAACCGCTTCTTTTATTCTTTTCTGTAGAAATAAGCCTTTCTGTTTCGCAAATGATGCTTATTTTTACATTTTTGCAAGAATAAGGGCATAAATATGTGCTTATTTTGACAATTTTGTAAAAATAGGAATAATTTTTATGCTTTATATTTGCACGCATCAATTATTCTTTGTATATTTGCCCCCAAATTACTTAAACTTATGAAGATAGAACAAAAAGAATTGGAAAGGCAAGTCGTAGAAAGAATGCGTATGGACAATCCGTGGTGGACAACAGGCATAATCCCTCCTGATATTCATCAAATGAGGAGACGTTTGTATCTTGATTCTTTTTATGCAAAAGTGAAAGAAAGTAAAGTCAGGCGTGGAATCGTCCTGATGGGTCCAAGACGAGTTGGTAAAACAATTTTGATATATCATACGATAGAACGTCTGTTATCGGATGGTGTTAAACCACAAAATATTATCTACCTTTCCATAGATACACCTATTTATAATGGTATGGCTTTGGAAATGCTGATGAATATAGCAAAGCAATCACTCCAGAAAGTTCCTACAGACGAGGATCTCTACGTTTTCTATGATGAAGTACAATATCTGAAAGATTGGGAAATTCACCTGAAGTCATTGGTGGACACTTATCGTTTTACCCGTTTCATAGTCTCTGGGTCTGCTGCTGCAGCGTTAAAAATGAAAAGTAATGAGAGTGGGGCTGGCCGTTTTCATGACTTCACCTTACCACCACTCACGTTTAATGAGTATATCCATTTGCAGGATTTGAATAACTTGATAGTTCCTAAGAAGATAGAGTGGAATCATCAAGAAATAGATGCTTTTGATACCATAGATTTGCCAAAGTTAAATCAGTATTTTATACAATACATCAATTTTGGCGGTTATCCGGAAGTAGTATTCTCAAAAGAAATACAACAAGATCCAGGGCGTTATATGCGACGAGATATTGTAGATAAGGTTATGCTTAAGGATCTACCTGGTCTATATGGTATAAGTGATACGCAAGAATTGTATAGACTATTTATTCATATAGCATATCGTTCGGGTTGCGAATTCTCGTATGAAGAAATGTCTCAGGAATCAGGTATTAGGAAGGGGGATATCAGAAAATACATTAGTTATTTAGAGAGTGCTTTTCTCATAAAAGTTATTCATAGGATAGACGCAAACGCAAAACGAATGCAACGTATCACCCAATTTAAGATATATCTTACAAATCCCTCGCTTCGTTGTGCCCTTTTCTCCCCACTAACAGAGACGGACAAGGCATTAGGAAGTATGGTAGAGACGGCTCTATTTGCCCAACGTATTCAACGAGATGACGAAGAAATATTTTATGCCAATTGGAAAATGGGTCGTGCTAATGGCGAGGTGGATATGATAGGATTGGATCGTCGCAATCAGAAACCTTCTTGGGCAGTTGAGATGAAATGGTCTGATCGGTATTTTGATGCTCCTGGTGAATTAAAGTCTCTCCTTGCATTTATGGATAAAAACCATCTTCCTGCAGCAATCGTTTCATCACGTACAAAGTATGGAACGAAGAACTTGGAGAATGTGAGCATGACTTTTATTCCCTCAGCCCTTTACGCTTATTTGTTAGGGCATAATACCATTGAACAAAGAAAAAAGTAGCGGTGTACAAATATGCTTCTTCTCTTTCCGTGCGCAAAAAAAACGGCTGTCCAATTGTCAGGCTAAGCGTAAAAAACTCATAAAAGGATGGACTGTTAGTTAAGAGAAAAAAGTTTAAGTGCGCAGAGGGCGCAGAAGTGCCTACCTCTTCTGCGCCCTAATCAGATTTGTCGGCTTTTGTTAATGAAATGTCCCACATCATTTATTTTAGCTTCAGATTCTTGAATATTCATGAGTATATTTCCGCAGGTTGTTGAAGGCTTGCCCTTGACCAACGATATTGTAGAGCAGGGCTGAGGCTGCAGAAGCATTCTCCTTGCCAACAAATGGGGCTACTGTAGATATCTGGATTTCGTCTTTCTCCAGATGGAGATGTGCTTCGTAAAGGTCTCGTGTACTCATTTCATAATCTTTCCGGTTATCCACGTCGCGGATGGTGGTTCTGGTGTTGTCAACTCTTACCACCTGCCATTCTTTGCGTGCTTTGCTCAACACGATATTTTCTTCATCAATGGCGTCGATAAAGTTGTCGTATGAGAGTTTGGATTGATAATTGCCAATAGGTAGGGCATCCATGCCTTCATTCTCATTCCAATTTGTGCGCTTGCGGAAAACCTTTGTACTCTTGATGTCACGACGCATGCAGCGAGCTACGAACTCCAGGTTTTCCTGCATCAGTTTACGCCCATGCTGCCGGCCTTTGATATCGTTGAACATCGCATCGGGCAGCAGGTTGTGCTCCAGCATATAGAGAAGCATGTCAGGGCTACAACTTCCAGTACCGCCAATAAACGTGAGGGAGTTTTCTTCGGCATACGATTTGTCGTAACTGGGGTTGTCGGGGTGCTTGATGTTCTCGGCGTCAAAACAGCAGGTGGTCTGTCCGTTGTACTCGAAGAAACAGGCCATAGGCTCTTTACGGTTTTCGATGCCGGACATTATCTCTGTGTCTTTCATCCCCATTTCGTCTTTGACCCATCTGAGATACTCCTTGGCGTTGCGGAAGAAATAGAGCCTCTCGCCGTGATGCTTGTCGATGAGCCAGTCATATTGTCCCACATAGTCGTGCATCCAATGGTGATGCTTCTGTAAATCGTCAAGATACATCTGAGAGTGTTTCTTGCTGGGATTCATCCAGAGGCTTGGGCCATTCAGCTCCCATCTTTTGTGCAATTTGATGAACGAGGCCAGAATATGGGTGTGTTTCTTCGCCAGCTTACGAACATCACCCACGAAGTCGCCATATTCCACTCTGAAAGTCTTCCCCAGAAAGTCTTTCAGCTTGATGCCCATATTATCGCCGCCTACTATTTCAAACATTTCATAGGGCTTGTTTTCGATTTTTTCGATGGAATTGGCGATTTCATCATCTGGGTCATCCATATCGATGCGTATCATTTCAGCATAAATCTGCTGTGGAGTAAGCGACAGGGGCCATGTTTGTATTTTGAACACGATGTGACATTCGTTGGCATATTCCAGGGTTTCCTTGTCACTTTGCCCAGTTTGACTGAACAGTTTTCCAAGACCGGCCTCGTCATCTTTCGGATTGGGGTTGCTGTACCATCTTCCCAAGAAACTATTCAGACTGAGCCAGATGAGCACCATCTTCACCTCATTGGCACTTTCCTGCGTCTCTTCCGAATAGAGATAGTCAGCCAGTTCCTCGTTGGGCTGTATTTCGTCCTTTCTTTCGTCCCACAGTTTCAGCAGTCTCTCTGCCATCTTGGCCAAGCCCAGGTTTGTAGGGTTAAGCATCATGCCGTCGCGCTCAGCAGCAATGGAGTGCCACAACATGAATTTCATCGCATCAAGCCGAGCCTGAGGCGAATCTGCATTCTCTGAAGAATAATAAGGTACGTATCGCCCGAACATCTCCTTATAAAGCTTGGTGAAAGTCTCAAAGAGGTGTGTATTCGAATGGAGATCCTCGAAATAGAGTGCGAGGCTGATGCTGGAATGTTTAATCCCCACATCATCCATGAAGTTTAGTTCATCATGGAGCAAATCGTAGATATCCTTTGCCAACTCAGCGTATTGCTTATCAGTCTCACAATGTAGGTAGTGTGGGTGACGTTTCTTGATGTCGCCTACACTAATTGCATTTGCATGTAGTTTCTTTGCCATATACTGGGCAATTTATTCTTCCTTGACGTTGCCTACGATGTCGTCGATGGTGGCTACGGTGTGGCCGTCGCGGTGGCGGAAGAGGTTGAGGATGTCGCGGACGGTCTTCTCTTCCTCTACCTGCTCGTCTATGAATTGGTCTACGAAGTTGATGCTGGCGCGGTCGTGCTCTGCGTCGGCTGCGTCAGCCAGCTCGTTGATTTTCTCTGTCACCCACTCCTCGTGCTTCAGCGTCTGCTCGAAGATGTCCTTGGGGTCCTTGAAGTCTTGAGTGGGGGCATCGATGGCGGTTACTACGGCCTCGCCCCCGCGGTTCAGTACGAAGTCGGCCATCTTCAGGGCATGCTCCTTCTCCTCGTTCGAGTGGTCGAACATCCAGGCAGCAAAGCCCTTCCAGCCCTCCTTGCGGAACCAGAATGCCATCTGCAGATAGAGGTTTGACGAATACAACTCGGCTGTGATCTGTGCGTTGAACGCATCTTGCATTTTCTTTGAAATTTTCATAATTGCTATAGTTTTAAATGTTATCGTTGTGCAAAGATACTACTTTTTTTTCAGACTTTGTTCGTTTATTCAAAAAAATAGCACGAAGCCTGTTGAGCCTCGCGCTATTTTTCTTACCTTTTTACTTGTCAATAGTCTCTGCTACTTGACGACCACCTTTTTACCATCAATGATGTATACACCTTTCTCTGTGATGGTTGTCAGCTTGCGTCCACGCATATCGTAGATCTTGTGGTCTCCCGTCAGACTCCCGGCATTGATGGTTCTGATGCCCGTGGCAGTCACCATATATACGTCTGCACCTTGCTGTACCAGTTCCATTCCGTCTATGCCCACCAGCTCATATTGGTCGGCGTGACCCTCCTTTACCAGCACGCCTGCTTCGCGGTTGCTGTCAACCATGACCTTGATAGGTGTGGTGTGGTTAGCCTCCGAGCCGTCCAAGCTGTTCTTCTTCTCCACATAGATATGGGTGGGGCAGTCCTCGAAAGTGTTATTGCCTACCAGCTTCACATTGTTCGTACCCACGAAGACGATACCCTTCGACGTGTCGGTGCTTGCAGCGCGTCTTGCTGCGATGTTGCTTGCTTCTGCGACAATCATCTTGCAACCTACGAACTTCACGTCGTTCAAGGTAAGTTGGCCGTTGCTCTTGTTGACGATTACGCCACTGGCCGTCGTGTTGCTGTTCTGCACGGTGACGTTCTTCAGCGTTGTCATGCCCTTGTTGCCAGCCTCTATCATGGCTGCTGTCGTTTCGATGCTGCCGTCATCGAGTGTCACATCCTCAAGGGTCAGCACTGCCGTCTCGTCCTTGGTCAGGAACAGCAGTCCGTTGGTGTATTTTTCAGCACGGCTGATTTTGACACTGCTTGTGGCACCCTTGATGGTCACGCTCTTGCTCTCGATATTGATACGGCTCGACACTTCCTGGTCGGCTGTCAGCGTGATGGTCTCGCCGTCTTGCACTGCTGCCAGTGCCGCCGTCAGGTTCTCGTATGTCGTGTCGCCAATCTTTGCCGTAGGCACTACGGGTTTCGCCAGCTTCAGGTCGCTGTCCTTCAGCGACAGCAGCCAGTCGGCATTCGTTACTGCGAAACGGTCGGCAAATGTGCTGTTTACGCCTACCACTACCGTTATGCCCTCTATCATGACATTCTTCTCGGCATTGTTGCTGGCCCAGTTGATGCTTATCACGTTAGATGCTGTGAAGTTCTCATCGTCCACCTTGATGCGACCGTTCACCTGTGTATCGCTCTTGTACTCAGCCAGTGCATAGATAGCTGTTCCGGGACAGTCGCTGTCGATGTTCAGATAACCCTTCAGCACGAGGCGGTCGTTGGTGACGCGAGCCTTGTAGATGTAGGCACCAGCAGGGTTCGTACAGTTCTTGAAGGTCACCTTGTCGAGAATCATCTGTCCCTCGTTGGCTTTCGAGCCTACCAGGTGGCCTTCGTTA
>JAFPWS010000033.1 GCA_017412705.1 Prevotella sp.
GCAGGAATGCTGTGCTGAATCCAGAAAATCTCATAATGATACATCGTAATTCGGTACAGTTCTTTCGTGTGAGGCCACTCATATAAGAAAAACTGATACAACTCAGAGATGGAGAGGCCTCTATGAATTTTTCAGGCTAAAGAAAGCGGCTGATGCCCTCATGGAGATGGTCGAGTGCAGTGCCGAGCGTGCTGCTGTGGCGATGGAGGGTCTGCTTGGTGTTATCCAAGAAATCGCCTTGCCGGAAACCCTGCCGTCACTTGGCGGAGTTCAGTCAAACAATGACCTGCCCAAGAAGAAAGACGATGAATGGATGTGGTGGAAGAAGAACGGATTTATACGTAATCAACGAAATAGAGGAGTTAAGAGATGAAAATAATGATTAAACTAATGTCTTTTATTATGGGACGAGATTACCGAAAGCAGCTTCCCTCTGGCAACAGCCAGCAGCAGGGAGACAACAACGGGGTACGGCAAACAGGAAGCCCCCGAAAGCAGGAGAAGCCGGATGTCAACCTGCAAGTGATTAACAATCGTACGGCCGACAAAGGGCGCATGGTGCTCTATGATCCGAAGGAATACGAGCGCCGCGTGAAGGCCGTTTTGGAAGGCAACATCCTCGAGAGCACCATCCGCGAGACTGCCGACATGCTCGGTCAGCAGCAAAATCTGCTGAGGGGTATTTCCCTTGATGCGATGCGGAACAACAGCAACAAGCTCGTCAATCAGGACATGAGCATTGAGCCGTTGGAGGAATCGAACAGGAAAGCCGAGAACACTCTCCGCGTGGTGGCTGGTAACATCTACGGTTCCGACCTCATGAAGCGTTACGTCGAGGAGATGACGAAGAAAGACCGTGAGAAGTGGCAACTGTCAGAGGTCGACAAGGCGATGATGACGGGTGGAGACAAGGCCTGCGCGTACATCGAGAAGAAGGCCGATGGCCATCTCTCCCGACTGGCTTCGCGCATGGAGTGGTTCCCCGTCAAGTACCATCTGGTGGACAAGGTGGCGCTGGTCGTGTTCACAGTCCTCGGCTATTACACCGGGAAGCACCATTTGGACGACGATCTGGTCTTCCTTTGGTTGTTGGCAGGCATGCCCGTCCTCATCGTGTCGGTGATTTGGGGCATCAATGAACTGATGGCTTGGATGAACGGGAAATAGCAGAAAACTGGATCAACGTTCAGAGACCACAAATTTTACAAAAGACATCTGCTCCCAAAAACGAGGCAGATGTCTTTGACTATTGGAGAAAATATGGTGGAAAAAAAGAAAAAAGGGCGCAGAAAGTTTGGATAATTGAAATATTATACTTAATTTTGCAAAAATTTCGGTGCGAACAAATGTTAAATACCATATAGTATGACTATATCTCAGATAGTTGAAAGGAAGTTTAAGAAAACGAAGGACAAATCTCTGCTCTTCGCTTCCGACTTCTCTGACTACAACCAAGACTACATCGGCGACCTGCTCTCTATCTATACAAGGTTAGGCAAACTTGTCCGTCTGGCAAATGGTGTCTATCTGAAAACCACCATTACTAAGTTCGGCCCTGTGTACCCCAGTCCAACAGAGATTGCAGAAGCAATAGCAAGGAGAGACCATGCCCAAGTGCTGATGTCTGGCCTCGCTGCAGAAAACTACTTTGGACTTTCCACTCAGATTCCTATGAAAATCGTTTTCCTGACAAGTGGTTCTGCCAGAAAGTTGACTGTAGGGAACACGACCATTGAATTCAAACGTGGAGTTCCCAAGAATTTCGCTTTCAAAGACAAGACGATGGCTACCCTATGTCTGGCGTTGAAAAGCATCGGTAATGGCCATGTGACTGATGGACAGAAGACGGTTTTAAGGAACTTCCTAAATGGCTATATCCAAGAGCATGACATCAAGAACGATCTTAAACTCATGCCCCAGTGGATCCAGAAACTCTTAAACGAACTTATAAAAGACATAGAATCATGATGAATTGGAGAGACCTTTCCAAAGATGAGCGGATAGCTGCCTTACAGAATGTGGCGGGAATAAAGCATATACCTCCCCAAGCCGTTGAGAAAGATTTGTGGGTTACGACGATTCTTCAGATTGTATTCTCCCTTCCTTTTGCAGACAGTCTTATTTTCAAGGGAGGCACATCGTTGAGCAAGGTGTTTGGTAAGATAGAGCGGTTCTCAGAAGACATAGACCTTGCCATCGACCGTACTTATTTCGGTTTGGAGGGTGATTTGACAAAGAAGCAGTTGAAGAAACTCAGAAAACTATCATCCACTTTTGTGCGAGACACATTCCTTCAGGAGTTGCAGAAAGCATTTGCTCAACACGGTCTTATGGAGTTGTCGGCCATAGCCCAGCCTGATGGTGAGGGTGATTCCACCTACCCGGAACCGCGACAGATATTTATTGAGTATCCAAGCCTATTCCGTGAATCGCTTGACTACATCAAGCCGAGGGTAATGCTGGAAATCGGTTCCCGTTCTCTAATTGAGCCGACAACTGTTACGCACGTGCAGAGCCTTATTGAGCAGATTTTTCAAGACGTTAATACTGCATTGGTTAATCCCCCAATTGCTACGGCTGTCATCGAGAAAACCTTCTTAGAAAAGGTCTTTTTGCTGCATGAACTATTTACCACTAATGCTGGATGGCATGCAAACAGGAAGTCCAGACATCTGTATGACTTGGAGAAGATGATGGATGAGCCGTTCGCCGAGCCTACCATACACAATGATGCATTATGGGCATCCATCAGCCATCATCGTCAGGTATTTACCAGCATGAGAGATGTTGATTATACACCCGACATCAGAAAGCGTATTGTTCTTGTTCCGCCAACGGAATTTATGAAGGAGTGGAAGGACGACTATGAAGCCATGCGTGGAACAATGGTGTTTGGCCCCTCATTATCTTATGAAGATCTCATAAAAAGACTCAACGAATTGGAAGAAATATTCCACAATTGTAATAACGGGTAAATATATGAAACATACACTACTGTATCAGACCACCAACAATATGGCAAAGAAATCTTTACTTCTACTATTTGCCATTATGATAGGTATCATGCCATTGGCAGGACAGACGAATGGAGTTATGTTTCGTCATTTCACGACAACTGATGGACTGCTGAATAACGAAGTAAAATCTGTGTTACGTGACCGCTATGGATATCTGTGGATCGGCACCGTTTCGGGCTTGAACCGATGGGACGGTTATCGGTTGAAGACATACGAGAATGCAGAAGGACACATGGGAATGTTACCTGAAGGAGACATCTTGGGCTTGCAAGAGGACACTCAGGGCAATATCTGGGTGGAAGGTCGTGGCGAGACAGTTGTTTTTGTTCGTGAGCGCGACAGTTTCGTACAGGCCGAAGAATTTCTCAAAGATCATTCTGCCCCACAGAAGCACAATGCTCCCAGAACCAGCACGCCGCCTCCTTTCGACAAGGAACAGCCTGTCGTCAGCTATGTTGACCATTCTGGAATGCTGTGGGCCTATTCTACCGTCAGCGATCAAGTGTATTACTACGAACGTGGGCAGTGGCGCAAGATTTCGTTGCCGAAAGTAGGCTCCAATGTGACCAATTCTGTCCGTGGCCTGCAGAGGCCATGGGTAACGAAGTGAAGGAGTATGGAGTAGACATTCTACTGGCTCCAGGCATGAACATCATGCGCAATCCACGCTGTGGTCGCAACTATGAATACTTCTCTGAGGACCCGGTGTTGGCAGGCAAGATGGCTGCTGCCTATATTCGCGGCATACAGTCGCAAGGAATAGGCGTATCTCTGAAGCATTTTGCCGTCAACAACCAGGAGACCTATCGCAATGGCATCGATGTGCGCATCTCTGAACAGGCACTGCGTGAAATCTACCTGCGCGGCTTTGAGATAGCCGTCAAAGAGAGTAAGCCGTGGACCATCATGTCGTCGTATAACAAGATTAATGGCATTTTGGCTTCGGAGAATCGTTGGCTGCTGAAAGATCTGTTGCGTGATGAATGGGGCTACGACGGTTTTGTTATGACTGACTGGTGGGCTGAGGAAAATGGCGCCCGACAAATCGGTGCTGGAAACGACATGCTGATGCCTGGTACCCAGCGCCAGTTGCGCGAGATACTCGATGGCATCAAGGCTGGCATCATCCAGGAGAGCGACCTCGACTGGTGTGTAGAGAATATTCTGCGTGTGCTGGTGAAGACACATGTGTTCAAAGGCTATCCCTATAGCAATCAGCCAGATTTAAAGGCTAATGCACAGGTGGCACGAGAGATAGCAGCCGAAGGCATGGTGCTTTTAGAGAACAATGGCGTGTTACCACTGAAGAAAGGCAAGCGCATAGCCCTGCTGGGCGTCGACAGCTATGATGCACTGGTAGGTGGTAGCGGCAGTGGCCATGTCAATCGTGCGTATGAGGTGTCTGTCTATGAAGGACTGCTGAACGCAGGTTTCCGTCTAGACGAGGAACAGTCCAAGATCTATACAGACTATGTAGAGGCTGAAAAAGCCAAGCAGAACCGTGAGTTCTTCTGGGTGGTGCCTACTATAGACGAGTTGGCCGTCAGCCAGGAACAAGCAGAACAGCTTGCACAGCATAACGACCTATGCCTCCTGACTATCGGACGCATGGCCGGTGAGGGTGATGACCGTCGCTTGGAGAAGGGCGACTACTACCTCTCCGACCTCGAAATGCAGAACCTGCAGCATCTCTGCACCGCCTTCCACGCCAAGAAGAAGTCCGTAGTCGTATTGCTGAGTATGGGTAGCTTTGTTGAGATGTCATCTTGGAAGCATCTGCCCGATGCCATCCTCCAAACGTGGCTGCCAGGTCAGGAAGAGGGCAACGCCATTACCGACGTGCTAACTGGTAAGGTGAACCCCAGCGGCAAACTGCCCTTCACCATCGCTGCCCGCTACGAGGACTATCCGTCAGCCTCTAACTTCCCTTCGTCAAACAGGAATCCAGCCGAGGTTGAATACAAGGAGGGCATCTTCGTGGGTTATCGCCACTTCGACCATGCCAATATCACACCGACCTATCCCTTCGGCTATGGCCTGTCGTACACCACGTTTGCTTATAGTGGCCTAAAGGCAAATGTTGAGGGTGAAAACATCGTTGTCAATATAACGGTCAAGAATACGGGAAAACACTCTGGCAAGGAGTCTGTGCAACTCTATATTTCCAAGAGTGACTATAAAGAGCTGAAAGCTTTTGCCAAGACCCGTCTGCTGAAACCAGGCGAGTCGCAAGTGCTCACAATGACCGTCAGTCGTCAAGACCTCGCCTCATGGGACTCCGCCACCCACCGTTGGACAAGAAACGATGGTGCCTATACATTTTTAATAGGGGCATCGGCTGCTGATATTCGTCAACAAACAAATATCAATATACAATGAAGATAAAAGCAATAAAGGGCGATTTCACCATCTGTAAGGTCTGTGATTACTCACAAGTTGATTTTACAACAGAATATGTATTTACCGGCAAGACTGACGAGGAGTTGTCGCTTGTATGCCAGACGGAATCTACTCCAACAAATGTTACAGAGTGTTCAAGCGGTTGGCGGATGATGCGAATAGAAGGGAAACTCGATTTCTCGCTCATTGGAATATTGTCGCACGTCTCTACGGTATTGGCTCAAAGTGGTATTGGTCTCTTCGCGATCTCAACATTCAATACGGATTACATATTAGTAAAGAGAGAAAACTTCCCACGTGCACTTGATGCATTGTCGATAAATGGATACGAAATCGTAGTAACTGAAAAAAAATAATAAAAGATGAACAAGAAGAATATGTTGGTCAGCCTCGTGCTGACAATGTTGGCCCTCACAGGTACAAAAGCACAAACGCCGATTTATTTGGATGACAGCCAGCCCATTGAGTTACGAGTGAAGGACGCTCTCTCGCGCATGACGATGGACGAGAAAGTGGCCCTCTGTCATGCACAATCGAAGTTCTCGTCAGCTGGTGTGCCACGTCTGGGTATTCCAGAACTGTGGATGAGCGATGGTCCTCACGGGGTACGTGCTGAGATTAATTGGAACAACTGGAACCATGCCGAGTGGACCAACGACTCCTGTACGGCGTTCCCGGCGCTGACCTGTCTAACAGCAACTTGGAATCCGGAACTGTCGAGACTCTATGGCGTGGCGGTGGGCGAGGAGGCCCGCTACCGTGAGAAGGATATTCTGTTAGGCCCTGGCGTGAACATCTATCGCACACCCATGAACGGTCGTAACTTCGAGTATATGGGTGAAGACCCCTATCTGGCTTCCGTCATGGTGGTACCGTATATCAAGGGCTTGCAGTCGCAGGGCGTGGCTGCTTGCGTCAAACACTATGCGCTGAACAACCAAGAGGTGTGTCGTGGCTGGATTGATGTGGAGGTTAGTGACCGTGCCTTGCGTGAGATTTATCTGCCTGCCTTCAAGGCTGCTGCCGTCGAGGGTGGTGCTTGGTCGTTCATGGGCTCCTACAACAAGTTCCGTGGTGAACATGCCTGCAACAACAAGACGCTGCTGCGCGACATCCTAAAAGACGAATGGCAGTGGGACGGCGTAGTAGTCACCGACTGGGGCGGTTGTCACGACACCTACAAGTCGGCCATGAACGGACTTGACATTGAGATGGGTACGGGTACCAACGGCCTAACCTCAGAGGCTGAGTTTACCTATGATGACTACTATTTGGGTAAGATGTATCGTCAGCAACTGAAGGAAGGCAAGATTCCTATGAGTGTGCTTGATGAACAAGCTTCACGCATCTTGCGTCTCATCTTCCGTACAGCCATGAACCGTCAGAAGCCGTTCGGGCGCTTTACCTGTCAGGAACACTACGATGCCTGCCGACAGATTGCTGATGAAGGCATCGTGTTGCTGAAGAACGACAACAACATCCTGCCACTTGATGCTACAAAGTATAACAAGATTCTCGTAGTAGGCGAGAACGCCACCAAGAGTCTGACGGAAGGTGGTGGCTCCAGCGAACTGAAGGTCAAGCGCGAAGTGTCGCCTTTACAGGGTCTTCAGGCTTTGTATGGCATTAAGATTGCGTATGCCCAAGGTTATCAGAGCGGACGTTTCCAGTACGACCATGTAGATGTAATACCTCAGGAGGTGCAAGACCGTCTGCACGACGAGGCTATCGAGAAAGCTAAAGATGCCGACCTAATCATCTTCGTTGGCGGCCTGAACAAGAACTTCAACCAAGACTGTGAGAGTGGTGACCGTACACAGTACGATCTGCCTTTCGGCCAGAACCAGCTCATAGCCGACCTTGTGGCCATGAAGAAACAGGTGGTGTTGGTGCTGATTAGCGGTAATGCCGTTGAACTTCCATGGGTGAAGCAAGTTCCCGCCATCGTTCAGGCATGGTATATCGGATCAGAGTCTGGCGAGGCTATTGCCGATGTGCTGAGTGGCAAGGTGAATCCCAGCGGCAAGTTGCCCTTTACTTTCCCCGTAAAGTTAGAAGACAATGGTGCCCATCACTTTGGAAAAATGTCCTACCCCGGCGACAGTATCCGTCAGGAATATATGGAGGACATCCTCGTAGGCTATCGCTGGCACGACACCAAGAAGATTGCGCCGCAATTTGCTTTCGGTCACGGACTTAGTTACACCAATTTCAAGTATGACAAGCCCACACTCTCTGCCAAGACGCTGACCACTGACGGCACACTGACCGTTTCTGTCGATATTACCAATACGGGCAACCGTGAAGGCAAAGAAGTCGTTCAACTCTACATCGGCGATGACAAGTGCTCCGTGCTCCGTCCACAAAAGGAATTGAAACACTTCGAGAAGATTGCCTTACAACATGGTGAGACCAAGACCGTCCAGTTTACCATTACTCCCAAAGACCTTCAGTTCTATAACAACGGTTGGAAGACTGAGCCTGGTAAGTTCACCATCTACATCGGCTCTTCATCAAGAGACATTCGAGGCATAGAAACTTTCGCATTGAGATAGTACCAAGTTTTGCCACATCATAATAGCACTGGCCGAAAATGTGGAGATTCCACAACTTCGGTCTGTGTTAGTAATTCCTCTATAACAACCTGTTTCCATAACCATTTTGTTACCTAAGTTCAAGATAGAAGTGCAATTTTCAGGTAGAGGCGAAGCCAAGACTAATACCTGAAAAACACCGAGGGGTTTGGGGGCGAGCAGCCCCCAAGAGAGGAGAAAGGGAGCTGATTTCAATCTGGCAGTGCAAAAAAC
>JAFPWS010000034.1 GCA_017412705.1 Prevotella sp.
AAGCCCCTGTAATGCTTGACGGGGTAAGGGGAAACTGGGCATGACCCATGCATAATCACGTCTGTACTGGCAAGACTGTCGTCTGATGGAGAAGCAAACTGCAAAATTAGTCAGCATCACTATTAGTTGCGGATTTTAGGTAAAAAAAAGACCGAACGAAATCGCCAGAGACAACCGAAAAGCTGCAAATAAACCTGCGAGGGACTACGGAGACTCCGATTTTCCGTTGATTAGACTTTCAAAATCTGCAAAATCTATTTCAAAATCTGCAAAATCTTGAACCGCAGGGTGCCCAGGGCTGTTCCACTTGGTGGAAATTGCTTATCTTTGCACATAGTTATTATGGCTTAAGACTATGAAGCTGAAACAATCATTCTAAGTAAATTATCAATTCACATTATAAACTTTTAGATTATGAAGAAAATCATGATGGTTGTTGTAGCCTCCTTAATGGCTACATTAAGTGCTAACGCACAATTCGAGAAGGGTACCTGGTCTTTGCAGCCGTACTATGGTGGTGTTGTGTCATCTGTCACAAACGCAGGTTCTTTTGACATTGACGATGGTGTGGAACTTAAGAAGAAGATGACTGTAGGTTTCATCATCGGTGGTGAGGCAGAATATCAGTTTGCTGATAAATTCAGCATTGCAGCTGGCTTGAACTACACTTCCCAGGGCTGTGGTTGGAAAGACTTTGACTACTGGGAAGGTCCCGTCAAAGTCGAGGTTAAGGACCAAAGCGACATTCTTGGTTACATAAAGATTCCCATTGTAGCCAACTATTACATATTCAAGGGGTTTGCTGTCAAGACCGGTGTCCAGCTCGGTTTCCTGGTCACCTCCAAGTTCTATGCACACGGAAAAAGCAAAATGGACATCTTGGGGGATGGCGTTAACAGAGAATTGGACCTCTACGCCACTATTGACATGAAGGATCAGTACAAGAAATTCGATTTCTCTATTCCCATTGGCGTTTCCTACCAGTTCAAGGTGCCCATCACCATCGATGCCCGCTACCAGATTGGTCTGACAAAGCTGAACAAGGAGAGTGTTGCTGGCGTGAAGGACAGCAAGAACAGCGTGTTTACCCTGACAGTAGGTTACAAGTTCGCCCTCTAAGCTTATCAAGGGCTCATAACAAAAGGAATAGCTATGAATAAAACTGAGGAACAACTGTCGCTGGCCGTCAAGTGCATTAACGGAACCTTTGTCGGCAAAAAGGAGGAGAACATCATTTCCTACAAGGGTATTCCGTTCGTAGGCCAGCAGCCCATCGGGAACCTGCGCTGGAAAGCCCCTGTGGAGTACGCTCCAGACGACGGTGTATATGAGGCCTTTGATTTTGAGAAGCTCGCCGTTCAGGACCTGTCAATTACCGACCATCAGGGCGAAGACTGCCTGTACCTGAACATCTGGAAGGCTGACGAGACGACTGCAGAAAAGAAACCAGTCATGGTATGGATTCACGGCGGTGCCTTTTTGGCAGGCGGAACGGGCATCGAGCTGTTTGATTGCACCAATCTCGCCAAAGAGAATCCGGATATGATTTTCGTTACCGTCGCATACAGGCTGGGCGCCCTCGGCTTTCTGCATCTGTCACACCTCCCCGACGGCAAGGATTTTCCTGATGCACAGAATGTGGCGTTGCTGGACCAGACAATGGCGCTGAAGTGGGTTCATGAGAATATCGCGGCCTTCGGTGGCGACCCCGACAACGTGACCATCTGGGGTGAATCGGCCGGTGCAGGAAGCGTGACCCTGCAGCCGCTGATCAAAGGCTCGCAGCAGTTTTTCCAGAAGGTCATTGCACAAAGCGGTGCCCCCTCTCAGTCAAGTTCCCTGGAAGAGGCCATCTCCGCCACGAATGATTTGATGAAGGCCCTCGGCTGCAAGACCGTTGCCGATTTGATGAAGGTCGATGCCCGGACACTGGTGGACACGGCAGCCGAGACTATTCTGTTACGCCTGTTCCCCGTTAGGGACGGACGCATTCTGCCTCTGGACCCCTGGGAAGCATACGCCAGTGGCGCGGCCAAGGATATCACTTTTCTCCAGGGCTGCAACAAGGATGAAATGAACTGCTTCGTGGCTGACTGGACTATGGAAGGATTCAAGGCATGGGCCGCTGACCGCAAGACAAAGAAGTATGCGCAGCAGCTCACTGACGAAGAGAGGGCAAAGCTCGAAAGCTTTTGCAATGAAGGGGCGGTAGAGGACTACGATGCAGACAGCCGCCTGTTCGGCCACAGCTGGTTTATTGAAGGCGCCATCAAGATGTCGGAGTGCCAGACCATGGGCGGCGGCAAATCCTACACCTATTTCTATAGGGTTGAATCTTCTGACCCGATACGCAAAAGCGCGCATTTCGAAGAAGTCCCCATCGTATTCGCTCATCCGGAACAGATTGAAGGCAGACAGTATGACGCTACCTTCTCGAAGACCATGCGCAAGATGTGGTTACAGTTCGCCAAAACCGGCAACCCGTCGCTCAGCGCCGACATCTCTCCCGACGGCAAGGCGAAGGAATGGCCGCTCTACGACCTGAAGGACAAGCGCGTGATGGTACTTGACGAGTTCGACATCCACCCCGCCAAGGAATCCGAGGTGAAAATCGTGGATTGGGACCGCACCTATTTCCTGACCAAGTATTATATGCTGTGACATCTTGACTCATAGATGTTTCGGGAAATGGGCAAATGGGCATTAACCGTGTTTCGGCACCCGTGCCGAAGGAAGGTTTTCTCTTTGTCCATTTGCCCATTTAGCACGCCTGCTCCGATGGGGTGGCGTCACGACCCCACAGGGGCGAGATGTCGGTGATTTTCATATGCTGGAAGCGGTAATTCCGCCCGTCCTGCAACAAAGCCGGAAATGTCTAGTACCTTTGCGGTGTCCCGAAGGGTTTGGCGGACGGGGCGCGATTTGTCAGAGGACGGGGCGCGATTTGGCAGAGGACGGGGCGCGATTTGTCAGAGGACGGTCCGGAAACGCCTTCAGGGCAGCGACCACGAAGCAAGCCTCCGTCGATAGACAACAAAAAACAAGGCAAAAATATTTTTTTATCAGACTTTTCTTGGTCTATTAAAAGAAATTAGCTAACTTTGTAGCAAAATATAAACAACAATTTAAATTCTTTTATTTTAAGTATGGTGCAAGATTTATACATTTTGATGATTACAGCTGCTGTGGTCAGTCTTTTGTTTAAGTTTTTAAAACAGCCCGTGGTGCTGGGTTATATCGTTGCCGGCGTCCTGGTAGGCCCGCATTTGTTTGGCCAAACCCTTGTAAATGCGGATAATGTCAAGGCATGGGGCGACATCGGCGTTCTGTTTGTGTTGTTCTGCATCGGTCTGGAGTTCCGCCTGAAGAACCTCATCAGCAGCGGCAAGGTGGCGGCAGTAGGCGCACTGACCATCATCGTGGGCATGATGATCTTTGGCTACCTTGTAGGAAAGGATGCTGATTTTGACATGGTCAACTCCCTTTTCCTGGCAGGCATGCTCTGTATGTCAAGTACCACTATCGTGATGAAGGCCATCGACGAGGCAGGCATGAGCAAGGAGCGTTTTGTCAAGGGAGCGACCAGCATCCTGATTGTGGAGGACGTTGTGGCAGTGGTACTGATGGTATTGCTCTCCAGCATCGCTATCCGCCATCAGTTCGAAGGTGCCGAACTGGCCGGCAAGGTCGTCAACCTGGCCATCACGCTGGCAGCATGGTTCATCTGCGGCATCCTGATTATCCCGACGCTGATACGCAAAGTAAAGAAACATCTGAACGACGAGACGCTTATCATCCTCGCCTTGGGTCTCTGCTTAGGCATGGTGCTGACGGCCGAGGAAGCGGGGTTCAGCAGCGCACTCGGCGCTTTTGTCATGGGTTCTATCCTGGCTGAGACGGTGGAGTCGCATCGTATCGAAAAGCTGATGACACCGCTGAAGAATGTCTTTGCAGCCATCTTCTTCATCTCCGTGGGTATGCTGATTGATCCGTCTTCACTGGTGGAATATTGGTATAGCATCGTCTGGGTCAGCCTGGTGATTATCTTCGGAATGATTCTCTTCGGCACCCTGGGTTGCTGGTGGGGCGGTCAGACTATGCGCGACTCCATGCTGACCAGCTTCTCGTTTGTGCAGATAGGCGAGTTCTCGTTCATCATCGCAGGTCTGGGCACCAACCTGAACGTTCTCAATCCTATCGTCTATCCCATCATCGTGGCATCCAGTGTGGTGACAACCTTCCTCACTCCTTATATCATGAAGGCTGCGCTGCCGTGCTATAACTTCCTTTATAATCACGCTTCAGCGGGCTTGCGTGCCAAGATTGACCAGCGCGAGCAGCAAGTGGCAAAAGCAGAGGCAGAGGCGGCTAACCCATCCGGCGACAAGAAGTCAATAGCCGACAAGGCGCGCCATGCCGTCAGGAACACCTTCTTCTTGAAGCATATTGTCAATCTGTTTATCAAGAACATGAGTGCCCATGACGAAAACGCATAATTGGCTGCTCGCCGCCATTCTCTTTTGCGGCATAAGCGTATTCACGGCCTGTTCGGACAAGAATGACTCCGGCCAGCAGGAGATGGAGGCGAGCCTCATCGGACTGTGGGCTGAGGAGTTCAAATATGAGGACGTGACCGAGGACGGCAAGCCCTTCAACCGCGCCCTAATCGTTGTGGAGGCCAAGGCCGACTACACAGGCTACGTTGCACTGGCTGTGTTTGACGACGAATTCAACGAGCCGCTCAGGATTTACGGCGGCCCGAAGGACGCGCCGTTCAAATGGCAGGTGACAGCCGACGGAGAAGTCATTCTGACTGCCCAGAATACAGGTATGTCCAGCAGCCCGGCCTATACACGCAGTGGCGAGAATCCCAGCGACTTTGTCGATATTGGCCAGATCAATATGAAATGTTCGCAGGGCAGTATCGCCTACAGCAGCGCATCCCATAACGGTTCGCTTACCAAGACTAACAGCAGTAATGACGGTTTGATTCAGGACTGGATGGCGAAGTCAACACTCCCCCGGGCCTGCATCACCGACAGCATCCCGGTGGAGATTGCCCCCGACCTGATGAACTACGTTTTCAACTACCCCTCAGTAGACCCCTTCGGCAATCCCTGCACACTGAGCGGCGTGATCACTGTCGACAAGTCGCTGATAAAAGACGGCAAGTCCTTCAACGGCATCCTGCTCTACAACCACTTTACCATCTACGCCACCACACAGGCACCTTCGCGTGGAGCCATCGAGTTCCCATCAGGCGCTGCCCTCACCAACTTCATCGTCGTAGCGCCCGACTACTACGGCTTCGGCATTACCGAGAAGGAGCCGCAGGCCTACTGTATCTCACGGGCCAACGGACGCGGCTCGCTCGATGCCTACCTCGCCGCCAAGCGGATGATTGACGACCTACAGGTGAAGAAAGGTGACGACTTTGTCATCGCCGGCTACTCAGAGGGTGGACAAACCACAATGGGCGTGCTACGCGAAATCTCAGAACGCCATCCGGAGGTGAAGGTGAAACGAGCCTTCGCCGGCGACGGTCCCTACGACATCAACTCGATGTATGACACCATCTCCAAAGGCGACACCGAGATGCCCAGCACCGTCTGCAACGTGCTTTGGGCCTACAACCACTTTTTCCGTCTGGGCTACGACATCCACGACTATCTGAAGGATCCCGTGGCCAAGAACTTCGACGAGTGGTTCCTCAGCAAGCAGTACAAGCGCAAGGCCCTCGACGAGGAGCTGATCAAGACCAAGAAGACAAGCGACATCTGCACACCGGCCGTCCTCGATACCAACAGTCCCCTGTCGCAAAGCTTCAAGAAGGCCTTCAGCACGGACGCGCTCACCAGCGGCTGGACACCCCGCAGCGACTTCGACATCATGCTCTTCCACGATACAAAGGACGATGTCGTACCCGTGGACAACTACTATGCCATGAAGAAGTTCCTCGACGACCATCAGATCAAGACAGAAGGGTTTGTCGGTGACTACAGTGGTGAAGCGAAAGAGGAACTTGGCACGACCAACCACGAGGCTTCGGCCATTACCTTTTTCCTTAGGATTATTGAGTGGGTGAGAGCAAACTATTAACACGACTAATAACCATGCAAACTTAAAAGATGGAAAAAAAGAAACCGTTAGATGGGGAGAGTAGAGAAGATATGCTACTATCACCATCGGAGATAGTCGATCATCTGCGCGTGACATACATTCCCACCTATCTGCTAGCTGCTACCGCAGCATTACTGCTCGCTGCATTCATCGTATGGGGAGTGCTCGGCACCGTGAGTGACAAAGCCTATTTCTCAGGAGTGGTATTTCCGGCAGAAGGTACCACCGACATCACGCTGCCCAACAAAGGCATCGTGCGCTCGATGATGGTACGTAATGGCGACAGCGTAAGAATTGGACAGACGGTGGCTTTGGTATCCATCGGTGACGATAGTCACAGTTTCCTGACGAGTACCATGAACGGTCTTGTCGTCAGTACGAAGACCGATAATGAGGCATTCGAGGCCTTCGAGCCTATCGTCAGCGTGGTTGGTAATAATGCCTCTAATAGTCAGTCGCAGCACACCTTACTCCTTGCCTACGCCAACAATGAAGCACAGCGTGACTTGCGCGTAGGCATGGAGGCACAGGTGTGGCCTGCCGATGAGAAACGTGACGAGATAGGTTATGTACGCGGACGCATCACTCGGGTAGTACGCTATCCTACCGATGCTGCCAAGGTGCGCCAGATACTGAAATCAGACATTCTGGCCCAGCAGTTGCTGGAACAGGACAATGTTGTCTATGAAGTGCTCATCGACCTGCAGCGCAACCCTGATGACCCCACATGCTATGACTGGTCGTTTGGTCAGCCCGACGATGTGAGTATGGACATCGGCACCTACTGCTCCGTGCTTACCGAGACCCGTAGTCGCAGCATGTTCCAGTATCTGTTCGAGGCATCGCGCTCGCGCTTCCGTAACCTACAACAAAAATTTGAGTGATGAAAGGGAAACGGCCAGCCAATAAATCCAAGCAGTCTGTCCTGTCGGCATTCAGGTATTTTCTGAAGGGCAACATCCTGTTTGCCGTCAATGGCATTGTGCTTGCTATCATCGACTCCGTAGCCAACATCTTTCCGCCGCTATTCCAGAATGTATATACTGACAACATCATCACTCAGAAGAACCCCGAATGGTTTTCCCCGCTGCTGACAATCTATATCCTGCTGTTCTTGCTTGAGCTGGCTGTGTGGGTGTCGATGTCCATATTACGTCGTAAGAGTCAGGCAAAACTCACTATCACAACCTCGTCGAATTATCTGTGGACGGTACTGCGGCTACCGATGACGCGGCTCAGTCAGTTCAGTCCCGGCGAACTGGTGGCCCGCTATTCTACCATTGCAAAAACCATCAGAATGATGGATTACGCCCTGCCTTCCGTCAGTTTCCTCATTTTGCCTACTGCCTGTTGCTATATTGTGATGCTCTTCAACTGGAAACTGGGTCTGTTGCAAATCTTCTCCATCCTGCTGCTCGTCTATGTGATGCGTTCTACTGCAAAGATGCAGAAGAAAATCGCCATGGACTTGGAGGTGACAGAGGCGCGGCTGCAGAATGTGACGATGACGGGTATGAGCAATCTGGAAACCATCAAGTCTCTCGGCGGTGAGCGCTACTTCTTTGCACAGTGGGAGAGAAGCTATGCACAGGCCATGAATGCTCGTGTGAAGACAACTACCAACACCGTCTATCTTAGCGCACTGCCTGTGGTGGTACTGCAACTCACCAATGCTGCCATTCTATGCCTGGGAACGTGGTTTATCCTGCAAGGCGAGATGACGCCAGGTATGATCCTCGCCTCACAGGGACTAGTCAATGAAAGCATTTTCCACGTCAACAGGATGATTGACAGCACGCAGACACTTTTGAGGCTTAGTTCATCTATCCAGCGCATCAAGGAGGTGACCGACTGTGGCCATGAAGCCCCCGATCTGCAACTGCCTAAAAACGACGAACTGCCCGACATTGCCAAACTGGCAGGCGAGATAGAACTACGCGACGTTACCTTCGGCTACAATCGCAGCCTGCCACCCATCCTAAGTCACTTCTCGCTGAAGATCAAGGCTGGCGAGCGCATAGCACTGGTAGGTCCATCCGGCTGTGGCAAGAGTACTGTACTGAGCCTCGTGTCAGGACTCTATGAGCCTTGGGAGGGGCAGGTTCTCTTCGACGGTAAACCCCGCAAAGCCATCGACCGCATGACGTTTGTCAACTCTGTCTCAGTGGTCAATCAGGACGTAACGCTTTTTGAGGGCATTATAGAAGACAATGTCAAAATGTGGGACGAATCGATAGAGGACTTCGCCATGGTGCTGGCCTGCAACGAAGCGCAGATACACCAGGAAATCATGGAGCGTCCTGGAGCTTATAAAGGTGAGGTAGCAGAACGCGGCAAGAACTTCAGCGGCGGACAGCGACAACGCATTGAGATTGCCACCGCACTGGCCAAGGAACCCACCATCCTGCTGATGGACGAGGGCACGTCGGCACTAGACCCTGAGACAGAATCCAAGGTGATGAGCCATATCTATGACATGGGCATCACATTCATCACCATAGCCCATCGGTTGGAGACCATCGCCCAATGTGACCAGATTTATGTGGTAGAAAACGGACAAATCACCCAGCACGGCACTCACCACGAACTGAGCCAGACTGACGGTTTGTATCGCAACCTCTTAAAATACGCCTGACGCGATGAAAACGAGCATATTCCTCCAACAGTTAGCCGAGCGCATGGATGGCGACCGTAAGGCGATAAGCCAGACGATGGACCTCCTGCGCTCTCTGTTAGACAGAAAGCTGTGGAAGCAGATGCAGTCGGCTCAGGAAACACCCTCAGACTTCGAGCAGATTGAGACGTTGCTGGAGCAGTATAACATCTTCTTCCGCGAAATAGAACTCTCCGACGGATGGTGGGCTCGCTGTACGGGCTATATCCTTGGATTCCTGGCTGACGACAATACTCCTGTCATACTTGTGCCCAGCTTCACGGACTATACTTTTACCCACCCAAAGACAGGCAAGCAAATGTCGGCCAGTAAAAGTGCCGACCTGCTTAAGAAGGAAGCAATCATAGCCTGCCTGCCACTCACAGAAGATAAACTGACTGTCAAGGAACTCATGCGCTATGCGATGCACAGTCTTTGCAAGTATGATTTCATCTACGCTCTGATTGCCTGTGTTGGTGTCATCCTGCTGACGATGTTCACACCCTATGTGACAAAGTTGATTTTCTCGGAAGTCATTCCCTCTGGCGATTCCGCCCAGATTGTTCCCATAGCGACGCTGCTCATTAGTGCGGGTGTCGGTCTGACGATGGTACAGATAGCCCGCAACCTGGTGGTGGTTCGTATCAAGGACAAAGTGGAATACACGCTGCAGACGGTGCTTATGTCGCGCCTGCTGCTATTGCCAGTCACTTTTTTCAAGAAGATTACACCGGGCGACCTCTCCAACCGCCTGCTGTCGCTGTCGCGTGTCAGCTCGCGTCTGACTGCCAGTTTCCTGTCGACGCTGCTGACCTTCCTGTTCTCAATCATCATGTTCGTACAGTTCTTCATCTATGGCGGCACGCTGCTCTATACTGGCGTCAGTGTCATCGCGCTGCAGATAGTGGCCATTATACTAGAGAACTACTATACTCGCAGATTACAGATCAGCGTGAATGACAGCAGTTCACATCTCATCGGTACGCTTTTCGCCTTGTTCTCCGGCATTCAGAAAATCAAGACCAGCGGTGCTGAGTTCCGTGCTTTCCACCAGTGGGCAAAGGCATACGCTCCGTCTGAAATGTATAGCAGCCGACAGCCGTTAGCCAGCTTCTGTGTGACTGCCATCAGCTATTGCCTCAAGTTCCTACCCATGATTGTTACGATGTGGGCAGCTTGGTATTATGGACTGACACTCTCCGACTATATCGCCTATTGCACCGTTCTGGGCTTGGTATGCAGTGCCATTCTGCAGCTGCAGACCATCACAAGGCTGGTGGCACGCCTGCTGCCCGAGTTGCGACTCTGTCGTCCACTCTTGACTGCCAAGTTAGAGACAAAGGCGGATACCCAAGTGGTCAAGAACATAACAGGCCGGATAGACATCCGAGGCCTGAAGTTCCGCTATGCCGATGACATGCCTCTGCTCTTCGACGGACTCAACCTGAGCATCAACAGCGGCGACTACGTGGCCCTTGTAGGAGCTTCGGGCTGCGGCAAGAGCACACTCATGCGCCTGATGCTAGGCTTGGAGCATGCACAGGGCGGATCTATCTTCTACGACCAGTATGATCTCGCAGACATCAATCTGCGCAGCCTGCGCCAGTACTGCATCGGCATCTGCATGCAGGACGGCCAGCTCGTCGAGGGCTCCATCCGCGACAACATCATTTTCAACGATCCGCTGCTGACTGACGATGATGTCTGGGAGGCAGTGCGCATGACTGCACTCGACGGCGACATCCGCCAGTTCCCCTTAGGCCTGGACACGCCCATCACGGTCGATGGCAAAGGGGTGTCGGGCGGACAGCGCCAGCGCATCCTCATAGCCCGCGCCCTGGTGAGAAAGCCCAAGGTGCTTTTCCTCGACGAGGCCACATCGGCACTCGACAACATCAGCCAACACATTGTCGTTGAGAATCTGGCCAAGCTGAAGTGTACGCGCATCGTCATTGCCCATCGCTTAAGTACAATCCAACGGTGCAATCGCATCATTGTGCTGAAAGAGGGTCGCGTAGCAGCCGAGGGCAACTTTGAGGAACTCAAGGCACGCGGCTATTTCCCGGACACAAATAATTAGAAGCATATGAAGCATATCATCAATATACGCCTCCTGACATTATTCAGCATGCTACCCCTGAGCAGTTGGGGGCAGAAAACGCTCAGTCTTGATCAGGCCATCCGCCATGCCCAAGACAGTTCGATTATTGCCTTCCAGAGTCATCACGAGTACGACTCCTACACACTGCGTTACGATGAGTTTCTGGCGTTGCGCAAACCTCAACTCAACCTAAGGGTTGCTCCAAACTATTACAGACTTGTCAGCGACCTGTCGCGCGACTATATCTATCTGCGCAACTACGACAACCTGTCGGCTGCTGCCAGTCTCACACTCACGCAGAAGATGCTCGGGCTGGGTGGCGAGGCCTATGTCGGCACGCAGGCTATCTGGAGCGAATATTTCAGTTCAAAGGTGGCAGACGTCAGACAGTTCATGGCAGCTCCTCTCCTGGTAGGCTACCGGCAGACACTTCTGGGCTACAATCCCTACCGCTGGGAAAAAGCCGTAGAAGACCAACGCATAAAGGTCGCCCGTCAGCAGCACCAGTATGATCTGAATAGCATTGCTGAGGAGGTGACACGTCGCTTCTTCCGGTTGGTCTGCGCAAAAAGCCAGGCTGACATGTTTCGGCGTAACCTGCAAACCGCCGACACCCTCTATGCCATTGCCCGTGAAAAAGCCTCCATCCTCATGGTGACGATGGCCGAACTGCGCTCGCTGGAGTTGCAACGCATCAATGCCGCCAATGCACTGGCCATGGCCCTAACGGCAGAAGAGGATGCCCGTACACGACTGGCATCCTACCTGAGACTCGATGGCGACGGTCTGGGAGCCATGCACCTGCAGTTCCCACAAGAACCCAAGCCTATCTCGCTGACAGCCGCCGAGGCCATCGACCTCACCTTAGCAAACAATCCCGCCTATCAGCACCAGATAACCACGGTTACTGAGTCGCGCCATCAAGAACAGAAAGCCCAGAAGGAGAAAGGTGTCAACGTGTCACTCGATGTCAATGTGGGTTTGCAGCAGGTGAATTCTGTCCTTGGCCGTGCCTATAGCGACCAGCGGCTCTACGCCCTCGGGGCCGTCACGCTAAGTGTGCCACTCATGGACCACGGTGCTGCCAAAAGTCGCCATGCTGCCGCCCAAGCTTGGGTAGAGCGCGAGGAGAATGCGCTCGATGAGGCAGGACGCAAGTTGAGTGAGGATGTCACTACAACCCTGCACAATATCAATATCTATCGTCAGTTATTAGAGCAGACTACTCAGGCCGTCGCCATGGCCGACGAAGTGTTTGAGCTAAACGCAGAGAACTATGCCAATGGCCTCTGCGACATAAACACCTACACACTTGCACAGAACCGGCGCGACGAGGCCTACAACCAGTATCTATCGGCGCTCGAAAAGTATTGGACTACCTATTATCATTTGCATACTCTAACAGGAATAGATTAAACGTAAACGCGAGAATATGAACAATAAGACATTTCACTACTCACTGGCCCTGAGCCTCCTGCTGACGGCCTGTCATAGTGGACAGAAGAATGAACCTGTCGCTGGCAATGATTCTGTCGTCGCAACCCAACTGCCTAGCGACACCGCAAAGCTTGTGAAGAAAGATGCTGCCCCTGCCGATTTTTTCAGCAAGGGCATTATCGAGTCTATCTCAGAGGTAGCCGTCACCAGCCGTATCAACGAGCAGATTGTGATGCTGGGTGTGGAGATGGGACAACGCGTACAGAAAGGGCAAGTCATAGCCCGGCTTGACAGAACCGCCACAGAGGATAGAATCGTAAAAGGCCGTGCGGAATTGGAACACGCCGAATACCAGTATCAGAATATCCTGATGGGACAAGGCTATAAGCGAGGGGCCTTCGACAAGGCACCGGAGAATATCCGTGAGATGGCACGTGTCAACAGTGGCTATAACACCGCAAAAGCTGCCCTCCGTCAGTTGGAACATCAATTGACTTACTGTACCATACAAGCTCCCATTTCTGGTGTAGTGACCCAGCTTAATGCTTCGCTCTATACGGCAGCCGTGCCAGGCGAGACGCTGTTCCGCATTGTAGATACCGAGCATCTGAAGGTGTGTTTCGATATCCTTGAAAACGAACTGCAGCGATTCGAAAAAGGTACCGTCATCACTTTGGCCCCGATATCCTTCCCCAACGACCGCCATTATGCCCGCATCACCGCCGTCAGTCCCGTAGTGGAAAAGAACGGTGTTATACACTTGGAGGCCACACTCACGCCACATCCCCACCTGAAACCCGGCATGTCGGCCATCATTGCATTGGGACATATAGAAAATTGAGTAAGTATCAAGAGCAACACCGAGATGCCCAGCACCGTCTGCAATGGCCAATTTGTTTCATTGCTGCTTATGTAACGTGATAACATATGGATTCGACTTGCCTGTCAGACCAAACTTGCGGTCTGTATCTTCGGCATTCAGACCGTAACGCCGTCATTCCATCTTATCGTAACGACCATTGCCGTCAGTGTCGGTGAAAGTGATGCGACATCCAACTCAGCAACAGCACGCTGAATATCGCAGAAGGCACGAAGGTGGCTATCAACCTGTAAACACACTCCGTCAAGAAAAAACTTCAGGCAGTTTTGCTGATGTTGCAAATAGTTGAGTATTTGTTGCAATTCGTTTGGGGTATTAGGTCATTCGAGATTTATTTATTACCTTTGCCAGCAGAAATATCTAAAACAACCAACTGTAAATGATGAACAAACGAATGACATGTGCTGCACTATTGTTGGCAGCGACGATGGGACTGAGCGCCCAGAAAGCGATGAACGCCCCTAAGGGAGGCAAGTTGATTAGTGACGAACTCATAGGCATCTTCTTCGAAGATATCAGCTCGAGTGCCGATGGCGGACTTTATGCCGAGCTGGTACAGAACGGCTCGTTCGAGTACAGTCCTGCCGAGCGTGACGGCTGGGGTGCCGGTACGGCATGGCGTCAGGTGCGTCCCGGTCACTCGTTAGGCACGCTGGAGGTTCGCAAGGACAACGGCATCCATCCCTACAATCCCACTTATATACGTTTGTACATAGAGCGTGTGAAGGAGTATTACGACTACGCCGGCTGGAAGGGCTTCGGTCTGGAGAACGAGGGCTTCAAGGGCATCTCCGTGAAGGCCGGCGCGAAGTACGACTTCTCGGCGTTCTTCCGCAACACAGGTGCTGCCAAGCAGGTGCGCATCGTGCTGGGCATTCCACAGGGATGGGGTAAGAACCCCAAGCTGCTGGCTGAGGCCACCGTCAAAGTAGACAGCAAGGACTGGAAGAAGTACGAGGCTGTGCTGACGCCTGCTGAGGACTGCACGAACGCCACGCTGCAGGTCCTGGTGCTGAACACCGGTGTGCTGGATGTCGACATGGTGTCGCTGATGCCTCAGGACACATATATGGGACACGGTATGCGCAAAGACCTGGCCCAGGCGCTGGCCGACCTGCACCCGAAGTTCATGCGCTTCCCCGGCGGTTGCGTGGTACACGGTGGTGGCGACGGCTTCTGGGACACCTACCGCTGGAAGACCACCGTTGGACCTAAGGAACAGCGTCGTGGCCTGAAGAACACGTGGGGCTACCACCAGTCGATGGGACTGGGCTACTACGAGTACTTCCAGTTCTGCGAGGACCTGGGTATGGCTCCCCTGCCCATCCTGCCCTGCGGCGTGTCGTGCCAGGGTACCAATGGCGGCTGGGGCATGAAGGACCAGGCACAGGATGTGGTGCCTATGTCGGAGATGGACGAGTGGGTGCAGGACGCCCTCGACCTCATTGAGTGGGCCAATGGCGACGTGAACACCAAGTGGGGCCGTGTACGTGCCGAGGCCGGACACCCCAAACCCTTCGGACTGAAGTACTTAGGAATAGGCAACGAGGAGCGCATCTCGCCAGAGTTCTGCGAGCGCTTCCGCTATATGTACAAAAAGGTCATGGAGAAGCATCCTGAGATGGTCATCGTAGGCACAGCAGGTCCTGGCTCGCATCCCGGCAACCCCGACCTGGAGAACGGCTGGAAGCTGGCTGAGGAGCTGGGCATGCCCATCATAGACGAGCACTACTACGAGCCCCGCGACTACTTCCTGACCAGTCGACAGTACGACAAGTATCCCCGCAACCGCAAGACAAAGGTCTATCTGGGCGAGTATGCCGCCAAGGACAAGAAGCTCATCGACGCCCTGGCCGAGGGCCTGTATCTGCTCCATGTGGAGAAGAATGCCGATGTGGTGTGCATGACCTCCTACGCTCCCCTCTTCGCCAAGAAAGAGGCCACGAACTGGAATCCCGACTTGATTTATTTTGACAACGAACGCCCTTACCTGACTTGCAGCTACTACGTGCAGCAGCTGTTCGGCCTGTCGAGCGGCCAGTACTACTACGGCAACTGCGTGAACATACAGGACGCCACCAACCTGCAAGGCCAGAGCGTCATCTTGAACGTCAAGACGCGCAAGCTGTTTGTCAAGCTGTGCAACGCCAGCGCTGACGCCAAGAAGGCCGACATCAACCTGAGCCGCTTCAGCCTGAAGAAGCAGGCCGCCAAGACGGTGCTCACAGGAAAGGCCGAGGACGAGAACAACTACGAGGCCCAACCCATAGCCCCCCAGAAAGAGGCCATCAAGGCACAAAAGAAGTTTACACTCGACCTGGCTCCCTACTCGATGGTGATGCTGGAGTACCAGCTGTAAGGACATCGCTTCCACACCCTAATATAAGGCTGATGACATTTTCGGGTGTCATCAGTCTTATTATTATATCACTAACGTTAGACTTATGAAAAAGTTTCTGATGCTACTGGGCCTTGCGCTGCTGACGGTGTCGGCACAGGCAGGGAAGCCGTGGGACAACGGCAAGTTACGCGTGTCTGATAACCAGCGTTATCTGCAGTTTGAGAACGGACAGCCTTTCTTCTGGCTGGGCGAGACAGGATGGCTTCTGCCCGAGCGACTGGACAGGGCCGAGGCAGAATGGTACTTGCAGTCGTGCGCCAAGGCAGGCTATAACGTGGTGCAGGTGCAGACCATCGATGGTGTGCCAGCCTATAACATCTATGGCCAGATGTCGAACATAGACGGCTGGAACTTCAAGGACATCAACCGCAAAGGCGTCTATGGCTACTGGGACCACATGGACTACATTGTCGACATGGCCGCACAGCATGGCATCTATATCGGCATGGTGTGCATTTGGGGCGGACTGGTGAAGGCTGGTCTGCTGAGCGTGGAGGACGCCAAAAAGTACGGCACCTTCCTTGCCAACCGCTACAAGTCGAAGCCCAACATCATCTGGTTCATGGGTGGCGACATCCAGGGCGATATCAAGCCTGAGGTGTGGGAGACATTGGCCACCACCATTAAAAGCATAGACAAGAACCACCTGATGACCTACCACCCGCGTGGTCGCTATACCTCTGCCAAGTGGTGGTCGAAAGCAAGCTGGATAGACTTCCACACCTTCCAGAGCGGACACCGCCGCTACGGTCAGCGCATGGGCAATGCCAACTACCCCATTCCCGACAATACGGAGGAGGACAACTGGATGTACGTAGACTCCACGTGGAAGTACAACCCCATCAAGCCCGTGCTCGACGCTGAGCCCTCTTATGAGGACATCCCCGTCGGTCTGCACGACCCCAACGAGGCACGCTGGCAGGACTACGACGTGCGCCGCTATGCCTACTGGAGCGTGTTTGCCGGAAGCTGCGGCCACACCTACGGCCACAATGCCATCATGCAGATGCTGAAGCCCGGCTATCCCACGAGCTATGGCGATGCCGGCGACGTGAAGACGTGGTATCAGGGACTGAAAGACCCCGGCTACAACCAGATGCAGTACCTGAAGCGACTGATTCTGAGCTTCCCCTATTTCGAGCGCGTGGCCGACCAGAGCGTCATCCTCGAGAACGGCGAGAAGTACAACCGTCTGATTGCCACCCGTGGCATCGACTACCTGCTGGTCTACAACTACAACAACAATAACATGAAGCTCGACCTGACAAAGATCAGCGGAGCCAAGAAGAACGTGTGGTGGATGACGACTGCCACCGGCAAGCTGAAGTACCTGGGCGAGTTCGACTCGAAGGTGCTCACCTTCCGCTATCATCCGCAGTCGGCACGTGTCGAGGACGGTGTGCTCATCGCCATCGACGCTACGAAGGACTATCTCCAGAAAGACCAGACGGCACTGTCGCCCGACGGATACAAAGCCAAGGAAAGGGACCTCAATGAATAGACTGCTCATCGTCTTATTGGCCATGCTGCCGATTGTGGGTGTGGCGAAGAAAAAGAAAGAGGTAAAGCCCGCTGTCAGCACCTCGTGGCTGCGTGTTGAGAATCTGGAGAACCCCATGGGCATCGACACTGCCGAGCCGCGTTTCTCATGGACCATCCTTTCCGACAAGCAGGATGTGCGACAGACGGCCTACCAGATTGTGGTATCGACCGACAAGGGCGAGGTGTGGAACACAGGACGCGTCGAGAGCGACCAACAGCTCTGGGTGCGCTATCAGGGACAACCTCTGAAGAGCGCCACGCCGTGCACGTGGAAAGTAAAGGTATGGACCAACGTCGGTGAGACGCCCTGGAGCGACGAAGCCAGCTTTGGCGTCGGACTGCTGAAGGAGAGCCACTGGACTGGTCGCTGGATTGGTCTGGAGCGTCTGTTGCCCGGCGAGGAGCGTGGCCTGCATACCCGCCTGGCCGCCCGCTATGTGCGCAAGGAGTTCCAGCTGGACAAGCCCGTCAAGCGAGCCATCGCCTATGTGGCAGGCATCGGGCTCCATGAGTTGCACGTCAATGGTGTAGCCTACAATCGCGAGGTGCTGCTGCCTATGCCCACCGACTATCGCAAGACGGTGCTCTACAATACCTACGATATCACCAGCAGTCTCACCTCTAACCCCTCACCCCTAACCTCTAAGCATTGCATCGGACTCATCTTAGGCAATGGCCGCGTGTTCCCCATGCGTCAGAACAAGCCCTACAAGGCCCCTGTCTTCGGACTGCCCAAATGCCGCATCAATATCCTCATCGAGTTTACCGACGGTACCACCAAGCGTATCTCAACTGACGAGAAATGGAAGATAACCGCCAATGGCCCTATCCGCTCGAACAACGAGTACGACGGCGAGGAGTATGATGCCCGTAAGGACCTGACAGGATGGGACGAGGTGGGCTATGACGACAAGGCCTGGCAGCCTGCTGAGCGCACGGAGATACCCCTTGGCACCCTGCGTGCCCAGATGGCACCAGGCATGGAGATGGCACCGCTGACCCCAGAACCCACCGTTCTCACCTCTAACCTCTTACCTCTAACCTCTAAAATCTACGACTTCCACCAGAACACGGCTGGCTGGATAGCCTTTGTGCCTATGGGCAAAGAGGGCGATACCATCCGCGTGAAATATGCCGAGAAGCTAAATGCCGACGGCACACTCTATCTGGAGAACTTCCGCGATGCCCGTTCCGAGGACATCTACGTCTGCGGCAAGACACCGCGGGCAGAAGAGTGGCACGCCATCTTCAGCTATCATGGTTTCCGCTATGCCCAGATAACAGGCCCTGTGAAGGATGTCCATGCCTATACCGTCAGCGACGACATCCAGCAGTTAGGCCACTTCGAGTGTTCTGACACCGTATTGAACAAGGTGATGCACAATGCCTGGTGGGGCATCTACAGCAACTATAAAGGCATGCCCGTCGACTGTCCGCAGCGCAACGAGCGACAGCCCTGGCTGGGCGACCGCACCGTAGGGTCGCTGGGCGAGAGCTTCCTCTTCAACAACGAGCGGCTCTACACCAAGTGGATGCGCGACATCTGCGAGTCACAGCGCGAGGATGGTGTCTTCTCAGACGTAGCTCCTGCCTTCTGGAACTACTACAACGACGACGTCACATGGCCTGCCGCCCTACCCTTCAGCTGCGACATGCTCTACCGCCAGTTCGCCAACCGTGAGGCCATCGACAAGTCATATCCTTATATCAAGCGCTGGCTGCAGCATCTGCTGGACGAATACCAGCAGGACGGCATCATCACCAAAGACCAGTATGGCGACTGGTGTGTGCCCCCCGAGAAGCTGGAACTCATCCATTCGCAAGACCCCGCCCGTAAGACCGACGGCGCACTCATCTCGACGGCCTACGTCATCCGCGTCATGCAGCTGTTGGAGCAGTGGGGTTGCGAGGCAGCCCACTGGAAACCCATCCGCGAGCAGATGACGGACGCGTTCAACAAGCGTTTCCTGACCGTCAGGCGCGCCACCTCGTCCCGTCCCGGTCATGTGCTCTATCCAGACTCCGTCTATTACGGCAACAACACCGCAACGGCCAACCTGCTGCCGCTGGCCTTTGGCATTGTTCCCGACGACTGCAAAGACGATGTGGTGAAGCAGGTGGTGCAGAATATCTGCATCAAGAACAAGCACCACGTGTCGTGTGGCGTCATTGGCATCTCGTGGCTCATGCGAGGCCTCAGCGATAATGGTTTTGCCGATGTGGCCTATCGCCTGGCAACCACCAAGACCTACCCCTCGTGGGGATATATGACGCAAAACGGCGCCACGACCATCTGGGAGCTGTGGAACGGCGACAAGGCCTCGCCCAAGATGAACAGCGGCAACCACGTCATGCTCCTGGGCGACCTGATGACCTGGTGCTACCAGTACTTAGGCGGTATCCGGCAGGCAGCCACCGTTCCCGACGGTTCTAAGGCCACTGTTCCCGCAGGTTTTTCTGCGGGCTACAAGCACATCGTGCTGAAGCCCGCCTTCGACATCCAGGACTGCGAGTGGGCTAACGTCAGCTACGACTCGCCCTACGGCACCATCAAGAGCCACTGGCGCAAGACGCTGCAGCATCTGGAGTGGGATGTGACGATTCCCTGTAACACAACAGCAGAGGTCTGCCTGCCCAATGGCGAGACGAAGACCGTCGGTTCCGGCTCGTACCACTTCAGTGTCGATATCCCCACCTCGCATCCTGCCATCGTGAAAGATGAGTTCCTCTACGAGCACACCTACTTCCCTGAGGCCCACGCCTCCACCATTGTCGAACGGAGGAATGGCGACCTCGTGGCAGGCTACTTCGGGGGCACCCACGAGCGCGACCCCGACGTCTGCATCTGGGTGAACATCAAGAAGAAAGGCTCTGACGAGTGGAGCAAGCCCATACTCGCTGCCGACGGCGTACTGAGTCTCGACGACCCCGACGCCAAATACATGGGACTCTCCGGTTTGGAGGACGATACGACCCCTGCTACTGCCGGTCCTATCCGTTCAGCAAGCCGAGGCAATGTCTCGGCAAACGGGAGCAAAGATGAAGAAAGCTACGACTACGTCACCAAGACTACGCGCCTCACAAAAGTCTCTGACCGCCTGAAGCGCAAGGCGTGCTGGAACCCCGTGCTTTTCGAGATGCCTGACGGCGAGCTGTGGCTCTTCTTCAAGATAGGCACCACCGTAGGCGACTGGACGGGCTGGCTCACGAAGTCGAAAGACGGAGGCCGCACGTGGAGCAAGAAGGAGCCGCTGCCCTACGACGCAGAAGGTCGTGCTTTCCTTGGACCCATCAAGAACAAGCCCGAGCTGATTAATGGCCGCCTGCTCTGTCCCTCGTCTACAGAGAATAACGGCTGGCGTTTTCACATGGAGATTCTCGACCTGAAGACCAAGCAATGGAAGTATGTTCCCGTAGAGAGCACAGAGGCCGTCAAGTCCGACGACAACAAGCTGCACCCCATCGACTGCATCCAGCCGTCCATCCTTAAGCTGAAGGACGGTCGTCTGCAGGTGCTGATGCGCACGCACAATGCTCATATCGCGACCTCATTCAGCAGCGATAACGGCGACTCGTGGACACCCGTCACGCTGCTCGACATCGAGAACAACCAGAGCGGCACCGATGCCGTTTCTCTACAAGACGGTCGTCATGCCCTCATTTACAACAATTTCGAGACGCTGCCCCTGACCCCTAAGGGTGTGCGCACGCCGGTGTCGATAGCTCTGAGCCCAGACGGCACCCGCTGGCAGCACGTGCTGACGCTCGAGGACTCGCCCATCGACCAGTACTCCTACCCCGCCATCATTCAGGGCCGCGACGGCACGCTGCATTGCGTCTACACCTGGCGCCGCCAGCGCGTCAGCTACAAGCAGATAGACCTCAAGAAACTGAAATAAACAGAAATAACAAACATACCGAAACAACTATGAAGCATGTCATTTGCGTACACACGGCCATGGCCCTGGTAGAGCCATTGACCAAGACTTTTGCAGAACTATTGCCGGAAGTGAAAGTCGACCACATTGCCGACTCGTCACTTATCAAGGAAGTGATTGCCAACAATCAGGTGACGCCTGCCGTCCGCCGCCGCCTGCTGTCCTACTATAATGCAGCAGCCGATGCAGGAGCCGATGTGGTTTTCAATACTTGCTCCAGCGTGGGTGATGTAGCCGACTATGGCAATCAGTATGCACGCATTCCTGTTTTCCGCATCGACCAGCCGATGGCTGCACTGGCTGTACAGAATTACAACCGTATCGGTGTCATCTCGACGCTGCCTACCACACTCGACCCTACCTGCCGTTTGTTACAGAACGAGGCCAAGAATGCCCGGCGCGATGTCGTGCTGGTGGAAGGGCTGGCCGATGGTGCCTTTGCTGCCGGACAGAGTGGTGATGGCGAGACACACGACCGACTGATTGCCGAGGCTGCCCAGCGTATCGCCTCTCAAGTCGATATGTTTGTGCTGGCTCAAGGCTCTATGGCCCGCATGGAACAGCGTCTTTCTGAGCTGACAGGCAAGCCTGTGCTGTCGAGTCCTGTACTGGGCGTAAAGGGTCTGCGCAAGTTCTTAGGTCTATGAAGCGTAAAAATGTCATCCTGACCATGCTCGTCATTCTGGGCATGGTCACTTTCTTGGATAGAATCAACATCAGCGT
Organism: Prevotella sp.; assembly: GCA_017412705.1. GTDB lineage: Bacteria > Bacteroidota > Bacteroidia > Bacteroidales > Bacteroidaceae > Prevotella. The sequence continues at coordinate 21,796 of JAFPWS010000034.1, forward strand.
GGCAGGGTCGAGCATCATGCACGACCTGCAGCTCTCGCCGTCGCAATGGGGATGGGTGCAAAGTGCCTTTATCCTCTCTTACGGTCTGATGCAGATTCCCATGGGAGCCTTAGGCGACCGTTTCGGACATCGCAGCATATTGTCGCTCATCGTACTCTGGTGGTCGTTGTTTACCGCCTTCACGGGACTGGCAGGAGGATTGGCCTCGCTATTGGTCATCCGCTTCATGTTCGGCATCGGCGAGGCAGGCTCTTCACCCTGTTCGACGGGCGTCATCAGCCGTTGGTTCCAGAAAGACGAGGTTGGCAAGGCACAGGGCTATGTGTGGGCGGCCAGTCGTATGGGAGGCGCCTTGACACCGTTCGTTGTCATTCCCGTCATGGTGACTGTCGGTTGGCGTGCCGCATTCTATCTGCTGGGAGCGTTGGGAATCATTTGGGCCATCGTGTGGTGGCTATATTATAGAGACGCTACCCCGTCTGGTATGACGAGTTCTACGAGTAAAACCGCCATTCCTTGGACAGCCTTGCTTCGTGCACCGCAGTTCTGGCTTATCTGCGGCATGTACTTCTTCTATGCCTTCGGTTCGTGGTTCTTCTTCTCGTGGTTCCCGACATTCATGGAACTGGGTCGCGGTTTCGATAAATCGGAGTTGACCTATGCGGTGGCTGTCCCCTTCGTTATGAGTATGATAGGTAATATTGCCGGAGGACATCTGACGGACAGACTGACCCAGCGATACGGTATCAAAATCGGACGTAAGGCATTGGGCTCTACGTCGTTGGCCGTCTCTGCCGTGTGTATGTTCTTGGCTGCATTTATTCCTGGCAAGATGGCGGTTTTCGTATTCCTCTCGCTGTGTTTCGGCATTTTCGACTTGATGCTGCCCTCTGCCTGGGCACTATGCATCGATTTGGGCAAGCGTCATGCGGGTACCCTTAGTGGAGCCATGAATACCGCAGGCAACATCGGTGGTTTCTGTTGCGGCATTCTCTTTGGCGAACTGGTTCAGCAGTCGGGCAACTACAATCTGCCCCTCTACATGATTGCCGTGATGCTCATCGTGAGTGCTGTACTCTTTGCTTTCATCAATCCTGAGAAGCCGATAATTTCAGATAAACCTCTTTGAGCGAGCCTTCGTTGCCTACGTTGCCTGGGAAGATGATATAAGGGAAGTCTTGTGTCATCACACAAGGCACACTCGAAATAATCTGTCCCATGACACGAGCCGTCTTGATGCCAAGTCCCTTGGTCAGGATGTCGTGCGAGGTAATGCCGCCCTTGCCCACTAAGTACGAAGGCGTGAAAGGCAGGCGGCAAACAATATCGACCAGGAAGTTGCTAACCTGCTGACCCAGGCGCTGCCGTTGGTTGGCATCGTCAAGACGAATCTCCTGACGAGAGGTATAGACGATGGGGGTCAGATGGTTGTCCACCACCTGCTGGACAGTATCGAGCGTCTCCAGTATCAGCGCGTCAGCATCGTCCAGTATACGTTGCACATCCACCTCAACGGCACAGGTGCCTGCGGCCTGCAGCAACTGTTCCAGTTGTCGGGTGGTCTTTTTGACATGTGAGCCGACCACGAAACAGCCCACGCCTTGTTTCCTCAGCATACTGCGGTCCAACAGGGGTATGTCGGGAATGCCGCTGATGGCCTTGGGCAGCGACGACGACGAACGGATAATCATGTGCTCAACGATTTTGCCGTCGAGAACAATATCTGCAAACGCATACAATTCGTCATACGACTGGGCATTGACGATGGTATAGTCGTCAGGACGAGCCCCCTTTTCCTTGATATACTCCGTAAGTACGCTGGTATGGTAGGCAAACACATTGTCGCGTGCAAATTCCGTCTCGCTGACAGGAATGAGCCGTTCGCCATCCTTCATGTAGTGTATGCCGTCTATCGTCACACGACCAGCCTCGATGAAGGCCGGACAGAAGGGAGTCTTAGCCGCCACGTCATAGCCGTGACGTACAAGCACTTCACGCATGACATCCGTCTCTAACGGGAAGTGGCCTCGCAGACAACTGTCGCTGCGACTGACGACAATCAGGCGGTAGTTGTAGTCACGATTCACTCTGACCACCATTTCCATCGTTTCACGGGTTACGTCCGCAGCCTCTTCACGAGTCATGGCCCGCGTATTTGTCAGGATGTAGAAGAAAGGCTCCTTGTCCTCAAAGGCCAGACGTATGCTCTCCTCGTCCCATTGGGTAATCAGCAGACAACCGTGTACGGTCTGTATGCCTGTCGGGTCGTCGTCAAGCACGACCATCTTCCATCTTATTTCTTCCATCTTATCGCTCACTTCCTACTTCTTAATGTGTTGCATCTCACGGGCTTCAGCCGGTGTGGCAGGTTCACAGCCCATCATGCGAATCAGGGCCACCAGTCGTTCCACCAGTTCGGCATTGGTATGTGCCCGCTTGCCTGGGGCATAATAGAAACTGTCCTCGAAGCCGACACGTACTGCTGAGGCTCCCATGCCTATCGCACAGGCCAGCATGGAAAAGTCTTTCATCGAATCGTGGGTGATACCCCAGCTGCAGCCAGGCTCCATCAGCGAGCAGAGCATGGCCAGGTTCCTGCCTGTAGCCGAGAGATTGCTGGAATTGCCCGGTCCTACGCAGAAGTTATAGTGCAGCGGACGGTGAATGACACCCTCGTCAGCCAGACGGGTAGCACACTCTACGTGGCTGAGGTCGAACAATTCCATCTCAGGCACGGTGTTGGTCTCGTCCAGTCGCTTGGCCCAGTAACGCAGGTCGGGCATCGTATTGATGTAAACCGTCTCACCGAAATTCACAGAACCCATATTCAGCGAAGCCACCTCCACTTCCGGCACATCCAGCGACACACAGCGCTCGGCCAGCGTCAGCGTCGACAGACCTCCCGTCGAACCCTGCACAATCATATCTGTCTCCTTACGGATGAGTCCGATGGTCTGGCGGAACACGTCCAGTTCGAATGTCGGGTTGCCTTGCAGGTCGCGTGTATGCAAATGCACCTCGCAGGCACCGGCCTTATAGCAATTGATGGTATCTTCCGCTATCTCCTCGGGGGTCAGCGGATTCTTACACTCAGCGGGAATCTCCTTGCCAACATGGCAAACGGGCGCTACTGTTACGATGATTTTTCTCATGTCTTCCTTAGTTTTAAAATTAGACTCACAACCCTCCTTTTTGTCATCAGCCCGTCAAAGAAAAAGGCCCCTATCCTTACGATGAGACAGAAGGAGGGACTGAAGGGGTTTTGCCCCGTCCTTGAGGATAGGAGCCTTTTATGATGACAAAAGGGCGGGAAGTCAGTCTTTAATATATAAACAGAAACCAGTCAATAGACATGAGAAGAAGCATCGTTTTAAGCATCGTATTGTGCCTGACGCTGACCATGATGGCCCAGCGGGTGAGCATTGTGACAGGAAAAAAAGCCACCAACCGTGAGCAGTATGCTGCCGGGTATCTGAAGAAGAAACTCACGGCAATGGGCTATGAAGTGACGGCCAAGAAAGGGCCGCGCATCACGCTCACCAATGCTGCTACAGGTACAGCAGAGGGCTACACCATCACCAAAGACGAGAAAGGGATAGTGGTATCGGGCAACGACGCCACGGGTGTCATCTACGGTTGTGTGGAACTGGCTGACCGCATCCGCCAGAAGGGTTCGCTGGATATTGAGCCTGTGGAGGAGACTCCAGGAATGGTGATGCGCGGCACGTGTATCGGACTGCAAAAGACGGTGTATCTGTCTGGACATGCTGTCTATGAGTATCCCTACACGCCGGAGAACTTCCCCTGGTTCTACGACAAAGCGGAGTGGATCAAGTACCTCGACATGATGGTGGAGAACAAGATGAACTCGCTGTACCTCTGGAATGGCCATCCCTTTGCCTCGCTGGTGAAGTTGAAGGACTATCCCTTCGCGTTGGAGGTGGACGAGGAGACCTTTAAGAAGAACGAGGAAATCTTCTCATTCCTGACCCATGAAGCTGACAAACGCGGCATCTGGGTGATTCAGATGTTCTATAACATCATCCTGAGCAAGCCTTTTGCTGACCACTACGGTCTGAAGACGCAGGACCGCAACCGCCCCATCACGCCATTGATTAGCGACTACACGCGCAAGTCGATTGCCGCCTTCATCGAGAAGTATCCCAACGTGGGCCTGCTGGTATGTCTTGGCGAGGCCATGGCGACGATAGACGACGACGTGAAGTGGATGAAGGAGACGATTATTCCCGGCATCCTTGACGGACTAGGCCCCTCTCTCAAAGGGGCAAGGGGTTTACCTCCCATCGTGCTTCGTTCGCACGATACGGACGGGCCGTTGGTGCTGAAGGAGTCGCTGCCTCTCTATCCCAACATCTACACCATGTCGAAATATACGGGCGAGTCGCTGACCACCTATCAGCCTGGCGGACCATGGGGTGAGACGCACCGCCAGCTGGCGGAGGCTGCTCCCGTTCACATCGACAATGTACATATCCTGGCCAATCTGGAGCCTTGGCGCTGGTCAAGCCCCGCCTTCATAGAGAAGACGGTACAGGCCATGCACCGCGTACACCACTCCAAGGGCCTGCACCTCTATCCGCAGGCTTCCTATTGGGACTGGCCCTATACGGCAGACAAACTGCCTGGTGGTGAACGCCAGAAGCAGTTGGACCGCGACTGGATGTGGTATCAGGCGTGGGGCCGCTATGCGTGGAACGACCAGCGTGGCGAGGATAAGACGTATTGGAAACGTGAGTTGGCTGAATACTACGGTATCGACACCATCGCTGCAGGTCATCTGCTGAATGCCTACGACGAGGCTGGCGAGATAGCCCCCAAGCTCTTGCGTCGCTTCGGCATCACCGAGGGCAACCGTCAGACGCTGCTCTTAGGTATGACGATGGGACAGTTGGTGAATCCTTACAAGTACACCATCTATCCGGGCTTCTACGAGAGCTGCGGACCCGAGGGTGAGAAACTCATCGAGTACATCGAGAAAGAATACAACGGTCAGGCGCACAAGGGTGAGCTGCCTTTCGACATCGTCGACCAGTGTGTGAATCATGGTGACCGCGCCCTCGTCGAGATGGCAGCGATTACCGCCAAACCCACCCGTCATGCTGACGAGTACCAGCGTGTATGGAACGACTTCCGCTGCTATGCCCTGTTTGCCAAAGCTTTCCAGTTAAAGGTGCGTGCTGCCGCTGAGGTACTGCGCTACAAGTGGACGAAGGATATCACCCATCTGGAGTCGGCAGTCAGATGGCTGGAACAGAGCAACAGTACTTGGAACGACCTGTGTCAGCTGACCGACGAGACCTACCTCTATGCCAACTCCATGCAAACTGCCCAGCGTCGAGTGCCTGTAGGCGGCGATGGCGGTAAGATGAAGACATGGAGTGAACTGGCTGTGGTCTATCAGGAAGAACTCGATGCCTTTAAGGAGAATATCGAAAAACTGAAACACCCTGTGGCTCAGACGGATGTCAAGATACTGCCTGCAAACAATGCCAAGGTCAGCTATCAAGGAGCCACCGTTATACTGCAGAAGGGCGCTATTCTTTTTGAAAAGCGTCCAGACACACCTGTCGATTCCATTGCGCCTGAGTTGGCAGGTCTTCAGGCCCTCGTGCTGAATCGTGACACCACCCGCATCGTTGGAACGACGATTGCTTTCGAGAGTGACAAACCCGTCAAAGTGCTTGTGGGGCTTTTCAAGGATGATGACAAGAAATTCGCCAAGGCACCCAAACTCGAGATTGACGCTACAGGCAATGAGTACGGTCAGGCAGAGCCCATCCTGACGAATGCCATCAGCATTGTGCAGATGCCCAAGGTTAATATCCACCAGTATTCGCTGCCAGCAGGTCGCCATACGTTGCGATTGCCAAAGGGCATCCTGATGGTGGCTGGTTTTACAGATAGTACAATCAACCCACGTGACTGTGGCCTGAATGGTCCATCTACTGAAGTGGACTGGTTGTTCCAAAAATAAAATGCAATGATGAAAAGGAAACTCCTCGCTTTACTTGTCTTCGTCAGCCTGACGGCCTCTGCCCAGCAGATTGCCGACGATGTCATGCAGCGCATCTACCAAGAGGTGCGCACCCCCTATAAATACGGCTTGGTGGTGGCCCCCACGGACAATTACCACAAGATAGACTGTCCTACCGTCTTTCAACAAGATGGCAAATGGCTGATGACCTACGTTGTCTATAACGGCAAGGAGGGACTTGACGGACGAGGCTACGAGACGTGGCTGGCCAAGAGCGATGACCTGCTGCACTGGCAGACTTTGGGACGCATCCTGTCGTATAAGGACGACGGTTGGGACATGAACCAGCGAGGCGGTTTCCCTGCCCTCATCGACTGGACGTGGGGCGGTAGCTATGGTATTGCGAAATATAAGAATAACTACTGGATGACCTATATCGGTGGTCACGGCACAGGCTATGAGGCTGTGCGCGAGCCGCTGAACATCGGTATGGCGTGGACAAAGGACGACATCACCCAGGCCCATGAGTGGCAGTCAGACGATAAGCCTCTTATGAGCATTAATGACAAAGACGCGCAATGGTGGGAAAAGTTAGTGCAATATAAGAGTACTATCTATAGCCTCCCCAGCCCTTCTCCAAAGGGCGAGGGGAGTGGTTTGCCCAAAGAACTGGCAAAATACCGTTTTGTGATGTTCTATAATGCAGGAGGTATCAATCCAGATAACAAGCTGAAGGCAGAACGGATTGGAATTGCCCTGTCGAACGACCTCAAGAAATGGAAGCGCTATGACGGCAACCCCGTCTTTGCCAACGAGGTGGGTGGTATCATCACGGGTGATGCACAGATTGCCAAGATGGGCGACCACTATGTGATGTTTTATTTCAAGGCCTACGACCCGTCGCGCAAATATAATGCTTTCAATACCTTTGCGGTCTCTAAAGACCTCATCCACTGGCAACGTTGGGAGGGTGAAGACCTGATATGGCCTACTAAGCCGTACGACGAGATGTTTGCCCATAAGAGCTATGTGGTGAAGCACGATGGCGTGGTATACCATTTCTATTGTGCCGTCAACAACGACCAGCAGCGAGGCATTGCCGTGGCCACCAGCGTGCCGATGGGCAGGAGTCATGCATCCTTCCCGGCGCCTGAACGAAAGGGGCGCCGCGCCATTACCCCTCTCAACGAAGGCTGGACGGCCGCCACCGTTCCCGACGGTTTTCCGTCGGGAGTCAACCTCCCCCATAACTTCGACGACTACTACGGCTACCGCCAGCTGCGTCATGGCAACCTGCACGGAAAGGCCGCCTATCACAAGACTTTCACTACTAAGAAGCAGGAAGGCAAACGCTATTTCCTCCAGTTCGAAGGTGCGGGCACCTATGCCACCGTTACCCTTAACGGCCATCCATATCCTGAAGAGCTGGTAGGTCGTACCGTCTGGACGCTCGATGTGACAGACCACCTGCGGAATGGCAGCAACGACCTGGAAGTGGCAGTCAACCATCCTGCCATGCAGACCACTTCGCCCTGGGTCTGCGGTGGCTGTAGCAGCGAATGGGGCTTCAGCGAGGGCAGTCAGCCTTTTGGCATCTTCCGACCAGTCTCGCTCATCGAAACCGATGCCATCCGTATTGAGCCCTTCGGCGTTCACATCTGGAACAACGCGGCCTGCGACTCGGTCTTCATTGAGACTGAGGTCAGAAACTACACCAGCCAACCCCAGACCATCGAGCTTGTCAACAAGTTTACGCTGGCCTCCGGCAAGCAAGTGTTCCGTCATGCCAGCCCCGTCGTGCTCAAGGCTGGTGAGAACAAGACCTTCCGCGACGCCGAACACATAGAGGAAGTTCATCGCTGGTCCCTGCAAGACCCTTACCTCTATACGCTCACCACGATGATCAAGCGCGACGCCAAGACCACTGACGAGGTGCGCACCCCGTTTGGCATCCGCTCCGTCTCATGGCCTGTGTTACGCAAGGATGGCGACAATCGTTTCCTGCTCAACGGACAGCCCGTCTTCATCAATGGCACGTGCGAGTACGAACACCTGTTGGGCAACAGCCATGCCTTCACCCCTGAACAGATTCGCTCGCGCATCAAGCAGATTACCAATGCCGGCTTTAATGCGTTGCGTGAGGCCCACCAACCCCACAACCTGCTCTACCAACAGCTGTGCGACGAACAGGGGCTGCTCTTCTGGAGTCAGTTCTCGGCCCATATCTGGTATGACACGCCTCAGTTCCGCGAGAACTTCAAGCGTCTGCTCGTCCGCTGGATCAAGGAGCGTCGCAACTCACCCTCTGTCATCCTGTGGGGCCTGCAGAACGAGAGTGTGTTGCCGAAGGACTTTGCCGAGGAGTGCTGCGACATCATCCGCTCACTCGACCCCACCTGCCAAGGGCAACGTGCCATCACCACCTGCAACGGCGGTGAAGGAACAGACTGGAACGTCATCCAGAACTGGAGCGGCACCTATGGCGGTTCGGCTGAGAACTACGACAATGAGCTGAAGCGTCCCGACCAGCTGCTCAATGGCGAATATGGCGCTTGGCGCACCATCGACCTGCACGGCGATGCGAAATACAGCGAAGAGAGTTTCACCAAACTGTTGGATACCAAGGCCCGCTTGGCTGAGAAGGCCTTTGCGGCCGGCAGTTCCCCTACCGACACATCCCTCGGTGTCTGCGGCCACTTCCAATGGATTTTCAACTCGCACGACAATCCCGGTCGGGTACAACCTGACGGCGCCTACCGTCGCATTGACAAAATCGGCCCTATCAACTACAAGGGTCTTGTCACCTCATGGGAAGAGCCTACCCCAGCCTACTATATGTATCGCCAGCGCTATGCCACAAAAAGTCCTGTAGGCAGTGGCATTACCGCTGCTGATAGGAACATCGACCTCGTGAAAGGTGCAGAGGGTTACCACTATCTCTATCGCATCAACTGCGGTGGCGATGCCTTCGTTGACGAGTTTGGCCAGCAATGGCAGGCCGATGATACCATCCACAGCCATTCATGGGGTCAGGACTTCGAGGGCATCCATGCCGTACAGGCCTCGCAGCGCCACATCACTGCCGACATCCGTGGCACGAAGAGCGACGAGCTGTTCCAGTTCTTCCGTTTCGGTCGCCACCGCCTGTGGTACGACTTACCAGTACCCGCCACCGTTCCCGACGGTTCTCCGTCGGGCCTCTACCGTATCGAGCTTTACTTTGCCGAGCCTTGGCACGGACGTGACGCCTCAGAGACTGCCGACTATGAAGGACTGCGCATCTTCGACGTAGCCGTCAATGGGCAAACCCTCATCGACGACCTTGACCCATGGGCTGAGGCCGGCTACTGCGGGGCGCTGAAATATGTCGTTACGGCAAAAGCCGACAATGGTCGCCTCCGCATCTCCTTCCCGGAAGTCAAGGCTGGCCAGGCCGTCATCTGCGGCATTGCAGTGGGAAGCACCCTCCCTTCCTCCCCCCAAAGGGGAGGTGACGGGTCAGTGGTCTGGCGCGCCTTCGACACCGACACCATCGCCAAGCTGCCCAAGGAAGAACTGCCCAAGGACACCGAGGCTCGTCCTGCAAGCGTCTGCCAGCCCACAGGCAAATCCCTGACGTCCTTCATCATCAAACCGGGACTGGGACAGGAATATGCCCTCCGCTTCCGATACAAGAACACAACGGGCCAGCCTGTTACTGCCCGCATGACGGTTACCGATTCCAAGAAAACGGTACTGGTGGACCGCGATGTCACCTTCCCGCCAACGCCCAACAAGTTCAAGATGCTCAGCACCACCACAGGCACGCAGATCAATGCCGGCACCTATACGGTCAGAGTAGACACCAAAGATATCGAATTCAAAGAACTGGAAATACAATAAACGTTATATAGCTATGAACACTAACGGGAAATTTATTATTACCATCAATCGTGAGTTAGGCAGCGGTGGCCGTACCATAGGTGAGAAACTGGCCGAACGGCTGAATGTCCCCTTTTACGACAAGGCGCTCATTCAGGCGTTGGAGAAGAAATACAACCTCAGCGTTGAGGAGATAGAAAAGCTCAAGGGACGCAACCATAGCTGGTGGGCCGACTTCAAACGCGCTATGACCATCGGTTTCACTGCTTCGAAAACATATCATAAGAGCGGATTTGTCGACGAGCCTGATCTGCTGATTACCGACGAGATGTTTCAGGCTGAGCAGGAAATCCTGAAGGGCATTGCCGAGGTTGAGTCATGCGTTATTGCCGGACGTTCGGCATTCTATGTCTTCCGCGACGAGCCCAATCGTCTGAGCATCCTTATCCAGGCTCCTATGGAACAACGCATCAAACGCCTGATGACGAAGAAGGGTATCAGTCACGACGAGGCCGAGGCTCTGATTCAGAAGGTAGACAAGATGCGTGAGAACTATGTACAGAAATATACTGGCACGTCGCGCTATGACGCCCGCAATTACGACTTTGTCTTCTCCATGGAGGGAAAGACGGAAGATGAGATAGTCGACCTAATCATGAAGTATCTATGAGGCAACTGATCCTGTCTTTTTTACTGTTACCCTGTCTTGCCGTCTGGGCTAACGAGCATCACGACTGGGAGGACAACCACGTGTTGCAAATCAATCGTGAACCGGCACGTGCCTATTTCATTCCCTATAAGCAGGCGAAGGGAGACCGCCTATTAAGCCTCAACGGTACTTGGCAGTTCCGGTGGACAAAGACACCCGGGGAACGCACCAAGGACTTCTTCGACCCAGGGTCGAAGTGTGGCGATGCTTTTTACCGCACGGACTTTGACGCCTCTGCATGGAAGACTTTGGCCGTTCCCGCCAACTGGGAGGTAAACGGTTACGGCACGCCCATTTATATCTCTGCCGGCTATCCGTTTAAGATAGACCCACCCTATGTGACGCGAGAGCCCAAAAAGGAATGGACAACCTACGTAGAGCGTAACCCTACAGGGCAGTATCGACGTGCCTTTTCACTGTCTGACGATTGGCAGGAGGGTCAGACCTTCCTGCGTTTCGAAGGTGTGATGTCGGCTTTCTACGTTTGGATCAATGGACAAAAGGCAGGCTACTCACAAGGTTCCATGGAGCCCTCGGAGTTCAACATTACTCCTTACATCAAAAAAGGAGAGAATCAGATAGCCATTGAGGTATATAAATACAGCGACGGCTCGTATCTGGAAGACCAGGACTTCTGGCGCTTCGGCGGCATCCATCGCGATGTGCTGCTATATCATACCCCCGACATCAGACTTCGCGACGTGGCAGTACGGACTACACAAGAAAAAGACGGTTGGACGCTGGCTGTCAATCCGCAGTTCTCTGTCTATAATGGCGAAAACGGGGAAGACTATCGGCTCGTCGCCACACTCTACGACGAGAATACACCAATAGGCAGCGACACCATTGCTGCTGACGAAGTGCTTGACCTGGCCCATAAGGCAGCACGGATGAACGAGTGGTTCCCCCAGCGCGGCTATCGTAAGTTCAACCGCATGGAAATCAAGGTTGACAACCCCCGCTTGTGGAGTGCTGACAATCCCAACCTCTATGCCTTGAAGCTGCAACTACAGCAGGCTGACGGCACAACAGTTGAGCAAGTGAGCCAACAGGTGGGATTCCGGAGCATTGAGATTCGTGATGGTCAACTGCTTATCAATGGGAAGGTAACAAAAATCCGCGGCGTTAACCGTCATGAGCACGACCCCTACCAAGCACGTGTCATGACAGAGGAACTGATGCTGAAAGACCTCCAGCTGATGAAGGCAGCCAACATCAATGCTGTGCGCCTTTCACACTACCCGAACTGTCCGCGGTGGTACGAGCTGTGCGACAGCATTGGCATGTATGTGATGGACGAGGCCAATTGTGAGACCCACGGACTTCGCGGCACACTGGCCTCTACTCCTGATTGGGCTGATGCTTTCCTGGACAGGGCCATCCGCATGGCCGAGCGCGACAAGAACCATCCAAGCGTCATTTTCTGGAGCCTTGGCAACGAGAGCGGCTACGGACCTAACCAAGCAGCCATGTCAGCATGGCTGAAAGAGTTTGACCCCACCCGCCCTATCCACTATGAGGGCGCCCAAGGCAATCCTGACCCTCAAACGGTAGACATGATAAGTCGTTTCTATCCGCGAGTCATGGAGGAGTACCTGAATCCCGGCATCCCTGAGGGTTCCGACAAGGAGCGTGCTGAGAATGCCCGGTGGGAACGATTGTTGGAGATTGCCAACCGCACCAATGACAACCGCCCTGTCCTGACCAGCGAGTATGCCCACGCTATGGGCAATGCGCTGGGTAACTTCAAGGAGTACTGGGACGAGATTTGCTCTCATAAACGCATGATGGGCGGCTTTATCTGGGACTGGGTAGACCAAGGCATCATCCGTGACGGCAAAGTACTCTATGGAGGCGATTTTGGCGACAAGCCCAATCTGCACGCTTTCTGCATGAATGGCATCATCATGAGCGACCGCACGCTGACTCCCAAATACTATGAGGTCCAGGCCGTCTATGGCGAGGCGGCAAAAGCCTATGGCGAAAAGCATGTCCCCGTTGATGTCAACAAGGCCAAGGGCGTCAAGAACATGGGATTCTCGAAGCCGCGCAGTCTGAAGAAGACCAACCAGCTGCCAGCTGCCATCCTTCCGATTGACGCTCACCTCAAGGCCCAGTGTTTCCGTGCCCCTACAGATAACGACAAGAGTTTCGGCAACTGGCTGGCCAAGGACTGGAAACGTTGCGGCCTGGACACACTGCGCATCCCTATGAACATCGAACAGCAGGGCAACGAACTGACGTTCACCTTTGAGATTCCTGACACGCTGCCACCGCTTCCCCGTCTGGGCATTGTCATCGAACTGCCACGAGAATACGAACTGCTGACATGGTACGGTCGTGGTCCCTGGGACAACTATCCCGACCGTAAGCAGTCCTGTCCCATTGGTCTGTGGCAGTCAACGGTCAGTCAACAGTATGTCCACTACCCCCGTCCGCAAGACAGCGGCAATCATGAGGACTGCACCTACATCGAGCTGAAGACCAAACAAGGCAAGAAGCTGCGCATTGAGGCCACCGATGCTCCCTTCTCGTTCTCGGCCCTTCCTTACTCAGCACAGTATCTGGCCGGCAAGAGCCACGACTACGAGTTGGAGGATCAAGGCAAAACCTATCTTAGCATCGACTGCGCCGTCATGGGCTTGGGCAACAGCTCCTGCGGCCCTGGCGTACTGAAGAAATACACCATCGACAAGAATAAGAAACATCAGCTGAAGATTCGCATCACAGACAAATAAAGTGGAAAGACTAAGAAGACTTCTTTTACTGGTATCATGTTTGCTCTCGGGGCTTCTGGCAAAGGCTGAGACAGGACACCTCTATACGTCCGACAAACTGTCGAGCGGATTGATTACATGTATCTGCCAAGATCGCTATGGATTTGTTTGGGTGGGGACTGAGTACGGACTGAACAAGTTTGACGGCTACCGCTTTACTGCCTATTTCCATAGCCGTAAAGACTCTACGACGATTAACGACAACGAGATTTCGTCACTTTTTGTCGATCAGCAGGGACGTCTGTGGGTTGGATGCTCACGAGGTTTGGCAAGCTACGACTACGAGCACGACAAATTCCATCGCTACACTTTTCCAGAACAGCTGACACCCCGCATCAACTCGCTGACAAACGACTCTTCCGGGAAGCTGCTGATAGGTACTGCAGGCTATGGCCTTTATTCGTTTGGGAACTCTGGACATATAGACTACGAGAGCCTGTTCAACCGCCGGCAAAGCGACCATTTCTATAGTCGTATCCATATAGACCGTCAAGGCAATCTATGGCGTAGCAGCCATCTGACGACATTTACCAAGTTCACCGTCAAGAATGGTCAGCCAACGACATTGCGCGACTTTGTGTCTACTTGTGGACAACCTGTTCGCTATATAGAATACGACAATCAGCTGCTCATTGTCTGCATGTATGGCATTCTGGCCTATGACTACCAGACTGGCGACATTCGCCAACTGGAATTAGCAGACGCTTCGGGCAAGGCAGGATGGACAGAACATAACGTGAGCTTCGAGGATGCCACTCTGGACAAGGCGGGCAACATCTATATAGCCACTGCAGGCAACGGACTGATGAAGCTGGCACGCGGCACCCACCAGCTGACCCGTGTGGCCAATGGCAATGGACGCATAGACCTGAGCACAGCCAACGTAGTGGACCTGATGGAGGACAAAAACCAGAACCTGTGGGTGGCATGCTACAACAAGGGACTTTTGATGCTTTCCCGACAGCAGTCGGCCTTCGAGACATGGAGCCTCTCCGAGCAACACTATGTGACAGGCGGCGGTGTGTCGTCCATCACGGCTGGTGAGGGTGACGACACCTGGTGTACCGTACAGAATAGCGGTGTCTTCAAGCTGGATGCTGCCGGACGAGTGACAGCCCATCCGCAGTCGCCTATCGGCACCCGGCTCATCTTCCGCAGCAAGACAGGCCAATACTGGCTGACGACGGAGAATGTGCTCTATCGATATGACCCCTATACAGGAAAGGGCACCCCTGAGGTGACGCTGAACGGACGCGGACTGAACTGCATGGCTGAGGACGAACAAGGCAGGCTCTACATCTGCTCCTTCGGCATGGGACTTTATGTCTATAATCCCGCGACCAAACAAGGCGAACTGCTCAACATGCAGCAGACTCAGCGCAAGGGTGGATACCTGTGCAACGACTGGATCAAGGGACTGATGTTCGACTCGCATGGACAGCTTTGGATTAGCACCACGAGCGGCATCTCCATGATGCAACCCGAGGGTTTTGTATTCAACAGCCGCGGATGGAATGTACTGTTAGACGGCAAACAGTGCTATACCACCTGCGAGACAGCTGACGGCAACATACTTATCAGCACTGAGAGCGGTCTCTACTGCTACAACCAAAAGACGAACAAGGTGGCCGAGGTACCCGAGACGGAACCTCTGCACGACAAGATGATATGCGGAATGGTGTGCGACCAGCAAGGCGACATCTGGATATCGACGACTATGGGTATTTGGCAGTTCTGCGTGAGTAATGCGAAAGGAGCCAAGAGCAGGCTGGCAGGCCATATTGCTGGCAACGGACTGACAACCAATGAGTACGTATTAGGCACGATGTTGCATCGCAAGGACGACCGCATCAGCTTTGGTACAGCTGACGGACTGGTGACCTTCCTGCCTCGTGATGTCAGTACGCTGACACAAACCCTGGGAAAGACCTTCCTGACACGTTTCAACGCTGCCGGAAGGGCTTTGAATCCCTTGGAAAACCATTTCGAGCTGGCCTACGCCGACAACTCGTTCACGATGGAGTTCTCGCTGCTGGACTTTAAGAATGCGGAGAACGTATCCTTCCAATACCGAATGAATGGTGGCGACAACTGGATGCAGACCAACGAGGGCAACAACCAACTGACTTTCCACCAGCTGCAGCCCGGAGTCTATACCATTGAGGTAAGGGCGTCAGCTGACGGCATTGTATCGGATGAGGTGACCACGCTGACGGTAACCATCCAGAAACCCTGGTATAAGACGACATGGGCCTATCTGCTGTATGGTCTGATAGTGGCAGGATTCATCGGTCTGCTGCTGTTCAACTGGGAGCGTCAGCGCCGTCGCGATCTGGAGGAGTCGAAGATGCAGTTCCTCATCAATGCCACCCATGACATACGCTCACCGCTGACACTCATCATGGGGCCGCTGAAAAAGCTGAAGGAGCGTCTCCAGGATTCTGAGAGCAAGGCAGACCTGGACACCATCGACAAGAATGCCCAAAGGCTGTTGCTGCTGGTCAACCAGATACTGGACGAGCGAAAGATTGACAAGCATCAGATGAAGCTCTCGTGCCAGGAGACTGACCTGACGGCCTTCTGCTATGGCATCTACAAGCTTTACGAATACAACGCACTGCAACAGCATATCCACTATGCCTTCATACACCCGGAGAATAGTATCAAGGTATGGATAGACCGCACGCAGTTTGACAAGGTGGTCAGCAACCTGTTGTCGAACGCCTTCAAGTATACCAAGGACGAGATTATCGTTCGCCTCTCGCTGACTGACACTGCCAACATCGAGGTCATTGACAACGGCAATGGCTTTGAGGACGACAAGACTGACCGGTTCTTTGAACGCTTCTACCAAGGCAAGAATTCGAAGGACATTCACGTGGACGGCACTGGCATTGGCCTGAACCTCTGCAGGGCGCTGACTGAGATGCACGGAGGCAAGGTGACAGCGCAAAACCGCAAGGAGGACGGAAAGACAACGGGGGCTATCCTAAAAGTCAGCCTGCCCCTGGGCAAGGAACACCTGAAGCCGGAGATGATAGAAGACCAGCAGACAAGCCCGCAAGCCACAGACAGCGATGCGGCACCGTCCAAGCCACGGGCAAGCCGCAATTTGCGCGTACTGATAGTTGACGACGATATTGAGATAGCCAACTATATCAAGACGGAGCTGGACAGCTGGTATAAGTTCAGCTACGCCCCAAACGGTCGCGAGGCCCTGAAGCTACTGCTGACCAAGCCCTTTGACTTGGTGGTGAGCGACGTCATGATGCCCGAGATGGATGGTATCACGCTGCTGCGCAGCATCAAGTCAAACTCGAATATCTCGGACATTCCCGTCATCCTGCTGACCTCCAAGAGTGAGGTACAATACCGTCTGGAGGGCTTGAAGCGTGGCGCCGATGCCTTCCTGGCCAAGCCTTTCGCCATGGAGGAGCTGCATGTCACGATAGACAATCTGGTTGACAATGTCCGTCGCCTGCGCGGGAAATTCAGCGGAGCCCAAGAGCAAGAAGACAAGGTGGAACACGTGAAGGTCAAGGGCAACAACGACACCCTGATGGAGAAAATCA
Source organism: Prevotella sp. (assembly GCA_017412705.1). GTDB lineage: Bacteria > Bacteroidota > Bacteroidia > Bacteroidales > Bacteroidaceae > Prevotella. The sequence continues at coordinate 38,710 of JAFPWS010000034.1, forward strand.
TGAAGTGTGTCAATGAGAATCTGTCGAATCCTGACTTCGACGTGGAGACGATGACGAAGGAGGTGGGCATCAGCCGTGCCCAGCTGCATCGCAAGATGAAGGAGATGACAGGCATATCGACCAGCGAGTTTGTCCGTAACCTGCGACTGGAGCAGGCTGCCCGTCTGATTCGCGAAAAGAAGATTAACATCACACAGGTGGCCTACTCGGTTGGCTTCAACAACCAAGCCCACTTCTCGACGGTCTTCAAGAAGCACTTCGGGGTGACACCGACAGAATATGCAGAAAACTAAAACAACAGGTATATGAAAAGACTTTTATTATCAGTATTCAGCGTCGTGCTGGCATTGGCAGCCAGTGCGGAGGACGGACACCAATTGTGGCTGAGGTATCAGCCCGTGAACAAAACCCAGGTAACGACAACAGGAAAGATGTCGCCTACCATCGAGATTGCCAAACAGGAGTTGGAAACGTACTACAACGGAGCAAGCGTGACGCTGAAGCTCGACGCCACGATGTCTGACGACGACGGCTACCGCATAGACGGAACAACCATCACGGCGCGGCGCGACGCAGGCCTTCTATATGGTGCCTATGCCTTGCTGAGAGGCGAGCAAGGGGAGTCGCACCCGGCCTTCGACCTGCGTCTGCTGAACCACTGGGACAACCTGGATGGCTCGATAGAGCGCGGCTATGCCGGAGAGAGCATCTTCGAGTGGTTTCATCTGGACGGGCAACTCATTCGCGAGTATGCACGTGCCAATGCCTCGATAGGTATCAACGGCTCTGTGCTGAACAACGTCAACGCCTCGCCTAAGATTCTGACCAAGCCTTATCTGAAGGAGATACAGCACATTGCCGACATCCTGCGACCATACGGCATCAAGGTCTATCTCTCCATCAACTTTGCCTCTCCGATGGCTTTGGGCGACACCAAGACTGCCGACCCGCTGGACCGTTCAGTAGCCCGCTGGTGGAAGCGCAAGGCCAAGGAGATATACAAGCTGATACCCGACTTCGGAGGCTTCCTCGTCAAGGCTAACAGCGAAGGACAGCCTGGCCCTGGCGACTACCACCGCACCCATGCCGAAGGGGCCAATATGCTGGCCTCGGCCCTGAAGCCCTTTGGAGGCATCGTCATGTGGCGCTGCTTCGTCTACGGCGCCAACCACAAGGGCGAAGACCGCGTCAAGCAGGCCGTGTCGGAATTCAAGCCGCTTGACGGACAGTTCCACGACAATGTCATCCTGCAGACCAAGAACGGTCCGCTGGACTTCCAGCCCCGTGAGCCCTATAGCCCCATCTTCGACCAGATTAAGCTGACGCCAAACATGGCAGAGCTGCAGATTACCCAGGAGTATCTGGGCCAGTCGCGCCACCTTGTCTACCTCGCCCCCATGTGGCAGGAGTTCTTCGCCTTTGTGCCTGCCCAACAGCTGAAAGGCATCGCCGGTGTCGCCAACATAGGCAAAGATCGCAATTGGTGCGGCCACCACTTCTCGCAAGCCAACTGGTATGCCTTCGGCCGGATGGCGTGGAATCCGCAGCTGTTGTCATTAGATATCGCCAAAGAGTGGCTCAGTCAGACCTTCAGCACCGATAAGAAATTCGTCGACGACATGGCCGTCTGGATGGAAACCAGCCGCGAAGCCTGCGTCAACTACATGATGCCGCTCGGTCTGCACCACATCTTCAAGTTCGACCACCACTACGGTCCTGAGCCAGACGGCTTCAAAGCCGACTACCCCATAGAGTGGTGCCCCGTCTATTACCACAAAGCCGACAAGGACGGCGTGGGCTTCGACCGCACCACCGAGACCGGCACCGATGCCGTCAGTCAGTATCGGGGGCACATCGCACGCACCTATAATAATTTGGAGACCTGCCCCGAGGAACTGCTGCTGTGGTTCCACCATGTACCGTGGACGCACCGCATGAAGGACGGTTCCACTCTTTGGGAGTCGTTGCAGTACCACTATAACAACGGCGTCATCTGGACAGAGTCACTACAGAACGCCTGGCGCTATAAGCTGCGCCACTACATCGACGAGCAGCGCTGGCGCGAGGTCGACGAGCGTATTGCCGACCAGCTCGGGAACGCCCGCGAGTGGCGCGACACCTGCCTCGGCTACTTTGCTGATAAAAAGAAGTAAACATAATAACCATGGAGTCAATAAGCATGAGAACAATAGCGTTATGGATGGCTGTGCTGCTGTCGGTGGGACTGATGGCACAGGAGGAGAAGAAGGACTTTACGGTAGTGAGGCAGAATGCGATAACGAGCATGAAGAACCAGCATCGCAGCGGTACGTGCTGGGACTTTGCCACGCTGGGGTTCCTGGAGAGCGAGATACTGAGGAAGACCGGTAAGACGTATGACCTCTGCGAGATGTTCGTGGTGAACAAGGACTATATGGACTGCGCCACCCACTATGTCCGCATGCACGGCTTCAGCCAGATATCGGAGGGTGGCTCGTGCGACGACGTGGTGGAGGTGATTCGCCGCTATGGCATCTGTCCCGAGGAGGCGATGCCTGCACCGGGTTCGCTGACAGGTGACTCGCTGGCCAACTTCAAGGTGTTCTTCCCCGAGCTGGAGCGCAAGGTGCGAAGCGTCATTATGGCCAACGCCGACCTGAACCGCTATACCGAGGGCGAGCAGACACAGGCAAAAGCCAAGGAGCCGATGGCACACTGGCAGGACAGTGTGCAGGCCGTCATTGAGAAATATGTAGGTCACTGTCCGGAGACTTTCGTTTACGAGGGCAAGGAGTATACGCCCCAGACTTTTGCCCAGAGCCTGGGACTCAACCTCGACGAGTATGTCAGTCTGACGAGCTTCACACACCATCCCTTTGGCAAGTGGTTCGTCATAGAGGCTCCCTACAAGTGGCGCCTGAAGCCCAGCTACAACATGCCTGTCGACGAGCTGATGGCTGTGCTCGACAAGGCTCTGGACGAAGGCTATACGGTGGCATGGGGCGGCGATGTGTCGGGCGACTTCTCACGCAACGGTCTGGCAGACCTGCCCGAAGGTGTGGTGCCCACGCAGCAGATGCGTCAGGAGCAGTTCGACGACTGGCGCTTTACCTACGACCATGTGATGGTCATCTACGGCAAGGCCCTCGACAAGAACGGCAAGCCCTTCTACATGGTGAAGAACTCGTGGGGCGAACGCGGCTATTATAAAGGCACGTGGTACATGTCCCGCGACTATATGAAGCTGAACACCACCTACCTTTTCCTGAATCGCCAGGCACTGCCAAAGACGCTCCAGACGTCGATGGACAGGAGCGGATTTTAGCTTTGGCAACATTTTAAAAGGTATTTGATACACAAACAAAGGTTGGTTAGGGATGTTTTCCGTACCTTTGCACGGAAATCTTTAACTAACCTTTTTGTATGAAGAGAACTTTGTTTATAGTGCTATGTGCATGTTGTCTTTCTGTGGCCAGGGCCGCAGAGCGTTTTGTCGTATTTCAACCTGAGCAGGACTGTCTGTCGCTGAATGGTGCCACCGTAGGCTACGACGGCAGGGAACACTCGTGTGTACAGCGAGCGGCGGCAAGTCTGCTGGCCGACGTGGAGCGTGTGACAGGCAAACGGCCGGCAAACAGCGCCGAGCCTGACATCCTGATAGGCACCGTTAGCTGCAACAGGCAGATAGACCAGTGGGTCAGGCAGGGCGTGCTCAGCGACCTGAAGGGCAGGACAGAGAAGTATATCATCAAGACCATAGGCCGGCAGCTGGTCATTGCAGGCAGCGACAAGCGCGGCACCGTCTTCGGCATTTATGAGCTGTCGCAGCAGATAGGTGTTTCCCCTTGGTATTGGTGGGCCGACGTGCCTGTCACGAAGCATGAGGCCGTGTACGTCAAGAAAGGCGAATATACAGACGGCGAGCCGCGGGTGCGCTATCGCGGCCTGTTTCTGAACGACGAGGCCCCCTGTCTGACCTCGTGGGTTCAGAACACCTATGGCACCGGCTTTGGCGACCACCGTTTCTACGAAAAGGTGTTTGAGCTCATCCTGCGCCTGAAGGGTAACTTCCTGTGGCCCGCCATGTGGGGCTGGGCCTTCTACGCCGACGACCCGCTGAACTCGAAGACGGCTGACGAGATGGGCATCATCATCGGCACGTCGCACCACGAGCCTATGGCCCGCAACCACCAGGAGTATGCCCGCCACCGCCAGGAGTGGGGTCCCTGGAACTACCAGAAGAACCAGCATAGGCTCGACCGGTTCTTCCGCGAGGGCATAGAGCGCATGAAGGGTACCGACGACATCGTCACCATCGGCATGCGCGGCGACGGCGACGAGGCCATGAGCGAGGATGCCGACACCAAGCTGCTGCAACGCATTGTGGAGAACCAGCGCAAGATTATCCGTCAGGTGACAGGCCGTCCGGCCAAGGAAACGCCACAGGTGTGGGCACTCTATAAGGAGGTGCTCGACTATTATGATAAAGGTATGCGCGTACCCGATGATGTGCTCATCCTGCTGTGCGACGACAACTGGGGCAACATCCGCCGTGTGCCTACTGCCCGTGAGCGCCAGCACCCCGGCGGCTGGGGATTATATTACCATGTGGACTACGTTGGTGCCCCGCGCAACTCGAAGTGGATTAACGTGACACCTTCGCAGAACATGTGGGAACAGCTGACGCTTGCTGCTGACTACGGACTGGACCGCATGTGGATTCTGAACGTGGGCGACCTGAAGCCAATGGAGTACCCCATCACGCTGTTTATGGATATGGCGTGGAATCCCGCCTCCGTCAGTCGCGACGTCGTCGCGACACATACGCTGCCCTTCTGCCAACAGACCTTCGGGGCAGAACAGGCTGAGGAGGCAGCCCGCATCCTGAATCTCTGCTGCAAGTATAACGGACGCTCTACAGCCGAGATGCTCGACGCCACGACCTACAACGTGGAGACTGGCGAGTGGCGGCAGGTGGCCGACGACTATATGCGCCTGGAAGCCGAGGCCCTGCGCCAGTACCTGACGCTGCGCCCCGAACAGCGCGACGCCTACCGCCAGCTCATCCTCTTCCCCGTTCAGGCCATGTCGAACCTGCACCAGCTGTACTACGCCGTGGCCATGAACCACTACCTGGCCCGGCGCGGCGACCCTGCCGCCAACCAGTGGGCCGGGCAGGCAAGGAAGGCCTTCCGGCGCGACTCGCTGCTCTGTGCCGCCTACAACCACGACATCAGCGGAGGCAAGTGGAACGGTATGATGACGCAGAAGCACATAGGCTATACCTCTTGGAACGACGACTTCCCCCGCGACCGCATGCCCGAGGTCAAGACGGTAGCCGAGGGTGCGGGGGGCTATACCTTTGCCATGAAGGACGGCTATGTGGCCATGGAGGCTGAACACTACTATACGGCCACACCTGCCGCCGGTGCCCAGTGGACGGTGCTGCCCTACATGGGTCGCACGCTGAGCGGCATGACGCTGATGCCCTATACCGCACCCGTCGACGGCGCCTCGCTGAGCTATCAGTTCAGCTCAAACAGCCTGTCGGATAGCGTCACCGTACACATTGTCGTCAAGTCGACGCTCGACTACCTGAACGTGGGCGGCCTGACCTATACCGTCAGCCTGGACGGCAGCACGCCACGGCGTGTCAACTTCAACCACAACCTGAACGAGCAGAAGGAGAACATCTACAGCGTGTTCTACCCCACGGTAGCCCGCCGCGTGGTGGAGTCTGTGGTCACCCTGCCTGCCGACAAGGCAAAGGCAGAGCACCTGTTGACGCTCTGCCCTGAAAATCCCGCTATCGTGTTCGAGAAGATTGTCGTCGATGCCGGTGGCTACCGGCCCTCGTTCCTCTTCAGCGACGAGTCAGCTCATAAACGCCACCCTTGACCGTCGTCAACTCGTAGACGCCACGCTCCTTGCTCCTCTTGAGGCCCTTGCCCTTCAGGGGAGTCAGCGAGCGCAGGCGACACTTGCCGCCACTACGGGCGCGGATGACAGCCTTCGTCAGCTGCCCGGCCTTCCAGTCGAGGTCTATCTCATAGCCGCCACGGGCCACAAGCCCCTTGACGCTTCCCTCCTGCCATACCCCGGGCAGGGCTGGCAGCAGGTAGACAAAGCCGTCGTAGCTCTGCATCAGCATCTCGGCAATGCCCGCCGTACATCCGAAGTTGCCGTCAATCTGGAAGGGGGGATGGGCGTCGAACATATTCGGATAGGTGCCTCCGCGCTGCTTCGCCGTACCGAAGATGAGGAAGGTGTCAGCGGTCAGCGTCAGCTGGTCCTTGATGAGCTTGTAGGCGTGCTCGCCGTCCAGCAGTCGCGCCCACGAGCAGACCTTCCAACCCATAGACCAGCCCGTCGACACGTCGCCACGGGCCTCTAACGAGGTGCGTGCCGCCTTCCACAGGTCAGGTGTGCGGAAGGGCGATATCTGGTTGCTGGGATACAGGCCGTAGAGGTGTGAGAAGTGACGGTGGTTGTCCGTGGGGTCGTCCAGGTCGTCGAGCCACTCCTGCAGCTGTCCCCAGCGTCCTATCTGCATCGGCGGCAGCTGCGCAAGCTGCGTGCGGATGGTGTCTAGTAGTTCCAGATGATCCAGATGATCCAGATTACCAAGAATCTTCGCGCCTTCCAGCACGCTGGTATACAGCTCGGTCACAATCTGGTTGTCCATCGTCACACCGGCGTCCATGGGCGTGGGGCGTCCCTTGCCGCCGTGTTCGGGCGACTCGCCGGGACACACCACCAAGCAGCCTTTCGTGGGATGCTTCTGCAGCGTCTGCGTATAGAAGCGGGCCGCGTCGAGCATGATGGGATAGTGCTGGCGCAGGAAGTCCTTGTCGCCCGTGTAGAGGTAGTGCTCCCACAGATGGCGGCATATCCAGCCGGAACCCGTAGGCCACAGCCCCGTCTGTGCATGGTCAACAGGACCCGTGATGCGCCACTGGTCGGTATTGTGGTGCAGCACCCAGCCCCCGGCGCCATACATGTCGCGGGCCGTCTCCCTGCCCGTCTGGCTTATCTCGCGTATCAGCCTGAACAGCGGCTCGTTCAGCTCGGTCAGGTTGGTCACCTCGGCGGGCCAGTAGTTCATCTCGAGGTTGATGTTGGTGGTGTATTTCGAGTCCCACGCGGGCATCAGCTTGTCGTTCCAGATGCCCTGCAGGTTGGCAGGGTTCGTGTTGTCGGGCTGCGACGACGAGATGAGCAGATAGCGCCCGAACTGGAAGTAGGTGGCCACGAGGTAGTTGTCCGTATGGCTGTTAAACTGCTCGATGCGCTTGTTCATAGGCACCTTCTCATAGGCATCGTCGCCCAGGTCGAGCTTCACGCGGTCGTAGTACTTCCTGTATGTCTTCTCGTGCTGGCGCTTCAGGGCCTCGTAGCCCGTCTGCATCGCACCGTGCAGGCGCCCCTTCGACTGCTGTACCTCGTCGCCGGTGATGTCCTTGTAGCTCTTCACGTTGGTGCCCACCGTCAGGTAGATGGTGGCCTCGTCGGCGTTGGTCACACTGACGATACCGTTGCTCTGGCTCACCCTGCCGCCTTTGGCCTGCGCTGCTAAGCGACCCTGGAAGCGCACCTTGCCCTTCAGGCCCTCGTGCTTGCTGGAGACGCCCAGTAGCGTCGCTTCCAAGCCCTCGCCGCCTATCAGTACATTGTCATGGGGCGACGTCATATTGGCGGTAAACGTTATCCTGCCTTTCTCGCTGGCAGTCAGGTGAATCGCAATGACATGGCACCCGCCCAAAGGCGCTATCACCTCGCGCTCGTACTGCACGCCGTCCACCTTGTAGCGCACCACGGTCTTGGCATTGTCCAGGTCGAGCCAGCGCTCGTAGTCCGTATAACGCGTATGGCCGGGCAACGCTATGTACAGGTCGCCGAAAGGCTGGTAGGGCATGCCCATGTTCTGGCCTGCGGCCACCGGCATCACCTTCGCGTTGGCCAAGTCCTGAGCCTCCTTGTACTTGCCCTCGAAGATGAGCTGGCGAACACGGGGCAGGTACTCCTTGGCGTCAGGGTTCACCACCTGGTTGGGCTGTCCAGCCCAGATGGTCTCCTCGTTCACCTGGATGCGCTCCACGGCCGGCATTCCGAACACCATGCCGCCCATCACACCGTTGCCAACGGGCAGCGCCTGCGTCCACGTCTTGGCAGGCTGGTCGTACCATAGTCTATACTCGCGGGCCGTTAATGTCAGCGTGGCCAGCGCACCTAAGAAAAAGCAGATTATTCTCTTCATAGTCCATAAATTTAGTTCTATCTATAAAGACTGACTGGTCAGCGTTTTGTCATCACAGAAAGACCCCTGTCCTCACGGACGGGAGCCTCAAACTGGAAAAAAATAACTACAAAACAAACTACTGAAAACCGTAAAATAAGTTAGGTTGCATATTACTAGTAAACCAACACCTTGCAGTGCAGGCCGTTGCGCCACATTACCTTGTTGACGCTCAGATGAATCCACAGGGAGCGGGTCTTGGGCCGAACGCACAAGTACAGCTCGTGGTACCCGTACCGGCTGTCGCTTAGATAGCGGTCTTCGATGCACTTGATGATGTTTGCTGCCAAAGGCACACTGCCGTTGCAGCTGATGTCAACGGCCAGTCCCTGCAGGTGTATTGAGGCTGTTGCACCGCCGACGGCCTTGTTCACCTCGGGCGAACGGTAGCCGCTGTTGATGATGACGGGTTGGCCTGTCTTCTCGCGGATGTACTCAAGGTAGTTTTCTGCAAGCCATCGCAGGTTTTTGACGATTTCGGGCGCGGGG
>JAFPWS010000086.1 GCA_017412705.1 Prevotella sp.
CATACCCGACTGGGGTGTAGCGGGCATGAACTTCGACCGTAACAAATATCTTTAGTAATATGGACAAGATAATACTGACCACATTCACCGACCCGATGATGGGGCTGTCGTATGAGTGCGAACCCATCATGCGCAAACTGGAGACCCACTTTGCAGGACAGATTGAGTTCAAGTACTCGATGGGCCTGCTTGTGCGCAATGTTTATGAGCTTGCCGATTGCAACGAGCTGGCACAGAGCCCCATTCTCGGACTTCATCGCTACAATGCGCGTCTGGCAAAAATCTATGAAAGCGAGGAACGCATCAGCGGCATGCCGATAAATATGGAAGGCTTCTGTCTTTTCGACACAGAGCACACGTCGTCGCTGCCGCTCAACCTGGCTTACAAGGCAGCACAGCTTGCTGCCCCCGAACGGGCCGACATGCTGCTCTACTATCTGCGCTATGCCACCATCGTTGAGACCCGCCAGACCACCCGGCTCGAAGAGATACTTCGTGTGGTGCGCATGACAGGCATCGACGAGCAGCGTTTCCTGCAGCACTACCGTGACAGCACCGCCGAGACAGCCCTCGATAGCGACCTCACCCGCATGCATGCCCTCGGCATTCATACGCTGCCAGCCTATCTGCTGGAGTACGGCGGGAAGCAGATGCTGATACGCCAACTCATCGGCTACGACTCCTTCGTGGAAGCCATCCGGCAGCTTTCCGACGGATGCATCCAGCCACAGCCCGCAGAGCAGTCGGCAGACACCATCCGGCGACTGCTAGAGACTCACCCCCTCATCTCGCCCATCGAGCTGCGCGAGGCATTCGACTTCCGCACTACAGACGACGTGCGCCACTTTATACAACCCCTCATCGACAGTGGTGAGGTAAGCATCCGCGACGTGAAGCACGGCTGGTTTATAGTAAAAACGAAAAAAGGAGAATAGACAATGAAAACACTCTTTGACGAGACAACACTGAGAGGCCACAAACTGAAGAACCGTGTGTGGCGCTCGGCCACATGGCTTGCTCTGGCCGACTACGAAGGAAACATGACCGACGAGCTGATTCACGCCTACGAACAGCTCGCCGAGGGCGGAGTAGGCATGATAGTGACCGGGCTGACCTCCGTCGTGGAGCATGACGCAGCGATTGACGGCGGCGTGAAGTTTTTCGATGACCGATTCATCGAGGGACATTGTCGGCTGACGGAAGCGGTACACCGCCACGGCGCACTCATACAGATGCAGGCGGCCATTGTAGACGGGCCGGTAGATGAACTGCGGACGGATGAGGTGGAATGGATAGTCAGTCAGTTTGGCGACGCAGCCCGTCGTGCCGAGCAGGCGGGCTACGACGGTGTGCAAATCCATGCCGCCCACTTCTTCTACCTGAGCAAGTTCATCAGTCCGCTCATCAACCACCGCACCGACCGCTATGGCGGTGACCAGCGAGGCCGCAGCCGCATACTCTACGAGATTCTGAACGACATGCGCCGGAAGACCAGCCCCGACTTCCTCATCACGATGAAAATCAACTCCACCGACGAGCACCCCGGCGGACTGACGCTGCAAGACTTCATGCTCACCAGCCGCCTGATGGCCGATGCAGGCATCGATGCCATCGAGGTGAGTGCCAACGGCACATCGCGCACTGGCATCAAGGCCGGCGTGAACGAAGGTTCGTTCCGTGCCGCAGCCATGGCGCTGGCAGCCTTCGTCGACACGCCCGTGGTGATGGTGGGCGGCCTGCGCTCCTTAGCCCGCATTGCAGTTGTATAAAAATCCATTGTTAAAGATTGTTGTAGGGAAGGCTGATTTTGCTGGTTTTTCACTTTGCCAGGCTATGGTTTTCAGCTAAAAAATCATAAATCAGGGTTCCGTTTTTCAGAAACGCGCATTGTGGTACCCCCGGCCGCTTGGCAGTCTCGTAAAATGACTGTACCTTTGCAGCCATGCAGATTACGAAGAAGAAAAGCTTCACCCGGCAGGAGGACGGCACCTACCTCGGACATGACGTCTACCGCCTGACCAAGAGTTTCCGCGACTCTTCGGGCAGGGAGCGCAAGGCGCACGTCCTGTATCTGGGCAGTCTGGAAGGACTGACGAAGTCGGACCGCAAGTGCCTGGCCTCGATGCTGACTCAGATGATAGAGCAGCACCAGGCCGTAATCTGCGACAATCCCGCACTCTATGAGATGGCCATGGACTTTTACGCCAAGTACCGTGAGACGAAGTGGGCGCAGGATGACGACCCGGTGCTGAAGGCAGAGGCCGAGCGCAGGGAGCGCGAGCGTCGCCGCGACCTGGTAACCGTGCGCCTGTCGAGCCTCGTACAGAAACAGGCCCGCACCATCGGGCCCGAGGCCATCTGCCGCTCAACAGTCCAGTTGCTGAAGATACGCGAGTTCCTCTCGTCAAAGGGCTGGGAGCGCGAGCAGGCAGACATGGCGCTGATGCAGATCATCGCACGCGCCATCTACCCTTTCTCCGAGCTGAAGACCGTCCGTTACCTCAAGGGCAACTCTGCCCTGCTGGAGATGTTCAAGCTCGACAGGTGTAAGGTCACCAAGGATGCCCTCTACCAAAGCGCACTGCGTCTGTGGGAGGTACACACGGAGATGGAGGACTTCCTGCACGAACGGGTGAAGACGATGTTCGCCCTTGAGGAGAATATTCTTCTGATGGACATCTCCAACACCTATTTCGAGGGGCGCATGGACGGCTCGCAGATATGTCGCCACGGCCGCTCGAAGGAGAAGCGCGATGACTGCAAGATAGTAGTGCTGGCAGCCGTGGTGAACACCGACGGGCTGCTCGTGCGCACCATGGTCTACGAGGGCAACCGCCAGGACGTGACCACCGTGAAGGAGGTTGTGGGTACGCTGGCCGGACAGACATCGCAGGAGGCCCGCAAGATAGTGGTCATGGACGCAGGCTTCTATTCGGCAGAGAATGCCAGATGGCTTGTCGAGAACAACTTCGACTATATCACCGTACTGCCATCCGGCACGGCAAAGTTTAACCCTGACAGTGACCATGTTGTGCGCCATGAGGACTGCCGCCACCAGGAAATCCGCCTGCAGATGGGCAAGGTGGAGATAGAGGGCGAGAGCCGCAGAGCCCTGCTCGTGGACAGCGATGCCAAGGCCTTGAAGGAACAGTCTATGCACGAACAGGCGGCACGTCGCTACGAAGAGGGACTTGAGGCCATCAGGGCAGGTATCACGAAGAAACACGGAACCAAGCTGCGCGATGCCGTGAACAACCGTCTTGGCAGGCTTGACAGACAATACGGGGCCATACGCAAGGAGTACGAAATCACCTTTACCTATGAAGGAAAGGGCAAGAAGGAGAAGACCGTCGCGATGGAGTGGAGCCGCAAGGACGACAGGATAGGCCAAAGGCAGAAATTCCACGGCAAGTACGTGCTGTTGACAAGCCTTGACGAGAAGGACGAGCTGAACGTCTGGAAATTCTATAATGTAATAAGGACGGTGGAGGAGACCTTCCACACCTTGAAGGCGGACATCGACATACGTCCCGTGTACCACAAGAGCGACGGCGGCATCAAGGCCCACCTGAACCTGGCCGTGCTGGCCTACTGGATAGTGTCAGTCACCAAGTACAGGCTGAAGCTGAAGAAATACCCTAACGTCAGATGGGACGAAATCATGCGAATCGCACAGGCACAAGTCGTCGTCACAGCCGAGATGGACACTGTGGACGGTAGTAGGGTTTCGGTGCGGCAGAGCACGGAGGCAGAGGAGGAACTCGCTGCCATATACGGTCTGCTGGACATCACAGCCAACCCAATTGGAAAAGTCAAATCTGTGGTACCCCTGAAAGCTCCTCCAAAAAATCCGCCTCCTGAAAATCAGTGAGTTAAACGGACTTCAGCTGCAATGTGGGTTA
>JAFPWS010000087.1 GCA_017412705.1 Prevotella sp.
GAGCGGATGTGCTGCGACAGTTCGTCGGTGGGCAACGCGTCAAAATCACCGATTTCATCGGGATTTTGCACTTCACTCTTAACTTTTAACTTTTCACTCTTAACTCTCAGTGTTGCCGCCTCGGTCATCTGCTCAACGAGTACGCGGTTCTTCTTACGGATGATGCGCTGCTGACGGAAATAGTAAACGGCGAAGCCTGCGGTCAGGAAGGCCAGAATGATGGCGGCAATGGCGATGAAGGCGTTACGGCTGGCCTCGGCCTTGCGCTGCTGGATTTCCATCTGCTACTCCTGAGCATGGTAGCGGGCGGCATAGAGGTGGGCCTTGCTGCGCTGCAGACGGTCATTCAGTTGGTTCTCTATCGCCTGGTAGCGGATAAGGTAGCCGTAGGCTTGGGTCGCATGGCCGGAAGCATGGGCTGCTTCGGCACGTCCACGCAGGATGTTGGCATAGACGGTGTTCAGTGTGTCGCCCTCGGAGAGCATACGGCGCTCGGCCTCGTCGTAGGTGGCGAGCATGGTGGCGTAGTCACCCAGTCGGGCCTGTGTCGGTGCTATCATACAGCGGCCGTCGAGCGAGTGACCGTAAGGCGACTGTCTGAAAGCGTCCATCTCGCGCTGGGCGGCCTGGCGGTTGCCAAGAACAGCATAGGCAGCAGCCTTAAAGCCACTGGCCTGCGCATGGTAGAAGTCGTGATAGCCAGGGATGTCGTCCTTCGACGGTTCGCGGTAGGTGCCGTCGTGGTAGTCGTCGGCGTGGGCGGCAAAGTCGTCGAGCCGCTGCTGTATAAGGTCGGCCAATGTGATGACTTGCTCCATGTGGTTGCCTTGTTCCTGCAGCACGGTTATCTTGCGCTTCATGGCAATCAGCCAGGCATCGAGTTCGCTGAATTTCCTGATGCTGCCGAGTTGCCGGATGGCATTGTCAATCTTCGCCAGACCCTCGTCCACATGTCCGATGTGTGTCATAGCCAGTCCTAAGTCGGCGTCGGTGCGCAGTGCCTCGGTCTCTAATCCCTGTGAGCGCCGCAGCCCGGCCAGTTCCGTTCCCCAGTGTACCATCTCCTCATAGTCACCCCGCATCCGTGAGGCACTCAGCAGATGTTCGAACAGGTCCTGGCGGTAGACGATGTTGCGCTGGGCCTCGTCATGGTGAAGCAGTGCCTCGCAGATGATGATGGCCGAGTCCTGCTGCTGCATGGCGGTGGAACTGCTGAGCACCTTTGCCCGAAAGAGCCCTGCGCGATAGTCTGGCATATTGCCCACTATCTCTGCCGAATCGAGGATCAGCAGTGCCCGCTCGGGCATCGAGTCATAGATGGCCATTGCCCGCTCCTCTGTGTAAAGCGAGTCCGATGCCAGCGGCACGTGCTTCGTACTTCCCTTGCCCGTACAACCTACAATGACCAATATGACTACATATAATATAAGGTATAATGCTTGTTTCATACTTAATCTCTACATTCGGTTTTATATAATGCTCCGCCAAAGTTTTATAATATTTGTAATTCTGGCTTAAGAATCCTCAGTATTCTCAACGAACAAGTCGTTCATTGTCAGCACTTTCTGGAATTCATCGCTATGCAGGTTTTCCTTCAGACCCCATGTCGTTATCAACACTGTTTGAATGTTGTACTTGGTGTTGGTCTCCTCTTCGAAATCTGCAATTTTGTTGGCAAGATTCCTGCTGTCATCCTTATCCTGACGATATTCATAGCGAGAGTATTTCATTTCACATACATCGATAATGCCGTCTGCCCGCTCAATTAGCATGTCAATCTGAGCACCTTGTTCTGACTTTTTACTTCGCCACGAATAGTACTTCGTGAGAATGGTGTCCAGTCTGAGCGACTGGATAATTTCCCATATATGGCATATACAGACACGCTCAAATGCCAGTCCGTACCATGTATTCTGGACGGGCGTATTGATGGTATGTCGCCAAAAGGCACGGTCTGTTACGGTTCCGTTGCAGAACGTGAGATAAAAGATGGTGAAGAAGTCTGTCAATCGGTATATTCCCGAATTGATCTTTCCACCGTTGCTGTGATGCGAGATCAAATCGCAATAGACAAGGTCTGCCAGCATCTTTGAGAGGTCTTCACCCGATGATATACGCAGTTTCTCAGAAATCTCTTTACGCGTCATACCCTGCCGGCTCTTCGAGAGAAGGCGTATCACATCCATGTATTTCTCTGGATTACTGAACAGCGACTTGTATAGCCTGCGAAACTCATCCTTCAACTCTGGGTCTGTAGCGAAATAGAGTTTGTCGATGTTCTCTGCCGCACTCTTCGACGGGTCGAGCAAAGAGAAGTAGTAAGGTACACCGCCTAAAGCCATATATAACTGTAGGATGGTCATGCGATCCCATTTGAAGTGCTTGGCCTTGAAATACATCTCTGACTGATAGAGAGTGAAAGGCCTCAGGTGCATTTCATGGGTCACCCGGCGGTGCAGACCGCCACGGTTGTCTATCACATTGCGAATCATCCACGAGGTAGCCGAACCGCAGATAACAAGAAAGACATTATCCTGCCATGAGGCAATGTTGTTCCAAAAGATACCAAGCTCCTTCACAAACCTGGAGTATTCGATGTCAAAGCACGATATTTCATCGATGAAGACGACGCAGCGCTTCTTCCTCTTGCACCGACTAACGATCGTTCCCAGTGCTTCAAATGCTTCATGCCAGTTTTGAGGTGCCGGTCCCTTGTAGCCGTATTTCTGTAATGCTGTGCGGAAAGCAGTCTTTTGGTCTTCGCGTTCCCCTTCCAACACACCACTCACAAAGAAGTCGAACTTATCCTTGAAATAATATCTAATCAGGGAAGTCTTACCGACACGCCTACGGCCATACAGGGCGATGAATTCACTCTTGCCACTACCCTCATAGCTCTTGAGCTTGGCAAACTGACTGTCTCTTCCTATGATTTTGTCCATATAATGTATTTTTCCGCAAAGTTAGGAAAATAATTTCAAAGTATCGCCAAAGTTTGTGATTTTTAACAACTTTGGCGACACTTTACATGCTGTTTTTATCTATTTTCGACTATCGTTTCCATCTATACCCAGGTTTAGCACACACGGTCTTTGCCGCCTGATGGCATCTGCGGGCAAAAGTCAGGTTGTCTTCCTCATCCTTCTTTCTTGGCAATTCGTTGTTGGATCCTCCTCCGCCACACGATACGGAGATCGTGGTTGCTGCATCTGCATAGCCAAAGAACAGGCAGGCGGTGGTGGCGGCAATCTCCATCATATTCTCTGTTACCCCTACAGTCATATCTACCCCGATTTTCGTAAGATAGCTTACAGCTGACTCAGCGCCTATTTGATAGACTTCGGCTCTCGTGCCATTCGCAATGTCACGGAGAGCTCCTGCGGCCTTCAACATCCATTCGGCATTGGCCAATCTCTCCTTGGGCTTTTCACCAAGTGCCTTCCTAATGGTCTCCTTCTCCCTATCGTTCATGACATAACTGTCA
>JAFPWS010000088.1 GCA_017412705.1 Prevotella sp.
AGCCTCCTCATTCTCGACAGCTGAACTTTGATGTTTTGTACGCTCCCCAGGTTGGAGTGAGCAGCCAGATAGCGATAGAACGCCATGAGAGGGACCTGAAGCGGATAGTCTGCAGCGCTGAGGAAAGCGGCCATGGCTACATAGACTGGGCGCAGACTATAAGAAGAATCAAAATGAAAGTGGTGTGTTTTTGATGGATGAATCGGGTGAGTGGTGTGTTTTTCCCAGTCGTGTATCATGCGGAGGTAGGCATCGAGCTGTAGCGGGTTGATCAGCCGTATCAGGGGTGTCGTGTCGTCCCATGTGGGGCGTCGTTTCTTGCGGTGCTGCGCCAGCAGCTCCTGTCTTCGCTTCCGCAGCAGGCTGATCTGCTCGCGTGCCTGGTTCATCACTGCTTGCTGTTCACGAATCTGGAGGTCGATCTCGGCCACCTCCTGTCTCCAGGCTCCTTGCGCCCGGCCATTTTTTTTCTTGTCTCATTACTGTTTTGTTTGTTTTAATTGGTTATAAAAAAAAGGTGGCACGTAGCACCACCTTGTCGTTGTTGCTGAATACTATCCCCACAGCAGGTTCGTTTCATATCATTCTGGGAACATAGACATCATACTTTGTGTACTCCATATTGAACAGACCGTAGCGTTGGAAGCCCTCTTCCTCAGTCAGCAAACGACGGCGCAGCCGGTAGTTGTTCCAGTGGCTGAGCACACCGCAGTAGGAGTTGAGCGAGGCAAACCACGATGAGCGGTCATTGTGTGCCAATATGTGCAACTTGCGCCTCATCCTGCCAACTGTGGCACGTGAGGCATAGATGCGGCGGGGCTTCAGCCATGCACCCAGAAACTCTGTACCATGCCAGATGGAGGTAATCTGCAGCTTGCCGTCGTGAAACGACAGGCCAAAATCCTTATACAAAAACGCCCGAACCTCGGGCACCAGCGACAACAGCCAGTTTCTATCGGTGCTGACCACATAGAAGTCGTCGACATAGCGTCCATAGTGACGGCAATGCAGGCTGCGCTTCATATATTGGTCGAAGGGATTCAGGTAGACATTTGAGAACAACTGGCTGGTCAGATTGCCGATAGGCAGGCCGCAGCCTTCAGGACTGTGGTAGAGCGACTTGTTTCGGGGCAGTCCCTCCCATTCAGATGATTTCCCCACCACCCGACAGTCAGCCAGAGGATTCAGCAGTATAATCTCGCGCGTCAGCCAGCGCACAAAATCCATGTCTACCACGTCTGCCCACCGATCCTTGCGGTGGCGAGATACCTTATGACAAGACATCCTATTAAGACTATCCAGTGCTAACCGCAGCAGTCGCTCGCGGTTGATGTTCATAAAGTAGCCACGGATGTCCATCTTCATCACGTAGCATGGACGCGTATAGTTCAGGCTCTCCTGGCGGATATGCTGTGCCAGCCGGCGGATGCCGAAATGCGTGCCACGCCCTGCCAGACAGCTGTAGCTGTCGAGGATAAAGGTACGCTCGAACATACGGTAGGTGTAGTTATAGTACAGGTGGTGCACCACACGGTCGCGGAACTCAGCGGCAAAGACCTCGCGTTTCTTCGGTTCAGTAATGATGAAGCACGACGACGGCAGTGGCCGGTAGGTACGGTTGTAGAGTGCGTCGCACAGCGCTTCCAGATTCTCCTCCAGCCGTGCTTCGAAGCGCAGCTGATAGGGTTTGTTGCGTTTATGCCGGCGTGCATCGAGATAAGCTGCATGCAGATCGTCAAGCAGTTGTTCTCTTGTAAGCGTCATCGATAGAAGGGATAAGTACTCTCTCGACCTGGCGAACGAGGCGCACCGAGAACCCGTTGTTACGGTTGTTGTTGTTCGCGGGATTCAGATTGCCCGAATTGAAGTTCACGTTGTAGGCGTTGTTTGCATTGTTGGGCGTAGACGACCAGTAGTTGCCGTTGGACGAGGCATTGTTGACCGTCGTCCCATTCCGGTAGCCCGCAGCGGGCAGGAAAACACAGCCTGAGAACTTTGCGTCAGCAGCGCGTTGCTCATGATGGCGCGAAGGAATCTCTATGATAGAAGCCAACCGCCATGCTATTTTTGTCCTTATCATTTTCATTGTTGCTAATAAGGCCCGCTGCCTGTGAATTTATTCCTGTATCGATTTTTGCGTTCTTACAATACTACACTATAGGATGTCTGCTATGCTCAGCTTAATCTCTGCCAAGAACTGCATGCTCTCCAGAGGCGACTTTTGCTCGATGGGCCAAGCCAGGATGCGATGCATGATATCCGTCAGGCGACCCGGACGGGGAGCATTCGTCCCACTGCCATTACCCAAAGGCTCACCATCACGCTTCGAGCCTTCAGTCAGCGCCACGCTCTGCTTCCAGTTCTCGAAGTCGGTCTTGAGCTGGTCGGCATCAACCGAGCCGTTGAGCATCGTCTCCGGCAGTACCAGCTTGACGGTCTTGTCGTCTTGCACGGTCACTACGGCGTTCTCAGGAGTATGGCGCGACAGACTACTAACGGGAAAGCCGACGAACACCACTGGGGCATCCTCGTTCTTGAACTTGCGCTTGGTGGGCTTGAAGTCGCTGATGTAACGCACGCATAGCCAGGCACTCCATTCATAGGCACGATAGAACGTACCCTCGGGGAATAGGTGGATGGTCAGACACTCCGCAGACGTATTGCGGACTGTCTCTATTTCAAAGATCTCTTTCAGCTTTGCCATCAGGTCAGCTGTCTTAACTCTTAACTTTTAACTTTTCATTCTTAACTCTTCAGACTTTCCCGCGGAATCGCCGAAATGCACTGGGTGTGCTTCAGGTGCACCGCCTGTGGGCTGGTGCACCTGAAGCACACCCAGCACATTCCGGCGAAGGGGGGGTAGTCTTGCCCGTCGTGGGGGACAGGAATAAAATTCTACTCGACCTGGCGAACGAGGCGCACCGAGAACCCGAGGCTACGGTTGCCGTAGCCCGCGGGACCCAGATTGCCCGAATTGAAGTACACGCTGTAGGCGCGGTTTGCACCGTTGGGCGTAGACGACCAGTAGTAGCCGCTGGACGAGGCATTGCCGACCGTCGTCCCATTCCGGTAGCCCGCAGCGGGCAGGAAAACACAGCCCTTGGCCTCAAGAGCAGTCCACTGAGCGGTGGTACACTTGGTCCCCCAAGCACTGCCGCCGTTGATGGTGCCCCATGTAGCATCGTCGGCTGCGAACGTCGCGCCGTCGGGGAACAAGATGACGCCGTTCACGCCAGTGCCGTCGGTATTGATGGTGGCCTCGGTATATCGGGCGTTTGAGGTTACACCAACGGTAGCACCCGAACGCTTGTCACCATCGTTAGTACCGAACACATACGTCCACTCGTCCTTGCTCAGCGTGCGCCAGCCGGAGCCCATATTTGTTCCCCAGTCACCTTCTGCATAGGTGCCTGTGAGACCGGAAGTGCCATCGGTAGGGCCATAGTCTGTATTGGTGGTACTGGTTGACCACGGCTGATAGGCACTGCCATAACCTGATGCAAATAAATGACCGGAAGTTCCCCAACCGAAAAGGTCTATCCAACCGGTGTAAGTATTGCTGATAGAAGCGTTGTTGCTCTTCGTTGAGGATACATACACATTTCCGTTGCTGGCATCACCGACGTAATCCCACTGGTTCTCTGCAAAACGCCAAGTGCTGGTACTGGCCTGATACTGCAGGTTGCCCTGGGCAAAATGTACCTGCGTGCCGCCGCTGTTGATGGTGAAAGCACCCGTCAGCAGGCCGGGCGTGCTGGCTGCCGTCATCTTCACATTGACACGGTAGTAAGTGCCATTGCTGAAGCTGACGCCGGTCTTCGTGTAAGTATACGTCTTTGAGTCAGAGCCCGTGGCGGTCAGCGTGATGGTCTGGTCGCTGAACGCTGGCAGGGCAACGTAGAGCACGTTGGTAGCTGACGCGGGCGTGATGGTGTAGTCGACACTGTTAACATTAACTGTCAGTTCAGTAACGTTAAGGTCTGCATCGACGTTCTTCAGCGTGAACTTCACCACGGCCTGCTGGCTCACGAACGTGGCAGCCTCGGTGGTGATATTACCAGCATTGACGGCCGTCACCTTTACGTTCTCGGCCTTCGAGTAGTCGTAGGTGGAGGCAATCGTTGCCAAAG
>JAFPWS010000035.1 GCA_017412705.1 Prevotella sp.
GTTTTTTGCACTGCCAGATTGAAATCAGCTCCCTTTCTCCTCTCTTGGGGGCTGCTCGCCCCCAAACCCCTCGGTGTTTTTCAGGTATTAGTCTTGGCTTCGCCTCTACCTGAAAATTGCACTTCTATCTTGAACTTAGGGTACACGAACTCAATTGTGAAGTGAAATAGACGTTAGATAGGATGCTGATAATTTAGAGTGAATAGTAAAGACCTGAAAACGACACATAATTTGATAGCTTTAGGAAACATATTCTTTTTACCTGCCATTTGGTTAATGCTCTTTATTTCTTCATTTATTACCTTTTTCTGTCTTTTTGGGGTGATTTTATGATACAGAGCAGAATTAGTGATAAATCGAACAGTAAAAATTGGATATTAATGTTTAATTTTGTATTCAAAAACAAACAAAAAAAGAACATCATAGAAATGTTGGCATCATGGATATACAGGATTTAAAGCCCCGCAGGGGGGACGACACTTATAGGATAGGTGATAGCGATGAGTTGGTCGTGATGGAGAATATTGGCACAGTGCCATCGGGTGTTGTTTGTTTGCAAAATCACGGCGTTCTCTTCTTTATAACTGAAGGCAGGGCACAGTTAGAATACGACGGCCATGTTGTGCAGTTACAAAAGAACGACCTGTTTCTCTATATGGCCCACAGCACGGCCAACAATTTTATGGCGTCATCGGATTTTAATTGCCGACAGATTTGGTTTTCACGCAGTGAGCTTTGGAACATCGATATCTATAATCTAATCAGTGTGGCAGATATGTCGCAGCTCAAACTGCATCCTGTTGTCCATCTTTCCGATGACGATATCAAACTTTGTGACACCTATTTCCAGTTGCTGTGCAGCAGGATGAAGTCGTCCACATCTGCACTCACCCCCGATATCGTACGTTCACTCTTAGGCACTATCATGTTGGAATTTCTGTCCATCATGCGGCGTAATTCAGAGCGGGCGGTTGAAGAGGTTCGGCAGGAAGACCCCAATTCCAGCCTTCATAAGAAACGGATTATCGACAATTTCATAAAGTTAGTGGAAGAGAGCGACGGCCGCATCCGCAGGGTGGATGATTTTGCCAGCCAACTGAATGTCACGCCGAAATATCTCTCTACCATTCTCAAGGAAGTGATGAATCGCAGGCCGAGTACTTATATACAGCTCTATACATTGAAAGCCATTGAGCGCCGCCTGCGCTTCACCGACATGACGATGCAGGAGATAGCCAACGACCTGAAATTCCCCAATCCCTCGTTCTTTGGCAAATATTGCAAAGAACACTTGGGTATGACACCATTGGAATATCGGATGAAATATCATAAAGGGACATGAAAAAGATAGTATTGATGATTGTTGCTGTTCTAATGACTGGTACAGCCAATGCACAGTTGGACAGCACAGCTGTTAAAAGGAAGAAAGTGGGCGTCGTACTCAGTGGCGGCGGTGCAAAAGGTATGGCGCATATCGGTGTACTGAAAGTGCTGGAGAAGGCGGGCATCCCCGTTGATATCGTTACCGGCACATCCATAGGCAGTATCGTCGGCGGACTCTATGCCATCGGCTATAATGCCCATTCGCTTGACTCGATGGTAAGGACTCAGGACTGGACCTACGTCATTACCGATAAGGAAGACCTTCGCAACCAAAGTTATCTCGACCGTAAGAAAATGAACACCTATTTGTTTTCCACGGGTCTTACCTTTGGCAAGAACAACCAAACTGGTGGCGGTCTCATCAGAGGCAAGAACCTGGCAGAGCTGTTCCAGAAACTTTTTGTGGGTTACACCGACTCGCTCGACTTTAACAAAGACCTGAAGATTCCTTTCGCTTGTGTGGCTACAAACATCATGGACAACAGCGAGGTGGTATTCCATAGTGGCCGTCTGCCACAGGTCATACGCGCCTCGATGTCCATCCCTGCCGCCTTCTCACCTGTGAGAATCGGCGACATGGTACTGGTCGATGGCGGTTTGAAGAACAACTATCCCGTTGATGTAGCCCGCGAGATGGGCGCCGAGGTCATCATCGGTGTCACACTGAACGGCAAGCCGAAGACGGCTGAAGACGTTACGGGCACCATGAAAATCGTCGGCCAGATCATTGACGTGAACTGTGTCAACAAATATGCAGAAAACAAGGCCCTCAGCGACCTGTGGATGAACGTGAACCCTCACGGTTATTCTACCGCCAGCTTTACATCAGAGGCCATTGACTCACTGATACGCTATGGTGAAGAAGAGGCCATGAGCCACTGGGACGAAATCATCGCCCTGAAGGAGCGCATCGGCATCGACGACTCATTCCGTCCTACCATTCATTATCCTGTGCGTCCGAATGCAATGACAGAGCGCCAGCATGTCACCAGTTTTACATTCGAAAACATGACCCCACAGGCAGAGCAATTCCTAAAGCAGAAATTCCATCTGAGCAAGGTTGACAGCATCGATGCAAAACTGGAACAGGAACTAACAACGTCGATGCGTATGGATCTCTTCTACCAGACAGCTGAGTGCCAACTGATACCTCAAGCTGGCGGAGTGCGTGTCGTCCTCTCGGCAGGCGACCGCAAGTCTTTACAACTCCATGCCGGCGTGCGTTTCGATTCAGAAGAATACGCTGCTGTGCTGTTAGGACTCGGTATACCACTGAAGACAGCCATCCCCGTCGAAACCGATATCACGCTCCGCCTGGGTAAGCGCCTGATGGCCCGTGGTGAAATCACCGTTCACCCCCGCTTCTTTACACGCCCGACATTCAGCTATACGTTCCACAGAAACGACGTTGATGTCTATACCTATGGCGACCTTGACTACAACATCCGCTACAACCAGTCACAGGCAGAAATCCTGCCCATCAATTTCGACCTGCGCCATTTCAACCTGCAGATGGGACTGCGCTGGGACTTCTTCCACTACCGCAACAAGCTCGGCTCAGAAATGGCTAAACAGGTCACGCTCGAAAACCAGCACTTCTTCAGTTATCGTGCCCGTTTGGTCCTTAACACTGAGGATAATTGGAACTTCCCCACACGCGGAACCCGCTTTAACGCTGAATATGCTTATCTGACCAATAACTTCGCCCAGCTCGATGTCATTGATGCAGAGGGCAACAAACAGGGCAAGACGGCGGGCATGAGCGATGTCTGTGCCAACTGGCGTATGTCGTTTACTATCGGCAGCCGATTCACCATCCAGCCTATGCTCTATGGTCGTCTGCTCTTTGGCTCCGTCGTTCCCGCCGTATTCGGCAACGCCATCGGTGGCGAGTGGTTCGGCCACTACGTTGAGCAGCAGATGCCATTCGCTGGCGTCGGCAATCTGGAGTACGTACACAATCAGTTCGTAGCCGCTCAGCTTCAGGCTCAGCAGCGTATCGGCAAAAGCATCTACGTGCTGCTGCGCGTGGCTGCCGGTCAACATGCTCCAAAAGTGAAAGAACTCTTAGACTATCGTACAATGATAGGTGCCCAGGGTGCCTTCTATTACAATACAATGTTTGGCCCTGTCGGTGCTACCTTAGGTTATAGCAACCACACCAAGAAAGCTTATTTCTTCATCAACCTCGGATATGAATTTTAAGATTATGAATAACTGGTTTAATAACATCCGAATCTATCATCTGCTAATCGACAGATTCAACGGAGGCTGGCAGGTGCCGCCCAAGAGTGAGAACGCCTTTTGCGGGGGAAACCTGCAGGGAGTGATTGAAAAACTTGACTACATCAAGAATCTTGGCTTCAACGCCATCATGCTCTCGCCCATCTTTAAGTCGGCAAATTATCACGGGTATCATACCCTGAATTTCGAGGAGGTTGACCCGCACTTTGGCACTTGGGACGACTATCAGCAGTTGCTCGACAAAGCCCACGAAAAGGGGTTGAAGATTATCTGCGACTTCGTGCCCAACCATTGCTGGTACGAGGCGCCCATTTTCGAGCAGTCGCTGCTGAAAAATGGCGGCAAGCACCGCGACTGGTTCTTCTATCCCAAGGAGGACAGCGATGAGTTTGTATCTTTCCTGGGTTTCGGCGACCTTCCTAAGTTCAATCTGACGAACTCCGAGGTGGCCAGTTTCATGATTGATAAGGCCAAACGGTTAGCCCGCATGGGTGTAGATGCTTTCCGTATCGACCATGCTTTGGGTCAGCCGCATAGTTTTCTAAGGAGCTTACGCGAACAATTACAGGGCATCCGCAGCGACATCGTTGTGTTCGGCGAGGTTTGGGCGTTTGGTATCGGCCCGCAGTTAGCCGGCCAACTGTATTTCAAGACGGATGCAAGATTGCAGGAGTTCCTGGCACAAGACACTAAACATTTTAGCCAAGACGACCTGCAGGTCGACTATGTGGGCACATTAGACGGTGTCCTGGACTTTGCCTATCGCGACATCCTCTTGGAGGAAATCCATGCCGGTCGGGGGCTCAGGGGCAACGAGACCTTGCGCAGCAAGATTAAGGACCATTTCGCCAAGTATCCAGCCGATTTCAAGTTGGTCTTGTTCCTGGATAACCACGACACTGACCGCTTTATGTTCGACTGTCACGACGATGCTTACCTGCTGCAAGAGGCCATCGACCTGACGATGGAACAGTCCCGTCCGTTCTCCTTCCTCTATGGCACGGAGCAACTGATGACCAACAATCCCACCATCTTCAATGCAGAACCATACGCCGACCTCCGTGTCCGCAACTGCATGGACTGGAATTTACACACCACGCCTGTTCAAACCCCCATCCCCCTCACTTAGAAGACTCAAAGCCGATAGTATGAATACAGAAGTATATCAATTAGGTAAAGAACTTGACTCTTTCAATTATCAGCAAGTACAGGATGATATTCTGGCCATTCTGGAGAAAGGCAGCAATGCGGTGATCGATATGACCGCATGTAACTACATTTCCAGTACGGGCTTGCGCGTGTTGCTCTATTCCAAGAAGGTGGCAGCCGCCAAAGGGCTGAAGGTCTGTCTGAAAGGAATCAGCAGTGAGGTGAAAGACGTCATGGATGTCACGGGCTTTAGCAATTTCTTCGATTATGCATAGAGTCGATCTGTTTCCAACCCATGAGTACCAGGGACTGAAACTGCGTCCAGGCCGGCCTTATCCGTTTGGCGCAACGGTCGTTGGCAATATGGTGAATTTCTCTGTGTATTCCCGCTATGCCACCGACTGCACGCTGGTGCTCTTCCACAATCGTGAGGAAAAGCCCTTCGTGGAAATTCCTTTCTTCAAGGAGTTCCGGTTAGGCAATGTATTCTCGATGATTATTTTCGACCTGGATTATGAGAACATTGAATACGGCTTCCGCATGGATGGCCCTTTCCTGCCGGAAGAAGGCCACCGCTTCGATAAGTCCAGGATTCTGCTCGACCCTTACGCCAAATTGATTGTCGGGCGTGATGTGTGGGGACAGCAACCCAATTGGGAAAGTCTCTACCAGTATCGTGCCCGGGTGGTGTTCTCCGACTTCGACTGGGAGGATGACCTGCCGTTGGAAACGCCTGTCAACGACCTCATCGTCTATGAGATGCATGTGCGCAACTTCACGTGTGGCGCGGCCTCTGGCGTGAAGCACCGGGGCACGTTTGCCGGCATCATCGAGAAGATTCCCTATCTGAAGGAGCTGGGCGTCAACTGTGTTGAACTGATGCCCATCCATGAGTTCGACGAGTTTGAAAACCACCGCGTCTCCCCAGTCGATGGGCGTCCGCTCTACAACCTGTGGGGCTACAGCAACGTAGGATTCTTTGCCCCCAAGGCCGCCTATGCTTCGACAGGCAGGTTCGCCATGCAGGTGGATGAACTGAAGAACATGGTGAAACAGTTGCACAAGAACGGCATTGAAGTGATGCTCGACGTAGTGTTCAACCACACCGCTGAAGGCAACGAGCAAGGCCCATATATCTCCTATCGCGGCATCGACAACAAGACATATTACATGTTGACACCTGAGGGCTATTACTATAATTTCAGCGGCTGCGGTAATACCCTGAACTGCAACAACCCCAATGTGCGTGACATGATTGTGGAGAGTCTGCGCTACTGGGTGACCGACTACCATATCGACGGCTTCCGCTTCGACCTTGCTGCCATCCTCGGACGCGACCAGAACGGCCATCCCATGTCCAATCCACCACTGCTTGAATCGTTGGCCCACGACCCCATCCTTGGCAAGACGAAACTCATCGCCGAGGCCTGGGATGCAGGCGGACTCTATCAGGTGGGCTCGTTCCCGTCGTGGGGACGCTGGGCTGAGTGGAACGGCCGGTTCCGTGATAGTATGCGCCGTTTTCTGAAGAGCGACGAACAGGTGCTTTCCGACGTGAAGGAGCGCATCATCGGCTCGCCAGACCTCTATGCCTCACAGGGGCGCGGCATCAAGGCCAGCGTGAACTTCATCACAGCGCACGATGGCTTCACGATGATGGACCTCGTGTCGTATAACAGCAAGCACAATGAGGCTAACGGCGAGGACAACTGCGACGGCGAGAACCACAATAACAGCTGGAACTGCGGCTGTGAAGGTGAAACGGATGATCCTGAAATCAACAGTCTGCGTCACCGACAAGTGAAGAACGCCATCACGATGCTCATGGTGAGCCAGGGTATCCCCATGGTGTTGTCGGGCGACGAGATGGGCAACTCCCAGCAGGGCAACAACAACGCCTATTGCCAGGATAATGAGATTGCCTGGCTCGACTGGAACAATTTAGAGAAGAACGCCGACATCTTCCGCTACTTCAAGCATATCATCAAATTCCGCCGTCAGCATAAAGTGCTTCGCTACGAGGATCACCTCCGCCATCAAGACTATCAGGGCCTTGGCTATCCAGACTTCTCGTGGCATGGGGTGAAGGCCTGGCAGCCCGAAAGCGACCACAACAATCTCACAGTAGCATTCATGCTGAACGGGCAATATGCTAAGACCGACGGTGTACCTGATGACTTCATCTATGTGGCCATGAACATGCACTGGGAGATGCACGGCTTCGAACCGCCTCAACTGCCAGATGGTATGGCTTGGCACGTGTTTGCCAATACCGGCATGCCGTCACCCGATGACATCTTTGATTCTGGAAAGGAACCGCTCACCGAGAACCAGCACGAGGTTCTGGTGGGTCCACGTTCTATCATCATCCTTGTTGGGAAAGGTAAAAAAGGAAAAAGGTAAAAAAGTAAAGAGGTTTGAGTAAACTGCATTTCCAATCCATCAAAGGACAGGCCCGCGAGATACTTACGGCCATCCTGAAGTCGCCCGAGGTCGCTTCCTGCAATCTAAAAGAGACCTTGGCGCTGCGGCTGGCTTGCGAAGAGATTGTCATGAATGTGACGACGTATGCCTATCCAGAAGGTGCCGAGGGCTTCTTGGATGTGGACATCCAGAAGACCGACTGCATCACCATCCGTTTCGAGGACGGCGGCGTGCCTTTCAACCCCCTGGAGCAGAAAGAGCCTCACACAACGTTGTCGTGGAAGCAGCGTCGCTTGGGCGGGCTTGGCATCTTCCTCCTCCGTCGTAAGATGGATGATGTGCGCTATGTCTATGAGAATCATAAGAATGTATTGACTATTGAAAAGGTAATATGAAAAAGAGGAAGTTGTCGCGTCGCATCACTTGGCGTGTCATTGGAATTATGTCGTTCTTCAATGTGCTCATCGTTGGAGTCATCGTTGCGTTTGTCTTTGTGCTCTCACTCGGTAACGGCAGTATGCGCGGACAATACGTGACCGACGGTATTGCCGACAATGTTGAAACGATGCTCCAATTGGCGAAGACTGTTACATTTAATAACCGTAGCGATGTTGAAGCCAACATGGACAGTCCTGAGCATGTATTCGACGCGTTGGAGAGGATTATGAAGATCAACAAGCGCCTGGCAGGATGTTTTGTTGCCTTTGAACCTGATTATTTCAAAGGTCAAGGCCGATGGTTCGAAGCCTACGCCTACTATGCTGACAGTACGCACGTTGATTGCCGGCAGATAGGCTCCCCACAGCACGACTATTTCAATGGAGCATGGTATCAGCGAGGTTTATCCTTAGAACGTGACGATGATGGCTACTTGACAGACTTGTATTACGATGATACCGTCAATAGCGGTATGTTCTGCAGTTATGTCATACCCGTCTTCGATTGTCAGGGTCGCAAAGTCGGCGTCTATGGCGTTGACCTGAGTCTTGATTTGCTTGATGTAATTATCGACGAAGCGATGAGAAATGTCAGGAAGGAATTCATGGTCGACGCTCAAGAAGACATTGGTGAAGACGGTGAAATCTATTTCTCCATTCAGATTATCGACAGCAAGGGCAACAGAATTACCGGTTCCGACTCCCTCGACATCAGTATGCTCAAGGGCGAACAAGAGGTAGTGGATCGTGAACTTGACATGAAGGACCTGAAGCACACTCCTTACTATATCAATGCCAAGCAGTTGGGTGCTACGGGTTGGACGTTGGTTGTGTTTCAGCATCGTGACCTTGTGTTTGCATGGGGTTGGGTGCTTGCCGTTATCATCGTCTTCTGCATGGGCATCGGCTGTCTTGTTATCTTCTTCTTTACGACCCGCAGCATCCGCCGCGCCACAAAGCCGCTGGGATTCTTGTCGGAGTCGGCTCAAGAAGTAGCTAAGGGTAACTTCGACGCGCCATTGCCCACGTTCAAGCACAACGATGAAGTGGCTCAGTTGCGCGACTCGTTCGGCACCATGCAGCAGTCGCTGAAGGAGTATTTGGAGGAACAAAAGGCACTGAGCGCCACCAAGGCTGCCATGATGAGTGAGCTAAATGTGGCACATACCATCCAGATGTCGATGATACCGAAGACGTTCCCCGCTTTTCCTGATCGCAAGGACTTGGACCTCTATGCCTCGCTGACACCTGCCAAGGCTGTTGGCGGTGACCTCTATGATTTCTTCATACGCGATGATAGTCTGTACTTCTGCATCGGTGACGTGTCGGGCAAGGGCGTACCTGCCTCACTGGTCATGGCCGTCAGCCGGACGCTTTTCCGCAACATTGCAGCCCATACTGACAAGCCGAGTCATATTGTGGAAACGATGAACGTGAATATCTGCGATGGGAATGAGCAGTGTATGTTCGTCACGCTCTTCGTGGGTGTGCTCGACTTGCAGACGGGCCGGCTGCGCTACTGTAATGCCGGTCACGATGCGCCATACGTCCAAGCCGAACACCTTCCATGTGATCCCAATCTCCCCGTTGGTCTCAATCCAGACATGAAATACTCGGAGCAAGAAGCGATGATAGCCCCAGGCAAAATTCTTTTCCTTTATACCGACGGACTGACGGAGGCCGAGAATAGTAGCCGTGATCTTTTCGGAATGGAGCGTGTCGATGAGGTCATCGCAACCTTTGAGGGATCTCCCCAGGAGCTGATTGAAACGATGACCGCCGCTGTCCACCAGTTTGTCGGCGACACTGAGCAGAGTGACGACCTCACGATGCTGGCCTTCAGAATCAGGAAATAAAAACATATTGGCGACAAAACTGAAATAGGACAGGTCGTTTCCAGCAACGGCTCGTGTCCTTTTTTTCTTTTTTAGTTATCGATTTCTGTCTTTTAAAAGATGTAAAACGTAACAGAACATATTCGGTTATATTTCGAACAGCGAAAATAGATTGTTTTTATCGAACTTTGCACCCCAGAAAGTAAATAAAGGACAGAATGGAGATTAAGAAACTCACGCCTCGACATGGGGAGGGCACTTATCGGATAGATGAAAGTGACGATTTTGTAGTGATAGAGAACATCGACTGGGGATGCATACCCAGCGGTAAATTCTATACAGAGGAGCACAGAGTCGGCCTGATCTGTACAGGTGGCCGGGCGCACTTCGAATACGACGGTGTGAAGTACACGATGGAGAAGAACGACCTGTTTCTTTATATGACGCATAATATTATCAGCAACCTCATGGCTTCGTCTGATTTCAATTGCCGTCAGATATGGTTCACACGCAGTGAAATATGGAACGTGAATATCTATAGCAATACAGATTTTATGGACATGGTTTATCTGAAACAACACCCGAAAGTGCACCTCACGGATGATGACATGAGCCTGATTGATGGCTACTTCCAGCTGTTGTTCCACCGCATGAAGGATCGTTCTGCGATTCTCTATCCTGACATAGTAAGGTCGCTTGTGGGTACGATAATGCTGGAAATGCTGTCAATGATGCGTCGTGAGGCGGTGAAGAAGGAGGTGCTAAGTGCCAATGGTGTAGAGCAGGATTTTCAGGAGGGCACTTCTTCCAGCATCCACCGCAGACGGCTGGCCGACAAGTTTATGTGCATGGCAGAACAGAGCGATGGACGTATCCGCAGGGTGGAGGAATTTGCCAGCCAACTCAACATCACGCCCAAATATCTTTCGACCATCCTTAAGGAAACGATGAATTGCCGGCCGAGTACCATCATACAGCTTTTCACGATGAAAGCCATTGAGCACCGACTGCGCTTCACCGACATGACGATACAGGAAATTTCCAACGACCTGAATTTCCCCAACCCTTCGTTCTTCGGCAAGTATTTCAAGGAGCATGCCGGCATGACGCCGTTAGCATATCGTAATAAATATCACAAAAGAAATAATCAATAATCATCAACGATAAAAAAATGAAAATCATTCGTACAATTTTGACTATGATGGTGCTTGTAGCACTATGTAGTTGCGGTGAGAAAAAACAGGCCGCTCAAGAGCAGACGGTCAGAGTGAAGGTTCAACAGATCCAATCGGAAGCTGTCAATGGTGAGCAGGGCTTCTCTGGCACGATTGAAGAGTCGAGCGGCACCTCGTTGTCGTTTCCTGTATCGGGTACTATCAAGAAAATCTATGTCAGTGCAGGACAGACCGTTGGCGCTGGACAGCTGATAGCCGAACTCGATCCCACCACACTGCAGAATGCCTATACCATTGCCAAGACTTCGCTTGAGCAGATTCAGGACACTTACAACCGCATGAAGGAGCTGCACGACTTAGGGTCGCTGCCCGACATGCAGTGGATCCAGATTGAGAACCAGCTGAAATCGTCGAAAGCATCGGAGGCCATGGCTAAGAAATCATTGGCTGACACAAAACTCCATGCTCCTTTCAGCGGCTATATCGCCTCAAAGGATGCTGAGATAGGCCAAAATGCCGTACCAGGTATGTCGGTCGTGAAGTTGGTCAACATTGGTAATGTGAAGGTAAAGATCTCTGTGCCAGAGAACGATGTTCAGCGCATTGCCAAGGGCTCATCGATGAAGATAGTCGTTCCTGCACTGGGCAATCGCGAGTTCTCTGGTCGTGTGACAGAACGTGGTGTGAGTGCTGATCCCCGTTCACGCACCTACGAGGTGAAGGCTACCATTCAGAATAGTGACGGTCAGCTGTTGCCAGGCATGATCTGTCAGGCATTCACCAACTACATGCAGGGCACGATGGGTGTGTTTGTCCCCGCCAATCTGGTACAGCTCGACGGCGACAACAAGACCTTCGTCTGGGTAGTCAACAGCGGAAAGGCCGTGAAACGTGAGATTACCATCAGCGGTGAGACTGCTCAGGGTGCACAGGTCAGTGGAGGACTCTCTGCTGGCGACCAGCTCATCGTCTCTGGCCAGCAGAAGGTGAGCAACGGCATGAGCGTTGAGATCGTAAAGTAATAGTGAAAAGTGAATAATTTGCTACCGCTATTATGGAAGAGAATAAAGAAACGAAAATGAGTCTGCAGGAGTGGTCGATGCACTACCGGCAGATCATCATATTGCTCGTGAGCTGTTTAGTGGCTCTGGGTATCTATGGTTTGTCGAATATCAATAAGAATGAGTTCCCAGACTTCACGATCCGTCAGGGTATCGTAGTTGCCGTCTATCCTGGTGTGACTGCACAGGAGATGGAGGAACAGGTGACCAAACCGCTCGAGAAATACATTTTTCAATATCGTGAGGTAAAGAAAGAGAAGACCGTCTCTTATTCGAAAGACGGAATGTGTATCATTCAGGTGGAGCTGAACGACGACCTGACGAACAAGGATGAGTTCTGGTCGAAGTTCAAGCACGGTGTGCAAGGCTTCCAATCTAAATTGCCAAGTGGTGTCTTAGCCATTGTGGTGAACGATGACTTCGGTGATACCTCGGCCCTGCTGTTGGCTATGGAGTCGAAGGATAAGACCTATCGTGAACTGAATGACTACATGAACACCCTCATCGACTCGCTGCGCATGATTAAAAGCGTGGGTAAGATGAGCGTCTTCGGACTGCAGCACGATCAGATCAGTATCTATCTTAACAGTGACAAGCTGTCGCACTATGGCATCAACTACCTGGCGATTGCCCAGATACTGAGAGGCAAAGGTTTTGTAACAACTGCCGGCCGCGTGAAGAACAATGACTACAAGTCGCCTATCTACGTGGATCATGCTCTCAACAAGATCTACGATATAGAGAACACCTTGATCTATACAGACGGTCATGGCAACAACGTGCGACTGAAGGATGTGGCGACCGTCAAGCGTGAATATCCTAAGAAGACCTCCTTCATCACCAGCAACGGCACAAAGTGCCTGCTCTTGTCGGTGGAAATCAAGAAGGGACAGGACGTATCGAAGATGGGCGCAGAGATCAACGAGAAGCTGGCGAACATCAAACAGGACCTTCCCAACGACGTCAAGCTGACAACCATCACCGACCAGAAGAAGGTTGTTGACGACTCGATTGAGAACTTCCTTCACGAGTTGCTGATAGCCATCACAACGGTGATTTTGGTGGTTATCCTCATCATGCCTGTACGAGTGGCGATGGTGGCAGCAGGTACCATGCCTATCACCATCTTTATCTCGTTGGGCACTTTCTATATGTTCGGCATCGAACTGAACACCGTGACGCTGGCGGCATTGATTGTGACCTTGGGAATGATTGTCGATGACTCTATTGTGATCATCGACTCTTATATGGAGATGATGGCCGAGGGCAAACCGCGCCTACAGGCCAGTATCGATGCCACTGTCCACTTCCTGAAGTCGATCTTCACCGCTACGTTGTGTATCTCAGTGACGTTCTTCCCCTTCCTCATTGTGATGACAGGCCAGTTCCACGACTTTCTGCTCTCTTTCCCCTGGGCCATCAGTATCGTGCTCTTCATATCGATGATTATCGCACAGACACTGCTGCCCATCCTGCAGTATTTCTTCATCACCAAGCCCATCGAGGCTGCTAAGCCGAAGAACGGCAAGAAGCCCTTCAACTTGCTCGACGTGATGGACAAGTATTACAGGATCCTGCTGGCCTGGTGCTTCCGTCATCCGTGGGCAACTATCGCCATCGGTGCTGGCGGCTTCGTCATCGGTTGCCTGATGTTCCTCAAGATACCTCAGAAGATGATGCCTATTGCCGACCGTGACCAGTTTGCCGTAGAGATCTACTTGCCTCTCGGCACCACTATCGAGCGTACCACAGCAGTGGCCGACTCGCTGGAACACATGATCAGCAAGGACGAGCGTGTCGTGGGTATCGCATCCTTCAAGGGCTGTGCGTCGCCTAGATTCCATACATCATATGCTCCACAGTTTGCTGATGAGAGTTATGCGCAGTTCATCGTCAATACCACGAGCAATGAAGCCACCGTACAGTTGATCAATGAGTGTACGGAGAAATACAGTAAGATGTTCCCAGAGGCATACGTGAAGATCAAACAACTGAGTTTCAGCAGTTGTGCTGTGCCCATCGAGGTGCGTTTGAAGAGCAATAACCTCAGTGAACTGAAAACCTATTCCGACAGCATTGTCCAGATACTGCGCCAGATGCCTGAGCTGATGCTCGTACGCAGCAATATGCTGGAGCCGTTGGCTACCACCCGTATCAAGATTGATGACGAGAAGGCCAGCCGACTGGGTATCACGAATGAGGATGTAGAACTGCAGATGGCCTTCCGCTATGGCGATGGTCTCACAGTCAGCACGGCCTGGGAGGGTGACTACGACATTAACGTGAAGATGAAAACCGAGAATGCCGATCAGGCTACGAAGCAGGATGTGATGGACGAACTGATTCCTATTGGTATCTCTGCCGCACTCCCCACTAATATCGAAGAATTGAAGAGTGTGGCTTCGAGCGGTAGTTTCATGCCTAGCATCCCTCTGCGCCAGTTCGCCGAAGTCGTTCCCAACTGGCAGTATGGACAGATCTGCCATCGTAACGGTCTGCGTACCGTCACGGTGATGGCCGAAGTGGCCCGCGGAGAGAACGATGGTATCGTGACCAAGAAGGTCATGGAGCGCCTGGCCGACTTCAAGACCCCCGAGGGTATGCAGATAGAGTACGGTGGACAGTATGAGGCCGACAACGAGACCGGTCCCCAGATTGCCGGCGCCCTCATCATGTCTGTCATGATTATCTTCTTCGTGCTGCTGTGGCACTTCAAGAAGGTTAGCGAGGCCCTGCTCATCATGGTCTGCCTCACGCTCTGCGTGTTTGGTATGGCTGTCGGTCTGGTTATTCAAGGTGTTGAGTTCTCAATGACCAGTGTCTTGGGCTTCGTCTCGCTCATGGGTATCCTGGTACGAAACGGCGTCATCCTCTTCGACTATGCGGCAGAGGTGAAAGAGCTGGAGAAACTCTCGCTCAAGGATGCTATCCATGTGGCAGCAGAGCGCCGTATGCGTCCTATCTTCCTGACATCGGCTGCAGCCTCTATGGGTGTGGTTCCTATGATTCTTGGCGGCAGCGCACTTTGGGTGCCTATGGGTGCCGTCATCTGTTATGGTACGCTGATTACGATGTTCTTCATCCTGACCGTGATGCCTGTCGCTTACTGGAAAGTGATGGGAAGGAGTGAGAAATAAGAGGTAAGAAATAAGCATGATGAATTTAAAAGATAACAAATGAAAAAAGTATTTTCCTTCATAGTAGGTCTGGCTTGCTGCGGTTCGGCCGCAGCCCAGCAGACCTATACCCTCGACCAGCTGAAGCAGTTGGCTGTAGAGAACAATTTTAACCTCCGTTCTGCCCGTAACGCCATCCAGCAGTCGAAGGAACTGAAGAATGAGGCCTTCACTAAGTATTTCCCTACCGTCTCAGCAGTGGGGGCAGGCGTCACCATGAATAAGTACCTCTTAGAGGCCGACCTCAGCTTGCCTGATGGGTTAGCAAATCTGCTTCCAGCTGGCGTCAGTGCTGCGTGGCCCACCAATATCGCCTTTATGAAGAATGGCGTGTTCGGCTCTGTCAGTGCTATTCAGCCGGTATTCATGGGCGGACAGATTGTCAACGGCAACAAGCTGGCAAAGGCTGGGGTAGAAGCCAGTGAGATTAAGCTCGAGGCCTCGGAAGACCAGGTGGAACTGACCACAGAGCAATACTACTGGCAGATGGTGTCAATCAAGGAGAAACTGCATACACTTGGCACCATCCATCAGATGCTTGAGGAACTGGAGAAAGACGTTAACAATAAGGTACGCGTAGGAGCAGTCAACCGCAACGACCTACTGCAAGTTCAGCTACGCAAGGGAGAAGTGGAAAGTGCTCAACTGGAGGCTGAGAACGGACTAACTACCGTCAGCCAGCTGCTGGCACAGCACGTCGGCAAGACTAATGAGGTCATAGACGTCAGTGTACCTGCCGAACTAAGCAATATGGGTAAGGCAGATACTCCCGTTTTGCCTGCCAGTCTGCGCCAGGATCATCTGTCAGCCTTGAATGCCACACCGGAGTATCGCCTGTTGGAAAAGAATGTGGAGGTTCAGCGCCTGCAGCACAAGATGAAAGTAGGACATAACCTGCCTAAAGCTGGCGTCGGTGCCAGCTACAGCTGGAACAATTTCTTTGTCGACAATGGCCGTGGCAGTGGTATGCTCTTTGCTGCCGTCCAGATACCCATCAGCGGTTGGTGGGGCGGCTCGCATGCCGTCAAGAAGCAGAAACTGGCTCTTGACGACGCCCGTGAGCAGTTGGAAGACAACAGCCAGAAACTCGTCATCCGCATGAACAGTGCTTGGGCTGCCGTGGAGACGAGTCACAAGAAACTGGTTATTGCCCACAGTGCCATCGCACAGGCAGAGGAGAACCTGCGACTGAACAAAGACTACTATCGTGTGGGCACCACCAAGATGAGCGACCTCTTGCTGGCAGAACAACAGTATCAGGCGGCCTGCGACCGCTACACCGATGCCTACGCCACCATGCAGACCAAGATTCTGGAATACCGCCAGGCTACAGGACAGAAGTAGTTAAGAATTAAGAGTTAAGAATTAAGAATTATGAAGAAGCAAAATTATCTTTTATTTTTGGCATCAGTGATGCTGGTAGCCATGTCTTTTGCCTCGTGCAAGAGTTGTAACAAACCCGCCGTCGAAACCCAGATGTTCGGTCCCAAGAGCTATCACCTCCACGACTACGGCCTCTTCTTCAACAACTTCAAGCAGAACGTCGCCGACCGTATCAAGGCGTTCACGGAAAAGAAATAATAATGAAAAAGATCGGAGTGGGGGCCTTCATCGTGTTGGCCCTTTGGGTTGCCTCACGCTGGCATACATGGTTTGTGGAAGAGGATGAGGAGGCTTATGTCCCGTCTCTGACTCCCTCGCATGTGCTGCTCACCTTTGGTGATACCCATCCTCTGTCACGCAATGTCAGTTGGCAGGCAGACAGTGTGGTTCGGCCCTCTTGGCTTGAACTCGTCTGTCTGGCTGACAGCGACACGATCCGTGTGGAGGCCCAGGGTGAGGTGTTCCGCTCCCGTGGCGGTCAGGCTGCCTATTATGTGGCCCGTCTGCGTTCGCTTCAGGCAGGTACCTACTATGCCTATCGCGTTGTCACAGATGCTAAGGCCTCTCCTTGGTACCAGTTTCATACGCAACATGACGCTGCAGATCAAGCGTCGTTCCTTTATGTCGGCGATGTACAGGATTCCATTGGTGGCGAGACCAATCGTTACCTGTGTGAAGCTCTGAGTCGTCACCCTGGAAGTGAGTTCCTGGTCTGTGGCGGGGATCTGGCAGATGGTCCAAGACAGAGTTGTTGGGATGAAGCTTTCCGTGATATCGACAGTGTGACGCAAACCATGCCGCTGTTGGTAGTCACGGGTAACCACGATTATCGGAAAGGAGTCTTCCAGTGGCTGGAGCGTCGCTTCCCGCTGACTTTCTCCTATTTCCTGGATTCCAAGATTGCCGACAATCAGGTCTATACGCTCACCTATGGCCCTGTGCAGTTCTTTCTGCTCGACAGTAATCGTGAGTTGCCTTACCTGTTGACCCAGCGCGATTGGCTGAAGGTGCAATTGGAACAGAGCCGTGCCCGCTGGAAGATAGTGGTGCTCCATCATCCGCTCTTTTCCATCAGGAGCAGGAGTCGTAACCTGATTCAGCGATGGGTGTTCAACGGATTGTTTGAGTCCTATGGTGTCGATCTGGTGCTACAGGCCCACGAACATGCCTATGCCCGTATGACGGCTCATGAAGACGGAAAGGCTATTACGCCCGTCTATACCATCAGCCACTGTTCGCCCAAGAACTACGACATCTATGATAATGACCGTTATGATAAGACCATTGCGTCAAGTCGTTTCTATCAGACGGTCCGCATATCAGGCGACACGCTCACGCTGGCTGCCTATGAGGTTTACCGCCATTCGCTCTGCGACTCTCTGCAGATTATCAAGGATAAAGAAATAGTAAAGATCATAGAATAATGAAGATTATGAAAGTAGAATTATTTAAATCAACAGGAAAAATAGCCCTAGCGATAGTTGGGGGATTCCTCGTCCATCTGCTTTTGTCGTGTAGCGGTTTCGAGACACATCCCTACGATGTGAACATCAAGGGAGAAACAGGCATCAATGCCAAGCAGATGGCAATCATCGAGAAAGAGTTTGCCAACAAGGAAGAACTTCGCATCGCGTTTATCAGCGACACCCACCTGTGGATTGGCGATGCACGCGATCAAGTGGAAGATGTGAATCGTAAGAACGTCGACTTCGTGGTACACTGTGGCGATCTGACAGATACCGCTACAGAGAAGGAATACGAGTGGTCGCGCGACGTACTGATGGGCCTGAACTGTCCGTTTGTGGCATTGATTGGCAACCACGACTTCCTCGGCACTGGCAACCAGACTTATGAGGTGATGTATGGCGCCTGCGACTTCTCGTTTATTGCAGGCCGCGTCAAGTTCATTTGCCTGAACACCAATGCTGTAGAATACGACTACCTGGCCTCAGTACCCAACTTCGATTTCATGGAGGAGCAGTTTACGAAGGATACCGACAAGTTCGACCGTACTGTCATCGTGATGCATGCCGCACCATACAGCGACCAGTTCAACAACAATGTCTGCAAGGCATTCCGCCGCTATCTTGATTTCGCTCCAGGCCTCATGTGCTGCATCTACGGGCACGACCACAACGACACTGTCTCCGACATCTATGGTGACGGCCTGATGTTCTATGCCATCGACTGTGCCAGTCACCGGAACTATCGTATAATGACTATATCACCAAAATTTGAGAAGGGTTATGAAATTGAACAGATTCGTTATTAGTATGGCAATGCTGACATGTACATTGCATGTCATGGCTGGCGATAGCCTCGATATACAGCAGAGTAAGTTTGAACGGCGGCTTGAGCGCAAGCAGAATGCCTGGTTGTCGCTGATACCTACCCATTTCGTCATCCAGAATGCCGGTAACATGGGTACCCTGTCGGCAGGTATCGGCTGGAGTTATGGCAAGAGCAGGAAGTGGGAGACGGAGTTGCTGGTAGGTTTCATCCCTAAGCATGATTCCTCGCGTCCTAAGGTGACAACGACCCTGAAGGGTAACTACATCCCATGGAAGATTGACCTCTCGAAGATCATTGGAAAGATACCCGAAGACCGTTGGAGGTTCTGCCCGCTGACCGCCAGCCTCTATCTCAACACCGTCTATGGACATGAGTTCTGGAAGAGCCAGCCAGGCCGTTATCCCGACGACTATTATCAGTTCATGTCAACCAAGTTCCGTCTGAACCTTGCATTAGGCGAGCGCATCGAGTTCAAGATACCTGAGAGCAAACGCAGAAGACATAGTCGTATCGCACTGTTCTATGAGTTCAGCACGTGCGACCTCTATGTCCGCTCCATGTTCCAGAGTAGCGATGTAAAGCTGAAAGACATCATCGGGCTCTCCATCGGTGCAAAGTTCTATACCAATTAAAATGTTTAGGAGACTTATCATTTTTATCTCAGCCATCATGGTTGAGTCGGTAACAGTAGGGGCAGACACATACGTCTGTCCCCAACTGTTGTCCGATAGTGTTGCGCAGGCAGTGGCTCCTGGCGATACCATCGTTCGGAAAGAGAGCATATGGAAGCGTGTATCCGACAAACTCGGAACCCGTTATTTTAACTCAAAGTATGACTCAGCCTATGTGATGCGCCCGGAAGGCAAAGGCCTGACGCTGAAGGTGAGGATGAACCAGACGGGCAACACGTTCCATGCCAAGGGAACTGTCAATGGCATCTACTCGAAAACGGATCTCAGCACCAGCCATAAGACCACGTTCTCTCTGGCTGCCTCC
This sequence comes from Prevotella sp., assembly GCA_017412705.1. Classification (GTDB taxonomy): domain Bacteria; phylum Bacteroidota; class Bacteroidia; order Bacteroidales; family Bacteroidaceae; genus Prevotella. The sequence goes on from JAFPWS010000035.1 coordinate 19,556, forward strand.
TATCGGGGAATAGGAGCCGCCATAGCCATCAATCCAGCCAAGTGGAGTGGCGTCTATAAGGACTATGAGCTGAATCTCAACTATTATGGCAGACGCTTTAGTCTCGATCTGAGCTACCAGCGGTCAGAATCGCTGTCGGGTGATATTTATGGTGACAGGGGGGACAAAAGGCTTGAGTCGGGCGAAGCGACGCTGAAGGTACTGAACTTAGTAGGCTACTACACCTTCAATCATCGCCGCTTCTCCTATCCTGCTGCGTTCACGCAGAGTTATATTCAGCGTCGCTCAGCGGGCTCATGGCTGCTCGGTATCAGCTATCAGGGTGGTAGTATCAAAACCAATGATGAGTTAAAACAGAGGTCTCCCGATGCTCCAGAGATAACTATCGAGTTCGGACATATAGGTCTCGGTGGTGGCTACGGCTATAACCTCGTGCTGGGTCGAAAATGGCTGCTCCACGCTTCGCTGCTGCCAACTGTTGTGGTCTATAATCACAATAAGATGATTGTGAACGGCGAGAATAAAGAGGCTCAAAATATTCGCTTCAACGTGATTTTTAATGAACGGCTTGCTGTCGTCTATAATTTCTCCATGCGCTACTTCGCTGGTGCCACTCTTGTCATGAACAATTCCGTTTTCGACGACAAGAATGTGGTTGTCAACCAGAACAAGTGGCGGGCCCGTGCCTTCATCGGCGTGCGTTTCTAAGTATTTCATCGTAAAGTCCCTCTACCCTAACACTATACACCCTTTTGTGTTAGGGTAGAGGGACTTTTGTGTTAGGGTAGAGCGGTTGGTCCAAGCCTCCGGACACGATAGCCTGGATAGTAGTCCAGGTAGTACGAAAGTTGTTCTCCGCCTTTGATTTTCCGTGTGCGGAGAGTCACGGTCTTACAAATGTTACTCATATACATTATTATATTTTAGTGAATATCCTTTGGTGAAGCGTATCTTCACGGCTGCGAAATTACCCCATTATCCTTGTATGGAGGCAGATATTACGCGTAATGTACCAATAATGCATAGATACCTGTTGGTTGAATTAAAATAATGCATACTTAACTTGCCCTATGGGCTTATGATTAAGAAGATTGATATACTGCAACACGGTGAAGGCAGCCACCTTGGCTTCCATTCTGGCAAAGAGGCCGCTTGGCTTCTTGGCATAGTTGCGTATCATCATGAGGTGGTCATTCAGTTGAGAAAAGACTGTCTCGATTCTCTTTCTGAAGCGTTTGTATGCCCATGTCGGTGGAGTCCAGTTCTTCTGATTCAGCCTGTATGGGACATCAAGTGTAATGTTTGCGGTTTCAAACAAATCCAACTGTATGGGAGCACTCAGGTAGCCCTTGTCTCCAAGTATCATGCAGTCGCTGTACTCCCACTGCACATCTTTAAGATACTGCAGGTCA
>JAFPWS010000089.1 GCA_017412705.1 Prevotella sp.
CGTCAGGAGTTCAAGACCCAGAGCCTTGCGCGTCAGTAAGTCGAACTCGCACTTCTCGAACAAGTCCTCGTCGCTGCAACCGAAGCCCTCCTTCAGTACCGACATGCTTACAAGCACACGGATAGAGGCGTTGGGACGCCCGCTCTTCTTACCCTCGGGAAACAGAGGCTTGAATGTATCCTCGTCTATCTTCGTAGTCACGAGGCTATGGAACTGATTGTGCCATGCGTTTGGGTCGGAATACTTCTTGGAGGCACGGCTGCCCAACTGCATCACGGGTGCAGTGAACATGTCCAGCTGGGGATTCGGGGCTGTCTTCTTGAACATCGTCTTTCTGTCTGATTGATGATGTAAAGGTACGAAAAATATTCCAGAAATCGGCATAAATCAGAGATTATTTTGAAACAATTTTAAACACCACTTTTTCAGGTAGACTCATTGATAAAGTTCCACAATCCAGCCTGATGGAGCATGGCACCTTTGGGCTTGCCGGTAGAACCCGACGTGTAGATCATGTATGCCAGATCGTCGGCGGTACTCAAGTCTATGGGGGTTGCGTCCTGGCTGAAGTCTGTTTCAGCTATGAACTGGCTGTCGACGACCAGTTTCGCCTGACTGTCATCGACCATATATTGCTGTCGCTCCTCTGGGTATTCCAAGTCGATGGGCACATAGGCGGCGCCAGCCTTGTGGATGGCGATGACGGTCAAGGGGAAGCTGGTGGTACGGCCTGACTCCACGCCCACAAAATCGCCGGGACAAACACCGCGGTCTATCAGCCGCTGTGCCAGTATGTCGGAACGGCGCGACAGCTCACCATAGGTCAGACTGCTTTCAGAGTCGACGACGGCAATGTTGTCTGGGTGTTTGCAGGCACACTGCTCAAAAGCCTTCACAAAAGTCATCTGCGGGTCGATGTCAAGGTGCTTGCCGCTGCCTAATGCCATGAGGGCATTGCGCTCGTCAGTACTGACGATGTCAAGTTCTCCGAGCGTCAGCTCCGAATGAGCCATCATGTTGATGACGGCTTCTTTGAGACTATCGGCCACCATTCGGAGCGTCGCCTCGTCGTTCATGACCAGGCTCGACTCCACGCGTATCTCGTAATCGTCGCCTTTCATGAAGATGATGACACTGAGGTCAGAATCAATCTCGTCGCGAACAGGCTGCACCACACGAAAACTGACACCATTGAACCGCACTCGCTCCTCCATGCCATGCAGCGCCATGAAATTGAACATGACACCAGGCTTCATATCCAAGTCAGAACAGAAATGGGTGAAGGGGTAGCCGGTATGGCGGATAGCATCCTTAACCTCCTCGCGCTGGCTCCTGATGAAATCAATAACCCGAAAGGCGGGATTGGCATGAACGCGCATAGGTATGGTCTTGACAAACATACCCACACAGCCCAGTAGCCGACGGTCGTTACGTCCATGGTTCTCGACGGCAAAGGCTACCTGCTCCTCACGGGTGAGCACCGACATGACGTGGCCAAAAGCGGCCTGGAAAAGGTAGCTGGGCCTTACGTTGTGCTCACGACACCAGTCGTCACATACAGACCGGCTGACGGTGGTCTCGCAGCGCCCCATCCGCCCGATGGTTCCTGGCTTGGCATGGCTCAGCGTCGCCATCTCGTGCCCATCGAATTTATCGGCATAGTACACCTTGGCGCGCTGGTATGCCTCTGTGCCGAACGAAGCCACCTCGTCCTCGGCAGCCTGATACATGCCATACGGCTGAGGCTCTATACTTCCTCCTTCTGCAATCTTTGCAAATGCTGTTGTCAGGATGGGTGCAAACGACATGCCGTCAACGATGGCGTGATGGCCGTCAGCGAGCAGGCAAATGCTCTTTTCGGTCTCAACGACTTCCGTACGGAAGAGCGGCTCGTCGCCAAATAGGTCGAACGGACGGATAAAGCCATCGTGGACATACGTCTGCAACTCCGCCTCCGTACAGTTGCGGCTGACGACGGGAATCTGCATCGACAGGTCGCTCCACTGGCGTATCTCGCCCTGCTCATCCACCACAAAGCGCGTGTGCAGCTCGGAAACCGAGTCAACCAACCTCTGCACGACAGAAACTACCCTCTTCCGGGTCATCGGCAGGGGCATGAAGATGCAGACGGGCAGATTGTATTGCGTGGATTCAGGGTGCTGCATACTTTGTAGCAGCACCCCTAATTGTGATTGCAGTAATGGATATGTCTTCATTCTGAGAATAGCATTATACCAGAGTGCAAAGTTACGAAAAAGTTCATAGTTCAAAGTCCAAAGTTGTTTTGTGAAAAGATGTTAAGCTGTGGAAATCATGGGCTGTGGAGTGTGAAGTATGTGGCAAAAAGTCGTACCTTTGCGGGCAGGAAACATCAGAAGAAGGTGGTAAACGACGATTTGACATGAAAAGGTATGGTTTGTGGGTCATTGCGCTGTGCTGCTGGTGCATGGCGGCGTGCATCAAGGACGAGGCGGCGGGCAAGGAGTGCGACATAGAGTGCGCCTGGGTGGAAGGCGAGGAGTACGAACGGTTTTTCTACCAGACGACGGAGATGAGGAGGGTGGTGGGCTCTGCGGAGACGGACATCACGTTCTCTGTACGGTCGATGCTGTCGCTGACGAAAGCGCTGCCGTTGCAGCTGAAGGTTACCGACGGTGCCACCGTCAGCCCGGCGAGCGGCGAGCCGCAGGACTTCACGAAGGGGCCAGTGACGTACACGGTGACGTCGCAGGACGGCCAGTGGCAGCGTCGGTACACGGTGGCGTTCCACGAGGCGGCGCTGCCTGGTGAGAGGTTCAGCTTCGAAAACGTGGAGACGCAGACGGAGGGCACGCTGCTGGGCGGGACGAAACGGATGCACGTGTTCTACGAGCAGGCGCCGGAGGAGGATGGCGGCAGGAAATACTGCTGGGCCAGCGGCAACGCGGGGGCCGCGCTGCTGGTGACGGGGGACGCGCCAGAGGACTTCCCCACCTATTCGGTGGCTGACGGCTATGCGGGAAGGGGGGTCTGTCTGAACACGCAGTCGGCTGGCGCGCTGGGGGCCATGATGAACAAGCCCATAGCCACGGGGAGCCTTTTCCTGGGTAGGTTCCTGGTGGACTACGTGCTGAGTGACGCCCTGAGGTGTACGCTGTTCGGCATACCCACGGACAGGATGCCCGTGCGCATCACGGGCTGGTACAGGTTCAAGCCCGGCGAGCGGTTCACCGACCAGGGCATGAGGGTGGTGGAAGGCCGTGTGGACGAGCCTTGCATCTATGCCGTGCTCTACCGCAACACCGACGACGCGGGGAACAGCTACGTGCTAGACGGCCATGCCGTGGAACACTTCGACAGGCTGTTTGACAACCCGCAGGTTTACAGGGTGGCCGAGGTGAAGTCGCTGCCCGCCACCGACACGTGGACGCAGTGGGAGATGTTCTTCGAGGGGGTGAGTGCCCCCAAGGACGTTCTTGACAACATGGGCTGCAACCTGGCCCTGGTGTTCTCGTCGAGCAAAGACGGTGCACGCTTCGAGGGTGCTGTCGGCAGCACGCTGTATGTGGACGAGGTGGAGGTGTTGTACGAGAAGTAGCAAGGGGCATTAAAAAGGGGCAAGGGGCAAGGGGCAAGAGAAATGTTGGTAAACACTAAAAGAACAAATAAAATAAAAAATATGAGTGAAACAAGCAACATCATTTCGGCCAGCAAGACTATTCTCTTGCCCCTTGCCCCCTGCCCCTTGCCCCTGAAGTTAAGCCAAATGTTTAGTGGTAAAAGACAAGTGATAGTAGTAATGGCGGTGGCGTGCATGCTGACAGCAGCGCCGGCCGCGGCAGCCGGCGCCCTGCCTGACAGCCTGCAGCTGAAGGCCCGCGCAGGCTACAGCATAGGTGCTACGACTCCGCTGCCCCTGCCCGAGACCATTCGCGGCATAGAGGGCTACACCCTGACACCCTCGCTGACGGCGGGCTTCGACGCCATGCTGCCCGTCAGCCGCAGGTGGGGCGTCATGACCGGTCTGCGTCTCGAGAACAAAGGCATGAGGGCTGCGGTGACCACCAAGGCCTACTACATGGAGCTGACGAAGGGCGGCCAGCAGATGGCCGGACTCTTCACGGGCCGTGTCGACCAGAAGGTGAGGCAGTGGATGCTCACCGTGCCCGTACAGGCCGCGCTGGCACTGGGCCGGCGGGTGATGCTGAAGGGCGGCCCCTACGTGTCGTTCCTGCTGGGCAAGGAGTTCAGCGGCACAGCCTCGGACGGCTACCTGCGCAAGGACACGCCGACGGGTGCCAAGATACTGATGGGCAGCGAGGAGGGCGAGTGGGCCGTTTACGACCTGACCGACGACATGCGCAGCGTGCAGCTGGGCATTGGCGTGGGCGTCGACTGGCAGGTGTGCGGGGGACTGGGCTTTTCGGCCGACCTGAGCTGGGGTCTGACGGGGGTCTTCCCCGGCGGCTACAAGACCGTAGAGCAGACGCTCTACCCCATCTACGGCACCATCGGCGTGTTCTACAGACTGAAGTAGCCAGAGCAAATGCGAAACTTGAATCATGAGCCCACTTTAAAAAGTCAGGCATATTAAAATTGTTTGCTTTTGCACTAAAATAGTCTCTGTTTTATGCCGATTTCTGGAATATTTTTCGTACCTTTACATCATCAATCAGACAGAAAGACGATGTTCAAGAAGACAGAC
>JAFPWS010000036.1 GCA_017412705.1 Prevotella sp.
GTCAATAACCTATTATCAGGTGGTTATTGCGGCGGGGTCCCACCTCTTCCCATTCCGAACAGAGAAGTTAAGCCCGCCTGCGCCGATGGTACTGCAATGCAATGCGGGAGAGTAGGAGGCCGCCACTTTTCATTAAATGAGAGAAGTCCTTTCGTCAGCAATGATGAGAGGACTTCGGTTTTTGTATAAAGAGTGATTAATAGTTGTTAGGCTTTATATAGGTTGTGTAGACTTTCTTAAGTATGAAGTAGAATGTGGCACCGCTTATGAGGCCTGCTATGGCATCAACAGCATAATGTGCATAGATATATACTGTGGCAAAGCACATGATGATGTAGAAAGGTAAAAGGCATAATGTTAGCCAACGACTACGAGTATGCAGGGATAAAAGAATCACTATTGTTGTTATGCCAACATGGCTGCTAGGGAAGGCTGCAGTAGGACGTTCACCTGCATTGTGTACGGAGTCGAGTATGTGATGAAATAATCCGTCTGCATACCCAGGTGATGTCATGTGTTCAGAATGGATAAGGAACCAGTCGCCTATATTGGGAAATATGCCAGCTGCAATCTGATCAGTACCTACAGCCAAGTAGTAGAACTGTGGGCCGGTAACTGGCAAGAATATAAAAATAACGTAATAGATAAAGAACGAGCTGAGCATTACGAAGGCAGCCATATGGAATTCCTGATAACGTTTGATGAAATAATAGAGTAACAGGATGCTCATTAGCGGAAAGTAGCTGACATATCCCATGCACATGAGTTCGGAGAACCAATCCCAAGGCATTTTTTGTGAAAAGAGTAGAGCAGGCTGACAACCAAATACTGTCTGCTCGAATTCAGCAAAGATATGGTCAAAGTTTGGTAATGTGCGGTTGAGCTCATAGGTGTCAGGATACCACAAGCTGAGAAATAACATCTGGATTCCAATACGAAGGAACATGGTCAGGCGGCAGGGGACTAAACGATATACGCCCCAAGCAGACAAAGTAATAAGCACTATCTGCATGCGTACCTTTATCATTTCTTCTGCATTGACCAACTTATTCCATTGCCATGCCATCATAATAAGGGTCAGCAAAAGGTAGGCCATCGCTATCCACTCCACAGCCAGCAATCCGCGCTGTGATTTCTTTTCCAATATGAATAAGTCTTTTATCTTCAAATTATTCCTTTTTATTATTTCTATAGCCATTTGTTCTCTTTATACCACTTAATGCTGCGACGCACCCCCTCTTCGAGTTTAACCTTTGGCTCGTAGCCCAACTCCTTACGTGCAGGGTTGATGTCACAACGCCAGTTACGCTGACGCATAATATTATATTTGTCGTTGTTTAGTGCAGTTACTTTGCCAGTCAGATGACCTACATACTCACCACAGAAAGTAATAATGCGTAGCAGCCACAAAGGAGCAGTAATGCGTATCCACCAAGGGTTGTCCAGTTCATGGCGGATGAGGTTGCTAAACGTGCTCGACTGGTATACCTCACCATCTGACAGAAAATAGCGTCGTCCTGTTTTACCTTTCTCCATGGCCAAGAAAACCGCTTGCACTACATCTGCGACATAAACAAAAGTAATATCCTGCTGCTTGAAACCCACAGCGAAGTCCGTATGCGCTTTGATGCTCTTAGCTATCATGAAATAGTCTCGCTCACGAGGACCGTAAACCCCAGTAGGTCGCAAGATGGTATAGGGGAACTCTTTCCCTTGCTTTTTTAATTCCTCATTGAAGCTGTCCAACCATTGTTCTGCCTCAAGTTTACTTTTTCCATAAGCGGTGTTAGGCTGTGGTGTGTCACTCTCAAGGATTTCCGTATAAGGCTGTTCCTCCCGAATAGCTCCCATGATACTCAAGGAACTAATATAGACAAAATGTTTCAGAGGCATCTGCAAGTCCACCAATGCGCGTACTAAATGCTGTGTTCCTTCCGTATTAATACGTCGGAAGTCCTCCTTGTTGAGACATTTTGTTACTCCTGCTGCATGAATGACGTAGTCAAACATACAATCCTTCATTTGTTCCTTTAGTCGTTGTTCTGAACCCAGATCCAGTTCTATGAAATGGACACGCTTGTCAGTTAGGAACGCTTTGGAACTGCTTCTTCTGATGGCAGCCCATACATCAAATCCCCTGTTTAATGCTTCCTCAACGATAAATGAACCTATAAAACCGCTGGATCCTGTGACTAAGATTTTTTCTTTCATGATGGCAAAGGTACGAATTAGTATGCTAAAAGCAAAAGAAAAGTTACGATTTTGTTTGAGTTTACTAATTTTTTTGTACTTTTGCAGTATGAATGACACGATGAATGGTATCGAAATCAAGCGGATGGAAGGCTTGCGCGAGCTGGAGCAGTTTGTGCAATTCCATTATGACATGTATCGTGACTGTCCATATGCAGTACCATTCCTCTTCTCGGAAGAGATGAATACGCTACGATCTGACCGTAATGCTGCCTTTGAGTGTTGCGAGTCAGATTACTTTATGGCTTTTAAGAACGGTAAGGCAGTAGGTCGTGTGGCTGCTATTGTCAATCATCGTGCCAATGAACGCTGGCAACGCAAGCAGGTGCGTTTCGGCTGGTTTGATTTCGTAGACGACCCTCAAGTGTCGAAAGCTCTGATGAATGCTGTAGAACAGTGGGGACTTGAGCGTGGTATGACAGAGATAGCAGGTCCTTTAGGTTTTACCGATATGGATCGTGAAGGAATGCTCATTGAAGGTTTCGAGGAAGATGCTACAATGTATATCAATTACAACTATCCTTATTACCAGCAGCACATTGAGCAGATGGATGGCTTCGAGAAGGACAATGACTATATGGAATATAAGGTAAAGGTGCCGGAGGTGGTGCCTGACAAATTTCATAAGATTGCCCAAATGGTTAGTAAACGCTACCAACTGCAGGTGCGTAAGTTTACCCGTAAGGAATTGCTAAAAGGCAATAAGGGACGAGAGATCTTCGATATTATCAATGCCACTTATAAGGATTTGTATGGCTATTCTCAACTGTCTGATCGTCAGATAGACCAGTTGGTGGATGAGTATATCAAAATTGCGGACTTAAATCTGGTAACAGGTGTCGAAGACTGGAGTACACCTGAGCACAAGATGATAGGTTTTGGCATAACGTTCCCTTCTTTTACCTCTGCCTTGAGGAAAACTCGTGATGGACGTATGCTTCCCTTTGGTTGGTGGCATCTGCTACGCACTCTGAAATGGCATAAAACCAAGGTGGTAGATCTATTATTAATAGGTGTATTGCCAGAATATAGAGCAAAGGGTGCTAACTCGTTGATTTTTGATGACCTGATACAATGGTTCCAGCGCTATGGTTTTGAATATGCTGAAGCCATGCCACAGATGGAGTCAAACGAGGGAGTACGCTCCCAATGGCAGTATCTGGAGGCCCGTATCCATCGTAAGCACCGCTGTTACCGAAAAGCACTTTAGGCTTTGCGGTCGTTGTTTATCAGCTCCAGCAGTTTGTCGACAGCTTCCTCCTCAGGTATATTCTTTTCTACACAAACTTTCTGCTTGTAGAGAGAAATCTTTCCTCTTCCAGCCCCAACGTAGCCATAATCTGCATCAGCCATCTCGCCAGGACCATTGACTATACAGCCCATGATGCCTATCTTCAGACCTACTAGGTGCTTGGTGGCTTCCTTGATGCGGGCAATGGTCTCTTGAAGGTTGTACAGCGTACGACCGCATCCAGGACAGGAAATGTATTCTGTTTTGGTGAACTTGATGCGGGCAGCTTGGAGAATGGCGTCAGCAAGTTCAACGAGGCGTGTTTCCTCGAAAGAGGTATTGAGAATAACCAGTTTCGTAGCTTTACGATCAATAAGCAGGGCACCGACAGCCATTGCAGCCTTTAGTTGTAGCGTTTCCCAGTCAGGAGCATCGAGTGTAAGTGTAATGGCATCCTCTTTTATGTTTGCCTCTGCCTTTTGACGAAGCTGAGAACACTCAGGAATCAGGTCAACCAGCTTTCGTGCCACAGGAATCTCATATTCAGGCTCCTCACTTAACGAAACGCGGATGGTGTCGCCAATGCCTTCTGTCAGCAGCGCACCAATGCCTACTGCAGACTTGATACGTCCATCCTCACCTTCACCTGCCTCCGTTACGCCTAAGTGTAGGGGATAGTGCATGTTCTCTTGCTCCATAGCCTTCACCAGTAAGCGTACTGACTGTACCATGACTACTGTATTGGATGCCTTGATGCTGATAACCACATCGTTGAACTGTTCATGCATGAAGATGCGCAGGAACTCCATGCAGCTCTCCACGATGCCGGCAGGAGTATCGCCATAGCGCGACATGATGCGATCAGAGAGCGAACCATGATTGACACCAATACGCACAGCAGTATGGTGCTGCTTACATATATTAATAAAAGGTATAAGCTTAGCCTCTATCTTCTGCAACTCTGCAGCATACTCCTCGTCAGTATATTCCAAATGCTTGAAGGTGCGTCCTGGGTCAACATAGTTACCAGGGTTGATGCGTACTTTCTCACAATATTGTGCAGCAACATCAGCCACATGAGCAGTAAAGTGCACGTCAGCCACCAAAGGCTGATGATAGCCTTCTGCCTTTAGGCGAGCAGAGATGCTCTTCATGTTCTCTGCTTCGCGAGAGCCTTGTGTGGTGAAACGTACCAGCTCTCCACCAGCGTCAATGATACGCTTAGCCTGTGCTACACAGCCTTCCGTATCGTTGGTATCGGTAGTTGCCATCGATTGGATGCGAATGGGATTCGCGCCTCCTATCTCGATGTTGCCTACATGAGCGACAGTACTAATTCGTCTTGTAATCATACTTTACCTCTGCTAAATCCTTGTTTGCCTTCTCTATTTTGGCTTTGAGACCTTGTTTATAGTCTGCCAGACGCTTTGCGATGGCCTCATCGCTGAGAGCCAGCATCTCAACAGCCAGAATAGCGGCATTCTGTGCGCCATTGATTCCTACTGTAGCAACGGGAATACCTGATGGCATCTGGATGATGCTGAGCATGGCATCCAGTCCGTCAAGCATGCCCTTGATGGGTACGCCAATAACAGGCAGGGTTGTGGAAGCAGCGATGACACCAGGCAAGGCTGCTGCCATACCTGCTGCTGCAATGATGACTTTCAGCCCACGCTCTTTAGCACTGCGGGCAAAAGCCTCAACAGCATCAGGAGTACGATGCGCTGAAAGGGCATTAACTTCAAATGGTATCTGCAACTCGTTGAGCAGCTGACAGGCCTTTTCCATAACGGGCAGGTCCGAGGTGCTACCCATAATAATACTGACAATTGGCTTCATATATTTTTCTTCTTTAATGATTGGTCATTCATTCATCTACAAATAAAGGATAGCAACAGCGGCGCAGACAAAGCCTACTCCAAATCCCATGACGACCTGGGAAAGGCTGTGCTGGCGAAGAATCATTCTGCAACTGCCCAGCACACCGGCAACGAGAAATATCAGGCAGAGCCACCATACCGGGTTAAAGCCTAAGTAGTACGCAAAGGCAAACAAGGATCCCCCCACACCACCAATGGCTGCAGTATGTGTTGAAATCTTCCACCAGATATTGATTAGTGCACAGACTATCTGTACCAGCAAGGCTGCAACGATGATGCTACTCATGAAATGAGGCAAGTGTAGACGCTCCATCACATAGATGCAGGTAAAGTAGCAGACGATGGAGACGATGTAAGGCACCATACGACGCTCACGATGTCCCAACTCAATGAGGTTCCATCCCTGATAACGACGGTATAGGTGTATGAGCAGGGTGGGTAGCAGGATGGTGAAAAGATAGGTCAGAAGCAGCACCTGTATCTTGTAGGCCCACGAGAACATGTTAAGATAGCTGAATGTAAAGAGCACCACCAGTCCTACTAAGGGCAGGTAGAATGGTGTAAACAGCATACTGATGATGCGTGCTGTGAAGATGATTTGCTTCTGTCTTTTCATCTGATTCATATCTCAATCTCTCATTTTCTCAATCTTGCTACTGGTATGCCCATCTGTTCACGGTACTTGGTTACCGTTCTGCGTGCTATGGGATATCCTTTCTCGTCCAGCTGTTTCTTCAAGGCGTCATCGCTCAGAGGCTTGCGCTTGTCTTCCATCTCGATGAGTTCTCGCAGGGCAGCCTTGATTTCACGCGTCGACAGTTCCTCTCCATCAGCTGTTACATAGCTGTCGCTGAAGAAATAGCGCAAAGGGAATGTACCCCATCGTGTCAGCGCATACTTTGAGTTCGACACTCGTGAGATGGTACTCAGGTCAAGTCCGGTCTTTGCTGCAATGTCCTTCAGAATCATGGGACGTAGCGATGCCTCGTCGCCATCCTCGAAGAAACGGTGCTGCCACTGGATGATGGCTCGCATGGTGATAGTCAGCGTATGGCGTCGGACACGTATGGCCTCAATAAATCCTTGGGCGGCATCCACCTTTTTCTTGGTATAGAGCAGCGCTTCTTTCATTTGGCGGCTCATATTCTCTTTGTCTGTCTGGTATTCCTTCAGGGTATCGGTGAAAGACTGCGAGACGCGTAACTCAGGAATCTCGCTCGAGTTTAGGTTAAAGGTGACAGTACCGTCGTCGTGTGTATCGACAATGAAGTCAGGGGTAATCTGCTGCAAGGAGCGCCCGATGGTCTCGCTGATGGAGGCACCAGGCTTTGGATTCAGCTTGCGCAGTTCTGCTATGAGTGTCTCAGCCTGCAGGTCACTCAGTTTGAGAGCCTGCTGCAACTTGTCCCAATGTTTTTTGGTAAACAGCTCGAAGTATTGTTGCAAGGCATGCTCCATAAGGTCTTTCAGTCGCGATGGCTCACGACGTTGAACCTGCAACAGCAGGCATTCTTGCAGCGAACGGGCTCCGATGCCTGCAGGGTCAAACAACTGTAGCTTGTGGAGCACCTGCTCTATCTCCTGGGTTGTCGTGTCGATATGGTGGTAGATGGCCAGTTCGTCACAGATGCTGTCAAGTGACTTGCGCAACAGGCCATCGTCTTCGAGTGAGCCTATAAGGTATTCCATGATGTATCGCTCCCTCTCGCTCAGCTCGGTCATGTTCATCTGCTCGTTCAGCTGGTCGATGAACGACTCCGTCTGTCCGTAGACAATGTCCTCACGACTCTCGCCGTTTTCTTCACCTCTATAGTAGACAGGCAGTTCCTCGTCGTCGCGTCCGATGGACTCAAGGGCGGCATCAAGGGCTGACTGGCGCTCTTCCTGCTCGTAGTCGTCAGAAGTCTCTGAGGTGTCAGAGGATTCTGAAACATCAGAAGAATCCGGGTATTCAGAATAGTCGTCAGCGGAAAGCTCCAAGGCAGGATTGTCATCCATCTCAGTATTGATGCGCTCCAACAGCTGGGTGATAGGCAACTCAGTCAGCTGCGCCTGCAACAGTTGTTGCTGCGTAATGCTCTGAGCCAGCTTCTGTTGCTGAGTGAGCTTTTGTTCCTGTATCTGTTCCTGTGCCATAGTTTATTCCCAATAGGTGAGGGTACGTCTTTGGAGGACGGTGACCTTCTGAGTTTTGTTGCCTTTCTCCCAATAGGTGAGGGTGAGCGAGTTGCTTGTCCAGTTGCCGTTATCGTCGCGAGTCAGGTAGTTGTTGCGCATATTGATGGTCATGATGCATTCCTTGTCCTTGTCGTACACCTTCTGCTGCTGGGTCAGTACCTCGTCCTGGTCGTTGTAAGTGTAGTCGTTGATGTAGCTGATGCCGGCAGTCTCATTGGTCAGGCTGCGCTGGGTAAGACGGTAGCTGTCGTCGTAGGTGTATTCTACAATGCTGAAACCATCCTTTTCCTTCATCTTAGCCCGTTGCAGGTAGCCATAACGGTCGTACTCACGCTCTATGAGGTCAGGGTTCTCTATCTGTCCATGCCCGTTAAAGTGCATGAACTGGTCTTCTGCGACAGCATTCTCTGTCACCACCTCCTGCACGCTGTTTCTCAGTCCCATGCTGAGGGCATCTTTATAATAAGGAGCAGTAGGCAGGAAAAGTATTCCTATCTCACGCGAGCCATTGTCGTTATCATTGACAGAAACCTTAATGCTGCAGAAATCATCCATGTAGAACCAGGAGTCGTCGCGCTTGTTAAAGGTACCATAGTCTTTCTGCATCTTGTAGAGGAAGTACTGCAGGTTTTTCTCCAGCATGTTCTCTGTGCTGTAGGGGCCAATGGTCACGTATGCCGAGGTGACGAGCTTGGTCTCAACGGCAATGCTGAGCATCAGCTTGGAGCGGAATCCATAGAAGTTGCCTCTGAAATAGTAGTCCTCCCCGTCGTCTGACTGGCCCCATTCGGCATACTCTTGCTCTTTGAGGGAAAGGCGAATGCTGTCCAACGGCCCTTCAAGGGGAATGCCCATCAGATGGGGGCATCGAGGGTCGGCAGGCTGCTGGGCACTGGAGGTCAGCGCGGCAAGCAGTAGCAGGATGGTCAGAATCGTCTTCATTTGGGTGCAAAGGTACAAAATAATGCACAATGCACAATGCACAATTCACAATTATTTTCGTAACTTTGCAGCAAAAACGGAAGAATTATGAAGATATTTGCAGTTGGAATGAATTATATCCAGCACAATAAAGAGCTGGATGGCGCGTTATATAAACCGGAGAAGCCCGTCATTTTCACCAAGGCTGACTCAGCGTTGCTGAAGGACCACAAGCCCTTCTTCATCCCTGACTGGTCAGAGCAGGTGGATTACGAGACGGAAGTGGTGGTACGCATCTGCAGGTTGGGCAAGAGCATTCCGGAACGCTTTGCCCATCGTTACTATGACGCTGTCACCGTAGGTATTGACTTTACTGCCCGTGATTGGCAACGGGAGGCTCGCAAGAATGGCCAACCTTGGGAAATCTGCAAGGGTTTCGATGGCTCTGCTGTGATTGGCGAGTGGGTGGCGAAGGAAAAGTTTCTGGATGTGCAGGCGTTGCACTTCCATCTCGACATCAACGGAAAGACGGTGCAGGAAGGCTGCACAAGCGATATGCTCTACAGAGTGGACGAGCTGATAGCGTACATCTCGCAGTATTTTACGCTGAAGACGGGCGACCTGCTTTATACGGGAACCCCAGTAGGGGTGGGGCCTGTCCACATAGACGACCATCTGGAAGGGTGGCTTGAAGAAAGAAAAGTGTTGGAATTTAACTGTAAGTGACAAGAAGGTATATATTAATAGGTATAGGACTACTGCTGATATGTCTGACGACGAGCGCACAGAAGTTTTTCAACCTGACTGCTGATGAGGTCAGGATTGACTCGTTGTTGCCGGTCTTTACCTATAAGCAACCTCTGGGAGTACACTATAAGGACTCCACTTACACGATTACCATTGACTATCCTGAGCTCATTCCGATGAGTGAGGCTGATGTGCAACGCTATCACTCCATCACGAACGACCCGTTGCCTGCTATGCCTGAGGTTTCGCAGGTCATCAGCGTTGAGCGCAAGCGGGGTGAACTGGTGGCCTCGCTGGTGCCGCTGGTCTTTAAGGATGGGCAATACCAGAAGCTGGTGAGCTTTATGCTGAAGGTGGAGGCAACTCCTAATCTGCAGGCAATTAAGAGAAGGGCGCGGGCCTCGGAGAGCAGTCGCTATGCTGACCACTCCGTGCTGAGTTCGGGACGGTGGGTCAAGATTAGCGTACCCTCGACAGGCATCTACCAGCTTACCTCTGATGTGGTCAAACAGGCAGGCTTTACCGATATTAGCAAGGTTAAGATCTATGGCTATGGTGGAGCTTTGCAGCCAGAACAGCTGACGGCAGCTTACCTGACTGAGACAGACGACCTGCAGGAGGTGCCTACCTGTCTGGTGGGAGGACGACGCCTGTTCTATGGCATTGGCCCCGTATCGTGGAACAGCAGCAATCGCCGCATTCGCAATCCTTATTCGTCAGTAGGTTGCTACTTCCTGACGGAGAACGACGACGAGGCCTATACCATAAACGAAGAAGCCTTTAAGGAACTCTATTATCCCTTGGCCGACGATTATAATACGCTCTACGAAGTCGATGACTATGCTTGGTATCATGGAGGGCGCAACCTCTATGACGCCACAGAAATAACGGCAGGTGCCAGTAAGACCTATACGCTGGCTTCCGTGGAGACAGCTACCGAGGGCTCGCTCACCGTTGTCGTCTCGGGAGCAGGAGCCTCAACCGTTGCTGTCAGCTTGAACGATACGGAGTTAGGCACCATTTCCATCCCTTCGAATGGCTCCTACGAGACCATGCGGACAGCAGAGCGTACCTTCACGGGAATCAATAGCCTATTGAGCAGCAATCGTATTACGATTGAAGGGCGTTCAGTTACCGATAGAATCCGCCTCGATTACCTGTCCCTTCATGCGGACGTTCCACAAGGGGCTCCAGACCTCGGTAGCACAACGTTCCCAACGCCCAGTGTGGTATATGCCATCACCAATCAAGACCATCATGCCGACCAGGCTGTAGATATGGTCATCATCATCCCGACTTCGCAACACCTGTTGGCTCAGGCAGAACGTATCAAGCTGTTGCATGAGCAGCATGACGGATTGCGTGTTCGCATCGTTCCTGCTGACGAGTTGTTTAACGAGTTCTCCAGTGGAACGCCTGATGCCAATGCCTATCGTCGCTACCTGAAGATGCTCTACGATAGGGCTGAGACGGAAGCCGACATGCCTCGCTACCTATTGCTGATGGGCGATGGCGCTTGGGACAACCGTATGCTCTGCAGCGAGTGGAAAGGCTACTCGCCCGACGACTTCCTGCTTTGCTACGAGAGCGAGAATTCGTACAGCGCCACTGACTGCTACGTCAGCGACGACTACTTCTGCCTGCTCGATGACGACGAGGGCGGTGACATGCTCATTGCCAAGGCTGATGTCGCTGTGGGGCGTATCTCGGCACGTACTGCCGAGCAGGCGAAGATTGTGGTAGACAAGATAGAAGGCTACATGGCCAACAACAATGCCGGAGCGTGGCAGAACCTGATTTGCTTTATGGGTGACGACGGCAACCAGAATGCCCACATGAACGACGCCAATGCGGTGGCAAAGCTGGTGGAACAGCTCTATCCTACCTATCATGTAAAGCGTGTCATGTGGGATGCCTACACTCGTGTCAGTTCTTCGACAGGCAACAGCTACCCAGATGTGACGCGACTCATCAAGCAGCAGATGCAGCAAGGAGCGCTGATGATGAACTATGCGGGACACGGACGTGCTGATGCCATCTCCCACGAATATGTGCTACGCCTGTCAGATTTCGAAAATACCTCAACCAAGCTTCCGTTGTGGGTTACGGCGTCTTGTGACATTATGCCCTTCGACGGCCAGGAGGAGAACATTGGCGAGACGGCCATGTTCAATGCCAAGGGTGGCTCCATAGCCTTCTTTGGTACCACACGTACCGTTTATCAGACCTTTAACCGACTGATGAACCTGGCCTTTACCCGCTATGTGTTGAGTCGTGAGGACGATGGGCAGCTTCTGCCTATGGGCGAGGCTGTGCGCAGAGCCAAGAACGAGCTGATAGAGGCCAAGACAGACCGTACCCAGAATAAGCTGCAATACACCTTGCTGGGTGACCCTGCCTTGCGACTTGCTGCCCCCACACTAAGCATGAAAGTCGACGCCATTAACCATGTGGATACCTCGACAGGTCAGACGCAGAAGCTGAGTGCAGGCTCTACGGCAACCATCAGTGGACATGTGATAGGGCAGGACGGGCAGCTGGATAGCGACTTCAATGGAACGTTGACTGCTATTGTCCGCGATGCTGAGGAGGAGGTGACCTGTAAGCTGAACGACCCCTCAGAGGCTGATGAGCCTTTCGTCTACTACGATCGTCTGAATGTCATCTTCAATGGTAGCGACTACGTGAAGAACGGGTACTTTGAGTTTACCTTTGCCGTACCCAAGGACATCAGTTATTCCGACTTGACAGGACTCATCAATCTCTATGCTGTCAACGATGCCAAGACGGAGAAGGCCAGCGGCATCAGCGACCAGATTGTGATGGGTAGTGCTGAAGGCATGGCTCAGGACGAGACAGGCCCCAGCATCTACTGTTACCTGAATAGCTCGTCGTTTACCAATGGCGGCGACGTCAATAACACACCCTACTTCGTAGCGCAACTGAACGACGAGGATGGCATCAATGCTACAGGCAGTGGTATAGGTCACGACTTGCAGCTCATCATTGATGGCGACATGAATAAGACCTATTCGCTGAACGACTATTTCCAATATGACTTTGGCAGCTATACCAGTGGCAGCGTGGGCTTCAGCATTCCCGAGCTCACTTATGGCGGGCACAAGTTGCTGTTCCGTGCCTGGGATGTGCTGAACAACTCGTCGACAGCTGAGCTAGCCTTCAATGTCGTGAAGGGTTTGGAACCCAAGTTCTTCGATGTGGAGTGCACACGTAACCCTGCCAGCACGACGACGTCGTTCCGCATTCTGCACGATCGTACCGGCAGCAATATGGATATTGTACTCGACGTGTTCGACATCTCTGGGCGCCATCTCTGGTCGTATAGCGAGGGAGGCGTTTCGGTAGATAACAGCTATACCGTCGACTGGGATCTCACCGTCGATGGAGGACGTCGTCTCCAGACGGGTGTCTATCTCTATCGTCTGCGCATCAGCAGCGATGGAAGCACTTATGCCTCGAAAGCCAAGAAACTGATTATACTAACATCTAAATGAAGAATATGAAGACAAACATGAAGATAGTGTTTACGGCAGTATGCCTGCTAATCGGGTTGACGGCCTCGGCTCAGGATACCAAGAGCCAGTTCAACCCCATTGAGCATGCTGTCATCTCGCAGACCATAGCCCCTGATGCTCGTGCTGCCGGTATGGGTGATGTTGGTGTTGCTACTGACCCTGATGTCAACTCGCAGTATTGGAATCCTGCCAAATATCCTTTCTGTATCAGTCGTGCTGGTATAGCCCTTAACTATACCCCTTGGCTGCGCCAGTTGGTGAATGACATTGACCTGGCCTATGTAGCCGGTTACTATCGCATTGGCGACTATGCTGCTGTCAGCGGCTCGCTGCGCTACTTCTCGCTGGGTGAGGTAATGACCTCCTTGGAGGAGAATGCTATGACGGTGAAGCCCTACGAGATGTCACTCGATGTGGGTGCCTCGCTGATGCTGAGCGAGAAGTTCTCTATCGCTGCTGCCATCCGTTGGTTGTATAGCGACCTGCGTTATGACTATACGGAGGATGCGTCGCCGGCTTCTGCCTTCGCTGCTGACCTGGCTTGCTACTATAATAACTACATCAACATCGGACAGCGTGAGTGTCAGTTAGGCTTGGGTTTGAACATCTCTAACGTAGGTTCTAAGATTACCTACTTTGGCGACGACCGTTCCAACTTCCTGCCTGCCAACCTGCGTATTGGTGCTTCGCTGATGGTTCCTGTCGACGAGTATAACCGCTTCACCATTTCTGCTGATGCCAACAAGCTGCTGGTACCCACCATTCCCAAGCAGGAGGATGGTGAGTCTAAGGAAGACTACGAACAGCGTGTCATTGCTGAGTACAATGATGTCAGCTCTATCTCAGGTATCTTCAAGAGTTTTGGCGATGCCCCGGGCGGCTTCAAGGAAGAGCTGGAGGAGATTCAGTGGAGCATAGGTGCCGAGTATGTCTACCACGATCAGTTCTCGTTGCGTGCAGGTTATCACCATGAGTCGGAGAACAAGGGAAACCGCAAATACTTCACCGTGGGCGGTGGTTTCCGCATGAGTGTCTTCTCACTCGATGTGGGTTATGTCATCTCTACTGCCAAGAGCAATCCCTTGGATCAGACACTACGTTTCACCCTTGCCTTCGATATGGACGGCATTAAAGACTTGTTTAGGAAATGATAAGAGTAGGGATGGGCTACGATGTCCACCAGCTGGTGGAGGGACGTGAACTATGGATAGGCGGTATCCGTCTGGATCATGAGAAAGGCCTCTTGGGCCATAGCGATGCCGACGTGCTGATTCACGCTATCTGCGACGCCATCCTGGGTGCAGCCAATATGCGCGACATTGGCTATCACTTCCCTGACACATCAGCCGAGACGGATGGCATGGACAGCAAGATAATCCTGAAGAAAACCATTGAACTGATAGCTGCTAAGGGCTATCGCTTGGTGAATATCGATGCAACCATCTGCGCTGAGCGGCCAAAGATGAATCCGCACATTCCGCGCATGCAGCAGACAATGGCTGCTGTCATAGGGTGCGATGCGGATGCCGTCTCTATTAAGGCAACGACAACGGAAAAACTGGGCTTTACAGGTCGCCAGGAAGGTATCTCTGCCTACGCTGTGGCACTCATCGAGAAATAAAAGTAAGGCAAAGAAAAAAACGCTGCTACTCATCAGCGAGCTGCAGCGTTCAAAAAGCCTATGTTTAACTAAAAATCCTTTTTCAAAGCAATTCCAGCCTTTCGACTGGAGGTCTGCCTTTCGGCAGCATATTTTATTTTCATACTAACTGTCGTTTAAAAAAGAAAGTTATGAGCGCCTCACGGCGACCACTGTTATCCTAACACATTTAAAACTTTCTTCTTACCAATAACTAAAAACCTAAAACTATAAATATTACTACTAACCTAAAACAATCTATTAACCAAATCTTGACTTCACTTAGTCAAGTGTCATTCGTTTTGTTTGACGATGCAAAGGTACGAACTTTTTTGGGACGCGCAATGATTTCCTTCTCTTTTTGGCGTTTTTGTGGCACATTCTTGACCTAAATCAATCTATTGTGTGCGACAACAGCATTTATTCACACTTTTTTGATGGTCGTTAACAAAATAATTTGTACCTTTGAAACCCAATAATATATAAGGTATGCGAGTACTGATAGTCAATACAAGTGAGAAGACGGGTGGTGCCGCAGTGGCAGCCAATCGTCTGATGGAGGCGCTGAAGAACAACGGCGTGAAGGCCAAGATGCTGGTACGTGACAAGGAGACCGAGCAGCTGACTGTCTGCGGCCTGCCTCAGTCGTGGCGCCTTCAGTGGCACTTCCTATGGGAGAGACTGGTCATCTGGGTGCACTTGCATCTGCATAGGGCTCGTCTTTTCGAGATAGACATTGCCAACTGTGGTACTGACATTACCAAATTGCCAGAGTTCCAGGAGGCAGATGTCATTCATCTGCATTGGATCAATCAAGGCATGCTTTCGCTGAAGGACATCCGCAAGATATTGCAGCAGAAGCCTGTGGTGTGGACCATGCACGACCTGTGGCCTGCCACAGCCATCTGCCACTATGCCCGAGGCTGCCAGCAGTTTCATGAGGAGTGTTCACATTGTCGTCTGCTGCCTGGTGCTGGTCAGCACGACTTGTCCAACAGGGTTTGGCGACGCAAGAAGCAGATGCTCAGCGGACAAAGTGTGACGTATGTCGCTTGTAGCCAGTGGCTGGCCGACGAGGCCCGGAAGAGTGCCCTGACGAAAGGCCAGCAGGTGCTGAGCATTCCCAATTCTATCGATACGCACCTGTTCCGTCCTCAGGATAAGCAAAAGGCAAAGACGGCCTTGAGCCTGCCTCAGGACAAACGCATCATCCTCTTTGTGTCGCAACGGGTAACCGACCCTCGTAAGGGTATGGACTACTTTGTGGAGGCTATCAGCCTGCTGGCCAGCCAGCATCCGGAGATGAGGGAACAGGCGGGCATCGCCATTCTGGGTGGTCATGCCGAGGATGTGGCTTCCAGGCTGGCACTGCCGGTATGGCCTTTGGGATATGTCAGCGAAGCGAAGCGAATAGTACAGGTTTACAATGCTGCCGACTGCTTTGTGCTGCCCTCGCTGGAGGATAACCTGCCCAACACGTTGATGGAGGCCATGGCCTGTGGTGTGCCGTGTGTGGGTTTCCAGGTGGGAGGCATCCCAGAGATGATAGATCACAAGCAGAATGGCTATGTGGCTCAGTTCCAGCAGGCTGACGACCTGTCAAATGGCATCCGCTATGTGCTGGCTGAGGCTGACTATGAGGTCCTCAGTCGTCATTGTCTGCAAAAGGTGGCTCGCTGCTGGTCGCAGCAGAGTGTGGCCAACAAGTATATGGAAGTCTATGAGCAGGCTCTGCGCTCTGCCCTTAATCCTAATAGTCAGTCATCATGATACGCATATCCATCATCACCATCACCTTCAATGCCGCTCGCAGCTTGCAGCGTACACTCGACAGTGTAGCTTGTCAGAGTTGGCCCCACATTGAGCATTTCATCATTGACGGAGCCTCCAAGGACGACACGGTGGCCATTGCCCAGCGCTACAAGGCGCAGAGTCCTCATCAGGTCCTCATCACTTCTGAGCCAGACAAGGGTCTCTACGATGCGATGAACAAAGGGCTTCAACGAGCTACGGGCGACTATATCGTGTACCTCAACGCTGGAGACACCCTGCATGCTCCTGACACTATCGAGACAGTCGTTTCAGCTATCAACAGCCAGAATATAACAGATAAGAGCCAAAAGCCTGCTGTCGTCTATGGTGACACAGCTATTACCGATGATGATGGACGTTTTCTACACTTGCGTACCCATCGTCCCCCCGAGAAGCTGACCTGGCGTTCCTTCAAGAAGGGAATGCTCGTCTGCCATCAGGCCTTCTATGCCCGTCTGGACATTGCGCGCCGGTTCCCTTACAACCTGCAGTATCGCCACTCGGCAGATGTCGACTGGTGCATCCGTATCATGAAAGAAGCAGACCGCTTGGGGCTGCCTCTTGTCAACACCCATGCCGTGTTGGCCGATTTCGAGGAAGGTGGCGACACCACTCAGCACCATCGTGCCTCACTCTTGGAGCGCTACCATGTCATGTCCACCCATTATGGCTCCATCCAGACCTTCCTCCTCCATTGCTGGTTCGTCGTCCGTGCCGTATTCCAAAGGCTATTGAAGCTGTAAACTAACATCAGAATATGCGTTTAATTTTGGCTAGGCCCGAACAATCTTTTGCCTATAGGCGTACAATCTTTTGCCTATAGGCGTACAATCTTTTGTCTATAGGCAAACGAAAGAGAACTCCCTTGGGAAGTCCTCTTTGCTACGGGCAAAAGCCCTTTAAGGTTCTGGCTGATACCCTTTCGTCTCCTAACTATTCCTTAACCTTGAGCTTTCGCTTCTCTCACTATTTCACGACCTTAAGCCTGATAGGCTTGAGCTCGTTTGCGTTCGGAAGTGAAAGCAAGCTTTCGCTTCTCTCACTATTTCACGACCTTAAGCCTGATAGGCTTGAGCTCGTTTGCGTTCGGAAATGAAAGCAAGCTTTCGCTTCTCTCACTATTTCACGACCTTAAGCCTGATAGGCTTGAGCTCGTTTGCGTTCGGAAATGAAAGCAAGCTTTCGCTTCTCTCACTATTTCACGACCTTGTGGCCATTGATGATGTAGAGGCCGTGGCCAAGCTGGTTGAGGGCTTCGTTTGTGGAGGTGCCTGCGGGCAGGACGCGCAGTAGATGGCCATCGATGGTGTAGACCTTTGTCAGCTGGTTGCCGGTTGCTGTTGTCGTGGGCAGCAGGATGCCCGTGGCGGTGCCTTGTTTGTCGTTTATAGTGTAGTAGCCGCCATTGACAAACACAAAGTCTTTCGTTTGGCCACCGGCACCGCTGAAGATGATGTTGTTGGGCGCTTGGGTCTTCGCGCTGACCCACTTGAACACCTTATTGCCATTGTCTGCTTTGCCTAAATAGGTTGCATTGACACCAGGCCATTCCACGCCGAGGTATTCTTTACCATCATGTCCGTTCATCCATACCCATGTCTGGCATACTGCACCCCATGCGACAGGTGCCTCGAAGAATGCACATATCTCTCCTTCGTTAATCTTGCAGAACGAGGGTACACCGCCATAGGCTGCTTCCGTTGGAGTCTGGTCGGGTGTCAATACGGGCAGGGTGATGGCGCTGGGCTCGATGCCCTGCACATAGTATACATAGTGATATCCACTAATGACTTTCTTCCATTCATTGCTTGGTTGATAGGAAGAGGCGTTGGGGCCAACGACGCAGAGCAGTTTCTTGCTGTTGGTGCCATCCACCTGTACAGCGTAGCAGCTTGTACTATTGTTCAGTATAGGAGTGTAAGTACTCGTATTGGTGATGCCTACAGCCTTACGTACAGCCACCATGTTGGCAATCTCCTGCTTGTATGCTTGCCAGTGTTTAAAGAATACACAGGGAGTGCCCGGCATGGCCAGCAGGTATGCATTGGCAGCAAGCGTATCCTTTCGGATGGGATCTTGTTGTGATGTTGATGACCGATATTCTGTGTCATGGTTCTCGACGAAGGTCACAGCGTAGCGACGATAGTTTTCATTTGAAGTTACACTATTTGCACCGAGAAGTTTCATGTTGGCTGCCTGTTTCCAGTTATTGCTGTTGTTGTCATTATCACTACCTCTAAGGGCATTACGAACGGTGTAGCGGAAAGCAAAGTCAAAGACAGCGGTCTGTATGACACCATTGTCTTTTGTGGCATCCAGCCATTTGATGCAGTTGGTGGCATTGCCATCCCAAAACTCGCCTACAGAATAGGTGGGTTGTGAGTCCTTATTGTAGAGTGCGGTGTATTTGCCAGGATAGCCTTTAGTCATGTCATAGCGAAAACCAACATAGTTCAAGTCTTCCAGTAACATATGCAAGTAGGCCTTGACATTGGTTTGTACGTTCTGGCTGGAGTGGTCCAGGTCGCGCATGCCATCCCAGCCTTCACAGGACTTATTGTAGACTTCGCTTGTTCCTTCAGGGGCTCCTAACGTATAGCCATTGGCTGTGGCCCATGTTTTACAGGCACCTCCGTCATCGTCAGAGCAGATGTCTGTTGACTTCAGCTGATAGGTTACGCCATTATAGGTCTCTGCCGGGAAGTCTACCCAGTTGCTGACATTCCTTCGATGGTTGATAACCACATCGGCAATGGTGCCAATGCCTTTTTGCTTAAAGGTGGTTATCAGTGAGCGCAGTTCTTCTTCCGTGCCAAACGAACTGTTGTAGCGCCCTTCTCCTGGGAACCAGAAATAGTCGTCATAGCCCATTGACTGTCCACCGCAGTTGGCGCTCTGCGGAAGCCATATTAAGTCGAATACTTTGGATAGGTTATCGGCTTGCTTTTCAAGGCGAATCCATTGTGAGTCAGCGAAACCGTCCCAGTAGAAGCCTTGCAGCATGACGCCGTCGTACTTTTCGGGCCAGCCTTGTGCCAGCATGGGCAGGGTGGCCAACAGGATGATGATGGAGGTAAAGAATCGTTTCATAATCAGTGAGTTATTAGTTTTCTGTTGCAAAGGTAGATAAAAGTTGAGAGTTGTGAGTTGAGAGTTTGGGGCTTATTGACTGATGGCGTGCGCAAACGGTTGCACCCAATCAGCTCTTGGTGAGGCCGAAGGTGAGGATGCTGATGCGCAGGCCGGGGATGTCCTTGAGTGTGTCGGCACAGGCTGTCAGGGTGGCACCTGTGGTGCAGATGTCGTCGACGAGTAGCACGTGGCGTCCCTGCAGCATGCTGTCGTCGCGCAGTTCGAACATGTCGGCTACGTTCTTCTGGCGCTCCTGGCGGTTCAGCAGGGTTTGGCTTTGCAGGAAGTGCTTGCGTCGGATGGCTTTGGTGACGATGGGCAGGTGGGTGATGTCGCTGATGCCCTGTGCCAGTCGTTCACTCTGGTTGTAGCCTCGCTGGCGCTGTCGTTTGCGGGAGAGGGGTACTGGCATGAGCAGGTCGATGTCGTCGAAGAATCCTGCCTGCCGCATCTCAACAGCCATCAGGCGTCCCATGTCCTCGCCAATGTCAGGCCGGTCAGCATACTTCATGCGGTAGACCACCTGGGCTACTTCAGAGTGAGGCTCGTAGTAGATGAAGGCTGCTGCCCGCTGGACGGGTGTGAGGTGCCAGAACAGCTGTGCCATAGGGTTGTCGGTAGGGGTGAACTGGAAGGTTGTGCGAGGCAGGTGCAACAGGCAGCTGCTGCAGAGGCTGCGCTCTGTGGGCGACAGTCTCTTGCCACACACCACACACTGGCGTGGTGAGATGAAGTCCAGAATTCTTGTCCACCAGCTTACGTTCATGTTTCCTCTTCTACGTCAATGCATTGTCGGATGATGTCATAGGTAAACCCCCGCCCCAGGGCAAAGCGCATGAGCTTCTGGTTCAGCTCGTAGTCGCTGTCGGCCTTGGTGGAGCGGCGTTTCTGTTTCAGCAGGGGGCGTAGCACGCTGAGGTATTCCTCGTCGTCCACCTCGTCGAGCACCTGTTGGCGAATATCCTCGTCGATGTGCTTCTGCCAGAGGGCTTGCTCCACCTTGCGGCGTCCCCACTTGTTGTAGCGTACCTTGTCCTTGACGAAGGCCCGGGCGTAGCGCTCGTCGTCGACATAGCGCTCCTTGGTGAGTCGCTCCATGACGCGTGCCTGGGCATCGTCGCTGAGTTCCCAACGGCGCATCTTCTCGAGCATCTCCCATTGGCAGTGCTCAGCCTGCGCACAAAGGGCTGCAAGCGTCAGGTAGGCTTCTTGTTCGGTCTTTTGTTTCATCGTTGTGCTTTTATCATTCGTTGTTTGCCAAAGGCATCTTCCTTGATGGCGATATCGTGGTACGACATGGATGCCAGCATCTGGCGTAAGTCGTTGGCAAAGAGAGGGTTGATTTCGAAGTAAAGCCAACCGTCAGGCTTCAGGGCAGTCAGCCCATACCGGGCAATGGCCCGATAGAACAGAAGCGGGTCGTCGTCAGGCACAAAGAGGGCCAGATGAGGCTCGTAGTGCAGCACATTGGCTTCCATCTTCGCGCGTTCCTTATTTATAATATAGGGCGGGTTGCTGACGATGAGGGAAAACCTCTCCCTGCCCTCCTCCAAGTAGTGTGGGGGGATTGAGAGAATGTCCACCTGCTCGAAAGCTGCCTGGACGTGGTTCTGCCTGGCGTTCTCCCTGGCCACCTTTAGCGCTTCTTCCGAGATGTCCCAGGCTGTGACCTCAGCCTGCGGATACATAGCGGCCAAGGTGACGGCGATACATCCGGAGCCTGTACCAATGTCGAGGATGCTGCCTATTGACTGATTGCTGTCAGCTATTAGCTGCACCAGCTCTTCGGTCTCAGGACGGGGTATCAGCACATGCTTGTTTACCAGAAAGGTCCGCCCGCAGAACGTTGCCTGCCCCAATACGTACTGCACGGGCTCCTGACGTTCCAGGCGTTGGACGATTTCTGCCAATTCTTTTTGGTCGTTTGCCGATAATTGTGTATCTTTGCCGATGCATATGTCTGACAGCGTCAGTCCGAAGCGGACTTCGTAGACCATACGGCTGATGGCTTTGGCCTCACCCTCTTCGTACTTCTGTGCCAGTCTGTGCCACATCTCATTGTAATTCATACTGCAAAGATAGTGCAAATCGAACGAATAACCAAGCCGATGGACGAAAAATTCATGCAGCGTTGCCTGCAGTTGGCAGCAAACGGCATACAGGGGGCACGCCCCAATCCGATGGTTGGAGCGGTGATAGTAGCAGGTAATCGCATTATTGGCGAGGGCTACCATGTACGTTGTGGCGAAGGTCATGCCGAGGTCAATGCCTTTGCCGGCGTGAAACCCGAAGACGAGCCTCTGCTGAAGGAGGCTACCGTCTATGTTTCTCTTGAGCCCTGCTCACACTATGGCAAGACACCTCCTTGTGCCGACCTCATAGTCAGTAAAGGTGTCAAGCGTGTAGTCGTAGGATGTGTCGACCCCTTTGCCAAGGTGCAGGGACGTGGCATCAAGAAGCTACAGGATGCGGGTATTGAGGTAACCGTTGGCGTGATGGAAAAGGAATGCCAGTGGCTGAACCGCCGTTTCTTCACCTACCACTCCAGACAACGCCCCTATATTATCCTGAAATGGGCCCAGACAGCCAATGGCTATATTGACGACCAAGGTCGTGCCCTGCAGATTAGCAACGAGCAGACGCAGATGCTCTCGCACCAGCTAAGGGCAGAGGAAGATGCCATTCTTGTAGGCCATTCTACTGAAACCAAGGAGCATCCACAGCTGACGGTCCGTCATTGGCATGGCCCCAATCCCAAGCGCATCGTGCTGACCCACGACCGCCCGTTGCCCCTGCTGATGGAAGACCTCTATCAGCATAACATCCAATCGCTCATTGTCGAGGGTGGTCGCCAGACGCTGGAATCCTTCATCGCGGCTGGCCTCTGGGATGAGATACGACAGGAAACCAACCACCAGCTGACAGTCGCTGACGGTACCCGTGCCCCCCAGCTGCCTGTTGAGGTGCTATTATATAATAAGGTGGTGTGTGAGGGGAATACGGTAGCTACTTACGTCCGAAGTCAGCAGGCACCTCACCCCACTGCCGGGTCTCCCACTTGATGATGGGGTTGCGCCAGGTGTGGGTGTTGAGCCAGTTTTCTGCGCGGATAATGATTTGGTAGAGTGGCTCCGTCTCTGGGGTGCGTTCAAGCTTGGTCTTGCATTTGCGCTTGTTGACCCAGAGGATGGCGTTGTAGGAGTCGCTGTAGATGGTCTTGTCGTGTAGTCCTTGCTGTTGCATCAGTGCCAAGGCATGGACAATGGCAAGGAACTCGCCAATGTTGTTGGTGCCCTTCATGGGGCCAAAGTGAAAGACACGTGCTCCTGTGGCCAGATCGATAGCCTGATATTCCATAGGGCCGGGGTTACCAGAACAGGCAGCATCCACGGCCCACGCATCTGCCCTTACCGCTAAGGGCAAGGGCAGAACGGTGTCGTGTCTGTATTCAGGAGGATTTGAAATCTCAGCTTTCACTTATTGCTTTTACTAATTACATCCTCTCGGGAACTTCAATGCCCAGCAGGGCCATGCCGTTCTTGATGACTTTGGCAACGTTGCGGGCCAGCACGAGGCGCATTGCCTTGACGTTCTCGTCAGGTTCGTTAAGGATGCTGTAGTCATGATAGAACTGGTTAAACACTTTGGTGAGCTCGTAGCAGTAGTTGGCAATGCCTGAGGGGCTATAGTCCTTGCCGGCCTGCTCAACAGCAGCACCATACTCGCTCAGCTTCTGGATGAGTTCCACTTCCTTGTCGCTCCATCCCGGATTATCCGGAATAACCGTAGATTCAGGCGCTTTGCGCAGGATAGAGCGGATGCGGGCATGGGTGTACTGGATGAAGGGACCTGTGTTGCCATTGAAGTCAATAGACTCCTCAGGGTTGAAAAGCATGTTCTTGCGGGCATCGACCTTGAGGATGAAATACTTGAGGGCACCCATACCAACAATACGGGCTGTCTCCTGCTTCTCTTCCTCTGTCATGTCGGCATTCTTGCCTGCCTCATCGCTAACACGACGGGCATCTTCCACCATCAACTGCATCAGGTCGTCGGCATCGACAACGGTACCCTCACGGCTCTTCATCTTGCCGTTGGGCAGCTCTACCATGCCATAGGAGAAGTGTACCAGTTCTTTGCCCCACTTGAAGCCAAGACGGTCCAAAAGGATGGAGAGCACCTGGAAGTGGTAGTTCTGCTCGTTGCCCACCACATAAATCATCTTGTCGATGGGGTAGTCCTGGAAGCGCATCTCAGCAGTACCAATATCCTGCGTCATATATACTGAGGTACCATCGGAGCGTAAGAGCAGCTTCTGGTCCAGTCCCTCATTGGTCAGGTCGGCCCATACGGAGTTGTCGTCATGGCGCTCAAAGAGTCCCTTGGCAAGTCCTTCCTCCACCTTGGCCTTACCCTTCAGGTAGGTCTGACTCTCATAGTATATCTTATCGAAGGAGACGCCCATCTTCTGGTAGGTCTCGTCGAAACCGGCATATACCCAGTTGTTCATCTTCTCCCAAAGGGCACGTACCTCAGGATCGTTCTGCTCCCACTTGACCAGCATCTCGTGAGCCTCCTTGATGAGGGGAGCCTCCTGCTTGGCCTTCTCCTCGTCCATGCCTTGGGCTGTCAACTCCTTGATTTCCTCGCGGTAGTGCTTGTCGAAGAGTACGTAGTAGTCGCCAATGAGGTGGTCACCTTTCTTGCCTGACGACTCAGGTGTCTCACCATTGCCCCACTTCAGCCATGCCAGCATGGATTTGCAGATGTGGATACCTCGGTCGTTCACGATGTTGGTCTTTACCACCTTGTTGCCATTGGCCTGCATAATCTGTGCCAGCGACCAACCCAGCAGGTTGTTGCGGACATGTCCCAGGTGCAGGGGCTTGTTGGTGTTGGGGGAGGAATATTCTATCATCACCAGGGGAGAATCGGCATTTGCCTGCTTCTCGCCATAGTGTTCCTCTTTGTCAATGTCAGTCAGCAGTTGTAGCCAGGCAGCGTCAGCAATGCTTAGGTTTAGGAAACCTTTTACCACATTGTATTTGCTGATAGCCTCGCAGTTCTGTACAAGGTATTCGCCCAGTTCCTGTCCTGTCTGTTCAGGACTCTTGCGGGCCATCTTGACAAAGGGGAACACCACAAGGGTCAGGTTGCCTTCAAACTCGCTGCGCGTCTTTTGCAGCTGTACCATCTTCTCGGGAACATCCTGTCCGTAGAGTGTCTTGACAGCAGCTTGTGCGGCTGCCATTATCTGTTGTTCAATACTCATATTATCCTTATAGATTCACCAGGAAGGAGAGTCCTATGGTGAAATAGTTCATCTTCTTTGTCGAATTGTATTCTCTGGCCTCCAGGACTTTTCCGTCGCCGTAGTCAGCGGCATCGGCAAACAGTATCTCTGCTCCAGGTGTTAAGCCCTTAGACATGAAATGGAAGGGGTCGTAGGTGAGTGTGTAGTCCTTCTTAGTGTAGTCGTAGTCGAGATACAAACGCCAAGAGAAGTTTGACTTGTACTTATAGGTCAGCGAGATGCCAGTACCAAAGGATGTTGACGACTTGGCACCTAAGGTCAGATATTCCCACTCGTCAGTCCATTTCTCACCCGTATTATTGGCATATTCCAAAGAGTTCATATACAGGCCAGGGTTATGGCCAGACTGCTGCTTACCCGGGGTGTTGTCGATGTTTACGGAGTAGCTGATGTCCTTCACGTTACCTTCTGCATAACCATCGATGTCGAGTTCCTGAGTGAATGAACGTCCTATCAGAGCCTTTGTGCCTAGAGCGAAATGCTTGCTCAGCGGCAGATTGAAGTACAAGCCGATGCTACCGGTAAACTCGGTGATGTGGTCGCTCTTGACGACACCATAGATATCGGTGACTGGGGCGTTGGCTGTGAACTCTGCTTCTGAGTTGTAGTTAAAGCCCTGTTTTTCCAAGTATTCTATGTTATAACCATATTCTGTTGCAGGAGAGAACTCTCCAGGGCGATAGCGCTCGTAGAGGGGCTCCAGACCCTGCCAGGCATTCCAGTCCTCAAGATATACATTATCTGAATATTGTCCGAAGTCTTTTGCTGACATGGCTCTTACTCTCAGACGTCCACCGATACCGATGTATTTATTGAAGAAGTAGGCACCCTCGGCATCTACTACGGTAGCAGCACGGAACTTGATGCTCTGCTTCTCGCCGTCTTCTTCGAAGCTGATATCCTTGGTGCCGAAGCCCACACCCATTGAGATGCCGAAGAACGAGGGATTCTCGAAGTCCATCTCCAGGTCGTTGCGCAACAGACCCTTGCCCTTGAAGAGCAGGTCGGCGATGCCATAACCCAGCTCGGTAGAAAGAATACCAAGACCTGCACCAGACATAACGTCGCTAATCCAGTGACGGTTGTTGAGCACACGCATGACACCTGTAGCCGTAGCCACACCGTAGCCGGCTACCGACCACCATGGCGAGCGTGTCAGTCCGTACTCCTTATGCAGTAATGTGGCACCAACGAAGGCTGTGGCAGTATGACCAGAGGGCCATGAGTTGGCAGAGGTTCCGTCTGGGCGCATCTCCTTGGCAGTGTATTTAATACCATTGACGAATCCGGCCATAATACCATAGGACAGTGCTGCGCTGGCCAGCAGGCGGGGCCAGTCGCTACGACCCTCATAGCCGCCAAGTTTCAGACCTACTACCATGGCAGGACCGAAGAACTGCGTGTAGTCGTCAATACCAGTCTTGAAATCGGTCAGCAGCTGGGTGTTTTTCTTTCCACCCTGTTCTGCTCCTGCGTTGACGCGGAACATGGCCTTGTCACCCTTAAGTGCCAAGCCGGCAACAAACAGGGGTATGCCTACGAAGGTCATGTCGTCTATGAACCTATAAGGTTTTACGCCTGGATTTGTTCTCGACTTAAAGAAACTGACGTCGGGCTTCCACTTGTCGGTGTTAGCTCCAAAATCATAAGAAGGGGTTTCAACTGGCACTAGTTCTGGTGTCATCTCAGGCACGTTTAACTTCAAGGGCTCTTTGTTGTCCCATTCATTAGCAGCTGCCATGTTTAGGGCTGTGAAGAAAACAGTCACTACTAAAAGAAAATACTTTTTCATATACTTTGCAATGTTAATGTTTGTATTTGCATGCAAAGGTAGTGAAAAAATCTCAATTAACCATTATTAATAGATGTTTTTTTATTTTTGTACGTCTGATATACCAGATACCAGCCATCTGCATGAATGGTAAAGTGGTCGGAAAGAGTTTCGTTCAGGGTGCCTTGCCACCATTCCTGATAGGCGTAGGAGTTCCACTTAAGCCCCGCGGACTCTATTCGGGTGCATCCAAAGTTAAAGATGCTGACCTGCTGGCCTGCCTGTGACGTAAAGCACTGGTCACCCTGCGAAGGGGTGAAGAAACCATGGCTTGTCAGCATCAGTCCTTCGATACCCCAGTCACGATAATAGCGCATCAGTAATGAGATGTTGCCCAGGGTGTGATCCTCGCGTTTGCCTGTACATCCCAGATAGGCTATCTTTTTCCAGCCTTGCTGCAGGCAGTAGCGTGTGGCCTTCGTCAAGTCGTTGTCGTCTTGTTCGTCAATCTGTATGAGTTTGTGGCGATACAGGTCAGGCACTGAGTCGCCATCGCCAATGACAATTTCAGCTTGTGGATAATGGCTGATGGCACCGTCGCAGCAAATGACATGCTGAGCTCCTTCCAAGATGGAAAGGGGTACGGCATGAGTGGGGAAATCACCATCAGCTAGCACTACGGCGTCAAACTTTGTCATACTTTGTAATCTTTACTTTTTGTTTCCACTTATAGTAGCCTGCGATAGCGATGACGACGTAGAGTCCGTAGAGACCTGCCTTGAAAGGAATGCCTTTCTGGATATATAAAATACAGCATACAACGTCGACAACAATCCAGAAAAGCCACTGCTCCAGATACTTCCGGGCCAGTGCCCACATGCCGACAAACGACAGGGCATTGGTAAACGAGTCGAGTAGGGGAACAGTAGAGCTCGTCCATTTGACCAAGACATAATAGGTGGCGCCCCAAGCTACAAAGAAGAACATCGTGGCAGGAAGATATTGTCGTTGTGGCATGTGAATAATGGGCAACGACTCTTTCAGTTTGCGTGTCTTCTTGAATTTCCATATATAGAATCCGTAGAGAGCTGCTATGGTGTAGTAGCATGCCATACCAGCATCGCCGTAAAGCCCATGGCTCCAATAGAGCCAGACGTCCAGCGCAGGCATGATGACGCCCACAAACCACAAGGCTATCGAGGCCCGATACTCGAGCCAGATATAGATGAGCCCGAGTATCGTGGTCAGGATGTCAAGCCAATATGTCTCTAAGAATTCCATTTAGAAGTTAATCGACAGATGAGCCATCATGTTGAAGGGTGCGGAGGGAGCAAAGCCTGCTGCATCCTGGTCACGCAAGCCCCAGTTGTTGACAGCTTTGACACCACCTTTGCCGTCCTTGACGAATTGAGGCGCTGCCCAACCATTGTTGTCGTACTTGGCTGAGAAGATGTTGTACAATGTCACTCCTGCTGTTACCTCCTTGAGGCCCCACTGCTTGAGGCTGAAGGTATAGCTGAGATCAACATTAGTGTTGAAGTGAGCTTTCAGCAGCAGGGTCTCATAGGTGGTATTGGCACTCTCACTCCAGCTGTCCTTGCACTCCATCTCCTTGAAGCCGGTATTGGTCAGGTACTGGTCGCTGATGTACTGGCTCTGGACAGAGGCCTTGAACCCTTGGTAGTTGAAGGTCAGAATATTGTTAAAAATAAGGTCGGGTGAGAAGCTCAGAGGGGTGTCTCCAAGATTGACGACGTCCAGGTCGTCGTCCTTGACGGTCCAGTCCTTGGCACGGTTACGGCTCAGCGTGGCGTTGACATCCCAACGGAACCAGTCGAGGGGCATCCAGGCTGCTTCCAGCTCCACACCAAGTCGATAGCTCTTGCCCACGTTGGTAGCAATGGCTTCACCGATATCATTCAATTCACCCGTCAGCACGAACTGGTCCTTGTACGACATCCAGTAGATGTTGGCACCTGCCGAGAAGTGCTCACTCTGGAACTTGTAGCCTACCTCAAGGTCGTTCAGCTGTTCTGCCTTGAGTTTTGTGCCGATGTTGTCCTCATAGTCATTGCGCGTAGGTTCCTTGTGGGCAATGGAAAACGAGGCGTATATCTTATGGTTGCGTGTGATGTCGTAGTTCAGACCAAACTTTGGGTTGAAGAAGTTGAACTTGTCGTCGATGATGTACTTGCCGTCCAGGTTGTAGCCGTACTCATCAGTTGGGTCCTGCATCTTGTAACCGATGTTGCGATACTGCAAGTCCACGAAGGCACTCAGGCCCCTGGCAAACTCATAGTTGACCTTAGCATAGATGTTGAAGTCAGTCTTTTTGGCGTTGTTGCGGTAGTACTCGAAATTGGGCACACCCACCACTTTTCCGTAGTGGTCGCCGTCATACTTGTTCCATCCACCTCCGAAAGCTGCTTCCAAACCCTTACGGTCGTTATACACCACCGAAGCCACCACACCATAGAAGTCGTTTGCCATCTTCTTCTGCTCAATCAGGTTGCCACGGGTTCCCGGGTCTTCATAGCCGTAGTATTCGATGAGGCCGTATTTGGATAGCTTGCGATTAAGCTTATACTGCTCGTAGTAACCATCGCCACGGGTGTAGTGCAGAGCAACATTGAGGCTCAGCGGTCTCGATAGGCGCTGGTTCAGGATGAGTTGATAGTTCTGCTGGTGGTAGTTGTCCGTCTGGTTGTCGTAGTAGCCTGTGGGATTGCCGTCTTCGTCGAACCCCATCACACCACAGGAGTTGTAAGTACGGCCATAGAGTGCCTGCTCGTATTTAGATGTGTAGTTCCAGGCGTGATAGGTTTGCTCCTCACCGTTCCAGGTGATGAACTTCACCACCGTATTGTCGCCAAACCAGCCTGCCTGCAGCAGGTAAGAGTTCAGCTTTGTCGAGGCACGATCCAGATAGCCTTTCGAACCAATGTTCGACAGGCGACCTTGCAGTCCCCAATGATTTTTAATCAGGCCAGTGCCAAAACGTAGGGTCT
This sequence comes from Prevotella sp., assembly GCA_017412705.1. GTDB lineage: Bacteria > Bacteroidota > Bacteroidia > Bacteroidales > Bacteroidaceae > Prevotella. The sequence goes on from JAFPWS010000036.1 coordinate 29,420, forward strand.
CCTTATGACTATAGTAGGAACCGCCGCTGAGGTCCAAGCCGATGTAAGGCTCTTGTCCTATGTTCTCGGTCTGCATGTTCAGAGTGGCACCAAAGGCACCTGCTCCGTTGGTGGATGTACCTACACCACGCTGTATCTGCATGGACTGCACGCTTGAGGCGAAGTCGCCCATGTTCACCCAGTAGAGCTGGGCCGACTCGGCGTCGTTCATGGGTATGCCGTTGGCAGTGATGTTGATGCGTGAGGGGTCCGTACCACGTACTCTTAGGGTGGTGTAGCCTATGCCGTTACCCGCATCCGAGGTCATGGTTACGCTTGGTGTCAGCGACAGCAAATAGGGGATGTCCTGTCCGTGGTTGACAGCCTTCAGCTGTTCTTTGTCCATATTGGTGAATGCTATAGGCGTCTTCTTGCTGGCACGTGTAGCTACTACCTCTACATCCTGTAGCTCCACGCTCTTCAGCGTGTCCGTCACCTCAGCCGTTACCTCTTCTGCCTGCATGGTTACAGTAGTACCGAGCAGCACAGTCATCATTAGTTTCTTCATGTTCCTTTTACCTTATTTATTAAACTACTAAAAATAAGGGGGCAGAGCTACTCTATTCATCCCTACGTCGGCATTACCCGTATCAGGTTTGGAGGGTATCATCTCAGCCCACACCCGTGAGCACCCCTTGAATTCGGCTGCGAAGGTACAAAGAAAAAATGGACTGACCAAAATATTAGCCCTTTTTCTTGCTTTTTGCCCCCATTTGTTTCGTAAAGTCGATTTTTTACATTACCTTTGCACATCAACACAAAAGGCTGGTAAGATGACATTGAAAGAATTTTTTAAGAAGGACCGCTTTGCAGCTTTGGCAGGTGTCGAACTGCTGGAGGTGAGTGAAGGATATGCCAAGGCACGTATGCTGGTGACACCAGAACATCTGAATGGTGGCGGAGTCTGTCAGGGAGGTGCTTTGTTTACGTTGGCTGACCTGGCATTTGCAGCAGCCATTAACAGTCATTTGGAACTGACATTCTCTACGTCGTCCAATATCACCTTCGTTGCCAATGTGAGTGAAGGGTATGTTTATGCAGAGGCTCATGAGGTGGTAGACCATCCGAAGATGCCTTATGGCGAAGTGCGCGTGACGGATGAGGCAGGACGCCTGCTGGCCATCTTTACCTCCAGTGCCTATAGAAAAAAAGGAGCGATCATCGATGCTGACCGCCCCTGATAAGTTGTTCCTTGCTGTCTTATTAAACCAGCTTTGAGAGATCGGGTTCCTCGATGTACTTCAGCTTGTTGTCGATGATGACGCGCTGTGCTGCTTCTGCATCCTCTGTACGGAAAATCATGATGCCTTTTCCGCCCAGCAGGAAGGTATACATATAGGCAATGGAAATGCCCTCTTTCGAGAAGGTCTCCACGGCGTCGGCAGCACGACCAGGCTCGTCGTCGAGCTGCAGGGCGAAAACGTTGCTCAGAGCTACGGCTACGCCACCCTTCTTGAGCTCTTCGTAAGCACGGATGGGCTCGCTACAGATAAGACGGTAGATACCATATTCAGCAGTATCTGCAATGGTTGAGGCCACAATCTGAATGTTGGCCTGCTTGAGAATCTGGAGCACCTTGATGAGCGTGCCTGAACGGTTCTCAATGAAAATGGAAAGTTGATTGACTGTCATATGCTTTAAACTTTAAAAATTTTATGTTGTAATTATTGGTAAACCTTGCGTTTGTCAACAACGCGGACGGCCTTGCCCTCGCTGACGGGCAGAGAACCCTTGGGTACCAGACGTACCTTGGGCTTCAACAGAATTTCGTCGCCTACCTGGTGGCGAATCTCCTTCTCCAGGGTCTGCAATTTGCCGTAGTCGTCGGTGGCCTCGTTGATTTCCACCTCTATGTACATCTGGTCGTTGTTGTCCTCGGTGGTAAGGGTGATGAGGTAGTTATTGCCCAGCTCGGGGAACTTCATCAGGATTTTCTCCACCTGGATGGGGAAGATGTTGACGCCACGCAATACAATCATGTCGTCAGAACGTCCACGCATGCGATCCAGACGGATGTGGTTACGACCACAAGGGCAAGAGCGTCCCAGAACACGCGTCAGGTCGCGGGTACGATAACGCAGCAGTGGCATAGCCTCGCGGCAAAGTGTAGTGAGCACCATCTCGCCAATCTCGCCGTCGGGCACAGGCTCCAATGTCTCGGGGTCTACTATCTCGACGATGTAGTAGTCCTCCCAGAAGTGCAGACCGTTCTGCTCCTTACACTCAAAGCCTACGCCAGGACCACACATCTCACTCATACCAAACGAGTTGTAGGCCTTGACACCCAGCATGTCCTCGATGCGCTGGCGCTGCTCCTCAGAGTGGGGTTCAGCACCGATGGCCAGTACCTTCAGCTTGGTGTCGCGATGTGGATCAACGCCCTGCTCCTGCATAACCTCGTAGAGGCGGGTGACATAAGAAGGGATAGCATGAATAGCTGTCGTACCAAAGTCCTTGATGAACTTAATCTGACGCAGAGAGTTACCGGCAGCAGCAGGCACTGTGAGCATGCCCAGACGCTCAGCGCCATACTGGAAGCCCAAGCCACCCGTGAACATGCCATAGCCAGAAGAGTTCTGGAATACGTCGTCGGGACGCAGGCCTACCATCCACAAGTTACGAGCCACCTGATTGGCCCACTCGTCCAGGTCTTTCTGCGTGTGCAAGATAACGGTAGGGTTTCCTGTGGTACCTGAACTGGAGTGCAGGCGTACACAGTCGCGAAGGGGCACACATGACATACCAAAGGGGTAGGTGTCGCGCAGGTCTTGCTTGGTGGTGAAGGGCAGCTTACGAACGTCTGCCAGTGTCTTAATGTCATCAGGCGTGATGCCTGCTTCCTTGAATTTTTTCTGATAGAACTCGTTCTGCATGCAGTGGCGAACAGTTTTCTGCAGACGCTCCAGCTGGAGTGCCTCAATCTGCTCGCGCGTCATGGTCTCGAATTCCGGATTGAAATAATTAGAATTAGATTGTTGCATAATGTTATTTATAGTTTACGATGATCTATCACATGTGCGCTCTTGCCCTGACTGCGCTCAATGGTGTTGGGCGCCTTGAGCTGCACCTTGGCAGCAATGCTGAGCACACTCTTGAGCTTGTTGGCCAGTCTCTTCTCTAAGGCGTCGACAGCTGCGGGCGTGTCGAAGATGCCGGTGAAGTGCTCCTGACGAATCTCCACCTGTACCTGAAGCGTATCGAGATTGTTGACACGGTCGACGATGAGCATGTAGCGTGGAGCGAACTCTGGCATGGAGAGCACGACGCTTTCCACCTGTGAGGGGAACACGTTGATGCCTCGGATGATGAGCATATCGTCTGAACGTCCCTCGATGCGTCCCATGCGGATGGCGGTGCGGCCGCAGTCGCATTGTCCGTCCATGAGGTGGCAGAGGTCGCGGGTGCGGTAGCGTAGCACAGGCATTCCCTCCTTGGTCAGCGTGGTGAAGACGAGCTCACCCGTCTGTCCGTAGGGCAGAGGCTCGAGCGTGGTGGGGTTGATGATTTCGGGGTAGAAGTGGTCTTCGCAGATGTGGCTTCCGTGCTGCATCTGACATTCGTAGCTCACCGAGGGTCCCATCACCTCAGAGAGGCCGTAGAGGTTGTAGCCCTTCAGACCCAGACGCTCCTGAATCTCAGTGCGCATCTGCTCGGTCCAAGGCTCGGCACCAAAAGCACCCACACGCAGCTTAATCTGGTCTTTCTTGATGCCCATCTTATCCATGGTCTCAGCCAGATAGAGGGCATACGACGGGGTGCAGGCAATACCTGTCACACCCAGATCGCGAATCAGCTTCAGGTGTTTCTCCGTATTTCCTGTCGACGCCGGCACTACAGCGGCACCAATATGCTCTACACCATAGTGTGCCCCCAATCCGCCAGTAAACAGGCCATATCCGTATGATACGGAAAAGGTGTCGTCGCGGGTGATGCCATAGGCCGTCAGACATCGTGCCATACACTCGCTCCACACCCCGATGTCCTTGCGGGTATAGCCCACAATGGTTGGATTACCGGTGGTGCCACTGGAGGCGTGGATACGGATAATCTCACTCTGCGGGGCAGCCTGCAGACCGAAGGGATAGTTGTCGCGCAGGTCCTTCTTGGTGGTGAAGGGCAGCTTCTTGATGTCCTCGATGGTCTGTATGTCGTCAGGACGGATGTCCAGATCCTGCATCTTGTTACGATAGAAGGGTACGTGGTGATAGACATATTCCACAATCTTGTGAAGGCGTTTGCCTTGGAGCGCACTCATTTCGTCGCGACTCATACATTCTTTGTTAGGATTCCAAATCATAGTTGTTTTTGTTATTGAGTTTTTATTCTTATTTATTTGTAACACTGGAAGATGGTATCTACCTTGTCGCGGTTCATTTTCGGAGAGAGCAGGCTGACAATCCACACGACGGGGAAGCCTCCCACCATGGCGATGGCTCCGCAGTTGATGGGATTGATGGGATTGCCCAGTAGCATGTTGACCACCGTGATGCCCACGCCCCAGATGAAGCAGGCCCATACAGAGGCTGTGGTCACGCCACGCCAGTAAAGACCCAGCATGAAGGGAGCTAGGAAGGCACCGGCCAGCGCACCCCACGAGATACCCATCAGTTGGGCGATGAACGTGGGTGGGTTGAGGGCTATCATCAGCGAGATGACGATGAAGAACACAATCAGCACGCGCATGACTACCACCTTACGGCGCTCAATCTTCTCAGAGACGATGTCGTCGATGGTTCCGTCCTCCACCTCGCCAGGCAATGACTTCTTGTCGCGGTAAATGAGGTCGAGCGTCATGGTTGACGACGAGGTCAGTACCAGTGAAGCCAGTGTCGACATAGAGGCAGAGAGCACCAGCAGCACCACAAGGGCGATGATGGCATCGGGCAGGGTGACGAGCATTGAGGGTACAATGCTGTCGAAAGCCAGCTTGCCGTTAGGGAGTACGGGAGGCATGCCAAACAGACGCCCAAAGCCTCCAAGGAAGTAGCATCCTCCTGCCACGATGAGGGCAAAGAGGGTAGAGATGATGGTGCCGCGCTTGATGGCACTCTCGTCGGTGATGCTATAGAACTTACCCACCATCTGTGGCAGTCCCCATGTGCCCAGCGAGGTCAGGATGACCACACCCAGCAGGTTCCAGGGGTCAGGACCAAAGAGGTCGGCAAAACCACCATTCGTGGCAGGATTGTCGTCAGCAGGTAATGCAGCCATTTTCTCCACCGCAGCATTCAGGCCACCCTGCGTGTTCAGCACGGCAGCAATGACCACGACAATGCCAAACAGCATGATGATTCCCTGTATAAAGTCGTTCATGGCTGTGGCCTTGTAGCCGCCCAGAATGACGTAAACAGCTGTCAGGATGGCCATGATGACCACACAATACTCGTAAGGTATGCCAAAGCCCATCTCAAACAGCGTCGATATGCCTTTATAGACACCTGCTGTGTAAGGAATGAGGAATACGAAGGCGATGATAGAGGCTGCCACACGCAGTCCCTGGTCACCAAAACGGGTACCGAAGAAGTCGGGCATGGTACGGCTTTCAATATGTTGTGTCATCAGCTTGGTGCGACGACCCAGCAGGATCCATGCCAGCAGCGAACCGATGACGGCATTGCCGATACCAATCCAAGTCGACGACAGACCATACTTCCATCCGAATTGTCCTGCATAGCCCACGAAGACCACAGCAGAGAAATAGCTCGTACCATAGGCGAAAGCTGTCAGCCAGGGACCTACGGAGCGTCCACCCAGCACGAAACCGTCTACACTGGCAGCCTGCTTACGACTGTAAAGTCCTACACCCAGCATGACTGCAAAGAATATAATCGTTAAAAGTATCTTGATAATCATAATGTTATTTCGTTATTCCGATTTTTCGTTATTTCGATAGAGATAATCACTTCTTCTTGCCCGTATAGTCCAGACGTATCTGCATCTGAGCCATGATGGCGTGGTTGGCGCCATGGATGAATTGGCCTTCCTGCGTGTAGGCGCTCTTGTAGACATACTGCAGCTGGACGCGGCACTTCTTGTAGAACCAGTACTGCACACCAGCGATGGCCTTGTGCTGGTCCATACCCAGCGAGGTGTTGAAGTTGAAGAAGTCGTACGACCCTACCAGGTCGACACCTTTGCCCAAAGGCACGTTGCCGGTGACGTAGGCACCACGACTGGTGGCACATCCGTCTTTACCCTCCAGATATTCACCATGAACATTCACCTGGGGCGACTTGTAATCGAAGCCTATCGTCCAGCGATTACGCTTATAGTTGTCGCCCTCCTTGATGTCGGGGTTATAGAGCGACTCCTTGATGGCATGTCCACGACCCAGCTGACCTGTAGCCACCAGATTGAGGCCTTTCACAGGACGATACTCCAGACGGGCAATGAAGTCTTTCTCCTTGTTGCCGTCTTTCTTGTTGATGCCCTGTCCGTTCATCACCTGTGCTTCGTAGCGTAACTTGCCGTCGTTGGTTTCGCCAAAAAGGGCCAGTCCGAGGTCACGACCGTATTGCACACCCATCAGAGGGTCGCTGCCACATCCTGTCAGGAAGGTGACGCTCTCTGAATAGACATCGATGGCCTCCATGGCTGTAGGCGACAGGGGGTTCTCCAGCGATACTCCGTTCTTGAACTGTCCCAGGCGAACGGTCAGTGCCTTGTTGTTGGTGATGCGGAAATCGGTATAGTACTCCTGTACGACGCTCGAGAAGTCGTGCATAAACAGGAACGACCAGCGGTCGGTAATCTGGGCATTGGCCCAGAAAAGGATGCGCTTCACCTCGAAGGTGCCTTTATCCTCACCGCCCTGGTGCGTGTAGTTGAAGCCGCCCTGTGCATAACCATGTAGCTGGACACGTTCTGTAACATCTTTAAGCCAGTCAAAGTCTGACTTCTTTTCTTGTCCCATTGCAGCAGTGCTGCTGAACACGGCCAGCAGCGTGGCCAGTGTCGCTTGGATGAATGTTTTCTTCTTCATAGTCTTTGTTTGTTTTTGTTTGTTGGTTATGTTGTTAATTATTAGTCTCGAAGATGGTCATGCGCTCCTCCAGCTGGTCGTACTGGTGATCTTCTATAAAAGAGGTACACACGCGCAAGCCTTCCTGATGCGAGCCAGTGGTGATGAGGCAGATGGCCGAAACACCATAGTACATCAGCTCTTTAGCCAGTTGTCCGCTGGTCATGTCCTTATAGCCAATGGTGAAGTAGAAACCATCGGCGACAGGACGGTCGAGGTCCTTGTCGTAGACGATGTGGAAGCCATGTTTGCAGAAGATTTCCTTCAGCTTATGGGCACGGTCGCCATAGACTTTCACCTCGCTGCGGAAATTGTACTCTCCGTCGCAGGCGGCACGGAACATTGCGGCCAAGGCATACTGGGCCGAGTGGCTGGTGCCTGACGAGAGGGCATAGAGCATGCGGGTGGAGAATACCAGTCCGAAGGGCAGACCCTCGTAGCGTGCGCTGAGGTCGTCGTAATGACGGTGGAACAGCTTGTTCGAGATGCATACCACACCGATGCGCTCACCAGCATAACTGAACGCCTTTGAACCAGAGATGAGTAGCATGTAGTTGTCCGTATAGTGTGCCACTGTGGGCTGATAGGGTGCCTCGAAGGGTTTCGACAGGTCCTGACGGAAATCCATAGCAAAGTAAGCCAGGTCTTCCATCACGATGGCATCGTATTTCGTAGCCAGCTGTCCGATGACTTCCAGCTCCTGCTCTGTCAGGCATACCCATGACGGGTTGTTGGGGTTGGAGTAGACGATGGCGCAGATGTTGCCATTCTTTAGGTATGACTCCAGTTTCGGCCCCAGCTTGTCGCCACGGAAGTCGTAGACGTCGAAGTTCTCGTACTTGACGCCCTGCACCTGCAGCTGCATCTTCTGTACGGGGAAACCTGGATCGATGAAAAGAACGGTATCCTTCTTCTTGTCAGCCTGCGAACAGGTAAGGAACGAGGCGAAGGTGCCCTGCATGCTTCCTGTAACGGGAATACAGCCCTCAGGAGCAATGTCTACATTGATGAAGGCCTTGACAAAGCGCGAGGCCTGCTTCTTCAGCTCAGGATAGCCTTGGATGTCGGGATAGGAGTGGGCGATGCCGTCCTGCAATGCCTTGATCTGAGCATCGACACCCACCTGTGCGGCAGGCAGACCAGGAATGCCCATCTCCATCTTGATGAACTCAACACCACTCTCCTTTTCGGCCATAGCAGCAACCTGCTTGACTTCACGGATGGTGGCTTTGGCGAAGTCCTGAATGCCCAGCTTGGCAATCAGTCCGTCGACGATTTCTTTCTTTATGGGTGTTGGTTTCATCGCTGCGCCTCCTTACCTATGGCAAGTGCCTTGATATTTGCCTCAACGATGGCCTCGCCCTTGCGTCCGAAGACACGACGGATGGCATCCTCCAGCTTCTTGTACTCAATGCCCAGGGCCTTCTGTGCGGCACCCAGCAGGATGACGTTGGCAGAACGGGGGATACCTGCGTCCTTAGCCTTCTGCTCAATGTCGAGCAAGATGACGTTGGGCAGCTTGTCGAGGTCGGCCTTGACAACAGCCATATCAGGATAGTTGGGGATGTTGACGAAAGGAGTTGACGAGGTGATGACCCAGCCTTCCTTCTTCAAGAAGGGCAGGTAGCGCAGGGCCTCCATTGGCTCCATCGAGATGATGACGTCAGCGCCTCCCTTGGCAATGAGGTCGCTGGCAATGGGCTCGCTGGAGATGCGAAGGTTTGACTGTACGTCGCCTCCACGCTGGCTCATGCCGTGAACCTCGGCCTGCTTGATATATAGGTTCTCATTCATGGCTGCCTCGCCAATGATGGTAGCGATAGAGAGGATGCCTTGTCCTCCTACACCACAAAGGATGATATCTGTTTTCATTTTGCTTTCTTTTGCTTAAGGTGTCTTTGTAATGTTTGCATACACTCGCGTCGTGGAATGATGACGCTGGTGCCGTGATAGTTAATCTCGTCGCGTATCATCTGCGTAATCTCAGGCATGTTCTTGGGCAGGGGAACGACAACTTTCAGGTGCTCGTCGCTCAGGCCCAGACCGCGACAGATGGCCTCGAACTTATTGGTGCCTGCAGAGTCTTGGCCACCCGTCATACCTGTCGTCAGGTTGTCAGAGATGATGACGGTGATGTCGGCATTCTCGTTGATGGCATCGAGCAGACCCGTCATGCCGCTATGGGTGAAGGTAGAGTCGCCGATGATGGCAACGGCAGGCCACTGACCGGCGTCAGAGGCACCCTTTGCCATAGTGATAGAGGCACCCATGTCGACGCACGAGTGGATGGCACGGAAGGGAGGCAGGAAGCCCAGCGTGTAGCAACCGATGTCGCCAAAGACGCGTGGGTTGTCGTACTCCTTCAGCACCTCGTTCAGGGCAGCATAGACGTCCCGGTGGCCACAACCCTGGCATAGTGCGGGTGGACGTGGAGCCACGTCGGCACAGGGGTCGAAGCACTGGCCTGTCTCCATGCCCAACGCCTTCTTGACAATGTCTGGATTCAGCTCGCCAGTACGCGGCAGTGTGCCGTCCAGCTTGCCGTGGATGGTCTTCAGGTCGCCTACGCCACGTACGATGTCCTCGATGAAGGGCTGGCCCTCCTCTACAATGAGCACCTCCTGGCACTCGTCCATCAGCTGGCGTACCAGCTGCTTGGGCAGGGGATACTGCGACACCTTCAGGATGGTATAGGGACATCCGTTGGGGAAGCACTCCATGACATAGTTGTAGCCGATGCCGCTGGCCAGAATGCCAAGCTTCTTGTCGTCACCTTTTATATATTTATTATAGGTAGAGCTGATGGCGTCCAGCTCCAGCTGAGTCTGCTGGGCTGTCACGTGGTCGTTGCGCTTGCGGGCATTGGCAGGCAGCAGCACCCAGTTGGCTGCTACGGCGTTGTAGTTCAGGGCATTCTGCTCGCGAGCCTCTTCCTGTACCTCTACGACGGCACGTGAGTGGGCCATACGCGTGGTGACACGCATCAATACGGGCAGGCACTGCTGCTCAGAGTATTCGAAGGCCTTAGCCATCATGTCGTAGGCTTCCTGCTGATTGGAAGGCTCGAAGGTGGGTATCATGGCAAACTTACCATAGAAGCGTGAGTCCTGCTCGTCCTGTGAGGAGTGCATCGAGGGGTCGTCGGCTACCAGCACGATGACACCACCGTTGACACCTGTCATACCACTGTTTACAAACGGGTCTGCACAGACGTTCAGTCCTACGTGCTTCATGCACACCAGGGCGCGCTTGCCCATGAACGACATACCCAAGGCAGCCTCCATAGCTGTCTTTTCGTTGGTCGACCAGCGACTGTGGATGCCACGCTCCTTGGCTAACTGGTTGCCCTGAATGAACTCCGTGATTTCTGTCGACGGTGTGCCAGGATAGGCATACACACCACTCAGTCCGGCATGTATGGCTCCCAATGCAATGGCCTCGTCGCCCAATAATAGTTTTTTTGTCATATATGTCTTTTTGTTAGATTTTTATTCATTTGGCTTGCAAAATTACGGTTTTTTATTCAATCTAACAAATAATATGATGATAAAAATTGGTTTTTTGCTTACTTCTTCGTACCTTTGTAGCCCCAAAGAAACAAAATCGCAAGGAATTATGGATACAATCAAACATCTTTTTGCACAAAAGCTGATGGACATCAAGGCCATCAAGCTGCAGCCTAACGAACCTTTTACATGGGCCTCGGGCTGGAAGTCGCCAATCTATACGGACAATCGCAAGACGCTGGGCTTTGCTGACGTCCGCTCGTTTGTCAAGCTCGAGCTTTGCCACGCTATTCAGGAGTATTTCCCTGAGGCTGAGGCTGTGGCAGGTGTCGCTACGGGAGCCATTGCACAGGGTGCCTTGGTGGCTGACGAGCTGGGTCTGCCCTATGCCTACGTGCGTCCGAAGCCAAAGGATCACGGCATGGGCAACCAGGTGGAAGGCGAACTGAAGGAGGGTGCCAAGGTGGTGGTCGTCGAGGACCTCATCTCTACGGGCGGCTCAAGTCTGAAGGCTGTCGAGGCCCTGCGCCAATATGGCGTCGAGGTCATTGGTATGGTGGCATCGTTCACCTATGGCTTCCCTGTTGCTGAGCAGGCTTTTCAGGAGGCTGGCGTTAGGCTGGTGACCCTAAGCGACTATGCCGCTGTGCTGGAGCAGGCTGCAAAGACGGGCTATATCAAATCTGAGGAGATAGAAGTGTTGAACGAGTGGCGTCAGTCACCAAGTACTTGGAAGCAATGACAAAGTTTGAGAGTAGCGTCAAGCAGATACCCTATCCCGTAGAGGATGTGTATCGCAACATCAGCGACCTGAGTAATCTGGAGCGTGTGCGCGACCGTGTGCCTGAGGACAAGCTGAACAGCTTCTCCTTCGACAGCGACTCCGTGAGTGTGAATGTCAATCCCGTAGGCGACCTGAAGCTGCGCATCATAGAGCGCGAGGAGAACAAGTGTGTCAAGTTCGAGACGGAGCAGTCGCCGATGCCCTTCAACCTGTGGATTCAGGTGTTGCCCGTCAGCGAGACGGAGAGCAAGATGAAGGTTACCGTCAAGGCCGACATCCCCTTCATGCTGAAAGGCATGGTGGCCGGTCCCTTGCAGGACGGTGTCGAGAAGATAGCTGATGCCCTGTCACAAATTCCGTTTAAGTAAAGAATGAACAAACTCTGGGAAAAGAATTTCGAGGTGAATGCTGAGATAGAGCGCTTCACCGTAGGTCGAGACCGCGAGATGGACCTCTATCTGGCGCGTTACGACGTACTGGGCTCTATGGCCCATATCACCATGCTCGAAAGCATAGGCCTCATTGGCAGGGACGAGTTGCCCCTGTTGTTGGGTGAGCTGCGTAACATCTACGACGTCTGTGAGCGTGGCGAGTTCGTCATTGAGGAAGGTGTCGAGGATGTCCACTCGCAGGTGGAACTCATGCTGACCCGCAAGCTGGGCGACATAGGTAAGAAGATACACTCGGGTCGTTCGCGCAACGACCAGGTTCTGGTCGACCTGAAGCTCTTCACCCGCCACGAGCTGATGGAGGTGGCTGAGGGTGTCAAGGTGCTCTTCGACGAGCTCATCCGGAAGAGCGAACAATACAAGCAGGTGCTCATGCCCGGCTATACCCACCTGCAGGTGGCTATGCCCTCCAGCTTTGGCCTGTGGTTTGGTGCCTACGCAGAGTCGCTGACGGACGACATGCTGTTCCTGCAGGCGGCTTACAAGATGACCAACCGCAACCCGCTGGGCTCGGCGGCAGGCTATGGCAGCTCGTTCCCCCTGAACCGTCAGATGACCACCGAGCTACTGGGTTTCGACTCGATGGACTATAATGTGGTGTATGCCCAGATGGGACGTGGCAAGATGGAGCGTAACGTAGGCTTTGCGCTGGCTACCATCGCCGGAACGTTGGCAAAGATGGCCTTTGACGCCTGCCTGTTCAACTCGCAGAACTTCTCGTTCGTCCGTCTTCCCAAGGAGTGCACTACTGGCTCCAGCATCATGCCGCACAAGAAGAACCCCGACGTCTTTGAACTCATCCGTGCCAAGTGCAATAAGCTGCAGGCCCTGCCCCAGCAGGTGACACTCATCATGAACAACCTGCCCGTGGGCTACTTCCGCGACCTGCAAATCATCAAGGAGGTGTTCCTGCCTGCCTTTGGCGAGCTGAAGGACTGTCTGCAGATGGCTGCTTACATCATTAACAAGATAGAAGTGCGCGAGGACATCCTCGACAACCCCATGTACGACCCCATGTTCAGCGTCGAGGAGGTGAACCGTTTGGCAGCAGGGGGCATGCCTTTCCGCGATGCCTACAAGAAGGTGGGTCTGGACATCGAGGCAGGCACCTTCAAGCCCAATAAGGACATCCGCCATACGCACGAGGGCTCTATCGGCAACCTCTGCAACGACCGCATACAGGCGCTGATGGACCTGACATACGGCGCTTTCGGCTTTGACCGAGTCCGTAAGGCTGAAAAACAGCTTTTGGCAATGAACTGAAATCCCGATGAAATGGGATGCTTTTGAACTTTACTTTCGATAAAATGTGCAATTTCCGTATCCGTATACTGATGAAATGGGCTTTTTTTGCATTTCTCGCTCCTGCCGTCCTGCTGTTGGCCGGATGTCAGGCTGAGGGTGAGTACTCTACGTGGCCCTGCCGCTTCGACTATAATAACTTGATTCACCAGGACCCCACGCTGGCAACAGCCATGAATGCCAACTCGCGGGGCGTGTTCTGCAAGATTTCCGAGACGGGTTTGAACTTCGTCTTCCAGAACAACCAGAACATGTCGTCGCAGCAAAATATGACGGAGGAGGAGCGTCGCAGCAACTTTATCCTTGGCGTCAACAACGGCATCATTGTGGGCTACCAGACGTTCAACACCACACCCAACGGCGGCTTTGTGGCCTACGATGCGCAATGTCCCAACTGCGTCAGGAAGGAGAACAACTACCTGAATCCGAAGTACCCGCTGTCTATGAGTACCAGCGGCATTGCCACCTGCGGCAAGTGCGGCAAGAAGTACGACATGAACAACGGTGGCATCATACAGAATGGCGAGGAGGGCGATGTCGGGTTGGAGAAGTATCTGGCCATGTCAACGGAACCCCTGGGCTACCTCACCGTAGGTACAAAGAGGTAAAGGGGCACTGAGGGCGCTTTCGGCGGAAAACAAAAATAAATCGGATTTTATTTTGTGTTTTGCTCGCTTATTCGTACCTTTGCACCCGCTAAGGTCGCCGCGATGGTGGAATGGTAGACACGAGGGACTTAAAATCCCTTGGCCATAACGGCTGTGCGGGTTCGAGTCCCGCTCGCGGCACAAGGGAGTCCCCGGCCGGGCTCCCTTTTTCATTGTCCTGCTCACATGACGGCTGAGCACCGTTCAGTCGTAATACGAAGGCGCTTCAGTCGTAATACGAATTTCAGTACAAGACACTGTGTGAGGGCGTGACAACGAGGGCTGTGTTCACCTAAACCACCTAAATATTTCTAAATAAGTGACAAAGATGCTTGGCGGTCTCGGATTTTTTTGTACCTTTGCAAGTAGTAATGTATTAAAAGTTAAAAGATGAAAAAAATGAAGGTAAAAGCATTGGTTTTGATGGCAGTCGCAGGGCTGCTGACAGCATGCTCAGGCAAGCTGGGCAATTTGTCGAGTGACAACTTCAAGGTGAACCCTAATCCGTTAGAGACGGATGCGGGGCAGGTGACGGCTACCGTCAACGGTACGTTCCCTGAGAAGTACATGAACAAGAAGGCTGTGGTGAAGGTGATTCCCGAGCTGCGCTTCACGAAGGACGGACAGGCGAAGACCGTGAAGGGTCAGGCAGCAACGTTCCAGGGCGAGAAGGTGCTTGGCAACAACCAGACCATCTCTTACGTGCTGGGCGGCCACTACACCATGAAGACTACGTTCCCCTACGAGGAAGCCATGCACAAGAGCGACCTCTACCTGACCTTCGACGCCAAGATCGGCAAGAAGCAAGTGCAGGTGCCTGCCGTCAAGGTGGCCGAGGGCGTCATTGCTACCAGCGAGCTGTACCGTCAGACGCTGCTGCAGTCGAAGGGCTGTCTGGCACAGGATGGTTTCCAGCGCGTGGTGGCTCAGAAACAGGAGGCGAACATCCGCTTCCTGATTCAGCAGGCCGAGCTGCGCAAGAGCGAGCTGAAGACCGGCTCTGTACAGGAGTTCGTTGCCCTGCTGAAGCGCATCAGCCAGGACCGCCAGGGGCTGAACCTGCAGAACGTGGAGGTGTCGGCCTATGCGTCGCCCGACGGTGGCTTCACGCTGAACGAGAAGCTGGCCAACAAGCGTCAGCAGAATGCCGAGGGCTACGTGAAGCAGCAGATGAAGCAGGCTCAGTTGGAGGGTACTGTAGAGGCTAACTACACGGCACAGGACTGGGAGGGGTTCCAGCAGCTGGTGGCTGCGTCGAACATCCAGGACAAAGACGTCATCCTGCGCGTACTTTCTATGTATAAGGACCCTGAGGAACGTGAGCAGCAGATTAAGAACATGAGTGCCGGCTTCCGCGAGCTGGCCGACGGCATCCTGCCTGAGCTGCGTCGTGCCCGTCTGACCATCAACTACGACGTGGTGGGCCGTGACGACCAGCAGATCAAGGACCAGCTGGCACAGGACGCCTCGAAGCTGAGCGTCGAGGAGATGCTGTATGCTGCCACGCTGACGGACAATGCCGCCGAGAAGGAGCGTATCTACAAGCAGACCACCCAGCTGTACCGCAGCGACGTGCGTGCCTATAACAACCTGGCTACACTGGCTTGGCAGCAGGGCGACTACAGGCAGGCAGAGCAGTGGCTCGACAAGGCCAAGGCCATCAATGGCAACTGTCCTGAAGTCAATGCCAATCTGGGTTTGCTGGCACTGCAGCAGGGTGACGTGCAGCAGGCTGAGAACCTTATCGGCAAAGCCGCTGGCGCCTACAATCTGGCAGAGGCCCTGGGCAACCTGCATTTGGCACAGGGCAACTACGCGCTGGCTGCACAGGACCTGAGCAAGACCATTTCGAACAGTGCCGGTCTGGCACAGTTGCTGACCAAGAACTATGCCGAGGCTGCACAGACGCTGAAGGCCGTGAAGCCAGCTGACGCGTGGACCGACTACTTGCAGGCCATCGTCTGCGCCCGTCAGGGAAATACCGGTATGGCAGGCTATTTCCTGCGTCAGGCGGTGGAGAAAGACCCCACGCTGGCAGCTTATTCAGCGAACGATTTGGAGCTGAAGAACATAAAGTAAATAAGAAGTGAAAGAAGAAAGGTAACCGTTTTGACAATGGCAGAGAGAGAAGCAATGAAGTGGATAAAACGTGCGGCAAAGATGTTGCCTTTCTACTTTCTTACCTTCCTGATTGTGGCCTGTGGCGTCGACAGCGACAAGTTCCGCCTGCAAGGTCGTCTGCGCAACATGAACCAGGGCGAGTTCTGGGTGTACAGCATGGATGGCAGTACGGACGGCATTGACACCATTCCTGTGCGCGAGGGACGCTTCTCGTACGAGATACCCCTGCGCTCGCCATCGACACTGGTGGTCATTTTCCCTAACTACTCCGAACAGCCCGTCTTTGCCGAGCCTGGCGTCGAGGTGGACATCAAGGGAGACGCATCGCACCTGAGGGAGATAGCCATCAACGGTACTGACGACAACGAGGAGATGACCAAGTTGCGCCTGGAGCTGGGCAAGCTCATGCCCCCGGAAGTGCCCAAGCGCGTGGAGCAGTTCATCAAGGAGAACCCTGCCTCGCCTGTCAGCGTCTATCTGTTGCAGCGCTACTTCCTGATGGAGGGTGGTGCTGACTACAAGAAGGCTCAGGAGCTGGTTGAGCTGATGGCAATAGGGCAGCCTGACAATGGACAGGTCATCAAGTGGAAGAAAGCGCTGAAGGGACTGCGCAACGGCATGCTGAAGAGCAAGCTGCCTGCCTTTTCAGCCAAGGACGTCAAGGGGCGCAGTGTATCGCTGGACGATCTGAAGAAACAGCTGAACGTGGTGACCGTCTGGGCCTCGTGGAATTTCCAGAGTACCGACATACAGCGCCGGCTGCAGAAGCTGAAGAAAGACTATGGCGACAAGCTGGGCGTGGTAAGCGTCTGCCTGGACGGACGCCCTGACGACTGCAAGCAACGCGTGGAGCGCGACTCGCTGCCCTGGAAAACCGTGTGCGACGGACGTATGTGGGACAGCCCCCTGCTGGCTAAGCTTGGCGTTGCCGACGTACCCTCCAATCTGGTCATCGACAGCAAGGGCACCATTGTGGCACGCGACCTGAATCCCGCGAAGCTGGAGGAGGAAATCAAAAAACGACTAAAGTAACAAACAATAAAGATATCGAGATATGGGTAAGGCACTGAAGTGGATAGTAGGAACAGTAGTTGCGCTGGTAGCCGTCATAGTACTGCTGCTGGTAGGCGCTTTTGCAATGTTGAACACCTCCTGGCTGCAGGGGAAGCTGCTGACGAAAGCGACCACGCTGTTGACAGAGAAGCTGGAGACGAAGGTGGAAATAGACAGCGTGAGTATTGACCTGCTGACACTCGATGCCAAGCTCTACGGACTCATGGTTGAGGACCGTCAGCAGCGTAAGATGCTGCAGTTGGAGTTCCTACAGGCCGACGTTGATGTCTTGGCACTGCTGGACGACGAGATACGTGTGGCCAAAGCCAAGGTGGAAGGCATCCAGGCCGAGTTGCACAAGTTGCCCAAAGACTCACTGTCGCCAGACACCGTTGCCAACTACCAATTTGTGATTGACGCCTTCAAGTCGGACAAGAAGAAAGCCAAGAAGGCGGTCCCCGACTCCGCAGACGTAAAGAAAAATAAGCTGGCATTCGTCATGAACAAGGTGTCGGCAGAGCGTATAGACGTGAGGTTCAACAACGACAGCGTAGGCCTGGACAAGCTGGTCTTGGAGCAGACGCGCAGTGGCAGTCCGCAAGGCAAGATAGAAGGCGTGCGTGCTAAGTGGGAGCGCTACAACAAGAAAGGTTACCTGGTGACGAACACTGTGCTGCTGACGCGTCTGGACTATCACGAGGAGGAAGGCAATCGGATGATAGATATCCATAGACTTAACTTCAAGACCAACAACCACCATCCGCGTAAGAACGCGAGCAAGCCCAAGCGTGGCTTCTTCGACGTGGGACACTTTAACCTGTGGGCTAACCTGAAGGTGACCATAGACCGTATAGAGAATGGTACGGTACATGGCTGGCTCAAGGAGTTCACGGCCCAGGACACCATCTCGGGCATCGACATTACCAAGCTGCAGTGTGAGGTGACAGCCAACAAGGAAGGTATGCGCATGGAGGATGTTGTCATCAAGCAGAAGAACACCGAGCTGCATTTTGTGCGTGGCGACATGAAGTTCCCCAACAAGAAGCAGGGCACCAAACTGTCGTACTTCACCTCGACCATCGGCGGCAGGGTCATCCTGAAGGACATATCGAAAGCCTTTGCCCCTGTGCTGCGTAATTTCGAGCTCCCCCTGGATCTCAGCGTGCGTATGGATGGCGACGCAGAGGGAATGAGGTTCCACGATGTGGTGGTGTCGCGTCCCAACGACCTGCTGAAAATCAAGGCGAAGGGCTATATCACGGGTCTGAAGAACAAGTACGACCTCAAGGTGCACTTCGACGTGAAGGAAACCGTCGTCAAGGGTAACGAGAAGGAACGCATCATCAACCAGTTCGTGGTGAAGAAGTTCATGATGAAGCAGCTGCATGCCCTGGGAACGCTTCACTACAGGGGCTCGTTCGACGTGGTGTATAAGCGCGAGGAGTTCCAGGGTGTGGTGAACACCAAGGCTGGCGACATCAACTTCTTCTTTGCATTGGACGAGAAGAACAAATATCTGTTGGGTCGTGCCAATGCTGTCAATATCAAGCTGGGCGAGGTGATGGACATGCCTGACATAGGTCCCGTGACGGCTACTGCCAACTTCAAGTTCGACATCTCCAAGCCTCGTACGGCTCTCATGCGTCGCAAGCTGGGCGGCAAACTGCCTATCGGTGAGGTGACAGCCAACGTGGCAGAGGCCTCGTATAAATTTGTAAAGGCCACCAATGTCGACGTGAAGATAGTCAGCAATGGTGCCATCGCAGAGGGTAGCCTGAAAGCGCCTGGCAAGTTTGCTGACCTGAGCTGCACCTTCTCGTTCACCAATACCAACGAGATGAAGAAGACGAAGATTAAGCCAGGCATCCGTTTCCACATCTTTGATAAGAAGAAGACTACCGACGAGGAAAAGGCAGCTAAGCAACAGCAGAAAGTAGACGAGAAACAGCGTAAGGCAGATGAGAAGGCTGCAAAGAAAGCAGCCAAGGCTGAGGCAAAGGCCGCCCGTAAGGCTGCCAAGGAGGCTGAGAAAGCCGCTGAGGCTAAGGAGAAGGCTGCAAGGAAAGCTGCCGAGGCTGAGGAGAAGGCGGCAAAGAAGGCTGCCAAAGCTGAGGCAAAAGCTGCCCGTAAGGCTGCCAAGGAGGCCGAGAAAGCTGCAAAACGTGCTGCCAAGGAATCGCAGCAATAAATACGTTTCCATCCATGCGAATACTGGCATTGTTATTCTTGTTCCTTCCGCTGGTAGTTTCCGCACAGGAGAGCGAGGCCGAGGGCTTTACAGCAGACCGTCCTGGAGCTACGACGGGTGTCGAGGTGCTGCCTAAAGGTCGCCTACAGTGGGAGACAGGCTTCGGGTGGGAGCGTTCGCGCATTTCCGGCGAGGCAGCCACAACCATCTGGACGCTAAACACATCGCTCTTGCGCTTTGGCATATCGGAGAGTGCCGAGCTGTGTTTTCAGGCTGAACGTTTGCTGATGACATACGGTGGCTATCGCGAAGGTGGCTTTGCCAATGTCGCCATAGGTACGAAAATGAAGCTTTTCGAAGGGTGGAAAGCTGTTCCTGTCGTTTCAATGCAGGCTAATGTGTTGGTCCCTGGGGGCAAGGATGCTACATTCCTGCCTGAGGTGTGGGGAGGGCAGCTGGGCCTCCTCTTCCAAAACCAGTTGACACCGTGGCTTTCGTTGGGATATGAGGGTGACCTCTTGTGGTACGACGACAGCCGGCCTATGGCTTTCTACGGTGTCAGCCTCGGTTTCCAGCTGACCGACCGCCTGCTGCTTTGCGCGGAGGAGTATAATGAATATACGCGTGACGGCACCTCATCGTGGATAGATATTGGCATTGGCTGGCAGGTTGCCAGACGCGTACAGCTTGACATCGGGTCCGACTTCAGCCTCAACCACTTTGGCAAGTATCACAGCCTGATGATTGGTATGGCTTGGCAGATAACAAAATAGGTCATTGAAAAATAGGGTTGGCTATTTTGCCTAGGCTCGAAAGTTCTTTCGCGTATGGCCGAAAGTTCTTTTGCGTATAGCCGAAAGCTCTTTTGCCTACAGGCAAAAAGTTCTTTGCCCGGCTCGAAAGGTTCCCTGCACGGCACCTTAACCCTGTCCGCACGGCATCTAACCCCTGTCAGAATGCTGCTATCCCACAAGGACATTGCGACCCTATACAGGTATGCAGAACGGCTTAAAATGATAGCAATGACACTAAAACGGGTTAGCATGACGTTAAAATGACGTTAAATATGGCTTAACGTCAGTGGTCAACTTGTTGTAACTAAGCGTCTGCCCTGGTTGAGACACAGACTTGACAAACTTGTTTTGGCTGCTGCCGTCGTATAGTTCTATGCCGTCGTCGTGGTGCCAGTTTCCACTGATGGCAATGTGTCATCTCAACAATCCAATATATAGCAAATGGTACGAACAATCGTTTGAATTTCAAAAAAGGTAATGATTATCTATGTTCGTTTTCTTGCTTAGAGTGTAGAAGAGACCAAAACCAGAGAGAAAAAGAAATATACCAAATCCCATGCCTCCCCATAAACCGATTTGTAGATAATTCAACCATGAGGGGGAACTGATGTATTGGACTATTGATAGGGTATCCGTTAAAGGTATGGCCTATGATAATCATTGGCATTGCTATACCTCTTAAACTATATGTGTCCTTAATGTCTAATAACGGTTTGTATTTCATACTACATTATGATTGTGCAAAAAATACTATAGCCCGCGCTCCGCCCAGTCGCCTCTATCGAGGTTACGGTAGCCGATGGCTTCGGCGATGTGCTGGGACTGTACTTTCTCGGAGCCTTCGAGGTCGGCGATGGTGCGGGCGACTTTGAGGATGCGGCTGTAGGCACGGGCGGAGAGCTTGAGGCGCTCCATGGCTGTGCGCAGCATGTCCAGCGAGGCAGCATCAGGTTCTGCAAACTGATGGAGCATCCGTTCTGTCATTTGGGCATTACAGTGGATGCCCTTGTAATCATTGAAGCGTGCCTCTTGAATTTGCCTGGCCTTAATTACTCTTTCGCGGATTTTCTCTGATGGTTCTCCTGGTTGCATCTGCGAGAGCTGGGCAAAAGGAACGGCCTGTATCTCGCAATGGATGTCTATACGGTCGAGTAGGGGCCCACTGATTT
Source organism: Prevotella sp. (assembly GCA_017412705.1). Lineage (GTDB taxonomy): Bacteria > Bacteroidota > Bacteroidia > Bacteroidales > Bacteroidaceae > Prevotella. The sequence goes on from JAFPWS010000036.1 coordinate 50,493, forward strand.
TGTTCATATAGCGCTGAATCTGACCTGGGGTGCAGACGCAGTTGTGGGACGGGTCTCCATAATACCCACAAGGGCAGGGATTCATCGAGGCGATGAGCATGAACGAACAGGGATACTCTACGTTGTACTTTGCACGGCTGATGGTGATTCTCCTGTCTTCCAAGGGTTGGCGCAACACTTCGAGGACCGAGCGTGACAGCTCTGGCATTTCGTCAAGGAAGAGTACTCCATTATGTGCCAGACTAATTTCACCAGGCTGTGGATTGTTTCCTCCGCCAACAAGGGCTACCTGCGATATGGTGTGGTGTGGAGCGCGGAAGGGGCGTTGGCTTATGAGACTCGTGTCACGATTCAACTTACCGGCAACGCTGTGTATCTGTGTGGTTTCCAGACTTTCAGCAAGTGACAATGGAGGTAAAATACTGGGCAGGCGCTTGGCGAGCATCGACTTACCACTACCAGGAGGACCTATCATAATCAGATTATGACCACCTGCTGCCGCTATCTCCAACGCACGCTTTACGCTCTCCTGACCACGCACGTCAGCGAAGTCGAGTTCGAACACATTTTGCTGCTCATAGAACTCACGACGGGTGTCAATGACGGTAGGCTCATACGACGTGTCGCCATTCATAAACCTGATGACGTCCGTCAGGGTCTCCAAGCCATAGACCTCTAACTGGTTGACGACAGCAGCTTCGCGGATGTTCTGCTGGGGTACAATAAGCCCTTTGAATTTCTCCTTGCGGGCTCTGATGGCAATGGGGAGTGCACCACGAATAGGTTGCAGGCGTCCGTCAAGTCCCAACTCGCCAACCATCATAAATTGTTCCAGACGCTCACTCTCAACCTTGCCGTTGGCTGCAAGGATACCTATGGCCAAAGGCAGGTCGTAGCCTGAGCCTTCTTTCTTGATGTCTGCAGGCGAAAGATTGACGGTAATGTCCATTGTGGGCATCTTGAAACCATTGTTTGTCATGGCGGCCTTGATGCGGTCGTAGCTCTCCTTGACAGCCGTGTCAGCCAGACCTGTCAGGTGGAACTGCACGCCACGCGACATGCTCACCTCGACCGTCACCGTTGTGACTTCCAGTCCGTTGACAGCTGCGCAATATGTCTTTACAAGCATAGTATTTATGTTTTATGCTTGCAAAGATACAAATAATTTTTTTAACTCAGATGCACTTGACTTTTTTTCTCAGACAGGAGTCTTTTTTTTTTTCATTAATATCTTCCTTTAGACCACAAAGGAAATAAAAGTTGCCATAGTATTTGGTAAACTCAAATGTTTTTTGTATATTTGCACCCAAACAACAATTAAAAAGCCGATGTGTCTGAAAAAACTACTGTCATTCACCGACTGGTTTTCGTATCGTCAGAAGGTGGGACTGCTAGTAATAGCAGGTGCCCTTTGTGGTCTTGGAGGGTTGTTTATGTACTTGCTCCGTTCCCATACCTATTTTATTGGTGACAATCCGTCGGCCTGCGTCAATTGTCACATCATGACACCTTACTATGCCACGTGGAGCCACTCCAGTCACGGAAGGGACGCTACATGTAATGACTGCCATGTGCCCCACCAGAACATGGCTTTCTACTACGGCTTCAAGGCGATGGACGGACTGAAGCACACGGCTTACTTTGTGACTCACTCGGAACGGCAGGCACCTATGGCTGAGGCACTGACGGGACAGGTGGTGATGGACAACTGCATCCGCTGCCATACCCAGCTGAATCAGGAGTTTGTGAAGACAGGTCGCATGGGCTATATGCAGCAGCAGGCCCAGGGCGGCAAGGTGTGTTGGGATTGTCACCGCAATGTGCCGCATGGCGGAATGAACTCGCTGATGGCGACACCGAATGCGGAGGGCGTGACCCCGCTGCCGCCATCGCCGGTGCCCGATTGGCTACAGAACATAATGAAAAAGTAAAAAGGTAAAGATATGGCAAAGACATTAAAGAAATGGCAAGGATGGCTGCTCTTTGGCGGCTCAATGGTAGTGGTCTTCGTACTGGGACTGCTCGTTTCGTCGTTGATGGAGCGCCGTGCCGAAGTGGCGAGTGTGTTCAACAACAAGCGCACCGTGTTTGAGGACAGTATCGTGGCCCAGAACGAGAAATTCAAGGCCGACTATCCGCGTGAGTACGAGACGTGGGCGATGACCGAAGACACCACGTTCCGTTCGAAGTATAACGGCTCGCAGGAGACCGACGAGCTGGCTGACCGTCCTGAGATGGTGATACTGTGGGCGGGCTATGCTTTCTCACGCCACTACAACACTCCTCGTGGACACAAGCACTGCATTGAGGACTTGCGCAAGATTCTGCGTACAGGCGACCCTGGAATAGATGGCGACGGTGACATGCAGCCAGCTACCTGCTGGACTTGTAAAGGTCCTGACGTACCTCGTATGATGCGAGAATTGAGTGATTCGAAGTCGGTGTTCGATCCTGCCAACTACTATGCCTACGAGGGCAAGTGGAGCGGACTGGGTGCCGAGATGATGAACACAGTGGGCTGCTCTGACTGTCACGATGCCCGCACGATGGATCTGCGCCCTGCACGTCCTGCACTCTATGAGGCTTGGCAGCGTGCCGGCAAGGATGTCAATAAGGCTACCCATCAGGAGATGCGCTCGCTGGTATGCGCCCAGTGCCACACGGAGTACTACTTCATCAAGCCCGACGACCCCAACAATCCCGGCAAGGCCAACTACCTGATGTTCCCACAGGACAAGGGTTTGACCTGCGAGGCTGCTGAGGAGTACTACGACTCGATAGGTTTCTACGACTATATCCATCCGCTGTCGAAGACCCCGATTCTGAAGGCCCAGCATCCCGGCTATGAGATGGCCCAGCAGGGTATCCACGGACAGCGCGGCGTATCGTGTGCCGACTGCCACATGCCGTATAAGCAAGAGGGAGGCGTGAAGTTCTCTGACCACCGTGTCACTTCGCCGCTGGCCAATATTGACCGCACCTGCCAGACCTGCCACCGTCAGGATGCCGAAGTATTGAAGCAGAACGTCTATGAGCGTCAGACCAAGACCCGCGAGAGCCGCACGAAGTTAGAGAAGCAGTTGGCAGCCGCCCACATCGAGGCGAAGTTCGCCTGGGAGAAGGGTGCCACAGAGGCTGAGATGAAGCCTATCCTTCAGTTGATACGTTCGAGCCAGTGGCGCTGGGACTATGCCTTTGCCTCGCACGGTGCTTCGTTCCATGCTCCGCAGGAGGTGCAGCGACTGTTCAGCGATGGACTGGTACAGGTGCAGGATGCCCGACTGATGCTGTCGAAGGTGCTGGCCAAGCATGGCTTCATCGGTGATGTACCCATGCCCGACATCTCTACCAAGGCTAAGGCACAGGAATACATTGGTCTTGACATGAAGACCCTGCGTGAGAAGAAGCAGCGCTTCTTGCAGGAGATTGTTCCGAAGTGGATCGACGAGGCCAAAAAGAATGGCAAACTGATTGAGATTTAAATCTGGTAACAAGCTATGAAGGCAGGTCTCCAAAGACCTGTCTTCCTTCTTAAGACTCAGAGATAAGTCATAAAACGTGGTAGAAGAACCGAATTTTGAATACAAGTACGACCTGGCGTATCAGAAGTCGTTTGCCGCAAGGCTCAGTTTCAGAATAATGGGTATTGCGGCAGCCGTCTTCTTGGTGGCTGTCGTCTTGTTTTTCTACTTCACCGGCGACAGTATGACCCTGCCGCTGACCCATCAGATTGTGAAATACGGCACCATCGTCTTCATCGTGGGGCTGACGTTGCTCTTTGTCTTCTGTACTTGGGCCATCTACCAAATGGTGAAACCACTGAAAGATTTCACCGATTCCGTTGTGAGCATCGCCGAGGGGAATCTCGATACCCCTCTGCCCGACATCCATTCTGAGGATGAGCTGTTACAGCTGCGCGACTCCTTTGAATATATGCAGCACTCGTTGAAACAGCATATTAACGACCTGCAGGCCACGACGGCCAGCAAGGAACGCCTTCAGAGTGAGCTGAAGATTGCCCATGATATCCAGATGGAGATGATTCCCACCGTCTTTCCCAAACGTGACGACCTCGACCTCTTCGCCTCGATGACACCAGCCAAGGAGGTGGGGGGCGACCTCTATGACTTCATCATCGAGGACGACGAGATATTCTTCATCATCGGCGACGTGGCAGGCAAAGGTGTGCCCGCATCGCTCTATATGGCAGTGACACGTACGTTATTCCGTAATCTGGCAGGCAACTATCAGAGTGCTGCCAACATCGTCAGGGAGATGAACCACGCCATCGCCTCTGCCAATGAATCGTTTATCTTTGTGACTGTCTTTGTGGGTGTGCTCGACCTGAAGACACACCACCTTACTTATTGTAATGCAGCCCATAATGCCCCTGTACTGATCACAGAGCAGGGAGTATGCAGCTTGCTGGATGTAGAGACCAACCTGCCCATAGGTGTCGAGGACCACTATCATTACGAAGAACAGCGCATCAGTTTCCCCGAGGGCTCAGCCCTGTTGTTGTATACCGATGGTCTGACAGAGGCTACCTATTATTCTAAGGATGGCACCAGACGCCTCTTTGGTGAGGACCGCCTGCTGCACGATGTCGAGAAGAACAGCAAAGCTTCTGCCATCGAGGTCATCGACTTCCTGAAACAGCATGTTAACGTGTTTGCTGACGGTACGGAGCAGAGTGATGATCTGACGATGATGTTTCTGCGTCATGGCACCTCAGCAGATAGCAGTACGACACCCATGCGTCGGCTCATCATGAAGAACGAGATGACAGAGGTAAGCCGTATGCGAGGATTCTTCTTCTCTGTATGTCGTGAATACGGCATTGACGACGAGACGGCTAAGTCGCTTAATCTGGCTATCGAGGAATGGGTGGCCAATGTCATTAACTACGCTTATCCCAAGGGTCTGCGAGGCCATGTGGAGGTTAGGGCAGGAGTGAGCAACCATGTGCTGACAGTGGTTATCAAGGATCATGGCATCCCCTTCGATCCTACCCAGCATGCGGATGTCGATATCGATGCTGAGTTGGACGACCGTCAGATTGGCGGGCTGGGCATCTTCCTGGTGCGTAACATCATGGACACTATGGACTATGAACGGACAGCTGACGGCTACAACATGCTGACGCTAACTAAAAGAATAGAAAATATTAAAACTCAATAACATTAAATGCTTATGGAATCATTTATTTTCTTGGGATTCAATCTCTATGCATGGATTACTATTGTGACGGTGCTTGCCATGTTCAGTGTGATGCTGTTTACCAAGCTGCGAGCCGATCTGGTCTTCCTTGGCGCCATCTCCATTCTGTTTGTGACAGGTGTCCTTGATGCCAAAGAGGCTTTCTCGGGCTTCAGCTCTACCTCGGTAGTCATCATCGGCGTACTCTTCGTGGTGGTAGCCGGACTGACGCACACAGGTGTATTGCAATGGATAGTAAAGCACCTGCTGGGTCAGCCTGACAGCTACTCAAAGGCTGTGGTACGCCTGATGCTTCCTGTGGCAGCACTCAGCTCCTTCCTCAGCAACACGACGGTAGTAGCCTTGTTTGTGGGCATCGTTAAGATGTGGTCGAAGAAGCTGAATGTCTCACCCTCAAAGTTGCTCATTCCTCTGAGCTATGCCTCGGGTATGGGTGGCGTGTGTACGCTGATAGGTACGCCTCCTAACCTGATTATCTCAGGTCTCTATGCTGAGAATACAGGTACTGCCATGAATGTGTTGGCAACAACCATTCCTGGCCTGTTCTGTCTTTTCATCGGTGTGCTTAGCATCATTGCCATGCGCAAACTATTGCCCGATCGCAAGGCGCCTGAGTCTGCCTTCGAGTCGACAGGTGACTATACTGTAGAGCTGTTGGTGCCGTCGGACAATCCCCATATCGGTGAGACGGTCCAAGAAGCAGGGCTTAGCGTTGTGAAAGGTGGCTCATTGATAGAAGTCGTACATTTTGACGAGATGATCTCACCTGCAACCACTGACGAGGTAGTGATGGGTGGTGACCGTCTGATCTATGCCGGTCAGATAGACGAGATCCTGGACCTGAGGGAAACACACGGGCTGGTGAATGCCGACCACCATGTGTTTACTATGAGTGAGGTCGACAGGGACCGTCAGTTGCGTACAGCCTACGTGACCTTTGGCAGTAGTCTGATTAACACTACCATTGGACACAGTACATTTGAGAAGGACAACAACATGATTCTGGTAGCCGTATCCCGCCGTGGTGAGCGTATCAGGCAGTCTCCTCATGATGTTGTTCTGCGGGCTGGCGATACGCTGCTCTTCGAGTGTCCGCCACGAGTGAATATCCATACCGAGCGTCTGTCCTCACAACTGCATTTCTTTGACTCTGCTGAGTTGCCCAATATAGGCCCGAAGACCCTCGTCTCTACGCTTATCATGACAGCGATGGTGGTGCTCTCCGCACTCAACGTCATTCCCCTGTTGCAGTGTGCCTTCCTTGCAGCCATGGCCATGCTTATCTTCCGCTGCTGCAATGTCGACCAGGCCATGAAGTCTATCAACTGGGAAATCCTGATGGTATTCGCTGGCTCCGTAGTGTTGGGCGTTGCTATTCAGAAAACGGGAATCGCTGAACGGCTGGCCTTTGGCATTCTTGACGTCTGTGGCACCAACCCCATCGTGGTCATGACGGCTATCTGTTTAGTAGGTACGTTTATCACAGAGTTCATCTCTAACACGGCCGCAGGTGCTATGTTCTTCCCCATCATGTATGAGGCTGCCGAGAAGCTGGGCTATGAGCCCTATCCTTTCCTTATTGCCCTGATGGTCAGCGTCAGCTCAAGCTTTGCCACACCTATCGGCTCGCCTACCCACATGCTGGTATATGGTCCTGGCGGCTACCGTTTCAGCGACTTTATGCGCATCGGTCTGCTGATGAATTTCATCATTTTGGCAGCTAACATCTTTATCGTGAATATCATTTATCCTTTAACCCCACTTAACCCATAAAATTATGAATATCGAGATTAGAGAACAAAACGGCTCTTATACGGGCATCCTTTCAGGATGGATTGACACCAACGCAGCATCGCAGTTTTTGGATGAGCTCAAGCTTCTGGAAGAGAATGCTGATAAGAACATCGTGCTCGACTGTGGCGCCTTGGAGTATATCTGCAGCTTAGGCCTTCGTGGCCTGTTAAAGCTGAAGAAGACCAGTGCAGCCAAGGGTGGCAGCCTGGTACTGACGAAAGTGGGTGGTGAGATACAGAAGATTCTCACCATGACGGGCTTCATCAGGCTCTTCGAAATCAGACAGGCATGACAGACCATCATCATCTTCGCCCCACTCGGGCAGTGAATGGCTTCCTCGAGTTTCTAAAAAGGTGGACGCTGCCTGTGGCCATTGTAGTAGGTACGCTTAGTTACCTTACTTTCTACTATGTGCCGGCACTTGATGAGTTGGGCAATTCGCTGGGAGGTGTCTTTGATGTCATCTTCCCACTGTTTGTCTTCCTGACGCTCTTTATCACGTTCTGCAAGGTAGACTTCCACCAGATGCTTCCCCATCGCTGGCATACGGGTGTGCTCATAGCGCAGCTGTTGTTGGTGGCTGTGAATATTGGCATCATCCTGTGGTTTGCTGACAGCCAGGAGCCATCGGCTCAGAGCCAGAAGCTGCTCTGGGAGGCTATGCTTACGTGTATCATAGGCCCGGCGGCATCAGCCTCTCCGGTCGTGGTTGGAAAGCTGGGGGGCAACATCTCGACCATGACCACCTACGTGCTCATCTCGTCGCTGGCATCGTCGCTGTTGATACCGCTGGTATTCCCTATTCTGGAGCCTGCTGCTCATGTAGCGTTCTTAGAGGCCTTTCTGATGATATTGGAAAAGGTTTCTATCGTCCTGCTGCTGCCCTTGGTGCTGGGATGGATTATGCAGCACTATGTGAAAGGCCTGTGTGCCCGGATTGTAGCCATGCCAAACCTGAGCTTCTACTGCTGGTCTGTCTCGCTGAGCATTACTACTGGCATCACGGTGAAGAATATAGTAAGCAGTAGTGCCTCGGTGCAGCTGCTCTTGATGATTGCCGCTGCCACTTTTGCGTTATGCTTTGTGCAGTTTGGCATTGGGCGCTTCATAGGACGACACCTCGGCGAGGAAATCAATGCCGGTCAGGCATTGTTCCAGAAAAACACGGCGCTCAGCATATGGGTGGCCTATATGTACCTGAATCCTGTATCCTCCATCGGAGCAGGCTGCTATGTGCTCTGGCAGAACATCATCAACTCGCAGGAGCTGTGGCATTATTATAAACGACATTAAACTTAAAACAACAACTGATATGAAACGAATGCTATTACTATTGACTATGCTTTGCACGCTGGCTGCTGTGCAGGCAGAGAATTATCCCTATCGCAGTGACTACCTGTGGGTGACGGTGCCCGACCATGCCGACTGGCTTTACAAGACGGGCGAGAAAGCTACCGTCGAGGTACAGTTCTACAAGTATGGCATCCCTCGCGACGGACTGGTGGAATGGGAAGCAGGCACCGACCTGCTGCCTGCTGACACCAAAGGTAGTGTCCAGCTGAAGAACGGACGTGCCAAAATCCAGATGGGCACAGCCAAGAAGCCTTGCTTCCGCGACCTGCGGCTGAAGGTGAAGGTGGATGGTACGACCTACCAGCACCATGTGAAGGTAGGCTTCTCGCCAGAGAAGATCCAGCCTTTCACACAGGAACCTAAGGACTTCTGGACTTTCTGGCAACAGCAGTTGGAAGAGGCCAAGACGTTTCCCATGCACTATTCCAAGGAGTATGTCAAGGAGATGTCGAACGATAAGGTGGAGGCCTATCGGCTTAAGATTGAGCTTGATCGCGAGCGTCACTCGTTCTATGCTTATCTGCTGATGCCCCGTGGTGCCAAGGCTGGCTCGTGCCCCGTGGTGCTGACGCCTCCGGGAGCTGGCGTCAAGCCTATCCGTGATGCTACGACACGCCGCTTCTATCCTGAGAATGGCTTCATCCGTATGGCGTTAGACATCCACGGCCTGAACCCTACGCTGAGCGAGGAGGTGTTTGCCGAGATACGTGCCGCCTTCGACAACCACAGCAATGCCTATCTGCGTCAGGGACTTGAGGATCGCAACCATTATTATATGAAGCACGTTTATCTGGGACTGGTGCGTTGCATTGACATCTTGACCTCGCTGCCTGAGTGGGATGGCCGTAATGTCATCATGCAGGGTGGAAGCCAGGGAGGTGCGCTGGCACTCGTCGGCACAGCCCTCGACCCTCGTGTCACGCTCTGCTCTGCCAATCATCCTGCCCTGAGCGATATGGCTGCAGGCTCAGCAGACCTGACCAGTGGCTATCCGCACTTTACCAGGGAGAGTGGTGCCTACTCGGAAGCATGCCTGAAAACGCTGCCTTATTACGATGTGATTAACTTTGCACGCCATATCAAGGTGCCTGTCTACCTGACATGGGGCTTTAACGACAATGTCTGTCCGCCCACTACCAGCTATGCCGTGTGGAATGTGCTTCAGTGCGAGAAGGAGAGTCTGATTACGCCAATCAACGAGCACTGGACCAGTGATGCCACAGACAAAGGGCAGATGCAGTGGATGAAGGGTAGGCTGAAGTAATGAATGATAGAGAAACGGCAATGAAAAATCCCCGCTGGTTGGCGGGGATTCTTTATGCGGTATATAATTTCTGATTACTCAGCAACCAGCGTGAAGCGCTTGAAGTCTACAATCTTCAGCTCCTTGTCCTGCTGGGCAAGCCACTGGTTAACAGTCTGCTTGTCGCCGTCACCGAACTGGAACTCCTGGTCTACCAGGCAGCTCTCCTTCAGGAACTTCTGAACGCGGCCCTTGGCAATACCCTCAATCATAGGCATCTTCAGCTGAGCCTCACCCTCTGCCTTACCTTCGGCAATGAGCTTGCGAGCCTCGTCAGCCTGCTCCTGAGTCAGCCAACCCTTAGTCATGTTGCTCTCGATGTGGTCCTCGGAGTCAACGAGGTTGGGGTTGATGCCAGCCTTCTTCAGCTTGTTGTCAACATACTTCTGAACCTGCTCCAGCTTTGACTTCTCGACAGCGGTCTTGTACTCCTCGTCCAGAATCTTCTGGTCTACGCTTTGGGCGTCCAATGCTACGGGCTTCATGGCAGCTACCTGCATGGCCAGCTTGTGACCTACCTCGGCAGCATTCTTGTTCAGCTGTACCATGGTGCACAGCGTGTTCTTACCCATGTGGTTATAAACCTCAATGTTCTCACCCTCGAGTGTGAGGTAGCCGTCGAGCTCCATCTTCTCACCGGTGATACCAGAGCGCTGTGTGACAGCCTCCTGAGCGGTCTGACCGTTGATGGTCAGTGCCTTGACAGCCTCGATGTCCTTGCACTTGTTGGCAATGGCAGCGTCGAGGATGCTCTGTGTCAGGGCAATGAAGTCGGCACCGTTGGCCACGAAGTCGGTCTCGCACTTCAGGGCAATCATAGCGGCAAAGCCGTCGACAGCCTTAACGAGTACGCAACCATTTGAAGTCTCACGGTCACTGCGCTTGGCAGCAATAGCAAGGCCACGCTCACGGAGCAGTTCCTTAGCCTTGTCGAAGTCGCCCTCAGCCTCGGTCAGAGCCTTCTTTACGTCAGCCAGACCTGCGCCGGTCATAGCGCGAAGCTTCTTGATATCATCAATTGAAATAGCCATAATCTTTTATAACTCTAAATATGATTCTTAATACTTTATTTAATTACTCTGCGGGTGCGGCCTCCTCTGCAGGAGCGGCCTCCTCTGCGGAAGCATCAGTAGCCTTGCGGGTTCTGCGAGCCTGACGCTTGGGCTTTGCCTCTTCCTCGTCAGCATCTGCCTCAGCCTGGGCGTCAGCAGCCTTCTCGTCAGCCTTCTCAACCTTACGCTCCTCGATACCCTCGTTGATGGCAGCGCAGCAAGCAGAGAGGATAATCTCTACTGAATCCTTGGCGTCGTCGTTTGCGGGGATGACGAAGTCGATGTTCTTGGGGTCAGAGTTGGTGTCTACGATACCGAATACGGGGATACCCAGACGGTTGGCCTCGCGAACGGCAATCTGCTCCTTCAGCACGTCAACGACGAAGAGGGCAGAGGGCAGACGGTTCAGGTCGGCGATAGAACCGAGGTTCTTCTCCAGCTTGGCACGCTGACGGGTTACCTGCAGCAGCTCGCGCTTTGACAGGTTGGCGTAGGTACCGTCCTGCATCAGCTTGTCGATGTTCGCCATTTTCTTCACGGCCTTGCGGATAGTCGGGAAGTTGGTCAGCATACCACCCGGCCAGCGCTCTGTAACGTAAGGCATACCAACGCTCTGAGCCTTCTCGGCGATGATTTCCTTGGTCTGTTTTTTAGTAGCGACGAACAGCACTCTCTTGCCACTCTTGGCAATCTGCTTCAGTGCATCAGCAGCCTCGTCAATCTTGACTACTGTCTTGTGGAGGTCAATAATATGGATACCGTTACGCTCGGTGTAGATGTACTGAGCCATTGCAGGGTTCCACTTACGCTTCAGGTGGCCGAAGTGACAGCCGGCCTGCAGCAGTTGGTCAAAATTTGTTCTTGCCATTTTTCTTTTCTTGTTTTTTAATTGTTTACTTTCCTTTTTAATTCTTTGTCCAGAATCAACCATTTTGTAGCCGTCGGCCTTTCAGCCTGCGAGTCGAAATGGTTTAGATGCTAAACCGTCCAGTATTGGAAGTGGCTAAAAGCCAATGGCTGATAGCCCACAGCCAATTTTAACGCTTACTGAACTGGAAGCGACGACGAGCCTTGGGCTGACCGGGCTTCTTACGCTCAACCTCACGGGCATCGCGGGTCAGGAAACCATGGTCCTTCAGGTTCTTCTTGTCCTCAGCATTGACCTTCACCAGAGCGCGGGCAATGGCAAGGCGCAGAGCCTGGCTCTGACCAGTGAAGCCACCACCGTCCAGGTTGGCCTTGATGTCGTATTTCTCAGCAACCTCCAGCAGGTTCAGCGGCTGCTTAACCACATACTGCAGGATAGCAGAGGGGAAATATACTTCTAAGTCTTTCTTGTTGATCGTGATCTTGCCAGTACCCTCTGACAGATAAACGCGAGCTACAGAGCTCTTGCGACGACCTATTGCATTGATGTATTCCATCTTAACTCTAAACTTTAAACTTTAAACTTTATTTGTACTGGTTGATATCGATAGCCTTGGGCTTCTGAGCCTCGTGCTTGTGCTCCGTACCCTCATACACGTAGAGGTTGTTCAGCAGCGAGCGACCAAGGGGACCCTTGGGCAGCATACCCTTAACGGCGTGCTTCAGGATGCGCTCTACGCCGAAAGGCTTCTTGCGCAACTCGGCAGGCGTGTTGAAACGCTGACCACCGGGGTAGCCAGTGTAACGGGTGTAAACCTTGTCGGTCTCTTTCTTACCAGTGAAAACCACCTTGTCAGCATTGATGATGATAACATTGTCACCACAATCCTGGTTAGGAGTGAAGGTGGGCTTGTACTTTCCGCGGATGATCTTGGCAACCTTTGAAGCCAGACGGCCTACTACCTGGTCGGTAGCGTCGATGACCACCCATTCCTTCTGCTCACGAGCAGCTTCCTTAGATACGGAAACGGTCTTGTAACTTAAAGTGTTCATTTCTTAAAAATTTTACTACTAAAAAACAGTTTTACTTATTTAATTTAATGTACGCGCATAAACCCACATCCGAGGTCTAACTCCCGGCTGTTAGTCTAACGCACGCTCCCTACAGAGGAACATTCCCCCTTCGGGACCTTTCGAACCAGCGATTCACGAACCACCACGTCCGGCCAAAGACGCCGCTATTCACACCCTGATTCCAACGGGGATTCTAAGTCTCTCCCCAAATCGGACTGCAAAGGTACGGCTTTTCTTTCTAATATCGCGCGGGAGAATGCTACGGAAGTCTAAGATTTATGATTATTTAACTAAGCGGGGCGCGTCTCGTAACATATAACCATATAACCCAACGACCCTCAACCCCGATGTACAGAGGGCTGGAGGCGGGTTATATGTTCCTTGGAGATATAACCCACATATAACCCACCTATAACCCAGCCCTCATTGCCTCAGGCCACTTTCAGGGGAATCACTTGGTAGTGGGGGACATTCTTCGGCGAGGTGTGTTCAAAGCCCAGTTCCCTCATGGTTTGTCCCAGACAGACACGAGTGCTGCGATCCAGCTTCACAGAGGGGTAGTCCTTCTGAATCAGCTTCAGCATCTCCGTAGTGTTCATTGAGCGGGGCTTCTCGCCCTCCTCAGGCTTGCGGAAGCAAACACGCACCATCTCCGCCATATCCTTCTGCTCCATGTACTCCATGTTCAGCTCCTGGATGCGGGTCACCTCCTCGTTGTTGAACCAGTAGGGCGCCTTCAGCACCTGCACTTCGTACAAAAGCTGGGCATAGAGCTGCTCGTAGTTGATGTCGCCTGAGTTGTCAATGAACATCCCCTTGGGAGTGGTCAGGCAGATGTAGCGTCGACTGCCTGTCGCATCCGTCAGCGGATGAGGATTGTTCGTCGTGGCCACAAACGAGGCGAAGCGGGCCCTGTCCTCTTGTGTCGAGCCATAGATGGGTCGTCCGTTCACCTTGCTCTTCGACAGCGTCTGCTTCAGGTTCGCATGCTGCGAGGGCCGGATGGCGTCCAGCTCGTCCAGGTTGACAATAAGGTTGTTCGTCAAGGCCATCTCCTTGTCGAACTTGTTCGACAGGTTCAGGTGATCCAGGTAGTACTGGCGCAGCCGTTGGGGCAGCAGCCGACGCAGATAGGTGGTCTTGCCACAGCCCTGAGGGCCTATGAGCACAGGGACGCACTCGTTGCCGTGCAGCGTGTCTAACTGTAGCCAGTGGGAAATGGAGGAGCGCAGCCAGATGGCCAAAAATCCTGATTGTTCGGTACTGATGCCCGGCAGGCGGTTCAGCAGGTCAGCCACGTAGTTGTGGCCATCCCACTCGGGCAGACGGCTCAGGAAATCTTGGATGGGATTGAACTGGGGCACCTCCTCGGAATGTACGTACAGCTCAATCTCTGCCTTGGGACTTCCTTTCTCGCACACCTCCTCACGAATGGCTCGCAGGATGATGCTGTTCTGCGCCTCGGCAGTCAGGGGCCGGAACTCGGCAGAAGGCTCTTCTGCAGGCTTGTTACAAAATTCCACTTTCCCGTTCAGCACGTTGCGACGAAACAGGTAGTTCTCCTGAAGAAACTGTTCTACAACCAGCAGACCTTCGACACTTGTGGGCATAGCCTCACCTTCAATTGTAAGTTTTTCACTCATCATTAGAATAAGATTTAAATTGTTAATAGATGGTTAAGTTGGGAGTTACGACATGGGTTTTCCATGGTGTCAACCTGAGAGAGACGCTTCCCTCTCTTTCATCCGCAAAGATACGAAATTTTTCTTGATTTATTGCGTTCTTCGGCGTTCTTTGGCCCTTTTCAAATGTTAAAATATCAAAAAAAAGGTTATATATGGGTTATATGTGGGTTATATCTCCGAGGGACATATAACCCATCTCTAATCCTTTGTTCATCGGGGTTTGAGGCTCGTTGGGTTATATGGTTATATGTAGTTGGAGTTTCATGCCGGGAAACTACCCGTTACTCGGCATGTAACTCCTGCTTACATTACGAGTAAAGGCCCTTCGTATTACGACTGAAGGCCCTTCACATTACGACTGAGCACCCTTTTATTGAGGGCAAAAAGACACTTGTTCCGTCTGAATATCAAAGCGTAAACTTTAATTGTTATGAGAAAACTACTGACAACAGCCTTTGGGCTCTTGACGTGCATCCTGACAATACAGGCACAGAAGATTGATTTCCACAAGCTTAACCGTTCCGAGGCCGAGGGTCTGGAACCTGGTTATACGGCATGGGTGGTGACAGAGGCTCCCTCTGCCACCAAGGTGTTTGACGGCGTAACCGTTACCGTCTCTGCCGATGCCACGTATAATTCGTCAGCCATACATGTGATGTCGGAATATTGGAAGCAGGGTGTGGTCAGCTATGGCTATAAGCTGCTGGGCGACGGGCTGGCCGTCTATGGCAACGACCATTCGAAGGTGACAGAAGGCGGTGTCAAGTTGGACGTCACGGTGGAAGGTCTGAAGGCAGGCAGCCACTCGCTGCAGGCCTATCATAATAATGTGGAGGGATTGAGCTGCCCTCCCGTCGATGTGTATGTCGATGGTCAAAGGGTGCTGACGGGTGTCGTGCAGTCCAATCGCAAGGGCACCATCGACGAGAGCGGCAAGTCGTTTGTTGAGTTCAGCGTGGCCGACGGCGAGGCTGTCACCGTCAGCTATGTGACGGTGCCCGAGGCTGGTGTCAGCTATGGTGGGACAACGGTCACTGTCAATGCGCTGGTGTTTGACGAGTCTGACAACACGCTGACGGCCCAGAATCCTGTTCCTTCACAGGCTGACATGCATGTCGAGACCGACGCAGGCCAGCTGACCCTGCAATGGGCGGGCGCTGATGGTGCTGTCAAGCATCATGTCTGGTTGGGAACGTCTGAAGGAAGCATGGCAGAGGTGGCTGTGGTGAACAGCTGCCAGCATACTGTCAGCGGACTGAAGAACATCAACACCTATTACTGGCGCGTAGACGAGGAGGATGCCGGCGGCAAGGTGTCGAAGGGCGAGGTGTGGAGCTTCCGTCCGCGCCAGCTGGCCTTCCCTGAGGCAGAGGGCTACGGACGGTGGGCTAACGGTGGACGGGGCGGCTCTGTCTACCACGTCACCTCGCTCAGCGGAGACGAGACGCCCGGAACGTTGCTCTACGGATTGCTCGACATTGCCGAGCCTCACTACATCGTGTTCGATGTCAGCGGCACTATCGAGCTCGACTTCAATGCCCATTTCACCAAGCCCAACATCACCATTGCAGGACAGACGGCACCGGGCAAGGGCATCTGCATCAAGGCATCGAATATAGGATTGGGTTCTGATGTCATCTGCCGCCACATGCGCTTCAAGCGAGGGGCAGGCCCCACAGGCAACGCCCTCGGCGCAGGCAACGACCACACCATCATTGACCATACCACGGCTGCGTGGGGTACTGACGAGACGCTCTCCACCCGCAATGCCAAGAATGTCACTTTCCAGTATTCGATGATTTCCGAGGCACTGGGCATTGCCGACCACAAGAACTATGGCGACGGCAAGAACCACGGCTTTGCAGCCACCATCGGAGGCAGCATAGGTACTTTCAGCCACAACCTGCTGGTCAACTGTGCCGGACGCAACTGGTCGATGGGCGGCGGCTTGGACGGCGAGGGCAAGGCGGCGGGCGAGCTGGACATGTTCAACAATGTGTGCTACAACTGGAACAGCCGCACCACTGACGGCGGGGCACGCCTGATGCAGTTTGTCAACAACTACTACAAGATGGGCCCCGACACCAACAACAAGAAGCTCTTTACGGCCCAGAACGAGTTGGGCGGCCATCGTGCCCAGTTTGCTTACGTCAGCGGCAATATCCGCGAGAACAAGAACCACACGCTGACCTACGATGCGCTGGGTGAGACCTACACCGCCACCGGCGACTATCCGGGAGAGACGTGGTACGACGCACCGTTCTTCGAGTCGCAGGCCACTATCCACAGTGCCGAGGAAGCGTTTAAAATCGTCACCTCCTATGCAGGAGCCACGATGCCCGTGCGCGACGAGCAGCATGTACGCAATGTACGCGAGGCGCTCGCAGGTACTTATACCTATACGGGTTCGCGTTCAGGTATCAAGGGCGAGATTGACGACGAGGCGGATGCCGGCGGTTGGGAGACCTACCCCGAGGAGCATCGCGCCGCCGACTGGGATACCGACCAGGACGGCATGCCCGACTGGTGGGAGCAGGCCGTGGGCAGCAACCCAAGTGTTGCCAACCACAACGACGACCCCGACGGCGACGGATGGACCCTGCTGGAAGACTATCTCGACTTCATGGCCCATCCCTACGTCCTCGTACCTGTCAACGGACAGGCCAGCATCGACCTGAAACCCTACTTTGAAGGCTTCTACGGACAGAACGGCAACAGCGTGACACCCACCTACAGCCTGCCCGCAGCTCTGGCCTCCGGCATCAGCGCTCCTGCGCTCAACGGCTCCGTCCTTACCGTCACAACCCTCAAGCCCGACACACAGAGCATCAGCAGCCTCGATGTCACCGTCAGCGACGGCAACACCACCTGGACACAGCGCATCGGCGTCGCCATCATCGGCGTCGCAGCGGGCATTCATGATATTCGCACCGATGTCCCTGTTGCCGACAAAGACGCATCCTGCTACAACCTCTCCGGCCAGCGTGTCGGTCAGCCTGCAAAGGGCATTTTCATCCTTAATGGACGGAAGGTTGTCATAAAGTAAGCGAAATAGTTGCCCTAAAAGGCTGGATTGTGCAAAAAATGTTGTATCTTTGAAGCTGATGGAAGACTTTATTAGGCAAATTTTTAGGAAATGGACGGGCATAAGCCTGGTGCTACGAATCTTTATAGGTCTGGTGATAGGTACTGCGTTGGGACTGACAGTTCCTGAGTGGAACGGCATCGGACTGCTGGGCATCGTGTTTGTCAGTGCGCTGAAGGCGATAGCCCCTGTGCTGGTGGCTGTGCTGGTGGCGTCGAGCATAGCTCAAGCAGGAGAGGGCCTTGGCGCCAGGTTCAGAACGGTCATCGTACTCTATATGACGACGACGTTGCTGGCTGCAATGGTGGCTGTGGTGGGCAGTGACCTCTTTCCTGTGACGCTGCAACTGTCAGGCACGGCTGAGGGTAGTCCTGTAGGCTCATTGGCTGATGTCTTTGAGAACTTGCTGACCAATATGGTGGCCAACCCTGTGCAGGCTGTGGTCAGCGCCAATTATATAGGTATCCTGTTTTGGGCTATTGTGTTTGGCATGGGCCTAAAGTTCGCTGCCAGCCAGCAAACCATCCTCATCGTGCAGGACTTGGCGCGAATGGTGTCCGTAGCTGTCAGGTGGATTATCCAGATGGCACCTTTCGGTATCTTGGGACTTGTCTTCTCTGCAGTCTCGCAGAGTGGCCTGGATGTGTTTACCGTCTATGGTCGCCTGATATTGCTGCTGGTGGGTTGCATGCTGATTCATGTGCTGGTGCTTTGTCCATTGGTGGCTTTCCTGATGCTGCGCCGCAATCCCTATCCGTTGTTGTTCACCTGCCTGAGGGTAAGTGGCCTGCAGGCTTTCTTTACGCGCTCGTCAGCTGCCAATATTCCTGTTAACATGAGCTTGTGCAAGCATCTGAGTATTGACGAGGATTTCTACTCTGTCAGTATTCCCCTTGGAGCGACGGTAAACATGAATGGAGCAGCTATCACAATCACCGTAATGACCTTGGCCGTAGCCCATACGATGGGTGTCGAGGTGTCGTATGCCTCGGCCCTGTTGCTCTGTGTGGTAGCAGCCTTGGGAGCCTGTGGCACGTCAGGTGTGGCTGGTGGCTCGTTGTTGTTGATTCCCATGGCCTGCTCGCTTTTTGGTATTGCCAACGATGTAGCCATGCAGGCTGTGGCCGTAGGCTTTATCATCGGTGTGGTACAGGACAGTATGGAGACGGCGTTGAACTCCAGCAGCGACGTGTTCTTTACAGCGATAGCCGACTACTACGACATGCAGAAAATAGAGAAATAGAGGCCTTGTAGGCTTCGAAATGAATAAAATGCTCGGCGGCGATGCAAAAAGTCGGCAAAAAGCTTGGCTGTTTGGTTAAATTGTTGTAACTTTGCACCCGCTTTTTATGGCACCTGTGCCTGAAAGTATAAAACATCGTAATAACAATTTAAAATTTAAAAGAAGAAACAAATGATTATTGTACCCGTAAAAGAAGGCGAGAACATCGAGAAGGCCCTCAAAAAGTTTAAGAGAAAGTTCGAGAAGACTGGTGTCATCAAGGAGCTCCGTGCTCGTCAGCAGTTTGACAAACCCTCTGTACTGAAGCGCCTGAAGATGGAGCACGCCATCTACGTACAGAAGCTTCGCGCCACTGAAGAGTAAAAAATACGTAATTTATTTGGTAGTTTCGGGAAATTTTCGTAAATTCGTTGCCGAAAACAAGATGCAACGATTATGATGATACAAGATTTTTTGAACTACTTGCGTTACGAGCGGAATCGTTCCGAACTGACAGTGCGCAACTACGAGAAGAGTCTGAGGGACTTCGAATCGTACTTCAAAAATCGAGAAAGTCATCTCTCTTGGGAGTCGGTAGACTCGGACATTATCCGTGACTGGATGGAGAGCATGATGGATAAAGGCGACATGGCATCGACAGTGAATAACTCGTTGAGTGCCGTGCGTTCCTTTTTTCGTTTTGCCCTTGCGCGCGGACTGGTCAGCAAGGATCCCGCCCATACGGTGAAAGGACCTAAAAAGCAAAAACCATTGCCGTATTTTGTGCGCGAGGCTGACATGGACCGCTTGATAGACCAGCCTCAGATGTGGGGCGACAATTATAAAGATGTTCGCGCGCGTACCATAATTATATTATTCTATGAGACGGGCATCCGTCTGGCTGAGTTGGTGGGACTGGACGACCAGGATGTCGACTTCGCTTCACACCAGCTGAAGGTGACGGGCAAGAGAAACAAACAACGCATCATTCCCTTTGGCGAGGAGCTGGAGACGGTACTCCGCGAATACATGCGACAGCGCGACGAACAACCGCTGAAGCTGGAGCCGGCTCTGCTGCTCAATGACAGGGGACGTCGTATAGCACGCAGTCAGGTAGAGACCATCGTTAACCGTTATCTGTCGTTGGTGACGACGCAGAAGAAACGCTCGCCCCACGTGCTGCGCCATTCGTTTGCCACAGCCATGCTGAACAATGGGGCAGGGCTGGAGAGCGTACGCAAGCTGTTGGGCCATGAGAGTGTGGCGACCACCGA
>JAFPWS010000037.1 GCA_017412705.1 Prevotella sp.
ACATGATTCCCCTTCTCAATCTCTTTTCCAAAAACATATAACCATATAACCCAATCCCCTTCAAACCACGGTGGCGAAAGGGTTTCAGGCGGGTTATATGTTCTTTGGAGATATAACCCACATGTAACCCACATATAACCTGATAGGCATAAGTCAGGGGTAAGCGGATACGCTTACCTCATAGATGTCTTTGTGCATTTGGGTGGGGTTATATGTAGGTTATATCTGGGTTATATGTGGTTGGGTACATATAACCCACGCTCAGCCCTTTGTCTATGGGCCTTTGAGGCCTGTTGGGTTATATGGTTACATGTAGTTGCAAATTCGCATATCCACACACAGCCTAATGGACACCCCATAAACGATTGGCAGGTTGTATGGTGAGGCGTTGAGGCGTTTTGCGAAAAAGTAGCGTATAATTTTTTCGTGAAAACATTTTGTCGTTTCAGTTTTATTTCCTATCTTTGCAGCATCGTTTGTTAGCCCCAAGAGGGTGAGCGGGCGGTCTTATTGTATGAGAAAGACGTTTTCGAACGTCTGTCGTTGTGGCTCGTGAATCTCGCAAATTCCATCTCTACAGCAGACAGATGACAACCGAGACGTCTGCGTGGAGCGTATCTATATACCTTTATTTATATATAGTTCGTTCTGGCGTGGGCTAACTGGCGTTGTCTATCCTGTGTAGAGAGGGCAATGCGAGAGCCTACGAGTCCAGGATGGGCAGAAGAACAGACACCTACGCCTTTTTTGTGCCGTAAGCTAACCTAAGACTGTATGATTAAAATTGCCGACGTCGGGGTGTGATAGGCTGCATAAACTGAGTTTATGGATAGAATGATTAAGAACAAACACCGTGGAGCAGCAGCCGTGTGTTCCGGTATCCTCAAGTCTCACTTTACGGTTGTGATGCTTTTCTTGTTGCTTGGAATCCAGGCAATGGCTCTGGACACCAGTCAAACGCGAACCATTAACGTTGCTACGGCAGGAAAATTGTCATCCTTGTTACCCCAGGCAGAGCGACAATACGTTGTCAACCTGACAATCACGGGAAAGCTGAACGGTACTGACTTCAACGTTCTAAGGGCTATGGCGACTGACGAGACACTCCAGACCCTTGATTTGTCTGGTGCTAATATCGTAAGCGGGGGTGACTCCTACTACACAAACTATGGGACAAAGTATTACACCAAGGACAACGAGTTTGGCTATTCTCTGTTCAATGGCTGCAAGAAGATACAGAAGGTTGTCCTGCCCAATTCCCTCACAACGATTGGCCAGTGTGCATTTTGGTATTGTACCAAACTGAAGACCTTGGTCATCGGTTCAAAGGTTACCACAATCAAACCAGGTATATGGGGCGGATGCAGCCAGCTTTCTGATGTCCAACTAAAAAGCAGTACGTATTTTCATTTGCTAAATGGGATATTGTATAACAAGGACTATACTACCATTATTGCCGCTTTGCAGATTCAAAATTATGGCGACCTGACTATCCGCAGCGGGGTGAAGGAGATTCAATATAATGCTTTCGCATTCTGTAGCAAGCTGACCAGTGTTACATTCCCCTCTTCTGTGACGACCATCGGCGATACTGCTTTTGAATATACGGGCATCGCATCGGTGACCTTTACTAGTGCCATCACAAGCATTGGCAGCTTTGCTTTTAGTGGCTGTAAGAGTCTGAAGGAACTTGATTTGACACCACTTACTAAGGTGACCACTTTGGACTATGGAGTCTTTATGACTTCCAACGTTGAGATAGTGTATCTACCTAAAGGTCTGAAAGAGCTAAAGCAGTCAGTCTTCAGCGGCACACCATTAAAACACATCTTTGCATATACTGCAACGCCTGCAACGATGTACGACCTGTCAACAACCAGCCCGACATTTAAAAATGTGGATGTAGAAACCTGTACCGTCCACGTTCCCCAAGGAAGAGTAAACACCTACAAGGCAGCTACAGGATGGAAGGACTTTAAGTATATAACAGATAGTCAAGAGATAACCAACAATGATAACTTGATTTATAACGAAACCCAACTCAGAACACGTCTAAAAGAAATTGCAGAAAATAATGAATCATCGCAGAGTAATCCTGTGAAGCTTACCATTGCACCTGCAGGTTTTGATATAACTTCAAGTGTCATCATTAGAAATTGTTATGTTGAGATTACAGGAGGGCGTTTAACCATTACGAAAAATACAGCTCATTCTCCATTTATGATATTCCAGAACTCTTCCCTGTCTTTAAAGGACATCGAGATAGACTTCAACCGGTTTGACAGTTGGCCCAGAGGTTTTGAAAATGATGAAGGGGTTTTGACTATCGGGGCCGATGTTAAATTCTTAAATGCAGTTTCAGAGGGTTGGGCTACTATACCTTTCTATCATATAAGTAGTATTACTACCATCTCCCCTACGTCATGGAATATAGCAAATGAAGTGTTTGGCGTATACTTTTCAAGTTTCCAGAAAAGTGCACAGATGCTGTTTACATCAACGCTCCCTTATGCGCGTGTATCAGCTAATTGGGAAAGTTACAATTCAGAAGAGCCATACACACTTTTTAGAGGTTATGGATATACTCTCACAGAGACAGACTATAATAACATAATATTTGAAGGAGTTCCGTCTAATCTTGAAGTTTTTTATGACAACAATGATAAAGCTGTGAAGCTACGGAAAAAGTATGATGGTAATAGTGATGATTTACAAGCCTTCATTGATGCCAACGCAGGTGCAACAAGCTTTGTAGAGGTTGACCTCTCAAAGTTTGAAAACGATTTGGTGCGAGAACAGACGCTCAATGTCAGTACAGGGGCCAGCTACCGCTTTATCAACGGAACACTTAGCCGTTCCGAGGCATTAGATGCCCCTGTGGTCTATGTCTCAAACGGTAGTAAAATGGAAGTTGGCAACGGTGCCATCATCACCAGTCAAGGACATTTGGCTGCCGACCCTCAGGCACTGTTCAAAGTGGAAGCCACAATCAAGCTGGACAAAGGTTCTCTTTACATCACAAGTGGTAAAGTGGAAGGTTCGTGCGGTGGCAGAAATCATGGAAATGAAATGGTGACGACTATTGATGAGGAAGACCCTGCTGTAGAACTAACGTCAGACAATGACACATTCCTGATGACGGGTGGTGAAATGGGGGGCTATTTCCTCTGTACAGCCGAGGAAGCCAATGTGCGCTTTATGGGAGGTGAGATTTACGGCCACTATTATAAAAAGAGCACTGCCGCTCAGGGCGTACCACAGACTAACCGGGCTACAGCATTCTATGACTATGCTCCTTTGATTGATACCCGTTCTAATGTATATATAAATAAGGTGAAATCGTATTGGGGTCATCGCGGTTGGTATTTTGGAAACGAAGACCAGAATGACTTTAGTGTGTCGCTGCATGGCAACAATGTTGTATATCTGCAAAGTGGTGGAATGGATTCCTTTGGTTTCACCGTTGAAGACAAAAAGGATGGAGACCTCGTGATGGTAGGTGACAATTATACTATTACGGCAAGTGACATGGCTTGCATGAGTGTTAGGCCGTTCAGCTATTATTCTGAGAGCCTTGGACATTATGTGGAGCAGGAGTGCTACCTTGAACTGAAAGACAACAAAGTTTATCTGCGCTACAAGAAAGACGAAGTCTGCGATGCCGACGACATACAAAGATTCATCAAAGACAGGGAAGGAACGGCTGATATGACGCTGTGCGACGAACCGACCATTGATGAAGATGTAGACGTAGATGATATACAGATTTTTATTGACGGCACTGGAAGGGAGTCCCAGCCAGTAATTGGCTTCTATGGCGGCACTTTCAATATCCGCCAGAATGCCGGCATGTCGTTCAAGAGCGTGACGTTTGCCAGCAAGTGCACCAACGCCATCTCGCGGCGGGCTGATGGGAATGGCGGCATCAACAATGCCGGAACGCTGTCTTTCCAAGATTGCACATTCCTTGATGGCAGCTATAGCATTGTCAACAGCAAGGACACCTATATTGACGGAACGGTGACGGGCCTGCGCCTTACCAACAAATATGGTGGGCATGTCTATGTTACCAGTCCGCTGACGAAGGATGTTCAAGTCAGCATCGAGTCGGCTGCTGATGTGGAAGAAGGCACTCCTGTCATGCTCGGCGGAGATGGCTACACGTTGACGGAGGCCGATGCTGAACACATTGACCTCGCTCTACCCCAAGGCTATGAATGGAAGTACGACAACACGACCAACAGCATCATAGTATCTGTTGCATCCGGTATTTCACAAGCCGCAAGGGAACAGCCCACCGTCGTTGAAAGCTTCGACGTCACAGGCCACAAGGCCGACACCAACACGAAAGGCCTGAAAATCCAGCGCATGAGCGACGGGACGGTAAGGAAAACATTTATTCATCCATTAAATAAACAATAAACAATGAGAAAGTTAGATTTTATGTTTAAGTTGCGATTGGCGATTTTGTTAGGAATGCTGGCATGCTTTGGCAGCGTTCAAGCGCAGGACGACCTGCAAGAGTACGTCAACAAGGTTTCTGCACAGAATGCTGGACGGCACCAGGCACCGAACAACATTATTGATGTTGACCTCTCTCAGTTTTCGGCTACGAAACGTAAGACAACCCTTGATGTGGCCAATGGCAACAACTACAGGTTTATCAACGGAACGCTGACTCGTGACGCCAGTCTCGACGGCCCCATCCTGCATGTGGGTGGTGGCTGCTATGTGGAGATAGGTAACGGAGCGACCATTTCAGCAGAAGAGTCAAGCAGCAACCGTGAGGCAATAATCCAAGACGGTGCTGAACTGCAATTGCTGAAAGGCGGTGCCATCAGGGGTAAGAAGGGCTGTACTTCGGTGCTGATGACAACAGCCAGCGACAACTTCACCATGCAGTATGGCACATTGTATGGCACATTGGTTTGTGAAGCCTCTGATGCAACCATTAACTTTAACGGAGGTGAGCTTGAGTGGAGCAACATTTCAGGTAATGATTTCTATGACACCTTTAAGTCGGCAGCTGACATCAACGTCAATAGCATGCCCTTTAACGACGTTATCAGGGTTGAACTGACAGGCAAGAACAATGTCATTAATATGGACAGCGATTTTTGCCCACTATTCTATGTAAAAGCACCCGCCAAGAAAAGTGGTGATGTGCTTGTCAAAGTACTGCACTTTGGAACCTATTGGAGTCTGGATGATGTAAAGAAATATACCACATGGCAAGGGGACCAGAAATACGGCACTTATGCTGACAGCAAAACCAATACTGTCAAGCTGAGTTATGACGACCTGCAGAGATTCTTTGACGACCCTGATGACAAGGACGAGCACTGTGGCTGTAGCGACGAAGACCCATATCGAGTAGATATTCCTTGTGACGGCCTTACGATGAAGAAGGACTTGGACGTTCCCGATGATGATTTATACTGGGCCATCAATGGCCGTCCTGAGGGACAGGAGGATGAGTACGACTGTGAGGGTCAGGTAGACGAAGGTGAGAATGACGTGTACATTCGTCCCAAAGCCAAGGTTAGGTGGCGTTGGCTGCGCTGGCGCGGCTGCGGCTGTCAGGGCAAGCACATCTGGGTCTACGGCACGCTGCGTATCTACAGGGTATGGTACTATTACTACTGGCGCTTTATTCACGTGATGCCTGGTGGTAAGGTAATCATTGAGGATTTGAACGGCGACTGCGACGAGACGGTGTTCCACGTTGAAGGCGGTGAGGTGGACTATGGCGGCGACAACAGCCATTGTTCCGGCGGCAAGTATGGCTGGTACTGTACTGGCGGTGTTATTTACATCCGTGGCGGATGGTTGAGCGGCGGAACCTGTGGTGGTTGGACAGGCCCGAAAGGTAAGAGCTACCACTACGACGGCACGGTGCACGGCGGTATCCATAACTATGGCTGGCACTATTTCTATGGTGGCACCTGCTCGGGCGGTGGTTCTTATACCATCTATAACTATAAGGGCGGCCACTTCTACTATTATAAAGGCACCTGCACGGATGGTGGCAAGATATGGAACGAGGGCGACCTCTACATAGACGGTGGCGGTGCAATCAGCTGCGGCGACATCTACTGCATCAAGGGTGGCTGTATCTATATTCTGAAGAAGCTGACCTTCACGCTGCGCCTGATAATTACGGAAGAGAACATTGTTCCCGGTGCAACAATTGTTGTGGGTGGCGATGGCTACACGCTGACACAGGACGATATTGACAGGATACAGATTGACTTGCCTGATGGTTACGAGTGGAAGTACGACGGTGCTTGTGGTTGTATATCAATCATCAAGACCACAGGCATTTCAAATGCCGTAACTAATGCCCCAGCCGTCATGCAGTCATACGATACTACAGGTCGCCAAGTGGGCGAAGGCAGCAAGGGCATCAACATCCAGCGCATGAGCGACGGAACGGTTCGTAAGGTTACTGCAAAATAAAGGGTAAGCATCCGATAAACTACAGGTAGTAATACCTATATAAGTAATAGCAGCCACAGTCACATTCGACTGTAGCTGCTATTATCGTTTAGACCTTCAGGTCAGCCAACTTTCGCCTTATTTATAAGACAAGGATGCCCGTGCCTTGCTAACTCCCGAGGTCAGTTGCGGTAAAGGTGCGAAAACCCTTTGGAGTAAAGCTTTGAGCGCCCTTGCCGGTTGTCGATGGCCTCACCGACGACTATCATGGTGGTCAATGTCAAATTATTGTCGTGGACGATTTTAGAAAGGTCTTTAAGCTGACCACGATAGATGTGCTGGTCGGGCCAGGTCAGATGATAGCATGCTGCTACGGGCGTATCCTCAGGATATTCCTGTAGCAGTTCTTTTTGCACTTCGTCGACAATAGCTGCTGAGAGGAAGATGCACATGGTGCTTTGACTGCGCGCCAATAGGTGTAGCTGTTCCTTCTCCGGCATGGGAGTCTTGCCTTCGCCACGGGTCAGGATAATGGTCTGGGTGCGTTCCGGGATGGTGAACTGCGAGCGCAGCTCAGCAGCAGCAGCCAGGAAGGAGGAGATGCCCGGGGTGATGTGATAGGACATGCCCTCAAGGTCGAAGAACGCCATCTGTTCCTGTATAGACCCGAAGATGCAAGGGTCGCCAGTATGCAGGCGGACGATGTACTTGCCCTCGTCGTAGAACTGCTTCATCAGCAGGCATTGTTCCTCAAGGGTCATGTCGGCCGACGAACGTACTGTAGCGCCAGGCTTGTGGCATTCGGTAAGCGCCTTGGGCACCAGAGAGCCGGCATAGAATATCAGGTCTGCCCGCTCCAGCATCTTACGGCCACGGACCGACACCAGGTCAGGGTCGCCAGGACCGGCACCCACTATCTCGATGTGCCCCTTCTGCTCGCGCAGGTATTTGTAGTCGATGGCCAGGGCGGCAGTCCAGTTCCTGCCCTTTACCTTGGGGACGATGAGCTTGCCATTGTCAGAGCCCAGGATGGCTGCTGCCTCGCAGACGCTTGGCGTACCCACATGCTTCTCGACCGTCTTGCTGGGATTGGGCACTTCTACCTTTGCCAGTTCCTCGGCAGCGTAGAACACCAGTTCTTCTCCCATTTCATCTGTGAGCATGGCACAGAACTCCTCGTCCTTCTTCACGTCAATCGTACAATAACGCTTGTAGCAGGGCAATACGCCAATACGACTCATGGCCTCGTCTATCTCGTCGTAGATGTCCTCGTAGTTGTCAGGGTGGCTTGCCAGGCCGAAGCCCAGAGAGGCTATCATGGGTACGAAATGCAGCTCCAGCAGGCCTGCAGGGGAACACAGGTTATAGGGTGTCACCATGATGAGCAGGCTGTACTTCCTGGAATCAACCTCTTCGAGGCTCTTGACGATGGTGACATGGTAGGGCAGCGTCTTCTCCAGATAGGCCGTACCCTCGTCGCAAATATCCATCAACAAGGCGGTGGGCTTGCGGTTGACGAAGGCAAAGATGCATTCGTTCATGTCGTCGTCGCTGGCGACGGACCAGTTAAAGCGTTCTGCAAAGGCGTCGAGCGCCCATAGTCCGGCATTGTCGCTCTGGGTGGTGATGACAGCACTAGCTCCCAAGATGGCTGCCACCTCGCTGGTCAGTTCGTTGGCTCCTCCCACATGGCCGGAGAGTACGGAGACGGCATGCAGTCCGAGGCTGTCGACGCACACCACGGCAGGGTCTTCGTGCTTGTCCTTGATGAA
This sequence comes from Prevotella sp., assembly GCA_017412705.1. Lineage (GTDB taxonomy): Bacteria > Bacteroidota > Bacteroidia > Bacteroidales > Bacteroidaceae > Prevotella. Next base: position 8,211 of record JAFPWS010000037.1, read on the forward strand.
CGGGGCGATGGTGCGCACGCAGATGCCCATGGCACCGATGAACACAAAGGCGTCGAACTGTTGCCACTTCCTGCCGACCTCCGAACGGGTGAGGATACTGGCATGGAGCTCGCGCTGTAGCAGGTTGGCAATGTCGCTGCCTTGTTCGCTAATGGGGATGATGGCTATCTTCTGCATCGTAGTATTTCTATTGGATGGTTGTCGTTGAGTATGATTCTTGTCGGGTTGTCTTGCGTGAGGTGCAGCTCGCGGCAGGCTTCGTCCCACAGTTGGTGGCTGTCAGTAAGCACTTTAGGCGCTTTTACGCTGTTCATGACGATAACGCCGTCATCAGCCAAGACCGTAAGGACTTTCGCCATGATTTCTTTCAGTTCCCCCCCATGTCCGCCAATAAAGACGGCGTCGGGAAGCCTCTCCCCCGAAGGGAGGGGAGTCTTCAGGAAGTCGCCGATGTGAACGTTGATACCCGGAGCACCGAACCTGCGGGCATTCTCGTGGATGATGGCCTCGCATTCGGGGCGTATCTCAAAGGCCTCGATGTGCAGGTGTGGGAACTGCAGGCGGGCCTCTATGCTGACGCTGCCCGTGCAGAAGCCGATATCCCACAGGACATGGCGGCGTGGCAGGTCCAGTGCCTGAAGCGTCAGCAGCCGGACGGGCATCTTGGTAATCATCTTCCCGCGTCCGTCAAGCAGGGCGAAGTCACGCTCGGGAATGCCGAAGGGTGGTGCCGGAGCGATGGTCGCCGACGACGTCAGTATCAGGCAGTTCGGATAGTTGAATGCGTGTTGAACGGCTTCTTCAAGCGTTAGGGTGGTGATGCGCTCTCGTTCGGGATGACCCAGGTGTTCGCCCACATGCATGGTGTAGTCCTTGTAGCCGTAGTCCAGCATGCGCCGGGCTATGGCGGACGGGCTATGCTCGCGGTCGGTGAGCACGCCTATCTTCACGGCCCTCTCAATAAGTGCACGGTCGAAGTCAGGCCAGGGACGACCTGTCAGCGAGACGATGCGCATGTCGTGATAGGGCAACAGCAAGCCATGGGCCAGCATCTGCAGACTGTTGAAGGCAGGATAGAGTACGATTTCCGCATCCGGCATCTTGCGCCGTATGGTATTGGCAAAGCCATAGAACAGGGGGTCGCCGCTGGCGAAGACGACGACAGACCCCTCCCGACCTCCCCTGTTTCGGGGATGGGTCTTCTCACCTCCCTCAACAGGGAGGGTGCGGGTCTTGTATTGCTCGAAGACGGCGTCGAGTGGGGTGGTGATGTCTATCCATTCCGCATCGTCAGGCAGCAAGGAGCCTACTATCTCGTGATGGCGCCTGCCGCCGGAGAAGAGTTTCCCCTGTCTGATGGCGTCAACCACCTCAGGAGGAAAGAAGGGCTTCGGGTGGTCTGTGATTCCGATAACGATAAACTTCATAGGTCGCGTCCAGGCTTTAGTTGTGCGGCATCGTCAAAGGTCAGGATGGCATTGCACAGTGTGGCGGCAAGGTTTGAGCCGCCTTTGCGGCCTTCAATAATAATCTTGGGAATATGGTGGAAGGGCTTCACCATGTGTTTCGACTCGCGCACATGCACAAAGCCTACGGGTGCGGCAATGATGCCTGCGGGACGGGCCTTGCCCTTGCGGATGAGGTCGCAGAGCTCCATCAGGGCCGTAGGAGCGTTGCCAAAGGCAAAAAGCGCATCGGGGTGCTCCTCGACAGCCAGCCTGATGCCTGCCTGTGTGCGGGTAAGGGGCCGTGCCTCAGGTCCCTCTCCCGAGGAGAGGGGAGTGGTCAGAGCCGCTACGCGGGAATCGCCCAGATAGCATTTGGCCTCGATGCCCAGTCGCCCGAGTGCTCCCTTGCGGATGCCGCTGGCGACCATAGTGACATCGGTCACGATGGTTTTCAGCGTACCATCCTTCACCTTATTATATAGTGTCTCGACAGCACCGTCGTCAGTATGCAGAATGTCCTCCATGTCGAAGTCTGCCGTGGTATGGATAGCGTGCAGCAAGGCCCACTTGTGGCCCAAGGGATAGTCCTGGCGCCTCAGTTCACGGCTTATGGTCCGGAACGACTCCATCATAATCTGCTGGCCCTTCTTCTCTGCCTCAGTGGGGGTGTTGCGGTAGTAGCCCCGAGGGGTGATGAACCTGCCGTCGGCGATGTACGACTGTGAGTTGCCGATGATGATGACCGTAAACATATCGACGTCCTCCGGATTAAAATCTGCCAGAGTGGTGAGCTTGACTTGCTGTTCGTCGCGTCCGGCCTGACGGACATAGCCTACAGGCGTATCAGCCGAGCGCTCTTGCAGAAAGAGTTCCTGCAAACGGTAGAGTTGCCAGTAGCGGTCGTGCGACTTGGGATTGTAGACGGCAGTAACGAAGTCGCCTGTAGCGGCAGCATGGATGCGTCGCTCTATCGACTCCCAAGGTGTCATAAGGTCTGATAGCGAGACGAGGCACAGGTCATGGCCGATGGGCGCACCCAGCAGGGAAGCCGCTTTCTGGAATGCCGAGATGCCGGGCAGCACCTCGATATCGATGCCGGCCTGACGCTCGCGCTTCATCTCATAGACCAGTGGAGCCATGCCATAGATGCCTGCGTCGCCCGAGGAGATGACCACGACGGTCTTGCCTTGCCCGGCCAGCAGGAAGGCCTGCTCGGCACGCTCGCGCTCGCGCTTCATTCCGGTATCGACGCACTCACAGCCTTCCTTCAGGTAAGGCGTCACAAACTGGAAGTAGTACTTGTAGCCCACCACAACGTCTGCCTCGCCTACTGCCTGCATAACTGCGGGGGTGATGTCTTCCTTGCTGCCAGGACCAATGCCTGCGATGATGATTTTTCCCATACTGGTGACAAAGTTACGAATAAAAATTGAAAAAGGAGGCATAATCTCACGACAATCCTCCTGTCTTTATATAATAATACACGTTTTTCACTTCACTTTCAGCCTCAGTCCCACCACCAGCATGCGTCCCGGGCTGTAGAGGGCGTACTTCCTGTCGCTGGAGTCTATGCGACGGTCCACCCGGTCGAAGATGTTCTCGATGCCAATGCTGGGCTCTATGTCGGCCCACTTGACAACCCGGAAGGTATGAATGGTGTTGATGTTCCAGATGCCGAAGCCTGGCGCATCCTCATAGCTGGTGTAATAGGTCTTCGACTGCAGCTTGCCATTCAGGTTGACGTGCAGGCTGTACCAGTTCCAGGTATGGTGGTAGTTGGCGGCAATGGTAGCAGCATGCCGGATGCTGCGCTCCATGGTAGTCCACTCGTTGTCGGTCTTGTTGCGGGCATAGGTGTAGGCATAGTTGGCCGAGAGGTTGAAGCCCCGGAAGATGTTGGCCGAGACATTCAGCTGCAAGCCCTTGACATCACCCAGATCGCTGTTCTGGTAGAGCGAGTAGCGTTCCAGCTTGGCAGCCTGGTCGTCGGTCATCTCGGGGAACTCGCTTCGCAGCCTGGCCATCGTGGTCTCGTCTACAGGGATATCCTTTCTGACTACCATGTCGTTGATGCGGTTGATGAACCCTGTCACGCTGACGGCAATGAGGTCACTACGGTATTCTGCATTAAGCGATGCGTAGTGGCTGTGCTCTGCCTTCAGGTCGCGGTTGCCGAAGATGATTTGTGCCTTGCCGCGATTGACGGAAAAGTAGTGATAGTATATCTCGTCCAGTCCTGGGGCGCGGAAGCCTGTAGAGTAGGTGGCACGGAAGCGGAAATTGCCGGGTGCATACATCAGTACGGCCTTGGGCGACAGCTGGTTGCCGAAGGTCTCATGATGGGTATAGCGCAGCCCGACGGTTGCCGTGACGTCTTTCAGCAGACGATGCTCATGCTGGGCATAGGCTGCCAGGGTATAGACATGCTGATTGATATTGCCTGAGGTAGCTGTCAGGTAGTCTTTGCGCCAGTCGGCACCGAAGATGGAGGTGCTGCCCGGCAGCAGGCCGAGGATGGCTTTCACCTCGCCGTCCATGGTGCGTTGTTTCTTCGATTGCACATAGTCGCCTATGGCATAGGTCTTGGTGGCTACGTCGTACTCCTTGCCGTAGCGGAAGCGGTCGACGGTGAAGTCAGCCTGCAGGGAGTTCCGGTTGGTGAACTTATAGATGCCGCCAACGTTCCAGCGCAGGCCCTTATAGCGCATCTCGTAATCAGTACCGCCTGTGATGTCCTCACGAGTGTCGGGACGGTCTGTTATCTTGTATGAATAGTCTAAGCCCGCATTCAGCGCCAGATGCTGGTTGGGGGCGTAGGTGAATTTCTGTCCTATGACGCTGGAGCGATAGCCGGTAAAGTAGGGGGCTATGGTCTCCTGCGTTTCTGTGTCAGAACCTTTCTTGTATTCCAGGTTGTTGTTCTGATAGCTGTCGGCACGGTCATGGCTGAAAGAGGTATAGGAGCCGAAGCCGTTCTTGTAGATGTCCAGGTTGACGCTTTGTGTCAGCGTGCCGTATCCACCAACCTTGGTGTTGCTGGTCGCGCTGACAAGCGAGCCGGTAGGCTGGTCGGTAATGATATTGATGACACCGCCAATGGCGTCGCTGCCGTAGAGCGATGAGGCTGCACCGTCCAGAATCTCTATGCGCTTGACACGAGACATGTTGATACGGTTCAAGTCTACATTGTTGGAAATGTCGCCCGAAAGTTTCTGTCCGTTGATGAGGATCAGGATGTACTTGCCACCCAGACCGTTCAGACGGAGGAAGGAACCCATGGAGTTGGGCGCCATCGACACTTGGGGCAGCATACGGGTCAGGGCAGCGTCGAAGGTGGTTATGCCCTGTTCGCTGATTTCCTGTGCGGAGAGCACATGGACGGGAGTGGCTGTCGACTTCAGGCGCTGGTGGTGGCCGGAGCCGGTGACGACCACGGGGTTCAGGTTGTAGGAGTGGGCCACGGAGTCGTGACGCTCCATCCTGTGGATTTGGGAGAAGGTGGTACTCCCCGAGAGGAGTACCACCGTCAAGGTTGTTATTATCTTTTTATGAGACATTATGCCGGGTTAGTCTTCAGTCGCTGTTGTGGGCGTCGACAGGGCATCGTCAGTGCCCAGCTTGGCGATAGCATCCTTTGTGTGCTGCATCCAGAGGGCACGCACCTTTGAGCGCTCGGCAAGGGCAGGAATATACTCATCACCGCTCTTATACTTTGACCAGCATGCTTCGGTGAAGTTGGTCTCGTAAGCTTCGGTTTCGATGCCCTTGGCATTGAACAGCGAGTACCAGCTCTCGTCGTCCTCGGGATCAGCCATGTCGTTGTGGGCGTGGTCACCGGCAATCGACATCAGCGGGTAGAGCTGTGCCTTCTTCGAATTGTTCTTATCGTAATCGACAATCTTGACCATGTCGCCGACCTCATACTCGAACGTACCGCCATCGATATGCTCCAGTACGTTCTCAGCATAAGTCTCGTCCATGTCCACGGTTCCTACATAGTAGCTGGGACTCAGTGCGCGCAGATAGTCCTCCAGCTGCAGATAGCGGATGTTGCCTCCGTAGTAGTCGTAGCCCTCGGGGTTTCCATGACCCATGAAGGCAACGATGCCCTGAGCGGCAGCAGCCTTGACGTCGGCCTCGTTGTGCAGAACAGTAGCCAGCTTATAGGTGTCGCTCTCCTCAGCCATCAGCGGCGTACCAACCACCACCTGCTTGTCAATGCTGTGCATGTAGGTCTCGGTGAAGTCACCGTTGCGGTTGTTCATGAAGTCCTTCACATAGCTGTCGCGTACACGACGGTACTCCTCACCGGGAATCACCTGCAGCGACTGCACTACAATCTGCTTATAGCCGGCCAGGCCGATAGCGGTCAGGAAGTGCTCGGGGTCGTAGAAGTCGCGTGACGCCACGTTCTCGCCGGCACGGGCGTTGTTGATGCAGATGGCACTTGAAAAAGAGAGGAACACGTCCCAGCCCGGGAAGTTGGTCTTGTAGTCGCTCACTACCTTGTCGAAGGTGTCGTAGGCCTGCTCCCACGTAGAACCGAAGGCCACCACCAGGATAACCTTGCTGCTCGACTTCTGGGTGCTTACGATGTTGTTGACAGCTTGCTGATACTTGTCGTAGTTCGACTGCGTGTTGCTGTTGTTGTTGTTTTTGTCATCGTCACTGCCACAGGCCGTGAACGATGCACATGTGATGATGGCCAGCATCATCAGCATCATACTTTTAATCTTGTTCATTGTTTTGATGTGAATTAAAGTTAGACTTATATTTGTTTGTGAGTTTCTTCCCTTGGTTCAGTCTTACCGTCAGCGAGGCATAGACGGTACGTCCCGGGGTAGTGGTACCCAGATGGAGTCCATGAGGGGTTCGGTCTACATAGTCGAAGATGTTGTCCATGCCCGCCTCGATGCGCATGGCCTTGCCCAGCTGGTGGGTAGTGGACAGGCGCCATAGCTGATAGCCTTTGCCGTCGCCGTCTGTCTGGTAGTAGCGCTTGGAACTCATGCGTCCATAGATGCCGATGCCCAGCTGGTAGGATTTGGTGAAGTCATGTCGCCAGGTGGCATAGACGTTGGCCTTATGGTGGGCCATGCCGTCAATGGTCACACGCTGCATCATGTCGTTCTCGGAGTCGTACTGGTTTGCCTTGGTGTCTAAATAGCTGTAGGATCCCCCTGCCGTAAAGTAGCGTCCCTGATAGCGGATGGTGAAGTCTACACCATAGGTCTTGGCATCCTCAATGTTCTGATACTGGCGTACGCGATGAGGGTCGTATTGCACAATCAGGTCGCCAGGGGCCTGGCTGTTGGGGATGGTTACCAGCGCTATCATATCGTCTACCTTATTATAATAAGGAGAGAGTGTCATGGTCAGCTGGCCGATGGTATACTCGGCACTCAATCCGAAGTAGTTGCTGGTCTGCGCCTTCAGGTTGGTGTTGCCCAGATAGAGGTATACGCCACTCATGTTGCGAATGTACTGGTAGTGCAGTTCCTTGGGCGTCGGGGTCTTGTATCCTTGGCTCCAGGTGGCTCGTATTCGCAGGTCGCCAATCTTCAGCATGGCCGACAGCTTGGGGGTAAGACGAGTGCCGAAACCCTCATTACGGGTCAGGCGCAATCCTGCTGTCAGGTATAATGGCTGCAGCATTGACCACTCGTCCTGCACATAGAGGGCCTGTGTGTTGTCAGTCGCCTTGCCGCCCTTGACACGCATAGGAGCCTCAAGCCAGTCGTGGCGATACTCCAGCCCTGCTGACAACTGCTGGTCGTAGGGTAGGGCGAAGATGCCCTTCAGCGACACCTGCGTCAGCCTTTGGTCACTCTGCAACTCCTTGTCGCCAGGGAAATATGGATAGTAGTTGGTGAAGCGCCCGTTCACATAGCCGTCCGTCAGCGTGGTGTCGGTATAGGCATAGCGGTAGGCATGCCGCTTCCAGTCAGCATCCAGTGTCAGCACATCCGTATCGTTCAGCTTCCACTTGCCTCCTGCAGAAATGGAGGCATTGTTGTATTGCAAGTCGTAGGTCTTGACGTCAACACCGGGGTGGTGACCACAAGGACGATAGATGCGCTTCCAATAGATGCTGCCCGAGGCATAGAGCTCTATCTGTGGTGTCAGCTGGTAGTTCAGCTGTTCGGCCAGTTGCCAGTTGGTATGACGATTGACCGTCTTGTTGCGCGAGTCTGTGATGTGGTATTCGGTCTGCGCGGGGTCTTCCTCGCTGGTGTTCTGCCATCCGTCCGAGTGTTGAAGCTGGAAGTTAGTGTAACTCGATAACTTTCCGTATTTCAGCGCGATACCATTATGCTGACGGATGTCCCCATAAGAGCCTACACGACTGGTGTTTTCCACCATCACCCCTTGTTCGCGATGCTTGCGGGTAATGATGTTGATGACACCTGCTATGGCGTCGCTGCCGTAGAGGGCGCTGGAGGCACCCTTCACGATTTCTATACGCTCGATGTTGTGTGGGTCGATGAGTGAGAGGTCGTTCTCGCCACCATTGTCGCCATGCAGCCTGCGACCGTCAATCAGTATCAGCACATACGAGTTGCCCAAACCATTCATCTGCAGGTGGGAACCCATGTCATTCTCGTTGAAGTCGAACGAGGCTGTCAGTCCGCTAAGGATATCCTCTATCGAGCGGCCTGCATACTGTTGTAACTGACGATGGCTGATGACCTCCGTCTGCACAGGGGCGTCTTTCAAGAGGTGCTGGGTACCAGTACCTGTCACGACCACCTCCTGGATGGAATCCATCTTCAGGACGTCTTGCGCCAATTGTGTCTGGGCCATGCACAATAATGCCATCCCCAGCAATAGTTTCTTCATAGTCAAAAAAGTCTTTTCGGCGTTGCTTAATCCTGAGCACGCTTACTTTGATTTTCAAGGCAGGTCTTCTGACTTTCCTCAGTCTGCTCTACCTTCCCGACGAATGCGCCAGTGGCGTTATAGGAGCAAACCCTTTTTACGAGGATTACAGCTGCAGGTACAGTTCTGGACTCTCACCAGATTCCCTTGCATCAGGCGGCTTCAGCCACCAGATTGCCTTTAACTGGCGACAAAGGTACAACTTTTTTCTGAGATAGTGCAATTAAAACGAATATTTTTTCTAATTTTGCAGCATGAAAGCAAGTTTTATGGTAGCAGCTCCTACGAGTGGCTCTGGCAAGACAACCGTTGCCAGAGGCCTGATGGCTTTGCTGACGCAGAAAGGCTACAAGGTTCAGCCCTTCAAGTGTGGCCCTGATTATATAGACACCAAGTTCCATGAAGCTGTATGTGGACGCCCCAGCATAAACCTCGATACCTTCATGGCGACCCCGCAACATGTGTCAGACCTGTTCCGTCGCTACTCTCAGGATGCCGATGCCTGTGTGGTGGAGGGTATGATGGGCTTGTTCGATGGCTATGACCGTGACAGAGGCTCGTCTGCTGAGATAGCCCGTGTACTGGGTATTCCTGTCGTGCTGGTGGTCGACGCCCGTTCTGCTGCTTATTCCATGGCAGCACTCCTGTCCGGCTTTGTCCATTTCCGTCCTGCCGTCCACATTGCCGGGGTACTATATAATAAGGTGGGAAGTGAGCGCCATCGTCAGATGCTGCAACAGGTATCCGACGACTTACAGGTGGAGTGCTTCGGCATGCTGCCTAAAACGGTCGAGCTGGAGCAAGGTTCGCGATATCTGGGACTCGACTTTTCGGCCAAGACCGAATATGAGAAACTGGTAGAACTGATAGAAGAGAACGTAAGATGGAAAAGACTGTTAGCGCTCTGATAGCTCGTAATCAGGAGTCGTTCTCTTTCCTCTACCAGGAAATCATCGACGGCTTCACGAAGGTCCGCTTCTTCGACCCGGAGAGAGAGGTACCTCGCTTCGACGGTATTGACTTGCTGTATCTGCCTGGTGGCTATCCTGAGAAACACCTCCAGGCACTGGTCGCCAACGAAGCCTGTCGTCAGGCCATCCGTATCTTTGCTGAGCGTGGTGGGCGCATCCAGGCTGAGTGTGGGGGCATGATGTACCTCTGCCGATGTATTGTTACCGACGAGGGCGAATATCCTATGTGTGGCGTCCTGCCTTATACCATTACAGCCCGCAAGGAAGACAGGAAGCTGTCGTTGGGCTATCGTCGCTTCGAACTTGACGGATGTGAGTACCGTGGACATGAGTTCCACTATACCCAGTTCATGGGCGATACGCCCCAGAGCTATGTACAGGTATATGACGCCATGGACAGGCCAGTTGCCACACCCGTTTTCAGATATAAGAATGTTTTAGCCAGCTATATGCATTTGTATGGAATCGTTAAATAACATCATGTTTGTCGGAACAGGTTCTGACGTAGGTAAGAGTGTCATTGCTGCTGCGTTCTGCCGCATCTTTAAGCAGGACGGCTACCAGCCGGCACCCTTCAAGGCACAGAATATGTCGCTCAACTCCTATGCCACTCCCGAGGGCTTGGAGATAGGGCGTGCCCAGGCTGTCCAGGCTGAGGCTGCCGGCATTCCGTGTCATACGGATATGAATCCCATCTTGCTGAAGCCCCAGTCCGACCATACCTCACAGGTGGTGCTGAACGGGCGACCGGCAGGCAACCAGAGTGCTGGCAGCTATTTCCGTCGTGAGGGTAGGGAGGAGTTGCGACAGGTGGCATGTGAGGCTTTCGACCGCTTGGCCCTGCGCTTTAACCCCATTGTGCTGGAAGGTGCAGGCAGCATTTCCGAGCTGAACCTTCGTGATGTAGACCTTGTCAATATGCCCATGGCACTTCATGCCCATGCTGACGTCATATTGGTGGCCGATATAGACCGTGGAGGTGTCTTTGCCTCCGTCTATGGCAGCATCATGTTGCTTTCCGAAGAGGAACGCCGCCACGTCAAGGGCATCATTATCAATAAGTTCCGTGGCGACCTGACGCTCTTCGACAAGGGACGCCGAATTCTGGAAGAGCTCTGCCAGGTGCCGGTACTGGGCGTGGTGCCTTACTTTACTGACATCCACATCGAGCAGGAAGACAGCATGTCGCTCTACGGGAAGTCTCATAGCTCGCAGAGTTCATCGGCAACGTCTCAGGTGCGTGTCGCCGTGGTTCTGCTTCGACATATCAGCAACTTTACCGACTTCGATGTCCTTGAGCGCGACCCTCGCATCCATCTCTATTATACCAATAACCCCAGCGACTTGGATGAGGCTGACATCGTCATCCTGCCTGGCAGCAAGTCAACCATTGACGACCTGTACCAGCTTCGTCGGAGTGGAGTAGCCGAGGCCATTATCCGTGCCCATCGCAGGGGAGCCTCAGTCTTGGGCATTTGCGGTGGTTACCAGATGATGGGGCGTGAGGTGTGCGACCCCAACCATGTGGAGGGTGAGATAGAACGCATGCCAGGTCTAAGCCTTTTGCCTGTCACCACAGCCATGAGTGGTGAGAAGCGCACGCGTCAGGTGACCTGCGAATATGGACAGGGCTATGAAATCCACATGGGTGCCACCACGCCCTTGGAGAATCCTCAACCCTTGCTCCATCTGCACGACGGAACGACCGATGGCTATCTGGTAGACCAGAAGTGCATGGGAACCTACGTGCATGGCATCCTGGACAACCAGCCTTTCATCGACTACCTCCTACAGCCTTATGCTGAGAAGCTGCAACAGACGGAGGCTTTCGACTATGCTGCCTATAAGCAACAGCAATATGACCTTCTGGCCGACCATATACGACGTAATGTCGACATTCCTGCTGTCTATCGCATATTAAATTCGAAAAAGCATTAATAAATTTGGTATTTTATTTAGATATTCTTAATTTTGCAGGCGTTATAATAATATTAAGGTATAAAAGACAAAAACTAAATGGCAACAATAAGAGTTTTCATGATAGCATGTGCCTGCCTGTCTTCTATGGTATGCCCGGGTCAGAAGAAAGAGCTGAACCAAGCCGAGGCTTACCTGAAGAGCGGCAAGGATTTTGACAAGGCTGAGAAACTGATGACCGACCTGCTGAAGAAACCGGAGCATCGCAACAACAAGAAGATTTATCTCATGTGGTATCGGTCGGTAGTGGCCCAGTACGAAGCCGCTAACGAGAAACTCTACCTCAGACAGAAATACGACACGGCGCAGTTCTTCGGACTCATACAACGTTTGTACCACGTGGCGGAAACCCTGGACTCCGTTGACGCCCGTCCCGATAAGAAGGGTAGGGTGCGCCCCGACTATCGCAAGCGCCATGCCGAGTATCTGGACCATTTGCGCAGGAACCTCTATTTCGGAGGTACCTTCCACGTCCGCAAAGCCGACTACGACAAAGGCTACGGCTTCTTCGACACCTATCTGGATGCTGCCCGTCAGCCCTTGTTCAAAGACTACGACTATCAAGCCAAGGACTCGCTCATGCCTACTGTGGCCTATTGGGCTACTGTTTGTGGCTATCAGGTCCAACGTCCTGACTCGCTGTTGCGTTACTCGGAAATTGCCATCGCTGATACCGCCCGACGTGCTTATGTGCTGCAATACGTCTGCGAGGCCCATCGTTGGCAGAATAACGACTCGGCCTATGTGGCTTCCTTGAATCGTGGCTTCAACGAGTTCCCGGAGCATCCCTACTTCTTCCCCCGACTGGCTGACTGGTATACGGCTCATGTCATGCCTGACTCCGTGCTGGTGGTGGCCAATCGTGGACTGAAGGTGAATGCCGACAACCAACTGTTCCTGCTGGCCAAGTCGGTAGCCCAGCTGAACTTGAACGACGACGAAGGGTGCATAGAGACCAGCGAACGGCTGATAGCACTGAACGACACCCTGCCCGAGGCTTACTTCAACATTGCGACCGTCTATCTGAACCAGGCTCTGGCTATAGAGCTGGAGAATGAGCCTCGCAAGAACCACGCCCGGCTGGTGAAGCTCTACCGGCAGGCCCGCCCCTACATGGAATCTTACCGCAAGCTGGCAGCTGACGACAAACGCCGTTGGGCACCTGCCCTCTACCGCATTTACCTGAACCTGAACATGGGCAAACAGTTCGAGGAGATAGACAACGTACTGAAGAAGATGAAATAGCGAAAACATTAAAAAAATAAAAAAGAATAGGCCGAAGGTACTGACTTCGCGAAAAAGTCAGTATCTTTGCGTTTAGTATGAACTAAATCTAAAACATATCTTTTTAATTATGGAAAATAACGCTCAGCTCATTGCCCAGTGCGAGGCACAGGCAAAGTTATGGCTCTCTCCGGCCTTTGACGAGGAGACACGTAAGGAAGTTCAGGCTATGTTGGACAATCCCGACAAGACAGCCCTCATCGATGCATTCTACCAGAACCTGGAGTTTGGTACTGGTGGTCTGCGTGGCATCATGGGTGTAGGTACCAACCGCATGAACAAGTACATCGTAGGCATGGCCACGCAGGGTTTCGCTAACTACGTGCTGAAGGCTTTCCCAGGCAAGCAATGTTCTGTAGTGGTAGGTCACGACAACCGCAACAACGGACGAATGTTTGCCGAGACCGTAGCAGACATCTTCTCTGCCAACGGCATCAAGGTCTATCTCTTCGAGAGCCTGCGTCCTACTCCTGAGATTTCATTCGCCATCCGTCAGCTGGGTTGCCAGGCAGGTGTCAACGTGACGGCTTCTCACAACCCCCGCGAGTACAATGGCTACAAGGCATACTGGGACGACGGCGCCCAGGTGCTGGCTCCCCACGACAAGGGAATTATCGACGAGGTGAACAAGGTCACCATCGACCAGGTGAAGTTCGAGGGCAACAAGGAGCTCATCGACATCATTGGCGGTGAGATGGACTGGGACTACCTGACGGCTGTCAAGGAGGCCATGGTCGACCAAGATGTCATCCTGCGCCAGAAGGACCTGAACATTGTCTATTCTCCCATGCACGGCACAGGCCGCGTCATCATTCCCGAGGCCCTGCGCTCTTGGGGCTTCCAGAACATCCATGTGGTGCCCGAGCAGATGGTCATCGACGGTAACTTCCCAACCGTTGTAAGTCCCAATCCTGAAAATGCCGAGGCCATGACCTTGGGTATGAAGCTGGGCACGCGCCTGAATGCCGACCTCGTGATAGCCTCTGACCCCGATGCTGACCGTCTGGCCATTGTCTGCCGCAACGACAAGGGCGAGTGGGAAATCCTGAACGGTAACCAGACCGCCATGATGTTCTCGTGGTACATCATCACCAACAAGAAGAAGTTGGGTCAGCTCAAGGGCAACGAGTTTATGGTGAAGACCATCGTTACCAGCGAGATGATTGCCGACATTGCCAAGAAGAACGGCGTGGAGATTTTCGATGAGTATACCGGATTCAAGTGGATTGCCTATCGCATCCGCGTCAACGAGGGTAAGAAAAAGTACATTGGCGGTGGTGAGGAGAGCTTTGGCTTCCTGCCGTTCGACAAGGTAAGGGATAAGGACTCCCCCGCATCCATCTGCCTTATCTGCGAGATTGCCGCCTGGGCCAAGGACAACGGCATGACGCTGTACGACCTGCTGATGAACATCTACGCCGAGTATGGCTTCTCCAAGGAGACCACCATCAACGTGGTAAAGCCTGGTAAGAGTGGTGCTGACGAGATTAAGCAGATGATGGCCGACTTCCGCAAGAACCCGCCAACGGAGCTGGGGGGCTCGAAGATTGTGCTGTGGAAGGACTACCAGACGCTGGAGGCTGTCAAGGCTGACGGCTCTAAGGAGAAGCTCGATATGCCTGCGACCTCTAACGTGCTGCAATGGTTCACCGAGGATGGCATCAAGATTTCCGTGCGTCCTTCAGGAACAGAGCCTAAGATTAAGTTCTACTGTGAGATCAAGGATCCTTCATTCAAGTGCGCAGGCTGCTATGAGCGTTGCACCAATGCAGCCATGGAGAAGATTGAGGCCATCAAGAAGAGCCTGAATCTGTAGTACTGAATCTGATTCGTTAATCAATATTATAGTTTGGAGGGGGACATCCGATGTAAATCGGGTGTCCTCTTTTTTCTGCTGTCATGAAAATCCATATAAATGAGGATTGTGGCATCAAGGGAAATGCCGTACCTTTGCACCCGATTATGAAACACTATAAAATCTTAACTCTTACGGGGGCTCTGTTGATGATGCCCCTCCTGTCGCAAGCTTTCGAGCTGAGCGATACTTCTCGTGTGGTTGACCTCGACGAGGTTGTAGTGGTCTCGCAACCCAAGGAACAAGTGCGCCTGCGTCTGCAACCCCTGAGCAGTAGCGCCTTTGGTAGCGAGCAGATGCAGCAACTGCATGTGCTCGACCTGAGCCAGTTGTCGCAGTATGTGCCTTCGTTCGCCATGCCCAGCTATGGCTCCAGGCTCACCTCGTCAATGTATGTCAGAGGTATCGGTTCTCGCGTCAACAATCCGGCTGTAGGGGTCTACTACGACAACATCCCCTTGATGTCGAAGGCGGCCTTCAACAACCATTTCTATATGCTCGACCGTGTCGATATCATGCGCGGACCACAGGGCACGCTCTACGGGCAGAACACCGAGGGCGGACTGGTGCGCATCTACTCGAAGAACCCCATGAACTATCAGGGCACGGACGTGCGCCTGGGCATCGCCACAGGGCTCTACTCTAACATAGAGGTTGCCCACCATCATCGTCCCAATGAAAAGCTGGCATTTTCGGTGGCCGGCTTCTACAGCGGGCTGAAGGGATTCATCAACAACCAGAACTTCTCGGAGAAGAACGATAAGACCAATGAGGCTGGCGGCAAGGTCCGGTTGGTTTATCAGCCCACCAAGTTGTTGCAATTGGACTGGACAGCCGACTATCAGTATGTCAACCAGAACGGCTTCGGCTATGGCGAGTTCCATCCGGTGGACTATTTGCCATCACTTTATTCGATGTACCAACCTGCTGACGAGACGGTCCAGGACCCTGCCACCACCATCATGAACGGCTATAAGCGCAACATGCTCAATACCGGCCTGAACATCAGCTATAAGATGCCCCGCCTGCTGTTCACCTCGACCACCAGCTATCAGTTCCTGCAGGACGAGATGCTGATGGACCAGGACTATATGGCTCCCGACTACCTGCGGCTGGAACAGCGCCAGAAGATGAATGCCCTCACCCAGGAGTTTGTCTTGCGTAGTCACGACGACAGCCGCTGGCAGCACACTACTGGCCTCTTTACATCCTATCAGTGGTTGCGTACCGATGCTCCCGTCTACTTCGGCGATGCCGTCACCGGCCCCATCGGCAATGCCATCACCACGGCAATGACGAGTGCTATGAAAAATGCCATGTACGGTCGTATGCTGCAACAGATGCTCGAACGGGGTATGCCCCAGGCAGCTGCCGAAGCCGCTGCCATGAAGGCTGCCGAAGAGGCCGTGGAGAAGGCTTGCATCACGATGTCGGCGGAGATGGCCGTTCCCGAGAACTTCCATACGCCGCAGATGAACCTCGGCATCTATCATGAGTCTAACCTCATGTTGACAGACAAGCTGAAGTTGACGCTGGGCTTGCGCTTCAACTACGACTGGGTGAAGATTGACTACGACGCACTGGCCTATATGAACATGACGGGTGGTACTGCCCAAGCGACGGCAACCTATCATCTGACCTCCCACGTCGTCGACTATCGTTCGAAGAGCTTCACCCAACTGCTTCCGAAGTTTGCCCTGACCTATGACTTAGGCGGAGGCACAGGCAATGTCTATGCGCTTGTGTCAAAGGGCTATCGGGCTGGAGGCTATAATATCCAGATGTTCTCTGATATCCTGCAGAAAGACCTCAATGCCCACCAGCAGGATGCCATGAGGGGCAACTACGACGTGGAGCATACCGCAGAAGACTACAATCAGATAGAGGAGACCATTGCCTATAAGCCGGAGGAGTCGTGGAACTATGAGGTTGGCACGCACTTGAACCTCTTCGGTGGAAAGATGCATTTCGACCTCACCCTGTTCTACATGCAGATTCGCAACCAGCAGCTGTCTATTATGGCACCGCAATCCAATTATGGACGCATCATGGTAAATGCGGGAAAAAGCCATTCCTGCGGACTCGAGACGTCGCTGCGCGGCATGGCCTTCGACAATGCGTTGGAGTGGGGGGCCACCTACAGCTTTACCAATGCAAAGTTTGATGAGTATGAGTACTGGTCGTCGACGACGCCCTATACCACTGACGTGACTTCCTTCAACTACAAGGACAACTACGTTCCCTATGTTCCCCAGCACATGCTGAGCCTGATGGCAGATTACCACATCGGCAAGTTCACCGTCGGCGCCAACCTCTCAGGTCAGGGCAAGACATGGTGGGACGAGGCAAACACCTATTCGCAGAAGTTCTATGCCATGCTGGGTGCCCATGCCGACTACGACTTCGGACCCGTTGTCGTCAGCCTGTGGGGGCGCAACCTGACAGATACCCGCTACAACACCTTTGCTATCTCAAGCAGTGCCGCAGGAGGTACCCGCTATTTCGCGCAAAAGGGAAATCCGATACAAGTGGGATTGGATGTAAGGATTCATCTGTAATTGGAAATAATCAATTAAAACAGCCTCAATCGGTTAAAGTCGTTAAATTTAACGGAAATAATTAACTTAAAGACTTCTTCGTAACCGTAAAGTTTGTAACTTTGCCAGCGTTATGAAGAAGTCTACTATTTGGATCATAGCCGTCATCATGGGATTCTCGTTCCTGGCGCTGCTCTATCTTCAGTTCTCCTATGTCGAGGAGATGGTGAAGATGAAGAAGGAGCAGTTCGACGAGAGTGTCAACCGTTCACTCTACCAGGCGTCACACAACCTGGAGATGGACGAGACCTTGCGCTATTTGGAGAAGGATGTCAACGAGACAGAACGCAGAGCCTTCCAGCAAGACTCGGTCACCGTCGACGGTATCGGGGGTACCATCAAGCATAGTCATCAGTTCGCCGTAGCAGCCGACGACGGTACCGTGTACTCGTCGTTCCAGGTGAAGGCCTTCCAGATGAAGCCCTCCAGTGTGCCCAAGGCCATGATACTGCGCAAGGACAAGAACTCGCTGGTCGATGCCACCAAGTCCATGCAAGAGATAGTGCGCAACCGCTACGTCTACCAGAAAGCCCTGCTCGACGAGGTCGTCTACAACATCCTCTATACCGCCAGCGACAAGCCCCTCAAGGAGCGCGTCAACTTCCGCATGCTCGACCAGGACATCCGCAACGAGCTCTCCAACAATGGCGTGAACATACCCTACCACCTCAAGGTGTCAACAGCCGACGGGCGCGAGGTGTACCGTTGTCCCGACTACTCCGACGAGGGCGAGCAGTACACCTACAGCCAGGTGCTCTTCCGCAACGACCCGCAGTCCAAGATGGGCGTGGTGCGCATCCATTTCCCTGAGATGAGCAGCTACATCTTCTCCTCCGTTCGTTTCATGATTCCCAGCATCATCTTTACCATCGTGCTGCTGCTGACCTTCCTCTTCACACTGGTGGTCATCTTCCGTCAGAAGCGCTACTCGGAAATCAAGAACGACTTCATCAACAACATGACGCACGAGCTGAAGACGCCCATCGCCTCCATCTCGCTGGCAGCACAGATGATGAACGACGACTCCGTCACCAAGTCGGAACAGATGACCAAGCACCTCGGACAGGTCATTTCCGACGAGTCCAAGCGCTTGCGCTTCCTGGTGGAGAAGGTGCTGCAGATGTCTATGTTCGACAAGAAGTCCGTGGTCTTCAAGAAGAAGGAGCTCGACCTCAACGAGATGGTGGAGCAGATAGCCCAGACCTTCAGCCTCCGCGTGGAGCATACTGGTGGCAAGATATACACCGAGATAGAGGCAGTAGACTCAGCCATCTATGTCGACGAGGTGCACTTCCAGAACGCCATCACCAATCTCATGGACAACGCCGTGAAGTACCGCAAGCAGGACGAGCCCATCGACATCTATATCCGCACCTGGAACGACGAGCACAACCACCTGTGCCTCTCCATCCGCGATACAGGACAGGGCATCAAGAAGGAAAACCTGCGCAAGATATTTGACAAATTCTATCGCGTACATACAGGCAACAAGCACGACGTCAAAGGCTTCGGCCTCGGGTTGGCCTACGTCAAGAAGGTCGTCGACCTGCACCAAGGCGACATCAAGGCCGAGAGCGAGCTGGGCAAGGGTACCAAGTTTACCATCCAGTTGCCTGTATTGAACGAAGAGTCATAACCAACTATTATATAGAAACTTAGTATTAACAATTAAAGATAATGATTATGGACGAAAAACTGAAAATTCTTCTTTGTGAAGACGACGAGAACCTCGGAATGCTGTTGCGTGAGTACTTGGCAGCCAAAGGCTATGTTGCCGAGCTTTGCCCTGACGGCGAAGCTGGATACAAGGCTTTCCTGAAGACAAAGTTTGACATTTGCGTGCTCGACGTGATGATGCCCAAGAAGGACGGCTTCACCCTGGCGCAGGAAATCCGTCAGGCCAACCCCGACATCCCCATCATCTTCCTCACCGCCAAAATCCTCAAGGAAGACATCCTCGAAGGCTTTAAAATCGGTGCCGACGACTACATCACCAAGCCCTTCTCCATGGAGGAGCTCGTGTTCCGCGTAGAAGCCATCCTGCGCCGCGTGCGTGGCAAGAAGAACCGCGAGAGCTCAGTATACCGTATCGGCAACTTCACCTTCGACACCCAGAAGCAGCTGCTCATCATCGGCGACAAGCAGACCAAGCTTACCACCAAGGAGAACGAGCTGCTGGGACTGCTCTGCTCGCACGCCAACGAGATACTGCAGCGCGACTTCGCCCTGAAGACCATCTGGATTGATGACAACTACTTCAACGCCCGCTCCATGGACGTCTACATCACCAAGCTGCGCAAGCACTTGAAGGACGACCCGCAGATTGAGATCATCAACATCCACGGCAAGGGCTACAAGCTCATCACCCCAGAGGACGAATAAGGCTACGCGCCAAGAACCTCTGCACAAAATAAAACACAAGAAACTCGACACAAAACAAAACACAATAAAAGAGACACAAGCCCAACCGCCTGTGCCTCTTTTTCGTTTGTCCCTTCAGCTTCCCTTAAGCTGACTGCTCGGCTATCCAGTCCTGCAGGAGAGTCACCTTCTTGCCGTACTTCTTCGATATACTCAATGCTATTTTAATTCCGCAAAGATTTTTTGAGTTCGTTCACGCTCGATAAAGTATGAGCAAGCTCTACTTTATGCTCACATAATCACGACCTTGACAGCCTTCTCGTCTATCATTGCAACGCACACCTTGCACCTTCCGGTCAGAGAATCAGCTCCATGGCTTTACAGGGGAAGAAATAAGCAAGAAGGCTCTCGTTGCTCCATCGGTTGTCACGACGCAGCAACGAAAATGCATACACTTGCCGCAGATGCGTAGCATGTTGCGGAGGTTACGGGAGTCCTTGCCTATGAGTGGCTCTGGGCCTTGAGGGCTGCCAGAGATTCCTTGAGGGCAGCAATCTTCTCCTCGGAGTCGCTCTGCTTCTTGCGTTCGAGGGCTACCACCTGCTCGGGGGCGTTGGCTACGAAGCGCTCGTTGGAGAGCTTCTTCATGACGCCTGCGAGGAATCCTTCAAGGTGCTTGAGTTGTGCCTCCTGCTTCTCAATCTCTGCGTTGACGTCAATCATGTCGCCCAGGGGCACGGCAAACTCGTCGGTACCTACCATGAAGGCGCTGGCTGTGGCGTCTTTCTCTGTCACTACGTTGATGGCAGAGACGTTGGCCATCTTCTGGACGGCTGCTGCGAAGTGGGCATAGTTGAAGGCGTTGACGGCCTGCAGCTCGAGGGCTTCCTTGGGGGCGATGTTCTTCTGCGAGCGTACCATGCGGACGCCGGAGACAATCTGCTTGACCTGCTCGAAGCTGTCGACGAGCTGCTGCTCGGCCTCGGTGGGGGCATCAAGACGGAGACTCTCGCGCATGATGCTCTCGCCTGCCTGACGCTCGCAAAGGGCCTGCCAGAGCTCTTCGGTAATGAAGGGCATGAAGGGATGGAGCATCTTGAGCAGCACGTCGAAGTAGTGCAGGGTCTGGTCGTAGGTCTGACGGTCGATAGGCTGTTGCTGTCCGTTGACGTAGGCAGGCTTGACCATCTCGAGGTACCATGAGGAGAACTCGTCCCAGAACAGCTTGTAGACGGCCATGAGGGCCTCAGAGATGCGGTATTTGGAGAAGAGGTCGTCGAGTTCGGCATTGACTTCCTTGAGCTTGGCGTCAAACCATGCTACTGCCGTCTTGCTGGCCTCGGTCTGCTCGACGTCGCCTACCTGCCAGCCTTTGACGAGGCGGAAGGCGTTCCATATCTTGTTGTTGAAGTTACGTCCCTGCTCGCAGAGGGCCTCGTCGAAGAGGATGTCGTTGCCGGCAGGTGCTGAGAGCATCATGCCCATGCGAACGCCATCGGCACCGAACTTGTCGATGAGCTCGATGGGGTCGGGTGAGTTGCCGAGCGACTTGGACATCTTGCGTCCCAGCTTGTCGCGCACGATACCTGTGAAGTAGACGTGGCGGAAAGGCATCTTGCCGACATACTCGTAGCCGGCCATGATCATGCGAGCCACCCAGAAGAAGATGATGTCGGGGCCTGTCACAAGGTCGGAGGTGGGGTAGTAGTACTTGAGGTCTGCGCTGTCGGGGTTGTTGATGCCGTCGAACAGGGAGATGGGCCACAGCCACGAGCTGAACCAGGTGTCAAGGGCATCCTCGTCCTGATGCAGGTCGGCATCCGTCACGTCGGGATTTTTCTCCTGAGCCAGTTTGAGGGCTTTCTCGCGCGTCTCGGCGACAACGAAGGTTTCCGGACTTTCAGGACTACCAGGATTCTCAGGGAAGTAGTAGGCGGGAATGCGATGTCCCCACCACAGCTGGCGTGAGATACACCAGTCCTGGATGTTCTCCAGCCAGTTCTTATAGGTGTTGACGTATTTCTGGGGATAGAACTTCAGCTCTCCGCTGAGCACGGGAGGCAGGGCGATGTCGGCAAAGTGCTTCATCTTAAGGAACCATTGCAGCGAGAGTCGTGGCTCGATGGCTGTGTCGGGGTTGCGCTCGGAGTAGCCTACCTTGTTGGTGTAGTCCTCGATGCGCTCCATGAGTCCTGCTTCCTGCAGGTCCTTGGCAATCTGCTTGCGACAGTCCATGCGGTCCATGCCGACGTAGATGGGCGACTGCTCGCTGATGGTGCCGTCGGGGTTGAAGATGTCGATAGTCTCCAGGTTGTGGGTCTTGCCCAGCATGTAGTCGTTGGTGTCGTGGGCAGGGGTGACCTTCAGACAGCCTGTACCGAACTCGATGTCCACATAGCGGTCCTCGATGACAGGAATCACGCGGTTCACTAACGGAACGATGACCTTGCGGCCCTTCAGCCACTGGTTCTTGGGGTCCTTGGGGTTGATACACATGGCGGTATCGCCCATGATGGTCTCTGGACGGGTGGTGGCCACTACGGCATAGTAGCCGCGGCTGTCCTTGTGGATGACGTTGCCTTCGGCTACGAGTGCCTCCTCGTTGTCAAGCGAGGCAAGTTCAGCCACGTAGTATTTCAGGTGGAACAGATGGCTCTGCTCCTCGCGGTAGATAACTTCCTCGGTAGAGAGGGCTGTCAGCGCCTTGGGGTCCCAGTTGACCATGCGCAGGCCACGATAGATGAGGCCCTTGTTATAGAGGTCGACAAACACCTTGATGACGCTTGCGGAACGCTTCTCGTCCATAGTGAAGGCGGTGCGGTCCCAGTCGCAAGAGGCACCCAGTCGGCGCAGCTGCTTGAGGATGATGCCTCCGTGCTCGTCGGTCCAGTCCCAGGCATGCTTGAGGAACTGCTCACGCGTCAGGTCATGCTTCTTGACGCCTTGCTCGGCCAGCTTCTTTACCACCTTGGCCTCGGTAGCAATAGAGGCGTGGTCGGTGCCGGGAACCCAGCAGGCATTCTTGCCCTCCATGCGGGCACGGCGCACCAGGATGTCCTGTATGGTGTTGTTCAGCATGTGGCCCATGTGCAGCACACCCGTCACATTAGGGGGCGGGATGACGATTGTGTAGGGCTCGCGTCCATCGGGTTTGCTACTGAAAAGCTTGTTATCCAGCCAATACTGATACCATTTTGATTCAACCTCTTTTGGGTCGTATTTACTTGCTAATTCCATATACTTTATTTAAAATTGTCTGCAAAGGTACGAATTAGTGGGGAAAGAACAAAAAAAATTCCGATTTATTTTGTTCTTCGGGCGAGATATCTTGACGGTCTCACTTTAGCTCATAGTCGTGGACGTACTCTTTGAGGAATTCTGCTGCCTCGGCACGGTCTGGCAGGTAGCGCAGGATGATGGTGATGATGCGCGTGGAGTCGTCAATGACCTTCGCATAGTATTCAAAGTCACCTTCCTGGCCCGTATGGATGGAGCAGGTGTCTGTGGCCTCTAACAGCTCGGCACCCATGCCCATGAACTGTTGCCCTGGGGTACGGAAAAGGTCGTCGCCCTTGTATATTTGCTGTTCCATGAACGACAGCGAGAGGTCCTCGTTCATGAATACCTCCATCTGTGTGTCCTCCAGATACTGGTGGCGCAGGTAGCTGGGGTAGGTGATGTCTATGTTCAGCGTAGGACTGTGATAGGTCAGCAGTGTCGACTTCGACAGCGCTATATTCAGACTGTCGTCAGCGGTGATGACATTGTTGAACGACTTCAGCTGTTGCCTGTTCTGACAGGCACAGCACAGCAGCAACATAGCGCAGGAAGCAAGGTATAACAGTTGTTTCATCGCTTACATGAGTAGTCTCTCGAGCATCGGTATTTCTATGCGTCCCCGGTGTAGGGTCAGCAAGCCGTCTTCCTGCATCTGGTTCAGGGCCCTGCTGATGTCGAGGCGGCTGTCGTTGAGGTCGGCAGCCAGCTGGTTCATCAGCATGAAGAAGATCTTAGGGCCTGCAGGATATAGGCAGCGTGAGAAGAAAAAACGGACAATACGCTCACGCAGAGACTGCGGAGCCTGTCGCCACAGATTGTTACGCAGGCGCTGTGTCTCGGTAGTAGTGAGGTTCAGCATGTTCAGACGGAACACCAGCTGCGTCTCCAGCAGCATCAGCACTTCCTCCTTGTCCAGCGTGATGAAGTTGCAGTTGTTCAGCGTGCGGAAGGTGGTGGTGTAGCGTTGTGTCATGCCAAACAGGTGTTCTGGCTGTACCATGAAGGGGGCACTGACCTGCTCTACGACACGACAGGCATGGTCGTAGCTCTGCGTCTCGGCAGAGAGGGTGCCTGAGGTCAGGAAGATGAGGTGTGTGCAGGGGTCTCCCTCGCGTACCAGCCTCTTGCCTGCTGGCAGCTTGGTGAATCCGAACTTGGTATGACCGGCCACCTGCATGAGGTCGGCGTGACTCATACCCTGGAAGAGGGTAAACTGCAATAGTCGGTCATAAATCTCCACCATAGCTCCTTACTTGTCACTTAACGCTCATCACTCCTGTTACTCCTGTATTTTGTCTTTCAGTGAGGGCGAGTACCAGATGCGGCTCTGACCCTTGTCGTCGTAGATGAAGTACACCAAGAGCTCAGGGTGCTTCTCCAACAGCTGCTTGGCACGGTCCAGTCCCATCACCATGAAGGCGGTGGCATAGGCGTCAGCCTTGGCACACTGGTCAGCCACTACCGTAGCAGAAAGGATGCTATGCTGTACTGGACGGCCTGTCTTGGGGTCTATGGTATGGGCATACTTTTGTCCGCCCTTGTAGTAGAAGTTACGATAGTTGCCGCTGGTAGCCATGCACTTGTCTGTCACGTTCAGCACCGTCTGCAACTCACCACCGACAGCCAGCGAGTCGTCGGTAGGCTTGGTGACACCAATCTTCCAGGGCAGGCGCTTGTCGCTGATGCCCTTTGTAGCCACCTCACCGCCTATCTCCACCAGGTAGTTCTGGATGCCCTTGTCGCGCAACAGCTGGGCTACCACATCGACACCATAGCCCTTGGCAATGGCCGAGCAGTCAAGCATCACACGCTTGTCTTCCTTCTGTATGCTGTTGCCTTTGTAGCTCACCTTCTGGTAGCCCACAAACTGGTGCAGCGAGTCTATGACAGCCCTGCTGGGCATCTCGCCTTTCTTGAATCCGAAGCCCCAGGCATTCACCAGGGGGGCCACCGTGATGTCGAAGGCTCCCTCCGTATCCTTGCTGACCTGTTGGGCCAGGTTGAACACGTTCAGGAACATCTCGTTAGGGCTGACCGCTTCGTTGCGGTTGATGCGTGATATGATGCTCTGCTCGTTGAACATCGACAGGGCGGAGTCTACCTGCAGCATAGCGCTTACCAGCTCAGGCTGCAGGTCCTTGTCGTACTGGTAGCTGATGGTGTATGTCGTGCCGAAGATAGCCCCTGAACATCGCTGATAAGGGGTATTCTGCTGCTGGCGGATAATCAGGATGGTGCCTATGATAAGCACTGCCAGAAACGGCAGCTGCCATATCAGTTTCTTGTTGCGGTCTGCGCCCATAGGTTTTAGTTATTGTCGTTAGTTCTATATATCGATGATGATATTGAAGTCTGCAGTTATGTTGTCACGGTCGAAGATGCCAAAGCCCGGCACATACCACGTATTGTCGATGTCGCCTTCCTTCGAGAAGAGGCGCCGTTTGTAACGCACATCCCATCCCAGGTGGAAAGGACCGTAAATCTTGGCGTCGATGCCGAGCACAATCTCGAGCCAGTGCATGGTACAGGCCAGACCGTCAACGCCGAAACCTGCCATCGACTGCCACACAGGGTCAGGCAGGTTCTCGCGGATAATGTCGACCTTATAGGCGGTAAAACAATAGCGGAAGCCTGCAAACATGCGGTAGTCCTGATGCTTGCGTCTCAGGATGTTCCAGTCTACTCCAATACGGAAGTAAGGCGCTGTGGTACGGTAGGTGATGTTGGTCACCTCGTCTTTTTCGTGGTTGGCACGTCCTATACCCGTCTCAAAGATGGGGAACCACTGGTCGTGCAGGTTGATGCGCAGGGCTCCTCCTATCTCTCCGTGGTCACCAAAGGCCAGCATAGCTGCTCCCACCATGTCAAACGACACCGAGAAGCCGCGGAAGAAGGGGATGGAGTCCTGCTCCATGCGGAACATCTTCAGCTGAGCCTGTGAGGGCAGTGCTATCAGGAAGAGCAGCAACAGGCTAACGCTCAGTCTTGCTCTTGAAATAGATGTAGAAATGTGGGTTCGTTGCGTCATAGTTCACATTGGGGTTCTTGATAACCAGAGAGTCGATAATATTGTGCGTCGTCATCACCGAGGTAATCGTGTGGAAATAGGAGGCCTGACAGTCTACTGACTCGAAGTGCGGAAAGTTGTCCTTCTTGATGCGTATGGTGTCGACATACTCGTCTTTGTTGGCGTCGCGTATCAGCAGGTACAGCACGTCTTCAGGCTGTGTGTAGCTGATGGGCAGCTGGAAGGTGGTGGCTTTCGGACCATAGTAGCAGTTCAGTTCGATATTGTCTTCGCGGTGTGTTGTAATCACCGTGTCAGTGCCGTCTACCCGCTGACTCCACACCCATAGCGTGTCTGTGTTCAGCGTGTCGGTAGTACCGTCGGCCTTCTTCAGGCCATACACCGTGTACACCGTGTTCTTTACAGGGCAGTCAATGCTTGTGCAGGCAGCCAGGGCCGCTACTGCTATGAGGACGATAATTATTTTTCGCATCGGATGTTCTCCTCTATTTGGTATTCGTTACGTCCGGCACTGTTACGGCTGATGAGGTCGCCCAGGAATCCTGCCAGAAACAGCTGTGTACCTATCATCATCATGGTCAGCGCCAGATAGAAGTAGGGTGAATCGGTTACCAGTCGCATGGGTACCCCACGGTAGAGGGCAATGGCTTTCTCGGCCCCTAAGAAGAAGGCGGAAAAGAAACCGATGATGAACACAATGGTACCTAAGAAGCCGAAGACGTGCATGGGCTTCTTGCCAAAGGTACCCAGGAACCACAGCGTCATCAGGTCCAGATAGCCGTTTACAAAGCGGTTCCAGCCCATGAACTTCGACTTGCCGTACTGACGCTTCTGGTGGTGTACCACCTTCTCGCCTATCTTGTCGAAACCGGCATTCTTAGCCAGATAGGGTATGAAGCGATGCATCTCGCCAAAGACCTCGATGTTCTTCACCACCTCACGACGATAGGCCTTCAGGCCACAGTTGAAGTCATGTAGGTTCTTGATGCCGCTGACCTTGCGGGCTGTGGCATTGAAGAGCTTCGTGGGAATGGTCTTCGACAACGGGTCGTGGCGCTTCTGCTTGTAGCCGCTGACCAGGTCGTACTTCTGCTCCTTAATCATGCGGTAGAGCTCGGGAATCTCGTCTGGCGAGTCCTGCAGGTCGGCATCCATCGTGATGACGACATCGCCCTGTGCCTCCTTGAAGCCGCAGTAGAGGGCTGGCGACTTACCGTAGTTGCGACGGAACTTGATGCCCTTGACGTGCGCTGAGCGTGCTGCCAGCTCCGTGATGACATCCCACGAGTGGTCCGTAGAGCCGTCATTGACGAAGATAACCTCAAAAGAGTAGTTGTTTGCTGTCATCACGCGCTCTATCCAGTCGTAAAGCTCTGGCAGCGACTCGTCCTCATTATATAAAGGTATAACTACTGATATGTCCATGATTTAATTATCAATTATCAATTCTCAATTGTCAATTCTCACTTGTCTTTGCATCAGTGCTGCAATGGGCAGTCCCAGGAAAAACCCCGACATGATGTTGATGGTCAGCATGTTCAGGGCATAGTCTATGGGACGCATGCTCGCCAACTGCTTCAGACCCTCTTTCATCTGCTCTGCCATGCCGTACATCTTCATCACCTGCCGACCCTCCTCAGAGTTGGTTATCTCCGTAAACTTGCCTAACAGGTAGCCATTGTCGATGAAGGCAAAGTAGATGTATAGCGCAGCAGCCAGCAACAGTCCTGCATAGAAGAATATCATGACCGTATAGGCATAGCCTCGCATGAACGAGATGATGCCTTCGCGGGCATAGTCACGGAAGTGGCGTAGCCTGTTGGCTGCATAAAAGGGCGATATAATGACCAGCACGACGGCAGCCATTCCTAACAGCGGATTGGTCAGCCCCTGCACGTAGCAGACGAGTGCACCAATCCACAGCAGCGAGAGCAATGCACCGTCCTGTCGGGCAAAGGCTTTCAGTTGTACATATTCCTGTGGCGTCATAATCGCCTGCAAAGTTACGCAATAATATTCAATTAAAGCGTAACAAAATGTTAAAAACAAAAAAAACTTTAATCTTTAATCTTTTAACTATAAACTTTTTAGTACCTTTGCACCCGCTTTGAACGAACATGAGCGAGTCCTGTACGGCCAGCTCCCTCGGAATCCCCCAGGATGGGAACATAGCAAGGGTACTTGGTTGTAGCGGCGCGATACAGACAGCTCGCTCACCCGCCTCTTTAGCTCAGTTGGCCAGAGCACGTGATTTGTAATCTCGGGGTCGTTGGTTCGAATCCGACAAGAGGCTCTCCTTAATAGGAAATGACTGTCCTTCCAGTAAAAGGGCAGTCATTTCCTTTTTATGTTTCAGTGTTTTTTTACTGGTGAGCAATGCAGACCATGGTCAGGTCGTCGTTGGGCTCAGCGCCTTGGCGGTGTGCCTCCACCGCTGTTGTCAGCATGCTGATGAGCTCCTGGGGCGTGGTGAAGGGTGTCTGCTGCAGGATGCTGAGCAGGTGGTCGTCGCCAAACTGCTCCTTCGTCTGGTTCTCGGCCTCATTCAGACCGTCGGTATAGATGAACAAGGGCAGTCCCTTCATGTTCTCCAGCACCTCGCCGGTAAACTCAAAGTCGGCCCATAGACCAATGGGTGTGTTGGGCGTCATCTCCATGAAGTGGGCCTCCTGGCTGCCACAGCCTATG
Organism: Prevotella sp.; assembly: GCA_017412705.1. Taxonomy (GTDB): domain Bacteria; phylum Bacteroidota; class Bacteroidia; order Bacteroidales; family Bacteroidaceae; genus Prevotella. The sequence goes on from JAFPWS010000037.1 coordinate 36,578, forward strand.
ACGGGCGGATTGTGTCCGCAGTTGCAGAAGTCCAGCCGTCCTGTGCTCAGGTCTAACTTCCCGATGAACATCGTCACAAACATGCTGCTCTCGTTGTTTTCTGCCAGCTCCTTGTTCAGGTTGGTGGCTATCTCGGCAGGCATCACCTTCAGCTTGGCAAGTGCCTGGAACAGTCGGATGGTCTGTGCCATGAACAGCGAGGCAGGAACACCCTTGCCGCTCACGTCACCTACGCAGAAGTAGAGCAGGTTGCCGTCTATGAGCAGGATGTCGTACAGGTCGCCTCCCACCTCGCGGGCAGGGGTCATGGCACCGTACACGTCCAGGCGGTCACAGTGGGGGAACTGGCTGGGCAACATCGACATCTGTATGTCGCGGGCAATGCGCAGCTCTGACTCTATGCGCTCTTTGGCGGTAGTGGTCTCCTCCAGCTGATCGTAGGCTTCCTTCAGCTCTGCATGGGCTTTCTTCAGGCGTATGGCGGCACGATGGCGTATGATGGTAAACACGCCCAGACCGCAGAGCATCAGCAGACCGATGATGATGGCATACCAGAACTGCATGTGCTCTTTGTGGATGCGCAGCTCGTCCAGCTCTGTCATGGTTTCCATCTCGCTCAGCTGCTGTCTGAGCTGTCCCAGGCGGTCATTGCTGCGCTGGTCTATCATGGGACGCAGCAGGTCGTAGGCCTCGTCAGAGCGTCCTAAGTCACGCAGTATCTCCGTGCGCAGCAGTCCCCAGCCCCATAGCAGTCCCGTATTGTCTGCCAGCGGCTTCATACGGTCTGTGGTGGCCAGTGCCAGGGCGTAGTCTCCACGGGCCTTGTAGTATTCGGCAATGGCTCGCAGAGCCTCGTATTCGTTCTGTTCGTCGTGGTTGCCTATCTTGGCATGCAGGTGGTTGATGAGTGCCTCGGCACGGTTCAGATGCCCCCTACGCACCTCTAAGAGGGCTTCGGCATTGAGCAGGTTGTCACGGTAGGTCTTGTACACCAGCGATGCCGTATCGCCCCACTCGTAGTAGCGTAAAAGGGGCTTCATGACGCCCAGAATACGGGCCTCCTCGCTGTAGCGTCCTGTCAGCTCCAGGGCGTAGGCATAGTAGTATAGCAGTCCTATGGCATCGCGGTTCAGCTTGTGGCGGCGCAGCAGCTTGAAGGCTTCCTCTATCTGTCTGACGCTCTCCTCGTGGTCGCCCAGGTATCCGTAGAGCCATCCTATCTGGGCCAGCACCACACCGCGTCCGTACTCATGGTTGTTGTCGCGGGCAAACTCATACAGCTTCCTGCTTTCACGCAGGCCTGTCATGGTCTGACCCTCGTCCAGCACCTTGGTCATGTTACACAGCACGGCTACAAAGTAGTAGTGCTCCCACTGCTGGTTGGCGGCAAAGAACTCCAGGGCCTTGTCTTTCTCTGCCAGCAGGTGCTTGCTGTCTTCCCGGAGCGACCAGTCCACCATCTGCTCGTAGATGGAGTCGCCCTCTGCCTTGACGTCGGCATGTGCAGTAAGTGTCAGCAGGCAGAGAAAGACGAGGAGTGTCACGATACGTCTCATTGCTTCTCTTCCTTCTTGAAATAAGCCTGTTCGTGGTCTTTGAACTGCAGCGTCAGCGAGTCACGGCGCAACAGCTGTATGACGGCAGTGTCTGGTGCCTGATGGCTGGTACTGTCAGACAGCAGTATCAGCTTTCCGTTGTAGAGGTGCCAGTGCGCGTAGCGTTTCTGCTCAGCGTATGTCACGGGACTCATCTTGTCAGTGCTTTGTGGCTTGCCGGCACCCAGACTGATGGCTATGCCGCCGTTTCTCAGCTGGAGGCTGTACTCGCGGGGCACCATGATGCGTTGCAGGATGCTGTCGGGCAGCGGACGGTTCTGGTGTCGCAGGGTAGGGGTCACCAGGTAGCGCCACCGCCCCTGCAATGTACTGATATTGATGGCCATCAGCACCTCTTTCGTGCTGTCAGGGTTCACGATGACAGCCATCTTGTCGCCTACATGCGGACGTCCGTAGAGTCTGTGTTCCTCAAAGGCCCTGACGATGTCGAGGGTGTCCGGGTCACCGCCTTTGTAGGGCAGCAACACCAGTAGCGAGTCCGTACATCCGTCGCAGGCCAGCCCGTAGCGTGTCGAGTCGCCAGGCAGGTTCTCGTTGACATCGATGGCCTGCAACTCTTGTGGAGGCTCAGGTTTGCTGCCGCAGGCTGTCAGCAAAAGGCAAAAAACGGTAAAGAGTAGTGTTCTATTCATAAAAAACGTTCCTTTTGGGTGCAAAAATACAAAGAAATAGTGAAAAAATCCTATGCAGTCGCATTTTTTTTACTTTTCACTTTTCACTTTTCACTTTATTTCGTATCTTTGCAGAAATATTCAATAATTATAGAACCTTATTATCGCATTTATGAAGAAGAAAATCAAGTTTAGCCTCGTCTACCGCGACATGTGGCAGTCGTCAGGAAAGTTTCAGCCCCGTAAGGACCAGTTGGAGCGTATCGCCCCCGTCATTATCGATATGGGCTGCTTCAGTCGTGTGGAAACCAATGGAGGCGCCTTTGAGCAGGTGAATCTCCTGGCCGGTGAGAACCCCAACGACGCTGTGCGTGCTTTCTGTAAGCCGTTCAACGAGGTTGGCATCCAGACACACATGCTGGACCGTGGTCTCAATGCCCTCCGTATGTATCCTGTTCCCGACGATGTACGCCAGCTGATGTATAAGGTCAAGAAGGCCCAGGGTGTCGACATTCCCCGCATCTTCTGCGGTCTGAACGATACGCGTAACATCATCCCCTCCATCAAGTGGGCCAAGGAGGCAGGCATGATACCACAGGCCACTCTGTGCATCACCACCTCGCCAGTCCATACCGTCGAGTACTATAGCGCCATTGCCGACGAGGTGATAGCTGCCGGAGCCGAGGAAATCTGTCTGAAGGACATGGCAGGCATCGGCCAGCCCGCACTGCTGGGAGCCCTCACCAAGAGCATCAAGACCAAGCACCCCGACATCATTATCCAGTATCATGGACACTCAGGTCCCGGCCTCTCCATGGCGTCTGTCCTGGAGGTATGTAACAATGGTGCCGACATCATCGATACCGCCATCGAGCCCCTCTCATGGGGTAAGGTACATCCCGACATCATCAGCGTCCAGTCCATGCTGAAGAACGAGGGCTTCGAGGTGGCCGACATCAATATGAATGCCTATATGCAGGCCCGCTCACTGACACAGGAGTTTGTCGACGAGTGGCTGGGCTACTTCATCAATCCTGCCAACAAGCACATGACGTCCCTGCTTCTGGGCTGCGGACTGCCTGGCGGCATGATGGGCTCTATGATGGCCGACCTGGGAGGCATCCACTCCAGCATCAACAAGCTGCGTGCCAAGAAGGGCGAACCCGAGCTTAACATCGACGACATGCTTGTGAAGCTCTTCAACGAGGTCGAACACGTATGGCCTAAGGTAGGCTATCCTCCCTTGGTGACCCCCTTCTCGCAGTATGTCAAGAACATCGCCCTCATGAATCTGCTCACCATCGAGCAGGGCAAGGGACGCTATGTCATGATGGACGATGCCATGTGGGGCATGATCCTCGGCAAGAGCGGTAAGATTCCCGGCACCATCGACCCCGAACTGGTAGAGATAGCCAAGAAGCAAGGTCGTGAGTTTACCGATGTAGACCCCCATACCTTATTAAATAATGCACTGCCCGACTTCCGCAAGGAGATGGACGAGAATGGCTGGGACTATGGCAAGGACGACGAGGAACTCTTCGAGCTCGCCATGCACCCCGAGCAGTACCGTGTCTATAAGAGCGGCATGGCCAAGAAGAACTTCCTGGCCGACCTGCAGAAGCAGAAGGACGCTAAGCTGGGCGCTAAGATGAGTCTCGAGGAGCTGACAGCCTTCAAGCATGCCAAGGCAGACCCCCTGACAGCCCCCGTGGCCGGACAGGTGTACTACGAGTTCTCGGGCGAGGGTGCCTGTGAGCCTTGTCTGGAGCCTTTCATCGGTCAGCAGTACAAGGAGGGCGACACATTCTGCTACATCCAGGCTTCATGGGGCGAGATAGTACCTATCCCTGCTGCCCTCGGCGGCAAGCTGGTAGAGGTCGCTGCCAAGCAGGGCGCCAAGGTGCGCCGTGGCGACAACCTCGGTTGGATTGAGCGGGCTGAAAGATAATACAAAATTTATATTCTCCGACATAAGGGAGAAGGCACCGTGCCTGCTCCCTTTTGTGTGTGGTAACGGTTTCCTGTAGGGATGTAATAATGATTCTACAATAAATAAAAATAAAAGGTATTTTATTTTGCATTGTGGTCATTAATTCGTACCTTTGCAGCGGAAAATAGCCCCTCCCCATAAGGGAGGTAAGGTAAAGTGTCTGCTTATGTCACTTGAGGTCAGTACATTACAGGCGCAGCCCTTCTATGAAGTCTTACGCTGTCTCCACATTTCATTTTGTGGTGACCCCAAGAATTTGTCTCTGTTACCAAGCTGCTGATGGATACTTTTAAGGAAAATGAACTCCACTGGTTCCCCCTGCGAATCCGCAATTCCAGCCTGTCACGACTGGAAACCATGAAGCAGCGCCTCGAACTGCAGCAGGACATTGACGAGACTTATGCCCCCATGGGATTTATCAGAGTCAGCATGAAGAAGATGGACTTTGCACCCATCCTCTTGAACTATGTCTTCGTACGCTCCACCTTTTCCAGGCTGCTCAGCGTCAAGAGCAACCTCGACCAGTTCGAGCCTCTGCGCTTTATCATACACCCCGTATACGACGACAAGTTCGAACGACACAACGAGGTGCTGTACATCTCCGACAAGAAGATGGCCGACTTCATGCGTATCACCAAGGAGGAGAACGACAAGGTCATTTTCCTCAATAATCCTAACTATGCCTTCAAGCCCAGTCATGCGGTACAGATTACTGAGGGTGAGTTTGCTGGTGTCGTTGGCCGCATCAAGCGCATACGTGGTGCCCGTTGTGTGGTACTCCCTATCGGTAACGAGCTCATGCCGGCCATCCTCGATGTGCCCAACAAGCACCTGCGCTACCTCACAGAGGAAGAGGTAATAGGGCTGAAGGCTGAGGGTTAAGAATAAGAAAAAATAAAATTTAAATAATAATATATGTCAGAAGAAAAGAAATTTACGCTCGAAGAAGTCGAGAGTATGCTGAATGAAGAGTCTGGGTCTGGTGGCCTTGGCGGCTTGAACTTCCAGACCATCTTTGCAGCCTTGGTGCTCTATTGGCACTGGTTTTTGCTGTCGCTCATCATCTTTGTGTGCGGCGCACTCATCTATCTGCGCTATACTGAGCCGGTGTACAGCGTCTCAGCGCGTATGCTCATCAAGGACGAAAACTCCAAGCGGAGGAATGCCAACCAGATGCTCTCCAACATGGAGGACTTCGGCTTCCTCACCAATTCTACCGGTATCGACAATGAGATGGAGATTCTCCAGTCGAGCCTGCTTATGCGCGATGTGGTCAAAGACTTGAAGGTCTATACCGAGTACCGCAGTGTCGGCAGGGTCATCAACTCCATCCTGTATGGCTCACAACCTCTGAATGTCGACCTCGACCCCGTCCATCTCGACTCCCTCGACATCAACCTTTTGACGGGCGTCCGCAGCATCAAGATGAAGCTCTTCCGCCAAGGCGGCAATTATGTGGTCCAGGGCAGCTTGTGGCTGAACAAACAGGAGCAGAAGCCCTTTACCCGCCGTTTCAAGTCGCTGCCCGCCAGCTTCACCACCGATTACGGCACGCTGACCTTCACCCGGAACGTCGGTCACGACCTGGAGGCTGGCCAGGAGTGCTTGGTGACCATCATGCCTCCCATGCAGGTGGCCACGAACTACCTGAATGTGCTGTCCATAGAGCCTACGTCAAAGATGACGTCTATCGCCAAGCTGACGTTGAAAGACAAGAACATCAACCGAGGCATGGATTTCCTTCGACAGATAGCTATTTGCTACAATCGTCAGGCCAATGCCGACAAGAACGAGATAGCCCTGCGCACCGAGGAGTTCATCAACGAACGTATCTCCAAGATCAATGCTGAGCTTGGCTCTACCGAGGGTAGCATCGAGGAATTCAAGCGCCGCAATGCCGTGACCGATGTGGGTATCGATGCCACTACCTCCGTGCAGATGTCGGCTAAGTACTCCGCCCAACTCTCCGAGGCTGACGCCCAGCTTCAAATCTTGGACGACCTCCGAGGATATGTCAATAATCCGAAGAACAAATACCAGGTCATCCCCTCCAATGTCGGCATGACCGACGGTGCTTCTTCAGCCCTCATCAACAGCTACAACCAGGCCATACAGGAACGTAACCGCCTGTTGCAGGCAGCCAGCGAGGAGGCCCCGCAGGTCAAGACGCTGACAGCCACCATCGAGAATATGCAGAGCAGTATCCAGACCGCCCTGCTGCAAGCCCGTCGTGCTGCCGACATCAACCGCCAGGGCATTCTCTCACAGTATGGCATGTTCCAGGGCAAGGTGTCTGCAGCACCTGTCGCCGAGCGTGTGCTGACACAGATAGGGCGTCAGCAGGACGTCAAGTCAGGCCTTTACCTCATGCTCCTGCAGAAGCGTGAGGAGAACACCATCTCCCTGGCAGCCACTGCCGACAAGGGAAAGCTTATCGACAAGCCACTCTTCGAAGGCAAGGTCAGCCCCAAGAACCTCATCATCCTCTTGGCTTCCGTCGTCCTGGCCTTCCTGGTGCCTGGCTTCTTCCTGTGGCTCATCAACCTCTTCCGCTACAAGATTGAAGGTCATGAAGACCTGGCACGTCTCACCGACCTGCCGATTATTGCCGACGTAGCAGTGGCTTCTGAGAATGTCAAGCAGAAGGCTGGCATCGTGGTGCAGGCCAACAAGAACAACCAGATTGACGAGATATTCCGTTCCATGCGCACCAACATCCAGTTCATGCTGCAAGGCGACCAGAAGGTCATCCTCTTCACCTCCAGTACCTCCGGCGAGGGAAAGACCTTCAATGCGGCCAACCTCGCCGTGTCGTTCGCCCTGCTGGGCAAGAAGGTCGTCCTCTGTGGTCTCGACATCCGCAAGCCGGCATTAGGCCGACTCTTCAACATTGCCGACCGCTTCGACGGTATCACCACACTGCTCACCCTCGACAAGGTGACGCAGGAGGCCTTGACGGGACAAATCCGGAAATCCGGTGTCAACGATAACCTCGACCTGCTGCTGGCAGGTCCTGTGCCCCCGAACCCAACAGAGCTTCTGGCCCGTGACAACTTCAAACAGGTCATCGACATGCTGCGTGAGCGATACGACTATGTCATCTTCGACACCGCACCGGTAGGTCTGGTCACTGATACCCTGCAGATTGGTCAGCAGGCCGACCTCACGGTCTATGTCTGCCGTGCCGACTACACGCCGAAGTCTGCCTTCGGACTGCTCAACACCTTGGCCGAGGAGAAGAAGATGCCCAACCCCTGTGTGGTGCTCAACGGTATCGACATGTCTCGCCGTAAGTATGGCTACTACTATGGCTATGGCCGCTACGGCAAGTACGGCCGCTATGGCTACGGCCGTTATGGCTATGGCCGCTATGGCTATGGCAAGTATGGCTATGGCAATTACGGCAACTACGGCAACTACGGCCAGTATGCCGAGTCGCACTATGGCAACAAAGACGATGACTCCATCAAGAAGTAACAGTTAGCTTTAGTCTTAACACTAAACTCTCAACATTAAACACTCAACACATGATTATCGCAATCGATTTTGACGGCACTATCGTCGAGAACAGATACCCGGAGATTGGTCAGGAGCGCCCCTTCGCCATTGAGACCTTGAAGATGCTCCAGCAGGACCGGCACCGTCTGGTGCTTTGGACCTGTCGCGAAGGACAGCTCCTCGACGACGCCATCAACTGGTGTCGCGAACGTGGCGTGGAGTTCTATGCCGCCAACCGCGACTATCCCGAGGAGAACACTGACAACAATCCCCACTTCACACGCAAGCTGAAGGCCGACCTCTTCATCGACGACCGCAATGTCGGCGGACTGCCCGACTGGGGTACCATCTACCGCATGGTGTCGCGAGGCAAGAAATGGCGTCATCTCATCGACGAAGCCTATGAGGGCCTGGTCGACTATGGCAGTCCCTCCACTAATGAACGCCATCCGTGGTATCGTTTCTGGTAAAACAAGCGAAACTTGTATAAAGAGATATGGAAAACAGTTCCTCCCAAAACCATCACCACCATCACCACCGTCACCGCAAAGACCATGCGACGCGCTTCAAGGAGCGCAGCCTGAACGCCATAGTCCTCCGTCGTAGGATGGAGAAGTGGCTGAAGATTCTCCTCTGTGTCGTCGCCTTGGCAATGGTCGTTACGGTGGTTTACCTGTACTTCCTGGCTTGACCAGACTTGATTTTAACCAATATTAGCTTCGAATGACATTCTACAACAGATTCCTCTGGAAGATATCTAATTGGTACTTCAAAAAGACGGTATTGCCATATTGGGCTATCCTGTTGACAGACTCGCTCATTGTGTTCGAGTCGGCATTGTTCACCTATTGGGTGCCCCACCGCACACTCGTCATGTTTGAACATCGCAATGCGGTGCTCTACACCTCCCTGTTCTTCGCACTCCTCAGCTGGATAGGAGCGCGCCTGTTCAGGACCTATTCCGGCGTGCTGCGCTATTCCAGCACGGCCGACCTGCAGAAGCTGGCCAATGCCAATGTCGTGTCCATGTTGCTGGCGTGTGGCTGTACTTACGTGTTCAGACACCTCGGCTACGATGCCCTCAGCGCTTTCTCCTTGCTGGAGGTTGTCGTGCTGTTCCTCATCGCCACCCTGCAGATGTGGGCCTTGCGGCTCTTGGTGAGGACACTCTTCGACGCCGTCAGTCAACACAGTCCCACTATGAACGTGTTAATCTATGGGGCCATGTCAGGAGGCATCGGCATCGCCAAGGCCATCCGTTCACAGCGACCTTTGAAATTTCATTTACGGGGGTTCATCTCACACGATCAAAAGATTAAGGACAAGTTGCTCTTGGGAGTACGCGTCTATAGCTTCGACGACGATATCGCCAAGGTCATCTCGAAAGAGAAAATCCAAGGGGTATTGGTAAGTCCGTCGAGGATTGAGGACTTCAGGGAGAATCAGGCCGTACAGGATATTTTCATCAGTACCGGCTGTAAGATTTTCATGGTTCAGGAGACACATCAGATTGACGGCGAGGTGACAGCCTACACCCCTGCTGACGACCTGCACCTGAAGGAGGTCAGCGTAGAAGACCTCATGCCCCGTGACGAGATTCAGGTTGACATGAAGTCGTTGGAGGAGATGCTGACGGGCAGGCGTGTGCTGATTACGGGTTCTGCGGGTTCTATCGGTATGGAGATGGTGCAGCAGGTGGCTCGTTTCAAGCCTGCGGCCATGATGCTTATCGACCAGGCTGAGACACCCCAGCACGACGTGGAGCTGCTCATGGCCAAGGAGTATCCCGATGTGCCCTGCGAGGTCATTGTCACCAGCATCAGCAGAAAGACGCGCATGGCCCATATCTTCAGCACCTTCCGACCTGAGTATGTGTTCCATGCCGCCGCCTACAAGCATGTCCCCATGATGGAGAAAAACCCCAGCGAGGCTGTGATGAACAATGTCTACGGCACCAAGGTTATCGCCGACATGAGTGTCCAGTACGGGGTTCGGAAGTTTGTGATGGTCTCTACCGACAAGGCGGTGAACCCCACCAATGTGATGGGCTGTTCCAAGCGTATCTGCGAGATATATGTCCAGAGTCTGGACCGTAAGCTGAAGAAGGAGGCCCGGCAGGGCGACGGCTCCCAGACGTACACCCAGTTCGTCACCACCCGCTTCGGTAATGTGTTGGGCTCCAATGGCTCCGTGATACCCTTGTTCAGGGAGCAGATCAAGAATGGCGGTCCGGTGACGGTGACCGACGAGCGCATCGTGCGTTTCTTCATGCTCATCCCCGAGGCCTGCAAGCTCGTGCTGGAGGCTGGCACGAAGGGCCATGGAGGCGAGATCTTCGTGTTCGACATGGGACAGCCTGTGAAGATTGCCGACCTGGCAAAGAGGATGATAGCCCTGTCGGGAGCGAAGCATGTCGAGATCAAGTTCACTGGTCTCCGTGAGGGTGAGAAGCTGTATGAGGAGGTGCTCAACGAGCACGAGAGCACCAAGTCCACTTTCCACGAGAAGATAAGGATTGCCCAGGTGCGTGAGTACGACTACGAAAAGGTCTCTCACGACATCGACGAGCTGATAGACACCGCCAAGCAGTTTGACAACATGGCCATCGTGAAGAAGATGAAGCAGCTGGTTCCCGAGTACAAGAGCAACAACTCAGTCTACGAGGTCCTCGACAAATAACCATAGACATTCCTCGGGATGACATTATTAATATAACTTTCTATGTTTATAAAAGTTATTTGATATGGAATATCAATATCATATATTCTCGCCATACAGGGTATGCCCTTTGGGGGCACATGTGGATCATCAGCATGGGCTGGTGACGGGATTCGCCATTGACAAAGGCGTAGACCTGTGGTTTGACGTGCGGGAGGATAGCCTTGTGAAGCTCTCTTCCAAGACCTTCGAGGGTGACGTGGAGTTTCATGTCAATACTCCTTCCCAGGTGAAGGAGGGACATTGGGGCGACTATGCCCGGGGTGCGAAGTATGCTCTCAGGAAGCGTTTTGAGCTGAAGCGGGGCATTGAGGGCGTGATACAGGGTTCATTGCCTGTAGGTGGACTGAGCAGTAGTGCCGCGGTGCTGATTGCTTACGTGATGGCGTTTGCCAAGGCGAATGATATTACACTCCAGCCTTTCGAGGTGGTGAAGATTGCTTCAGAGGCGGAAAGGGAGTATATAGGATTGAATAACGGTCTGTTGGATCAGGCTTGTATTGCTTTGGGTAAGAAAGACGAGCTTCTTTTCCTCGATTGCGATTCCAATGAATACCGTCACATTAAGTTTGGTGGCAGTAATTCTGGCCTCCCTAAACAGGGAGGTTTGGAGGGCCTTTTTGAGATTGGCATCTTCTTTAGCGGCTTGACGCGTTCGTTGGTGAACAGCGATTACAATCTCCGAGTTTATGAGTGTAAGACCGCTGCGTGGAATATGCTGGCTTATACTGACCAACCGCTGAAGACGTTTGACAAGACGTTTTTGAGGGATATTCCTAAGGCAACGTTTGACAAGACGCGAATTGCTATGCCACAGCGTTTTGCGCGTCGTGCAGAGCACTTTTACTCGGAGTACCGCCGTGTGCGTCAAGGTGTGACAGCATGGGAGACGGGTAATCTGAAACTTTTCGGAAAGCTGTCGTTTGATTCGTGTGAGAGTAGCATTCATAACTATGAGTGTGGCTCACCGGAACTTATTGCCATATATGAGATTATGCGCACTCTGCCTGGTGTTTATGGAGGTCGCTTCTCAGGTGCAGGTTTCAAGGGGGCTTGTATTGCGCTGGTTGACCCTTCCTGCAAGGAGAATATCGAGAAGGTGCTGACAGAGAAGTATCTGGAGCAGTTCCCCGAGTATGAACATACATTCCAGGTGTTCTGGGTGAAACCGGATGATGGGGCTAGATTTGTAGAAGTATGAAAAATATAGTTTTAGCAGCTGGCTATGCAACGAGGCTTGGTGAACTCACCAAGGATTTTCCTAAGCCGTTACTTAAAATAGGAAGCAGTACTATTTTGGGAAGGTTGCTCGATGATATAGATGGTATTGATGGCATCACAAGGCATGTTATAGTGACAAACCACAAATTTGCTCCTATATTTGAAAAATGGGCAACAGATCAACACTATTCCAAACCCATTACTATCATAGATGATGGTAGTACAACAAATGACAACCGTTTGGGAGCGGTCTGTGATTTGTTGTTGGTTTTGGAAAGTCTCCCTAAACAGGGAGATTTAGAGGGTCTTGATGACTTGTTGGTGGTGGCAGCGGATAACCTGCTGTTCTTCTCTATCGGCGAATTTGTCAAATTCGCAAAAGAAAAAGGCACCAGTTGTATCATGTGCCACGAGCAACCATCGATAGAGAAGTTGCAGCGCACGGGAGTAGTGGAACTGGATGCCGACAACCGTGTCTTAGGTATGGAGGAGAAACCACAAGTGCCAAAGAGCCACTGGGCAGTACCACCGTTCTATATCTATCTGAAGAAAGACCTCGAGTTGGTGCGTCACTCCGTAGAGAACGGCTGCGGCAAGGATGCCCCCGGCAACTTGGCTCACTACATGGTGGAACACACCACCATGCATGCCTGGCCTATGAGCGCAGGACGCTTCGATATAGGAAGTTTAGATACATATTATGAAGCCTGCGATTTAGTGAGAGCAGGCAAAATATAATTTTAGCATGCCGAGCGTAAGCAGGCTCGACGAAGTCAAGCAGTAGAGAAATATGGAAAAGATTAGTTTAGACAACAAGACAATATTGGTTACAGGTGCAGCAGGATTTATTGGCAGCAACCTGGTACTAAGGCTGTTTAAAGAGGTTAATGGAGCCACTATCATAGGAATCGACAACATGAACGACTACTATGATGTGCGATTGAAGGAATACCGTCTTTCTGTCATCTCGACCGAAGCGGAGAGATCCCTCGACAAGCTCGGGATGACAAATGGCAACGCATGGAAGTTCGTGAAAGGCGACATCGCCAATCGCGACACCATCGACGGCATCTTTGCTGAGTATCACCCGCACATCGTAGTGAATCTTGCGGCACAGGCAGGAGTACGCTACAGCATCACTAATCCGGATGCGTATATACAGTCGAACATGATTGGGTTCTATAATATACTGGAAGCCTGCCGCCACAATCCGGTAGAGCATTTGGTGTATGCTTCCTCTTCCAGTGTGTATGGCGGCAACAAGAAGGTGCCGTTCTCGACGGATGACCGGGTGGATAATCCTGTGAGCCTGTATGCGGCTACGAAGAAGAGCAATGAACTTTTTGCACACTGCTATTCGAAACTCTATAATATTCCTACTACGGGTTTGAGATTCTTCACGGTATATGGTCCTGCAGGTCGTCCCGACATGGCCTACTTTGGTTTTACGAATAAGTTGTTGAAGGGTGAGACCATACAGATATTCAACTATGGCAACTGCCGCCGTGACTTTACGTATGTTGATGATATTGTAGAGGGTGTGATTCGTGTGATGCAGGGCGCTCCGGAGCGTAAGAATGGCGAGGACGGGCTGCCCGTGCCGCCGTATGCGGTGTATAACATTGGTGGTGGTCAGCCTGAGAACCTGCTGGACTTTGTACAGATCCTGCAGGAGGAGCTGGTCCGTGCAGGTGTCCTGCCTGCTGATTTCGACTTCGAGGCACATAAGGAGCTGGTGGCTATGCAGCCGGGTGACGTGCCCACCACCTACGCTGATGCTACAGCCTTGGAGCGCGACTTTGGTTTTGTGCCCAAGATTACGTTGAGAGAAGGATTGAGGAAATTTGCGGAGTGGTATAAAGAGTACTACCAATAAGAAATACTATAGACAATAAGAGCTAATCAGGAGCGTCCGTGAGAATCCTCCTGATATTTAATCAATTATCATTTCCATATATAATGATTTTGTTAAGGGGGCACAATAAGATGTCTTATATAGCTTGATTGGAAGAGATGAAGATAATAGGTATTGCGCAGATATTTTCATCGGATTTGAAGAGCCGGATGCGGGGCGGGATGTTGACGATTTTATATGAAAAACTTTAACTATTTAGATCATTAATTTGCTAGTAAGGTTCTGCCCCCTATCTGGTAGTGAAAGGTATAATCCGTATGTTTGGCTGAGTGACAGAGGTCGACCAAAGGTCAACTACAAGATGGGGTGGACCCCTTTATACAAAGGGAACTGGAACTAA
>JAFPWS010000038.1 GCA_017412705.1 Prevotella sp.
CGCACATCCAGTATCAGCAGCGTGCGGCTGCCAAGCAGCTCCGTACATTGTATCTTACGCAGACGGTGGCTGTGGACTGTCGTGGAACGTCTTCCACAACAAGGACATATGGCACTCCTGCCTGTAGTATGCGCTCTCAGCATCACAAGGGATTCATTACTCGTCATGCCATCAAGCGATATGTGCCAGGCATGGCATTTTTCACTCACACGTGATTTTATCTGGCCAATTACTTGCGAGAGTCCAGATTTCTTTGTACCTTTGCGCCATGCAGATGGGCGCTTTTTCTTATTTTTATGCACATACAAAGATACGAAAAAATACGCACATCTGCAACTTTATTATGTTAACTAATGTATTGATTATCAGGTATATAGTTAAACTTTGTAATAATCTTTTGTCACCCAAATAGACGCAGAACCAAAATATTTGATTGCGACACCCTTCGCGCAGTCCTTAGCTCCAAGCCCTGTGGCCCTTAGCTCCAGACCCATTACTAAAAATCCCCGCTTCTGCAGCGGGCAGGAGCGGGGATGCTATGAATAGTGTGGTGGTCTTTACCAGCCAGGGTTCTGTGTCAGCGCACCACCCGACTTCTGAATCTCACTCTGTGGGATGGGGAAGAGGTACATCTTGTCGTCCCACTGGCGAGTCTCCAGCGTGCCAGTAGTAAAGGTGAGGTTGTCGCCCGACTTGGTGATGGTCATCTTGCGGATGGTCTTGAAGTAGTCGGGAGCCTCCTTCCAGCGACGGACATCGAAGAAGCGGTGGCCCTCGAAAGCCAGCTCTACGAAGCGCTCGTTCTCGTACTTCTTCTTGAAATCGCTGGCACTGAGTCCGGTAGCGATGTTGGGCTGACCGGCACGTGTGCGGACAATATTGATGGCCTCGGCGGCAGTCATGCTCAGTCCTTCTGCCGTAGAATAGCCGCTGCCCGTGTAGTTGAGCATGGCCTCGGCGTAGTTCAGATAGAGCTCAGCCAGACGGAACAGTACGTAGTTGTGATAGAAGGCATTGGCACCCGTGGCACCGATGACGGTGGAGGGGTTGCAATATTTCTTCAGATAGTAGCCCGTTGTGGTGGCATAGGGAATAGGAGCCGCGTTGGCACCACCGTTATAAATCTCCAGTGGGTTGGGATTGGCGTTAGGCCACTGCTCGCCATTGCAAGCTACAATCCACGACAGACGCTTGTCGCGATTGGCATAGGGATTCTGCGGGTCGTAGCCGCTGTCTGCCTCGTCGATGGCCTTGCCATTGGTCATCTCAAAGGCGTCCACCAGGTTTTGGGTGGGACAGTTGCCACCGCCGGCATTCTCCATACCTATGGGGAAGTTGTACTTCTCGAAGGCATTGCTGGCGGTCATCGAGTTCTGGCGGCGGGTGAAGATAATCTCACGGGTGTCCTTGTAGTTATCCGACTGGAAGAGAGCCATATAGTCGGCAGCCAGGCTCATGCTGCGAGCCTTGCAGGCATCGATGGCCTCCTTGCAGCGCAGGGCAGCCTTGTGCCAGCGCTCCTTGTCGTTATTGGGATTGAACAGCGGGCTGGCATAATAGAGGGCGGCACGGGCGCGCAGTGCCAGGACAGCCAGATTGTTGGCACGACCGCTCTCGGCGATAGAGAGAGCCATGTTGCCCAGACTGTTGTAGTCGGCGATGATGCTGTCTTTGATGGCAGCACACTCATCGTCGATGAACTTGAAGATGGTGTCGGCAGCGACGCGCGGCAGCGTGTTGGCATCGGCAGCATTCATGTGCTCTACTTTCAGAGGCACATCACCGTACTGGCGCACCAGGGTGAAGTAGAAGTAGGCACGAGCCCAGCGGGCCTCCCACTGGTAGTTCAGATACTGGTGCATCTCCTTCAGGTAATCTACGTCGAGCTGGTAGTCGGGGAAGGTCAGACCCTGGAACTCGTCGAGCAGCAGGTTGCAATAGCTGATGCCCTTATAGCTTGAAGACCAGATGGAGCTCTTGGCATTCGACGGACTCCATGCACCATTGTAGAAGTCTTCGATGGCATTGCCCGAGTGTGAATAGGCCGACTCGTCGGTAGCTGAGCTGAGCATCGCACCGCTGTAGTTGCCAAAATCGTAGTCCAGCTGCTGATAGATGGTGGTGGTGAAGCCACCCACACGGCTGAACATTTCCTTGATATAGTCAGCATCATCAACCTTGTACTCATGATAGTCCATCTTGTTGCCGCAAGAGGCGAGTGCCAGGAGTGCAAAAGCACTGATGAAATATTTCTTTAGTTTCATAATCTTCTATTGTTTAAATGTCGATTGTTACATTGTTACAGCCACTCCTAATGCAATGCTGCGTGTCAGTGGGTTGGTAGCACCATAAGAGGCAGCGTCAACCTCGTCGATATGGTCGGCGGTGAAGAGGTCTATGCCGCGTACATACACCTTGGCAGCGTTGATAAACTTGGTCTTCTCGAGCAGGCTGCTTGGAAGGTTGTAGTATATCTCCACATTGCGGAGCTTCAGATAGGCACGGTTGCGCAGCCAGAAGGTGCTGGGCTGGTAGTTGTTGGCATTGCTGCTGGAGCTGAGGCGCGGGAACTCGGCCGTTGCCACATTGTTCTCGGGCGACCAGCGGTTGTCGTAGACGTGCTGTGCAAGGCTGGTGTTGTTGATCAGACCCCAGTAGTAGCCCGAAGTGTTGAGCACTGCCGAGTAGCGGCCTACACCCTGGAACATGGCGTCGATGCCCAGTCCCTTCCACTCAGCACCGATGTGGAAGCTGTAGAACAGCTCGGGGCATGCCGTGCTGTAGCCAATCTTCGTCACGTCGTTGGCGTCGATGACACCGTCTTCATTGATGTCCTTGTACTTGATGTCGCCAGGACGAACGGTAGAGAAGGTCTGTGTGGGGCTGGCATCAATCTCAGCCTGGCTGGTGAACAGTCCCTCGGCCACCAGGCCGTAGGTTGAGCTGAGCGGATTGCCCGTCTGAACAAGGTTGTCGTAGACGCGCGGCTCCTCGGCCTGGTCTTTAATCTCGTTCCTATAGGTCATCAGGTTGGCACCGATATTGAAGGTTACATCACCGAACTTCTTAGAATAGTCGGCAGCAATCTCAAAGCCGTGCTGGCTGACCTTTCCCTGATTCAGGTAGGGAGCGTCGAAACCTATGAGTGAGGTATAGTAGCCTGCACCTGATACCCAGATGTTGTTACGTGTCTGGGTGAAGAAGTCAACCTCCAGGTTGAGACCACCGAACAGGCGGGCATCGATACCGATATTGAATCGGGTAGACTTCTCGTTGGTGGGGTCTGGAGTGGCCATCTGGCCTAATGTGGTAGGACCGTACATGTTGGCACCATAGTCGCTGGTGAGCACATAGCCACCGCCAGCCTGAGAATACGACTGCGTGTAGTAGGTCCACACGTTGTCGCCCGGCAGGTAGTCGGCATTGGTCAGTCCGATGCTGGCACGCAGCTTGAGGAAGTCGACAAACTTGACATCCTTCATGAAGTCTTCCTGTGACAGGACCCAACCGGCAGAGAAAGTAGGCGCAAACGCCCACTTGGTGCCAGGAGCCAGACGGCTGCTGCCTGAATACATCAGGGCAAGGTCGGCCAGGTAGCGGTTCTTGTGGGCATAGTGTGCCCAGGCAGACCAGTTCTGGCGATAGATAGCGGCATTGACACCGGTGGTGTTGACGTATTCGTAGTCGTACTTCAGCTGGGCATAGAGATAGTCGTTGGCTGTCAGCTGGCGCTCGAAGTTCAGACCAGCCTGAATGGTCAGACGGCGCTGATAGCTGTTGGTGTTGGCATCCTTGCCCATCGTGCCGTCGGCGCCTCCCTGCCAATAATCGCCTAATACGGGAGCTCCGTTTTCCCATCCGGTGACGGGATAGTTGCCATAGATATACTCACGGCTGTGGTTCTCATAGAGGGTGGAGTAGATGTCATAGCCCAGACGTGCAGTGAAGCTCAGACCCTCAATCCAGTATTTCAGGTCCTGTTGCACCGTCATGTCGGCAAACAGGGCGCGCTCGTGAATTTTGTAGTAGGCGGCATCGGTAGACTGGCCAACAGGGTTCAGTGTGCCGGCATAGGTAGACGTTCCGCCCCAGTCGCCCTTCTCGCTCTTGATGGGGAAGGCATTAGAAGGCAGACCGTAGATGGTGCTCCAAAGGTCGGTCTGGTTGCCCGGACGCGACATCTCGCTCAGCACACCAAGTAGGTTAACCTTCAGGTCAGTGGTCGGTGTGAGGTCGATATCAAGGTTGGTGCGCAGGTTGCCACGTACATACTTGTCCTGAGTGGAATAACCATCGTTGTTGTCGAAATTCTTGATGAATCCCTTGTCGGAGAGAAGGTTTACCTGGGTGAAGTAGCGGAAACGCTCACCGCCTCCCTTGAACTCAACACCAATCTTGTTGGTGGCACCGTTCTTGCGGAAGGTCTCGTCCACCCAGTTGACATTGGGATACTGGAAGGGGTAAGTGCCATTCTGATAGGCAGCAATCTCTTCGGCCGAATAACGGGCACCAAGTCCTTCGTTGGCGCGGGCTTCATTCATGGCACTGGCATAGGTGGGTGCGTCGATGAACTTCGGACGGTTGATCTGCATGTTGAACAGGTGGTCGTATGTCACCTTGATGCTGTTGCTGTTGTACTTGCCTCGCTTGGTGACAATCTGAATGGCACCGTTGATGCCCTTATAGCCATAGAGGGCTACGGCTGCGGCATCTTTCAGAATGGTGACATGGTCGACCTCTTCAGGGCTTACCAGCGTAATGTCGCGCTCGATGCCGTCGATCAGAATCAATGGCGAGTTAGTGCTCAACGTCTGGAGGCCGCGAACATAGAAGGTGGGGTTGGCTGCATAATAGATGCCGGCACCATCCATGGAGATCAGACCATTGCCCTGGCCGAGGATGGAGTTGCCAATGTTCTTGGCAGAGCGCTTGTCTACAGTCTCGTTGGTTATGACGGAAACAGAGGCTGTAGACTGAGCGCGGGTAAAGTTCTTGTTGGCGCCCAACTCGATGACCTGGTTTACAAAGTCAACGCCTGTGCTGTCTTGCTGTGCTGCTGCTGGCAGCGCAATGCTTGCAAGCAGTGAAAGCACAAATATATTCTTTTTCTTCATAATCTTAATACGTTTAGACTTTTAATCCTTGACTTAAAAGAATTAGTCCCATCCTGGGTTCTGGACGAGTCCATAGCCCTTGTTGATTTCCGTAATGGGGAAGGGGAACAGAAGCCACTTCTTGACTTCTACCGAGTTGGGATCCTGGCTCCATTGTACGCGAGCGCGGTTGAAGAGGGCAAAGCGCATGTAGTCGAAGCAGCGTGGCTCGGCAATACCATTGTCCTTGTGAGAACCCTTCCAAGGCTCGTAGCTGCGTACCCATTCGCCCTTACTGTTCTGCAGCAGGCGGAAAGTAATCAGACCATGCAACTGCTTGGTAATCCAGTCGGTACGCTTGTAGCGAATCATGTCGTAGTAGCGGTTGTTGCTCAGACCAAGCTCACAGGCACGCTCACGAAGTATCTCTTCAATCAGGTTATCCTTGTTGCTGGCAAGGTTGAGCTTCGGATTTCTGACAGCCAGTCCTCCCATGCCGACGCGGCTGCGGACGACGTCGACCTGCCTGATGGCTTCTGCCAGATTGCCCGTCTGAGCCAGGCACTCTGCATACATCAAGTACATCTCGTCGAGGCTCAGGTACACCCAATGCATAAACTTACGGTGGAACTCCTCACCGATGGTGTATTTGATATGTCCGAAACCAGTAGAGAACGGGCGTGTCAGCTTTTCCTGAAGAGCCAGGTCGTAGTCTTTGGTAGAACTGTTGTAGGTGGCACTCATGGCGTCGCCCTGTCCGTCGTAACCGCCTACCCAGAGCTCGTATTTGTCGCCGGTAGGTGTACCCGAGGTCCAGTCAAACTGATAGGTCATACCGTTGACGAGGATATTCTCGTACAGACGGGGGTCACGAGAGGGAGTCACGGCTACGGCACCACCACGGCCTACAGTGTACTTATAGAACAGCTGGCCGCTGGTTCCGGAAATCTTGTTCTTGAGCGAGTCGGATTCCCAGTCGAAAGGAGAACCGTCGCTCCAGGGGAACATGCTCATGTATTCCAGTGTGGGGTGATAAGTAGAACGGTGTACGCTACCCAGCGGGTTCGACCAGCTCCACCATGAGTAGGTTCCCTGTGAACCATAGACGGTAGCTACGCGAGTAGAGTGGAGAACCTCCTTGCTGCCTTCGTAGATGTAGCCCATACGATAGGCCTGACGATAACCATTGGCATTCTTCGAGCAGTTGACGTCGGCAGGCTCCGTCAGTTTATAGTATCCCTCGCTGTTGAGACGCGTAAAGAAGTCTTGACAAGCCTGCAATGCCTTCTGCCAACGGTTGGCATCGTAGTTGCCATGCCATACCAGATGCTTCTGCTCGGCCTCTGTAGTACCGCCGTAGTAGCCTTGGTCGGCATTGTAGAGCGGAGATGCTGCGAACAGCAGAATCTTAGCCTTGAGCGCCATCGCTCCGGCGGCAGTCCAACGACCGGTGTTGTTGGCTGCATCGGTATCGGTGGTCGTTCCGTTGTAAGCCCAGCGCAGGTTGGGGATGGCTTCGTCCAGCAGATTGGTCATGAAAATGACCGTCGTGTCAGCAGTTGCACGGGGCATCTCGTAACTGCCTTCGGAACCAGTGAAGGGGTGGTCGATGATGGGCAGACCACCGTAGACACTGAACAGGTCGAAATAGCGGGCTGCTATCAGACACTTGGCCTGAGCCACCATGTTGGCTTTCTCAGATTCTGACAGACCTTCTACACGGTCGATATTCTCGATGAGCAGCCATGCCTGACGAACAGCCTCCCATACGTAATCCTTGGTGAAACTGATGAGCGGCTCCAAATTGGCCGTCATCGTGCCGGAATAGAAGGATTGATAGATGGCTGTCGAGTTATAGTGGGTCTGATAGCAGTCGGTCAGACCGTCCAGCTTGCCGTAGTAGGGATTCTGACTGATGGTCGTACTCTGGCCAAAGGGCAGTCCGTAATACTGCAACGCATAGATACCAGTGAGGAACTGACGGGTGTACTCTGGATTACTGAATACGGAGTCGATTGTCAGCGTTCCGCCTGGTTGCTTCTCGATGAAGGAGTTGCCGAACTTGACATCGTCGGTACATGCTGTGAACGCCATGCTACCAGCCATCAGCGTCACTACTCCCATGATGATTTTATGATGTAGTTTCATATTGATATACCTTATGTTATAATTAGAACGCTCACATTTTAGAAACCTAACTTAAGACTTGCCGTATAGGTACGCTGCAAGGGATAAGAGGGAGAGCTGCTGGCGCGTGCTTCAGGATCACCCCAGATATAGGGAGTGAAAGTCAGCAGGTTGTATCCGCTCAGAGCAAGCTGCAACTGGTTGAGACCTAATTTCTTCATGAACGGGAAGTGGAAGTCGTAAGCAATCTGAATGGTCTTCAGACGCAGATACTTCGAGTCTTTCTCGTAAAGCGTAGAGCTGGCATAGTTCTGGTTTGCGTTTTCATAGGTTAGTCGAGGATATTCTGCACCCTGACTGGGGTTGTCAACAGTCCAGGTGTTGTCAATGTGGTATTGCAGCAGACCACCGCCTGTCGTGCTTTGACCTGTCGCTGCAGTGAAAGGAGTGCGGAATGTTCCTTCCAAGAGACGGCTGACATTCCATGCACCAGTCAACTGGGTGTTGAAGGTGAAGTTCTTCCAAGAGAAGCCCAAAGACAGACCGGCGATGTATTCAGGGTCGTCGGTATGGCCTAAGCCTACGATGACGTCATTGCTGTCAATCTTTCCATTCTTGTCGAGGTCTACGTAGACGGCGTCACCAGGCCTCAGTTCGCTGACGAACTGTGTGGGGAAGGGCGTGCCGAACTCTTTCTCGTAGTCGGCCTCGGCACCTTCGTAGTAGTACTTCCAGAACTGATAAAGTGAACGAGAACCGATACGGTGGCCCTTGGTGTACATGTAGTCGTTAGCCTGGGGAGCCTGACGGTCGATGATAATCTCGTTCTGGTTGTGCGAAAGGTTCAGCTTGGCCCAGTAGCGGAAGTCGGAACCAATCTTGTCGTTCCAGTTGAGCGAGAGTTCCCAACCCCAGCTGTCTACCTCACCAAAGTTGGTGAAGGGGACATTGAATCCTAACATGCCGGGAACGGTCTTGTCCTGTGCAAGAATGTCCTTACGGTGCTCCTTATAGAAGTCGAAGGTGGCACGCAGACGGTCGTCGAGGAAGTTGATGTCGACACCGTAGTCCTGCTTGAAGGCCTTCTCCCATGATACGTCGGGATAGTTTTTCGAAGCCTCGACAGCACCCTTGGAGGTGGTACCGTTTTCGACACCGAAGTTGTAGCCGAAAGCACCAGTGTCCTTACCGGTACGCTCCAACAATGCACTCTGGTTAACATTGTAGGGGTCTGCAATGTACATGAATCGCTTGGCACTTACCTTGTCGTTACCGACGAGACCCCAAGAGGCGCGGAGCTTCAGGAAGCTAACCACCTTCTTGAGAGGCTCGAAGAAAGGTTCGTCGCTGGTTACCCAACCGATAGAACCTGCGGGGAAGGTGCCGAAACGCTTGCCGGGGGCAAAGTTCTCAGAACCGTTGTAACCGATGTTGAACTCGGCCATGTAGCGGTTCTTGAAGTCGTAGGTGACACGGCCTACCAAGCCTACGTAGGTACGGGGGATGTCGATGTAAATGTTGCCATCGCCGTCGGTCTTATAGTACTCCTTGCTCTGGTTGTAGAGGATGAGGCCATTGACGGTGTGGTCGCCAAACGTACGGTTGTAGCTGAAAGAGCCTTCCAGATACCAGTCGCGGCCCTTGCCATAGGTGTAGGCATAGGTGGGCTCTACGTCAGAACCGCTTTTGCGGAACTTCATATCTTGCGTCAAGATGTTGCCGCTCGCGTCGTACATGATATTGCCATCAGCATCGCGCTGGGCCAAGACAACCGGGGTATAGCTGGCAACGCTTGCCGTTAGGGTCTTCGTAACACCATAAGAGCTGTTGTAAGAGCCCTTCAACTTAAACGACAGGCCCTTGGTGATGAAGTCCAGCTTCTGGTCGAGAACCACGTCCATCGACAACTTGTTGTTATTCTGCTGGATAGCACCAGGCTGATAGGCGTAATAAGTCATGGGTGAGTCACCGACGAAGGGAAGCGTGTTG
Source organism: Prevotella sp. (assembly GCA_017412705.1). Lineage (GTDB taxonomy): Bacteria > Bacteroidota > Bacteroidia > Bacteroidales > Bacteroidaceae > Prevotella. The sequence goes on from JAFPWS010000038.1 coordinate 9,210, forward strand.
CCGTCTTCATTGTCGGCTCCCACGTTGGTGTTAACGATGTAGCGGCCATCAATGATACCCGGGCTGGAGAATGGAGTGGCTTGATAAATGGCCTTAATCATACCACCAGAACCCTGACCGGTGCGGGGCTTGGCTGAATCGTCCACCTTACCAGAGATGTTGAAGCTCAACAGGGTGGTCTTTGTAACATTCATATCCAAGTTGGCACGGTAGTTGAAACGCTGGTACTGGTAGCCATAGTCCCAGGACTTGTCGAACTCCTTGAAGATACCGCCTTGCGTCATCATACCGGCAGAGATGAAGTACTTGACCTTCTTGTTACCGCCGGTGATGTTGATGTTGTGCTGCTGCTGGAGCGTCACATCCTTCATGATGTACTCATCCCATTTCATGCTGGGGAAGCGGATGGGGTCGCTGCCGTCCTTGAACTTCTGGATGACGGCATCAGAGAAGCTCGGGGATTTTCCGTCATTCACCATCATCTGGTTATGGAACAATGCATAGTCGTACGACGAAGCCTGCTCAATCATCTTCGTAGGCGTTACGGCCGAGAAGGAGGTGTTGATGGAAATCTTGGCCTTGCCTTCGGCACCGCGCTTGGTGGTAATCAGCACAACACCGTTAGCACCGCGCACACCGAATACGGCAGTGGCGGAAGCGTCCTTCAGCACGGTGATACTCTCGATTTCGTTGGGGTCGATATCCCACATCTCACGCTCTACACCATCGACCTGGATAAGGGGAGACGAGTCAACCCAAGTGGCTTGACCACGGACGAAAATGCTGGCAGCATCGCTACCTGGCTCACCAGAGTACTGCACGGTGGTCACACCCGAGAGCTGACCGGCCAGCACGTTGTTGACAGAAGATACAGGCGTACGCACCAGGTCTTCTGCCTTCACTGATGACAGGGCACCGGTGACGGTGACCTTCTTCTGAACACCATAGGCCACAATCTCAACGCCCTGCAGCATGGTGGACTCCTCTTCGAGGGTAATCTTCATGCCTTTGGCGGCCTTGACGGTTTGTTCCTTGTAGCCTACATAGGAAATCTTCAACTGGGTGCCAGGAGCTACGTTCAGGGTGAAGTTACCGTCAAAGTCTGTTACAGTACCTTGAACGGTCTTGCCTCCAACGATGACTACACTGGCGCCAATGATTGGTTCGCCTTGACTGTCAACAACGGTTCCGGTGATGCTACCTTGCTGCTGCACAGAAGCGTAGGCGTTCTGCATACCCAACATGGGAGGGGTAAAGAGCATAGCAGAGCACATCATGACCATAGGCATGACAGTACCTTTAATCAAATTAGCTTTATTCATACGTTTAACATTAGTAGATTCTACTCTAAATAGCTTAAGCGATGCAAAAATATAAATTTTTTAGCAATTATGAAAATAATTTGCCTTTTTTTTAACCTTTTGGCCGATTTTTTTCTCAAATAGACGCGGAATTAAAAAAAAATCCGTAAGTTTGCACAATATTAATTAAAAACTAATCGATGCAGTGGTCATGAAGAAAACGATTTGTACCCTTATGATGCTTGTGGCATTGACAGCAACGGCACAGGTGACGGACCGTAGTGGTGTGAGTGATGTGAACGGTGTGGTTGACAATACTCCTGACAGCATAGCCAAGGCTATGACTGCGAGGCCGGTACCTGGGTCGAGCCGCAGGGGCAACAACCCGGTATTGTTCCTCATCGGCAACTCTACCATGCGTACGGGTACGTTGGGCAATGGCAACAACGGACAGTGGGGGTGGGGCTATTATGCCCATGAGTATTTCGACCCGACGAAGATAACGGTGGAGAACCAGGCCCTGGGCGGCATGAGTAGCCGCACATTCTACAACAAGCTATGGGAACCCATCCGTCAGGCCATCCGACCGGGCGACTGGGTCATCATCTCTATCGGACACAATGACAATGGCCCATACGACTCGGGGCGTGCCCGGGCCAGTATTCCAGGGACTGGACACGACACGCTGAATGTCACCATACAGGAAACGGGCGAAAAGGAAACGGTGTATACCTATGGCGGCTATATGCGTAAATATATTAATGATGTACGCGCGCAGGGCGGCTTCCCTATCCTGATGTCGCTGACTCCGCGCAATGCATACGACAACAACGGCAAGATAGTACGCAAGCCGCATACACAGTGGCAGATGCAGGTGGCGGCCGAGGAGGGAGTCCCCTTCGTCGACCTGAACGAGCTGTCGGCCAAGAAGCTGGATAGCTATGGCCCGTGGAAGACCGACTACCACTTCTTCCTCGACAAGATACATACCAGCCGCTTTGGTGCGATGATGAATGCCCGCTCGGCGGCAGAGGGTCTGATGGCCAGCACGAATCCGGCGCTGAATCCGCTGAAGGCGATGATGCGAAACGTACAGCTGCCGGTATACGACCTGACACGTACGGAGGGCAAGCCTGTGGTCTTTATCACGGGCGACAGCACGGTGAAGAACGCCGACAAAGACGCCGACGGCATGTGGGGGTGGGGGGCTGTGGCCAACACCATCTTTGACGAGTCGAAGATAGACATCGTGAATGCTGCCATGGCAGGACGCAGCTGTCGGTCATTTCTGAACGAAGGCCGTTGGGAAAAGGTGTATAACAGCCTGAAGCCCGGCGACTTTGTGCTTATCCAGTTTGGACATAACGATATCGGGGCCATCGACAAGCCCAAGTACCGGGCAGCCATCGCCTCGGGTAGGGACACCTGCCATGTCTACCGCATGCAGGCTGCCAAGGAGGACCTGGCCAAGCAGAACGTCATCGACCAGAAGCTGAAGTCGAACACGCAGGTAGGCAGCTACGAGGTGGTCTATTCGTTTGGCTGGTACCTGAAGAAGTTTATCCAGGATGTGCGTGAGAAGGGGGCTACACCGATATTGGTCTCGCTGACGCCGCGCAACGAATGGATCGACGGCAAGATAGAGCGCCGCAACGACTCCTATGGCAAATGGTATCGGGAGGTCGTCGAAGAGACGGGCGTGGAGTTTGTTGACCTGCACAACATCACTGCAGACTTCCTGGACAAGAAGTGTGGCAAGAAGGAAAAGGCGATGAAGTATTTCAACCACGACCATACACATACCTCTCTGCTTGGGGCTAAGACCAACGCGCAGAGCATTGCCAAGGGGCTGCGCGAGAACAAGAGCCAACTGGCCGACTACCTGAAGAAATAATATAGACAACCGAAAACATGAACAAACTAATCTGCTTAACAATGATGATGGGTGCCGTCAGCACGATGTCGCAAACCTATCAGACCTACCCTTCACAGATGGAGCGTCTGGATCGAGGGGTTGTAGCTCTGCCGGCTGAGCAGAAGGGAATCTTTGTGAGCTGGCGACTGCTGGGTACGGAACCGAAAGAAACTACTTTCGACCTGCTGAGAGACGGAGAAACCATTGCCAAGGGGCTGAAAGTCACGAACTTTACGGATGTAGAGGGAACGGTTCAGAACCACTATCGGGTGGTGACGAACGGTAGCAACAAGGAATCATCAGCCGATGTCTCGCCATGGAAGGACCTGTATACAAGCATTGCGCTGGACCGTCCGAAGGGTGGGATGCTCGATGGCCGAAGGTATGACTACACGCCCAACGACTGCTCGGTGGGCGACGTAGACGGCGACGGACAGTATGAGCTGTTCCTGAAGTGGGATCCCTCAAACGCTCACGACAATTCGCACGACGGTATGACGGGAGAAGTGTACATTGACTGCATCAGGCTCGACGGCACGAAGCTCTGGCGTGTCAATTTGGGCAAGAATATCCGTGCCGGGGCCCATTATACGCAGTTCCAGGTATATGACTTCGACCGTGACGGACGGGCAGAACTTATCTGCAAGACCGCTCCCGGGTCGGTGGATGGTACTGGACGTTATGTCACGGAGGCTGCAGACGAGACCGACATCCGGCAGGCCGACAATGCTGCCGACTATCGCAACGAACGGGGAAGAATCCTGAGTGGACCGGAATACCTGACGGTGTTCGACGGACTGACGGGACGCGCCGTGCATACGATATACTATCGTCCCAACCGCGCCTTGGGCGTAGGGGGAGATGTCGCCTACGACAAAGAAGGGTGGGGCGACCGTGGTGTCTTGGGCAATCGCGGCGAGCGCTTCCTGGCGTGCGTGGCATGGCTGGACGGACCACAGGGAAAGCCCAGTGCAGTGCTGTGCAGAGGCTACTACACACCCTCTCATCTCTGGGCGGTCGACTTTGACGGGCGGAAACTGTCCACCAAATGGTTTCATGCCTCTGCTACCCCCCATGATTATTATGTCGTCGACAAAGACGGGCACCAGACGTGGTACCGGGGCCTGGAGCATACGGCCTACGGACAGGGCGCACACAGTGTCTCCGTCGGCGATGTGGATGGCGACGGGTGCGATGAGATAACGTATGGCTCGGCGGCTATCGACCACGACGGCAAACTACTGTACTCTACCGGCTTGGGACATGGCGACGCTACGCACCTGAGCGATCTGGACCCCGACCGTCCGGGGCTGGAGTTCTATATGGTGCATGAAGAGCGTCCTTATGGTGCTGACCTCCGGGATGCCAGAACGGGTGAGCGTATCTTCTATGAGACGGCAGACGAGGATACGGGACGCGGGCTGGCTGCTGACATAGATGCCCGCCACAGGGGATTCGAGTATTGGCAGGTTGAGAGGAAGGCCGTGCGCAACATCAAGGGTGAGATCATCTCTAAACAGAATCCGTCCATCAACTTCCGCATCTATTGGGATGGTGATTTGCAGGACGAACTCCTGGCCAACCGCCGCGAGCGCCCCCACTTCCCCTCCTATCTCCAGAAGTGGGATGGCGAGAAAGCCGTGCCCCTGCCGCTGAGCAACGGCAAGCACCTGTATGAGATGGGACATTCGGTATCGAACAACTGGACCAAGGCAACGCCGTGTCTGCAAGCCGACCTGCTGGGCGACTGGCGAGAGGAGCTGATACTGTGGGACGAAAGCGATGCTGCCCATCTCAATGTCTTTACGACCAATATCCCTACCGAGTATGCTGTGCCGACGCTGATGCACGACAACATCTATCGTCTGAGCATCTGTTGGCAGAATACGGCATACAACCAACCACCGCACCTGGGCTATTATCTGCCAGATGCGGTGAAGAAGGCCGGGAAGTGACAATACGGAAGCGGGCTTCAGGTCACGGAATCACCTCTAACATATAGATGGCGTCGAGCGACCATAGGGCCGCATCATTGGTGGAAATGCCTTTGCGTGGAGCTAACAGAGAGTTCCAGACAAAGGCTTTTCTTTGTGGGTCGCGGTCGAGCCATGCCGCATAGGCGTCAAGGCGGCGTACGGGGAAGTGGTTGCGCTGAACCTTGAGGGCCATCTCCCGATAGCGGCGTGCATGGTCGAGCCAGCACTGATTGAATGCTGCATTGTTCATGACGGGCATCAGCTCGTTCATCACCTCAAAGCCACCCATGATACTCAGCAGGTGACTGGTGCTCCGAAGGGAGTCGGGACCATCGTAGCTGATGCGCCCTGTCGCCGGGTCGTAGCCTTTGGCCAGGTTGCCTGTGAAAATGCCGTCAGAGAGTGAGGCTATCGACTGCATACCTGTCTGTATCTTGTGGTAATAGTAGGCGATGCCCGTACGCTCCCATTCCGTCATCCAGTTGCCGGCATAGGCCACCCAGTCGGGACCGATGCGCAGGCGTGCGGGTGCCGAGCAGGGATACTGCGTGCGGGGCTCGGCCAGTCGCATGGGATCCAGGTGCCAGAGCAGGGTGTCGGCATCCTTTTGCAGTCGCATCAGGTCGCCCGTCCGCTCGTCGGCTGTCAGGTAGTAGTAATAGCGCAGGAAGGCAGCTTGCGAGATACGCGCCTCCTTGGCTCCGCAACCCCAATGGCTGACGTTGTGGCGACTGCCTAAGGGGGCAAAGGGACCGATGTGGTAAGTGTCGACTTCGCTGTTGTGGCGGGTCATGGCTTCTGCCATGCGCCAGATATCATTCCGGCCAGAGCGCAGGAACATGGTCCATAGCCATACGGGAGAGGCCAACTCGGTATTGTCCCAGGCATAGCCTCCCACATCATAGCGCCACTCGTCGCGCTCGGGGTCGTAGGCATGCATGACATCGCCATAGTTCCAGAATCCGTACCACTTATGACGCTCGGTCTCCTGCTGATAGATGTGGATGAATTCGTCGAGACGGTCTTCTACTGCCTTGTTGGCGGAAGGGAGCGACCAGATGCCGAAGGCCTGACGGCTGTGAAGGTATTCGGGTGTGGGGAGCAGACGGATATCGCCCGACAATATGGCTGACTGGCGGGCAAGTGCCTCCTGACCGGGGTAGCTGTTTTGCGGCAACAGCCATAACTCGCTGGTTCGGGCAATGCCGTAGGGAGTACTCATCCCTTCCTGCACGTCTTCATAGCTTTCCTGCAGGCCGTGGGCTATCGTGTCGTAGTGGCAGAGGTTCATAGGCTCTGCCTCGGGGCTCCAGAGATACATGGTCAGCTGAGCTTCCTTGCTGCGGGCACCGGAAACGGCCATGGTTGAGGGGTATGACTGCCAGAAATCCTTCAGGCAGACAGCCATGCCACCTTCCACATCGCCCACAAAGGCATAACCTGGCGAGCGTTCGCCGGTCAGGGTTCCTATCCATGGTGAGGCACTGGTGGCCCGCTTGCGGATGGAGAAAGCATTGTCGGTCAGTTGGGAGAGACGGAACTCGTCCCATTGTGCCCAATGGTCGATAAGCGACTGTCCCAGCTGGTCGAAGGCTTCACGCGGTGGTATGCGCTGCCCTTGCATCTGTTGTAGCTGGATGTTCTGCTTCTGCCTGATGCCACGGCCTTCCTCTGGTGGGGATTGCTGTAGTCGTAGCTCGCGGCGTCCGTCGAGGGGCTGAACGGGTTCTGACCATACCCGCTCGGGCGACATGGCAAAGGCAATATGACGATTGTAGGCCTCTGTGCGCATGGGGATGTCAAAACGGATGCCCAATGACGTGATGAAGTCCTCGGTTTGTTCACCGTCGTAGGTAAAGGTATGTGTCATCTTGACTTGCTCGCTGTCGTACCAGAAGTGCAATCGGATGACGAAGGGCAGCCAGTGGCGCTGTCCGTCGCTATGCATGCCTTCTATCTTGATAATGGCGTCGACCTTGCTCTGTCGTTCGACGCAGGCTTGTCGGATGAGCGAATGATAGCTGCCTTTTGTCGTCGTGGCCACCAGACTGGCTGTTCCTCCTATCTTCTTGTTGTCCAGTAGGATACTGTCCATCAGGGAATGGCCGCCCTTGGGGATGTAGGCGGTCAGCCGGCGGGTGGCAATCTTCATCTGTTTTCCGTTGTCAGTCACGGTGATGGTGGGAGCGGTGGTCTTTTTGCCTCGTTGTACGACGCGTGGCGCGTTGCCTTTCACCACTGCAGAGAGTGCGGCCCATTTGACAGTACCGTCGGGCCAGTAGGCTGTGGCCCAGGCGTCGGATGGTGTCTCGTCAGAGAGTGCCAGCAGCGATGCATCGCGCAGCTCTCCTTGACGGAAGGGAATGCCAAAGGTTGTAGGACAGGCATCTGCTGGGGGTGTCATCCAATGCAAGGGTATGCCGGATGCCAAGGAGTAATCCTCGCTTTGGCGACTCTGGAAATGGGTGATGCGGGTGCGCGACAGGGTGGTGCGGAACCCAAACCATCCGCTTTGCAGGGGCTGCGGGTCCAGATAGTCTACTATCAGTTCGTCGTCGATATAGCAGCGCATGCGACCGTAAAGGCTCTCTATCTTGATGTGGTACCAGTGGTCGGGCTTCAGCAGATGGTCAGCATCGGTATATTCCTTGAGGATGGCAGGCCGATGGGCTGCATCATCGACCCCTCGCCCATCACCTGTGTAGCGACGGAAGCGGGTGGTGGTGTTGTGATTGCCGCCATAGCCTAAATAGTACATCTGCAGGGTATAGCAGCGCAGGAAGACACCACTGCGCCAGTCGGCTCGCGTCCAGATGTCTTTCTCCTGAGGGTCGCTGGCCAGCCAGAAAAAGTTGAGGTCGCTCAGACGGTCGTTCATCACCATCGCGTCGTATTCTACCGTGGTGTTGGCCGTAAATGGCTGCTTGCGCCAAAGGGTTAATCCCTTAGGGGCGACAATCTCGCAGGTGTCGTGATGGAATGTCACCTGATAGTCGGAGGCTTCCGACTCGACGCGCCAGTATTTGTTGAACTCCTTCTGGTTCAGTCCCGACTGTGCCGTTGCCGGTAGGGCAGATAGCAGCAACAGTAGCTTAGAAACGAATCTGACCGTCATAGTTGAAGATGGGTTGGTTGGTGGGAACTTCTTCGGGGTAGAACTGAACGGCAGAGTCGTTCGACTTGGGATGCTGCTTCGTCAATAGGCGAATCATCTCGGCACCGGCCCAGATGGCAGGGCCATAGCCGTGAGCTGCCATGACATGGACAGGGCGATAGGCATAGAAGGCTGGGTCGAATCCCATGCCTGTGCCGACGCATACGTTCTCGACTTGTCCTTTGTTGTTGATGGAACGCTCTACGGCGTGCCACCCCAGTTGGGCTACAGGACCATAGGCTGACGCATCAATCCATCCCTGATTGATGGCATGGGCTATGCAGTAGGTGAAGATGGCAGTGCAGGAGGTCTCTAAATAGGTGTCGTTGCGGTCGAGCAACTGATGCCAGAAACCGTCTTTCTGCTGAAGGGGTGCCAAGCCGGCGATGTGCTTGCGTAACAGCTCGAGTACCTGTGGACGGCCGGCATGGTCGTTGGGAAGGACGTCCAGTACCTCGCACAGCGTGAGAATGGCCCATCCGTTGGCGCGTCCCCAGTGGAAGGCAGGGTGGGGATTCATGGCCTCTACCCATCCGTGACGGAAGAGTCCCTTGTCTTCCAGGAACATGCGACTGCGGAACTGCTTGATCTGTTGGACGGCTTCGTCGTAGTAGCGCTGTTCGCCCGTCAGTTTGCCCATATAGGCAATGGTGGGGATGCCCATGAACATGTCGTCGAGCCATACGGTATTCTTATGTGGGCGCAGTCGGGCAAAGGTGCCGTCACTCAGACGGTATTCCTTGTTTATCACGTAGTCGGCATAGCGGTCAATGCAGTCGCGCAGCTTCAGTGTCTTGTCCTTCAGCGTGGCCTTGATCATCGCCGAACAGACGGCACCGGCATCGTCAAGGGCATGCGGGTCGACCACCTTTCGCATCAGTGGGTCTATTTTCTCTCCCTTGCGATGCCTCTCAGCATAGCGGGGAGCTTCGCTGGCTAACAGGTTCATGCGCTTGATGGCATAGTCGCTATAGGCCTTGTCTCCTGTTGCCTCACCTGCTGCCAGCATGGCGGAATAGGTTACCCCCCATTCGTAGCTGGTCAGGCGGAAGTCGCCCTTGCCCAATGCTGCGGGTGAGGCCACTTCCAGGTAGCGAAGCATCAGGTCCATCTTTTGTTTCACCTGTTGAACGGTTGATACGCCATAGGGCGTCTGGTATTGTGGCTGCATCAAGTGCAACGGAGTGTTAGAGTCGTTGACTTGTTGTGCCTGAACGCTAAGACCTCCTATCGAGAGTAAGGTCATCAAGATACATTTTCTTACCATTAATTGTTCCATTATTTGCTTTAGTTCGTTGTTTTCGGCTACAAATTTAAGAAAAAAAACCGGAAATGCATGATTTTAAGTAAAATTGGATAAGATTTTGTTTGTTTGTCCGACAAATTTCGTATCTTTGCCGAAACAAACTACAATTAATTTATGGAAAACAAAAAATATTACTTTGCGGTGGACCTGGGCGCCACCAGCGGGCGTACTATTCTGGGGTCGCTGGTTGACGGTCGACTGGAGCAGGAGGAACTGACACGATTTCCTAACAACCTCATCGAGACTGGTGGTCATTTCTACTGGGACATCTATGCCCTGTATTTTGAGATGATCAAGGGCCTGCAGAAGGTTGGGCAGCGAGGTATCGAGATTACCAGCATCGGTATCGACACGTGGGGTGTGGACTTTGTCTTCATCGGCGAGGATAACGCCATCCTGCGCAATCCGATAGCCTACCGCGACCCGCACACCTTTGCTGCCATCGACGACTATCTGCAGCATGTGAACGACCGCAAGACTGTGTACGACATCACGGGTATCCAGTTTATGAACTTCAACTCGCTGTTCCAGTTCCATGCCATGCACCAGGCGGACAACGTGGCCATGAAGTACTGCCAGAAGGTGCTGTTCGTGCCCGATGCCTTGTCGTGGATGCTGACGGGTGAGGCGGTGTGTGAGTATACTATTGCCTCGACGAGCCAGATGCTCGACCCGCGTACGGGCGACTTGTCGGAGAAGCTGATAGAGAGCGTGGGGCTGACACGCCAACACTTTGGACGTATGGTGCAGCCTGGCACGAAGATTGGCGTGCTGACCGAGGAGGTGCAGAAGATGACGGGGCTGGGACCTGTCCCCGTGATTGCCGTGGCAGGTCATGACACGGCGAGTGCGGTGGCTGCCGTGCCTGCCAAGGACGAGTGCTTTGCCTATCTGAGCAGTGGTACATGGAGTCTGATGGGTATTGAGACCAAGCAGGCTATCATCGATGAGCGCAGCTACGAGCTGAACTTTACCAACGAGGGTGGCATAGAGGGTACGACGCGTTTCCTGAAGAACATCTGTGGCATGTGGCTCTATGAGCGCTGTCGTAAGGAATGGCCTGAGGAGGTGCGCCAGCTGAGTCATCCGGAGCTACAGGGGTCTGCCATGCAGGTAGAGGCCTTCCGTAGCATCATCAATCCTGACGATGCCATGTTTGCCAATCCTCCCTCGATGATCAAAGCCATACAGCAGTATTGTCGTGATACACAGCAGACTGTTCCAGAGACACCTGCGGAGATATGCCGTTGCATCTTCGACTCACTGGCCCTGCGCTACCGGCAGGTATTTGCCTGGCTCAAGGATTTTGCTAATTTCGACTTGAGCATGTTACACATCATTGGCGGTGGCTCGTTGAACAAATACTTGAACCAGTTTACAGCCGATGCACTGGGTGTTGAGGTTCTTGCCGGTCCACAAGAGTGCACGGCCATCGGCAACATCATGCTGCAGGCTAAGGCCTCGGGAGATGTGGCTGATGTTTGGGCGATGCGCCGCATCATCGCTGCCTCGGTGGAGATGGTGAAGTATGAGCCCAAGGACAAGGAACTCTGGGACAAGGGCTTTGCAAAGTATATAGAAATAACGAAACAATAATAAACTTAAAATCATGAATGTTATGGCTAAACCATTAGTTGAAACCAAAGCAAAAGTAGGTGTGTTCAGCATTGCGCTGGGTGCATATCTGCCACAGTTCCCTCAGCTCGTACCTGAGTTCGAGGCACAGTATGAAGCCTTTAAGAAGACGTTGCCCAACACCATTGACATCATTGATGGTGGCATGGTGACTACCAAGGAACAGTCGATGGCAGCAGGCGATAAGTTCCGTGCTGCTGATGTAGACCTGGTGATTCTGCAGATGCTGACCTATTGTACATCTTATAATATGCTGCCTGCTGTTCGTGACCTCGACGTGCCTGTCGTCATCGTGAATGTACAGAAGAAGCTGGCTCCCGACTATGACAAGACGGACATTCCCACCTGGCTGGGCGAGTTATATGCCTGTGGTGCCATTGGTGAGATGGTGGCTGACCTGAATCGTGCCGGCAAGCGCTCTGCAGTCATCACCGGCGTGGTGGAGGGTGGCGACCCGGAGGTACAGGCAGAGATAGAGGATTGGTGCCGTGCAGCACAGGTGCGTCGTCGTTTCCGTGATACGAATATCGCCCAGATAGGTCGTCCCTATCCAGGCATGATGGACCTCTATATTGACGAGACCAATCTCTACCATCGTATGTTTGTCTATACCAAGCAGTTCGACTGGGAGAAGATGTGGGCCATTGCAGACAACATCACAGACGAGGCCGCTATCAAGGCCAAGGCTCAGGACATTCTCGACACCTTCGACATCGAGGGTGGTGGCACCATAGAGAAGGTATGGGACATGGCTAAGTATGTGGTTGCCTTCGAACAGTGGGTCAAGGACGAGCAGCTGGGCATGATAGCGTCGCACTACGATGGCTTTGCACAGGGCATCGCCGGCAAGCTCGACTCCATGCTGATACCCGCTTTCTCGATGCTTATCAAGCAACATACAGCCTGTGCTGTGGAAGGCGACATGAAGGTAGCTATGGCCATGAGCATTCTGAAGACCATCTCAGGCACAGGTACGCTGGCCGAGATGTATAGCATCGACTTCCCGAAGGACATCTGCATCATTGGCCACTCAGGGTCTGGCGACTTCGATATTTCGCAGGCCAAGAAGCCCACTATGAAGATTGTGCCTGTGTTCCACGGCAAGAGCGGTGGCGGCTACTTGACACAGTTCTATCCTCCCACGGGTCCTGTGACCTATCTGGCCATTACGCAGGACAAGAATGGCGTCTTTAAGTTTGTGGTGGCTGAGGGTGTAAACGAGGAAGGCCCTATCTTTACCTTCGGCGACACCAACATGCGCACCAAGTTCTCGCTGAGCTGCCGTGAGTTTGTCAATAAGTGGAGCGAGGCAGGTCCTACGCACCACATGGCAGCAGCTGTGGGTCATCATATAGACACCATCCTGAAGGTAGCCAAGATATTCAACATAGAGTGTGATGTGGTGTGCCGCTAACCCTGAAATATCGAAATAACGAAATATCGAAATAACGAAAACATGTCAAATAATACTGGAAGTTTGAAGAGCACCATCGCTGTGTCTCTGACCAATTATCTCGATGCCGGAGCCATTGTGGCTGGTGCTTCAGGACTGACCTTGTGGCAGAACTACCTTGGCTTGTCCGAGGTGCACTTGGGATGGCTGAATTTTATCTCGGCCAACTGCTTAGGTGCTGCCATAGGTGCTATCATTGGTGGTTTCCTGGCCGACAAGTATGGACGTAAGTTCATCTTCACCTATAATATGATTGTCTATATGGTGGGTGTGCTCACGGTCATGTTGAGCGTCAATTTCCCCATGTTGCTGGCAGGATTCCTGATTACGGGCATCTCTGTTGGTGTGGGTGTACCGGCCTCGTGGACCTACATCTCTGAGTCGTCTGAGGTAAACAACCGTGGCCGCAACATCTGTATATCGCAGATGTCGTGGGGCTTTGGTCCTATGTGTATCCTGCTGCTGGGTATGCTGTTTGCTCCCGGCGGCTATCTGTTCGGATGGGTGGAGAGTCTGGCAGCACTTTTCGGTGGCGAAGGCCTTTCAGAGCAGGCTACCAATGTGTTCTCGTCGCGTGTGGTATTCTTCTCGCTTTTCGTTGTGGCATTCATTGCCTGGAACCTGCAGCGCCAGCTTCAGGAGAGTGCTGAGTTTGAGGCCAACAAGTCGAAGCAGGCCGGTCTGATGGACAATATCAAGGTTTTGTTCTCCAACAAGATAGCCGTACGCACGGTTGTCTTCCTGGCTACCATCTACCTGACGTGGAACCTGGTGGCCTCGGTGATGGGTTTCTTCCAGCCGCACATCTATGAGACGGCAGGTGGCGTGTCGAACGAGCAGGCCAACTGGATGAACTGCATCCAGTGGGCTATCATTGTTGGCGTGACATTCATCGTCTCGAAACTGATTGACAAAACCTCCCATAAGGCTATCTACGTCTTTGGGCTACTGATGGCCATCTGTGCATGGCTGGTCATTGTGACCATCGGTGTCAACGGTATGGTGGGCCTGTGGGCTTTCGCCATTCTCTGGGGTGTCCAGGGTGGTTCGTCGCCGCAAATCTTTTATGCCTTGTGGGGTTCGGAGCTGTTCCCTGCCAAGTTCCGTGCCGGTGCGCAGGGACTGATGTTCTTCATCGTTCGTGGACTGTCGGCATTGTGGGGACTCGTCTTCACCTATATCTATGGCGACAACGGCGAGGGCTTCACCATTGCAGCCTACTGCATGATAGCCTTGCTCTGTATCTCGCTCATTGTGGGCATGATAGGTGCTCCCAAGACCCGTGGCCGCTCACTTGAAGACATCACCAGGGAGCGTTACGGGGAGAATTATTGAATGAATAGTTAATCGTTAAGAAAATATGAAGAGTATTTTGGAAGGCCGTCCCGAGTTGAAGGCTGTTATTGATCAGATTGCCGAGGTGACGGGATACCTCTGGCAGAAAGGATGGGCAGAGCGTAATGGTGGCAACATCACCGTCAACGTCACCGAGTATATGGACGAGGAATGCAAGGCCATGAAGGCCATCTCGCCAGTGAAGCAAATCGGCCTGATGCTGCCTCAGCTGAAAGGCAAGTATTTCTATTGCAAGGGAACAGGTAAGCGCATGCGCGACCTGGCAAAGGAACCCATGCAGAACGGCAGCATTATCCGTATCTGTGACGACTGTGCTTCGTATGAGGTGATTGCAGATGTGAACGTGGTGCCTACCTCAGAACTGCCTACCCATCTGGCCCTGCAGAACTACCTGTTAGAGACAGGCTCGTGCTACAAGGCCACGCTGCACACGCACCCCATCGAGCTGGTGTCCATGAGCCATATCCAGCGTTTCCTGAAGGGTGACGAGATGACACGTGTACTGTGGTCTATGATTCCTGAGACATTAGCCTTTGCCCCCTTAGGCATCGGTATCGTGCCTTACGCCATGCCTTCGTCAGTAGCACTTGCTGAAGCTACCCTGGAGCAGATTAAGACGCACGATGTGGTGATGTGGGAGAAGCATGGAACGGTGGCCGTAGGACAGGACATCATGGATGCTTTCGACCAGACTGATGTGCTCTGCAAGGCTGCCAACATCTACATGTGTGCCCGCTCGATGGGCAGCGAGCCTGATGGTATGACCTTCGAGCAGATGAAGGAAGTGCAGGACGTGTTCAACCTGCCAAAGAAACGTCCTTGCTAAGAAAGTTGGCTATTGGCAGTTAGCCTTTAGCATAAAAAACGAAACAGGGCTACGGGTTCAGTCGAAGATTCTGAACTCGTAGCCTTCGTTTATTAGCCATTCGATGGACATGGGCAGGGCGGTGCGCAGCTTCTCGATGCTCTTCAGGGAGTCGTGGAAGGTGATGATGCTGCCATTGCGGGCATAGCGCTTGACGTTGTTGAGCACGTCTTCTGCTGTCAGCCATTTAGAGTAGTCGCGGGTGACAAGGTCCCACATGACAATCTTAAACTTACGGGAAAGCCATGCATACTGGCCTAAGCGCATCCATCCGTGGGGTGGGCGGACAAGATTGGTGTGCAGATAGGCATTGGCCTTCTCTACATTATAGCTGTACTCGCGGATGGTATTGCTAAAACCTCCGATGTGGTTATGGGTATGATTACCGATGCGGTGTCCTTCGTCTATGACCCGCTGGTGTAGCTCAGGATATTTTCGGGCATTGTCGCCTACCATGAAGAACGTGGCTTTGACACCATAGCGCTTCAGCACGTCGAGGATAAACGGCGTGGCTTCAGGTATAGGACCGTCATCAAAGGTCAGGTATACCGACCTCTCATGACAATCCATACGCCATAATGCTTTGGGGTAAAGCCATCGTAGCCACTTGGCAGGTTGCTCGATAATCATTGCAGTTGGCTTTTAGCAGTTATCTTGTTGGCTTTTAATATCCCAGGTTGCCGCCTCTCTGCTCATAGAGTGTAGCCATCTGGTTCAGCTCCTGCATGTGCTTGTCGGCCCACTTCTGGTCGAAGGTGTCGCCAATGGCAATGAGCTGCTGCATGATGTAGAGCTGGATGGCACAGTCGTTCTGCGCTGCATCGAAGCGGTATCCTTCCAGTGAGCAGTACCAATGCAGATACTGGCTGGCAGTGGTCCACAGCTCATCCATGATGGCCTTGGCCTCCTTGGTCTTGCCAATGCTGGCCCAACCACGAGCCAGGTCCATAGAGCCACTGGTGTAGTTGTGAGGAACATTGAAGCTCGGTAGCATCTTGGACGTGTAGCTCAGCACTTTCTCTGCCTGCTCGTCCTTGCCTTCGTTGATAAGCTCAAGAGCCAGCTTGGCCATGATGCGACGGTGGGTGTAGCACATGCGGGTTACCGTCTCGTCGAGATAGATGCCAGGCTTGTCGACGCCTCCGAACTTGAAGCGATTCATGATGTTATCGTAGGTGCGCTTCGTGTCGAAGTTCTTCACGCCATCAATCGCCTTGCCGCCGTTGGTGGTGGTGAATGGCGTGATACGGTATGCCAGGCCCTCGGTGATGGTATTGTCGCCCAGGTTGATGTAGTTATCCTCGCCAACGCTGACAGCCACATAGATAGGACGTGTCCAGTTACACTCAGACAGCATCTCCAGTATCATCAGGTCGCCTTTGTAGAGGGCATGCTTGCCCTTAAGCGAGATGACCATCTTGTCAGGAATGGAGTCTGTAGCCATCATCATGCCACTCTTGCGGACAGCCTCCTTGTCAATGGTCATGTAGAGCGTGTCGGTGGGAATCATGTGCAGGTCCTGGTTCTTGGAGCGTACCCAGTACTTGAGCACGTTCTTCAGCTCGAAGGGGTCGTCACCGAACTGCTCCCGGGCCTGCTCGGGATTCTCTTTGTAGTGTGCCAATACGGCTTCCTTCATACTGGGCTCGACAGTGACGTACTCGTTGGTGCCGGCACAGTATTCGATGCGTTCCCATGAGATGGGTACGGAAGGCGAGTCATAGGCAGGACGGCGCATCTGGTCGATGTACCAGTCTGTCTGCAGGTAAGAGAGGTTGCAGACGCGGGCATCAGTACGCACACCCTCTACGTCCTGGGTGTACCACAGGGGGAAGGTGTCGTTATCGCCATTGGTATAGATGATAGGATTGTTCTCCTGTTGCAGCGACATCAGGTAGTTCTGTCCGAAGTCACGGCAGGTGTAACGTCCTGAACGGTCGTGGTCGTCCCATGTCTGAGAAGCCATCTGCACAGGGACCATCAGGCAGACGATGCTGACCAGGGCTGCAACGGCGGTAGATAGTTTCTCGCTCTTTACCTTTTCTCTTATCATCTCGATGATAGCTGCCACGCCAATGCCGCACCAGATGGCGAAAGCGTAGAAGGAGCCTGCATAGGCATAGTCGCGTTCACGAGGCTGCATGGGTGTCTGGTTCAGGTAGATGACGATGGCCAGACCCGTCATGAAGAACAGGAAGAAGACCACCCAGAACTGGCGGATACCCGTCTGGTCCTGCTTGGAGCCATGGTGTTTGGCCAGCGACTGCCAGAAGAGTCCGATAAGACCCAGCAGCAGAGGCAGCATGTAGAACACGTTGTGACCCTTGTTGTTCTTCAGCTCGTCGGGCAGCAGGTCTTGCTCGCCCAAGCGCCAGTCGTCGAACCATTCGATGCCGCTCAGCCAGTTGCCGTGCTCCAGCTCGCCATTACCCTGCAGGTCGTTCTGGCGACCGGCGAAGTTCCACATGAAGTAGCGCCAGTACATCCAGTTACACTGGTAGCTGATGAAGAAGCGCAGGTTCTCAAACTGCGAGGGGACCTTGACGCTTACCAACTCGCCGCAGCGGTCGTATTGTACCTCGCTGCCACTGACGCCACCCATCCAACTCTCGTAGGCATCGCGGTGGGCCGAGCTATACATGCGTGGGAATAGCATGTTCTGGGCATATTTATATTCGTCTTTGGTGCGTACTACGAAGTATTCATCCTTCTCGTCGGGCGAGGCTTTCTCCTTGCGTTGCCATACGGGGTCGCCGTTGGTCATGACGGGACGACAGTATTCGCCGTCCTTCTCCAAGGCAACCTGTGAGGTGTAGGCCGGACCGTAGAAGAGCGGACGCTGGCCATACTGCTCACGACCCAGGTACTCGCCCAGGGTGAAGATATCCTCTGGCGAGTTCTGGTCCATCGGCGGATTGGCTGCTGAACGGATGACGATGAGGGCATACGACGAGTAGCCAATCATCAGCATCAGCATGCAGAGCAGGGAGGTGTTCTTGATGCGTGCTGAAACGAGGGGCTTTTTGCCTTGCTTGTAGCTCAGCACGAACCACATGATGGCCAGTACCACCAGTCCGATGACGGCTGCACTCCATCCGTGGCCATAGAAGGGAATACCCAGCATGGCTACAGCCAGGAGGAAGGCAATGTTCTGGCGCTTCTGGTTCAGGTCGTGGTAGGTCTCGTAGATGGCCCAGATGATGATGCCGATAAGCAGGAAGATGTAGATAATCTCACCCGTGTTGAACGGCATGCCGAGCATGTTGACAAACAGCAGTTCGAACCAGCCGCCTACCTGTACGATGCCAGGGACGACGCCATAAAGCACAGCTGCCAGGATGACAACGGAGATGCCGAGGGCTATGAGCGAGCCCTTCAGGTCGCGCTTGGGGTCGTCGGTGGGGAACTTTCTGTAGTAGTAGACCAGCACGATGGCGGGCAGGCACAGCAGGTTCAGCAGGTGAACGCCGATAGACAGGCCTGTCATGTACATTATCAGCACTAACCAGCGGTCTGCATGCGGCTGGTCGGCCTGGTCTTCCCATTTCAGGATGAGCCAGAACACAACAGCGGTAAAGGCCGATGAATAGGCATAGACCTCACCCTCGACGGCAGAGAACCAGAAGGTGTCGCTGAAGGTGTAAATCAGTGCGCCCACCATGGCTGACGCCTCAATGGCTATCAGCTTGGCTGTGGTCAGCTGGCTCCAGTCCTTGATAAGCAGACGGCGCACCAGGTGCGAGATGGTCCAAAACAGGAACAGGATGGTGGCTGCTGAGAGCAGGGCGCTCATCATGTTGACCATATAGGCTACCTGACTGGGGTCAGAGGCAAACTGCGAGAACAGGTTGGCAGTAAGCATGAAGAACGGTGCGCCGGGCGGGTGACCGATTTCCAGTTTGTAACCAGTAGAGATAAACTCCGGACAGTCCCAGAACGAGGCTGTTGGCTCGATAGTGAGGCAATACACCACAGCGGCGATGGCAAACGCCAGCCAGCCCATGATATTGTCCACAAGTCTGAATTGTTTCATTCTATTGTCAGTTTAATTGATTTGCAAAGGTAATAAAAATAAGTGAAATGTGAGGACGGAAAAATGAAAAATTTGCTTCCGCTATATTATATTAACAATTGTGCACCATAGACAAGCAGTACGTAACGCAGGAATTTTCCGATGGTCATACTGGTCAGCGAGATGGGAATATTGGCCCTCATCAGGCCCAGGACTATCGTGATGGCACTCCCCAGGACAGGCACGAAGGCAAAGAAGCCCATCCACGCACCGTGTCCGGCCATGAACCGTTGTGCCCTGTCCAGGTCTTTCTGCTTGACGTGCAGGTATTTCTCTATCCACTCAATCTTGCCTTGTCGCCCCACGAAGTAGTTGAACATGCCTCCACAGACATTGCCGATGGTGGCATAGATAATCAGCAGCCACGGGTCGAGCCCGGCAGCCAGGAATCCCGCCATCACCGCCTCGCTGCTGAAGGGGAAGAACGACCCGGCTATGAAGGCTACTACCAGCATGCCCCAATAGCCATAGCTTATCAGGAAGGAGATAAAAACATCCATATGTTGTAACCTGTCAGTGTTAATGTAAGGAGTATGAAAACGCAGAAGGCGATGTTGGTCATCTTGGTTGAGGTCAGCGCCAGGAAGTGGGCTGTCAGGGGGGCTGTACAGATAATCATGATGCGCATCAGACAGTCATAGTGCTGCGGCTGCAAAATCAGGAACAATGCTGTTGCCAAATCTGTCCAGATGAAGAAACCGAAGATGAGCCGGACGCGAATCTTGTCGTCGTGGTGCTTGTTGATGTAATGGATGATGCCTGTAATGGCCGTCATGGCAACGAGCGCGAAGGTCGCTATCTGGCTGACACTCAGGATGGAGAAGTCGAACGGGACCTTGAAGGCCGCCAGTCTTGCAAAGTGGTTGATGAGCGGCGTGAAGTCGCCTGCCCACACCAAAAGACAGGACTCATACCAATAGGGCGTAAGCAATCCGAGCAGCGAGGCTCCCCATGTGCGCCAGGACAATGACTGTAGCTGTGTGGCGGACAGTAGCCACAGCAGGGGCAGGTAGTACAGCACTTGGGCATAGAAGATGCTGGCTATTCCAAACAGCACGTATGCATAGTAGGTATAGCCTACTGACTGCTTGTCTTGATAGCTCATGAACAGCATGAATATGGAGCCGACGATGCACATCTCCATGATGCCCTTGTGTGCGAACGGAAACAGGAAACAGGCGCAGCAGGTCAGGACAAGGAACGAACAACTCATCATTCGCGAGTAGATGCGGATAAGCGCATTGGCGTTGTTTATCTGTGCCATGAGGATGGTCGATACGCCAAAGCAGACGAACTGTGCCCACCATTGCTGCTGGATAAGTCCGCAGAGCAGCCAAACGCCTGTGGCATAGACAGATGCCAAAGGCAAGGCCAGCTTGCTTTCTGCAACCTTGTTCTGTAGTAGTTTCCTCATTTACAGGTCTGCACCAATGTCACGACGGAAGTACTTGTCGGTAAATTGTATCTTCTGAGCCTCATCAAACGATTTCTGCAGAGCCTCGGCCTTGTCTTTGCCGTATGACGAGACAGCGATGACGCGTCCGCCGTTGGTGACAACCTGGCCGTCCTTGAGCGCTGTTCCTGCATGGAAGACAATGCTGCCCTCCACCTGGTCGATGCCCGTGATGAGGTAACCCTTCTTGTACTCCTGGGGGTATCCGCCGGAAACCAGCATGACGCAGACGGCAGCACGCTCGTCGAACGCTATCTGGCGCTTGTCCAGACGGCCCTCGGCGATGCCCTCGAACAGGTCTACAATGTCTGACTTCAGTCGAAGCATGACGCTCTCGGTCTCCGGGTCGCCCATGCGACAGTTGTACTCAATGACCATCGGCTCGCCCTTGACGTTGATCAGCCCGAAGAAGATAAATCCCTTATAGTCAATGCCTTCTGCCTTCAAACCCTCAACAGTAGGACGGACGATGCGGTCTTCCACCTTCTGCATCCACTCCTTGGTAGCAAAGGGAACAGGGCTGACAGAGCCCATGCCGCCGGTGTTCAGACCTGTGTCATGCTCGCCGATGCGCTTGTAGTCCTTGGCCTCAGGCAGAATCTTATAGTGCTCGCCGTCCGTCAGCACGAAGACGGAACACTCGATGCCACTCAGGAACTCCTCGATG
Source organism: Prevotella sp. (assembly GCA_017412705.1). Classification (GTDB taxonomy): domain Bacteria; phylum Bacteroidota; class Bacteroidia; order Bacteroidales; family Bacteroidaceae; genus Prevotella. The sequence goes on from JAFPWS010000038.1 coordinate 30,363, forward strand.
ACCACACGGCTGGAGGCGTTGCCAAACATGCCGCCCAGCATCTCCTTCAGCTCCTTCTTGGCCTCGTCGAGGGTGGGGAGAATCAGGACGCCCTTTCCTGCACAAAGACCATCGGCCTTCAGTACATAAGGTGCTTCCAGCGTCTCAAGGAAAGCCAGGCCCTCCTCCAGGTGCTCTCCGTCGAAAGTCTCGTAGCGAGCCGTGGGAATCTGGTGACGCTGCATAAAGCCCTTGGCAAAGTCCTTCGAGCCTTCCAGCACAGCGCCGGCCTTCGAGGGGCCGATGACGGGAATGTCCTTCGTCCTTGCGTCAGCCTTCAGGTCGTCGTAGATGCCCTTCACCAAAGGATCCTCAGGACCAACGACCACCATGCCAATCTGCTTCTCCACGCAAAACTGCTTGATAGCCTCGAAATCGTCAGCCTTCATGCTGACATTCTCACCACTGTTGCTTGTGCCAGCGTTACCTGGCGCAATGTACAGCTTCTCACACTTGCTGCTCTGAGCAATCTTCCATGCCAGGGCGTGCTCGCGCCCGCCACTGCCTAATAAAAGTATCTTCATCTTTAATCTCTAATTTTGCAAAATCGCTGCAAAGGTAGCGTTTTTTCTTGATACATCCAAATTTGAGCGCCCCGAATGCACCGAAAACATTCCATTCGCTCTGACGGAAACACAAATGTGTCTCATTTTGTCAAACTCAATCTCAATTTTGTTTCTGAAAATCTTGAAATCGTCCTTCATCCTTCACTTAGAGAAAGCTAACTTATTGTACCATAAAGTGTTAAATGACTTTAAAAGCAGCGTCTATCTTTCACTTTTCTTTCACTTTTCCTTCACTTATCCTTCACTTTTTGCTTTGATGGCACCTGAAGCGTAGTTACATTACGACTAAGCACCCTTTACTCGGCATGTAACTGGTGCTTTGTCGGCATGTAAATCATGCTTTGTCGGCATGAAAGTGAAAGATAAGTGAAGGAAAAGTGAAAGAAAAGTGAAGGATAAATGAAGGATGAAAGATGGTTTAAATCATTGTAATACAATATTTTAACATAAAAAAGTGAAGGATGAAGGTCGATTTCATGTTTTCGCGTGAAAATTTTCGCTAATCGGTTTGACAAATTTGAGCCCGATGAAGGCATTCTTGAGCCGGGCGGTGCCGTGTCGCGAACCGTCCACAACCTGGCAGCGCCCCGTCCTCTGACGGTCTCAGCCCCGTCCGGACTTCCACTCCGCCTCCTGTCCGAGTGAAACTTTTTCGTGGAAATCTTTTGTAGTTTCGGAATTATTCTCTATCGAAAGTTGGTAGGGTAATGAAACGACAGATATTCCCGTAGGCATGTGTCTTAGTGTTTGAGAATATCCCTAACAGCGTCGGATAGGGCATTGGGGAGATTCCATTCCATGAGGAAGGATTGTCGGCAACCGGCAGCATGGCCTGCCTCCACGTCTCGGTCGCTATCACCTATCATGTATGACTGGGAAATGTCAATGTTCCATTCCCGTGCGGCTTGCAGCAAGAGGCCAGGCTTCGGCTTGCGGCAGTTGCAGTCGAATTTGTAGTCAGGCCGTTCGCCTTCAAAACCTTTGTCGGTGTGATGGGGGCAGTAGTAGATTGCGTCTACGAAAGCTCCTTCTTGGCCCAACAGTGTCTCCATCTTGTCATGAATGGCCCGAAGCTGTTCAAAGGTACAGTCGCCGCGGGCGATGACGGGCTGGTTGCTGACCACGATGCACAGATAGCCTGACTGGTTGATGAGACGGATAGCCTCTGCTACTCCAGGTATCAGTTCAAAATCGTCAGGAATAGTCAGAAAACCCTTGTAGACATTGATGGTGCCGTCGCGGTCAAGAAAGATGGCTCGCTGCTTCTTGCTGAGGTTACGAGCTGCCACCTTGCCGCTTAGCAGGTCTTTCTCCACCTCATAATACCTGTCTGGCGTTCCCATGTCCTTGATATACTCCGGTGTGTCGTAGGCAAATATCCTGCCACTGGAGATGTTAGGCTTAAGCACGTCGCGATCCAAGTCGATTTTATCGGGTTGCTCAGGATGACGTGGGGTGAAGACTTTCGTAGTTTCGTGGAGTAGGGCAGGCGATATAATCTCAATACCGGCATTGACCCTGTTTTTATAATAGGTGCGCGAATCCTCTTTGTTCAGCCAACCAACAACGCGGTGCGACTCCACGGGCAGGCCACCCTTCTCCTGTGGCGGTAATGTCTCTGTCAGTAGTAGGCTGCTGTCGTAAGGATGACCGTTAGGATGAGCCATGAGGCTTGCCCATGCCTGATGTTCTTGATGAAACTTTATAAAGCGATTGAAGTCGACGTTAATCATCACATCGCCACACAGCAGCAGGAAGTCTTCCGTCAGTTCCGGCATCTTGAACAAGGCGCCGGCCGTTCCCAAAGGATGGTCTTCAATGAAATAGGAAATGTCGACGCCAAAACGGCTGCCGTCACCAAAGTAATCCTTGATGACATGGCCCAAGTGGCCTATAACCAGTGTAATGTCAGTCAGACCACAAGCTTTCAGGTTTTCTATCTGCCACAGCAATATGGGTTTGCCGCAGATTTCAATCATGGGCTTGGGAACATCGCTTTTGACAGAAGCAATGCGCGTTCCCTTTCCGCCAGCCATGATGACTACTTTCATTTCCAAATGAATAAATAGGTTGTTATTTTCCAAAGAAATGCTCCTCCAGCATCATGCATAGGCAGTGATAGACGGGAAGGTGCAGTTCCTGTATCTTATAGGTCTCTGTTTCTGGCACCTGTATGCAGATGTCGGCTAATCCTTTCAGACGGCTGTCACGCTGTCCGGTCAAACCAATAGTGTGCAGTCCTTTGGCCTTGGCAGCAACGGCAGCAAAGAGCACATTGCGGCTGTTGCCCGATGTGGAGATTCCCAGGAATACATCGTTCGGCTTGCCGTAGCCATTCACCTGCTGAGCAAAGATGAGCTCTGGATTGCTGTCGTTCATAAATGCTGTCGTCAGCGATGAGTGACCGGTCAGCGTAATGGCGGGCAGTGCTCCTTGCAGGTGTTTAGCCAATATCGCACCAAGTTCCGGGTCAATGTTTTTCATGGCATCAGCCTGGTCTTTATACACTTCACGTTTCAGCTTGAACTCTTTCATCAGTTCTCCCACTATGTGCTCACTATCTGACGCTGAACCGCCATTGCCGCATACCAACAACTTGCGTCCTTGAGCATAGGATGCCTTCATGATGTCGTATGCTTGCTGTATAGTCTCACGACAGACGATCAGTTTCGGGTAGCGTTCGATGAGTGTCTGTATGTGTTGATTGATGTTGATTTCTGTCATATCCTAAAATGCTTTAACATTGTCTGTTTCATAAATCTTCCAGCCGTGAGCACCGCCATCGCTGAAGTTAAAGGGCATCACAAAGCCGTCCAGTTTAGAAAGGGCTTGCTCTACTTCCTTCTTTCGTGTAGGCTCTACAACAAACATGATAAAGCCGCCACCTCCTGCTCCTGACACCTTGCCGGCCTTGGCACCAGCCTGCATGGCCACATCCATAGCTTCTTGAATGATGGGATTGGTGATATGGGTGGCCATCCGTTTTTTGTTTTCCCAGGCTTCACGCAGAATGTCGGCAAAGGCATTGATGTCGCCTTTCAACAGAGCCAACTTGGTGTCTATAGCGCTTTGCTTGATACGATGCATGGCTTCAATGGCAGTGTTGTTACCACGTTTGGTGTTTTTCTTTTGTTCGTCGATAATCGCTGCCGACGAACGGGAACGCCCCGTGAAGTACAGCAGCATGGATGCTTCGAGCTCGTCAATAACCCATCGCTTGATTTTCAGTGGATTGACAATGGCGATGTCGTCTTTTAGGAACTCAATATAATTAAAACCTCCGAATGAGGCCGCATATTGGTCTTGCTTACCACCGCTGAGCTGTAGGTCTTTACGCTCTATCTCGTAGGCCAGCTTGGCTATCTCGTAATCACCTAGAGGCAGTCCCTTCCACTCTACGAAAGCCTTCAGAATGCATACCACCATTGTTGACGAAGAACCCAATCCGCTGCCTGCCGGCGCATCGTTGTATGTCGTAATCTTAAAGGAGAGTGGAGACAGGTTGAAATCTCTCACCACCCTATTATAAACTCCCTTTATTAGACTCGCCTCGCCATTTATCTCCAACTTTGATGCAGAGGGATATGACTGGTTCACGCCAGCGTCGTATGAGTGAATTGTAATCTGCTGGTCGTTGGTTTCCTCAATAGTGCAATAGGCATAGAGGTTGATGGTAGCGTTGAGTACCAGACCGCCATAGATGTCGCAATAGGGCGATACATCCGACCCGCCTCCTGCCAGTCCTAACCGTAATGGTGCTTTGCTACGTATTATCATGATTTTATGTTTTACAAACTGATGTTTTTCCTTTTGGGGTGTCCAAAGAAGAACCCGAATTTTTTCCAGTATTTGATATGACTTGATATGAAAATCTTGGCGTATTTGGAATTGTTTCGTGCCCGGCGGCTCCCTTTGTAGGTGATTTTTACTTCGGGGAAGTAGACGATTTCGAAACCAGCTTGACGAATACGGGTACACCAGTCCAAGTCTTCAGCATACATAAAGTAGTTGTTGTCAAGACCATTTGTTGCTTCATACGCCTCGCGTGACACCATAAGGAAAGCGCCGATTACCCAGTCGACAGTCTGTATCCTTGAATAATCCATACAATTGTTCAGGATGCTGCTTTTGTGGCCTATTACGCGTTTGACCTGACGGATGATGTAGCGAGGGAGTGTGACATAGGGACGGGCCGTATCCTGAATGTTGCCCTGATAATCGGATATCTGAGGGGCAATGGCTCCAACCTCAGGATGCTTTTCCATAAAGGAAATCATGGTGTCGAGTGGCGACAGCATCGTACAGTCTGAGTTCATGATGATTAGAAATTTACCTTGAGCTAATTTCAATCCTTCGTTCATGCCCCTTGCAAACCCTTCATTTCGCTTGTTGAACAGCCATCTTACATGTTCTTCGTGAGAGTCTATCTGTTTCTTTTGTTCATCATTGTAGCAGGAGTTGGAAGATATGATGATTTCATAAGGCAATTGTATATGTGCCTTCAGGTGCAATACACATTCTTGTATCTCCTTGATGCTGTGGTATTCAATGATAACAATTGATAGTATGATGCTCATTTCATAAAACCCTTTATAAACATAACGATGTTTGGTGAAAGATATTGTATGATGTCACAATTCTTATTATAGATGGGCTCTATTGGCAATCTTGCGATATTCGGCTTGTAATTGTTCTGCAGTCCTTTTCCATGACATTTCTCCAGCGCTGTAGTCTTGGCTAATCTCTTCCGAAAAATGAGCGACAGTATTAGGATGTTGCCATAAGAATGTAATACTTTCTGCCAAAGCGTCAACATCTTTTGGTGGGACAATCAATCCATAGCGTTTATGGCTGACCATTTCTGGCAATCCTCCGACGTTTGTGGCGATTACTGGTTTGTTGAAAGCAAAAGCAGACATGACGACACCGCTCTGTGTGGCATCGGTGTAGGGGCATACCATGAAGGCACAATTCTGAATCAGGGCAACCAACTCGCTGTCTGGAATGAATCGGTTGCGGATATCGATATAGCCTAATGAAAGATATTTACTGATGTCAAAGTGATACTTTCCACCACCAGCCACCACTAGCTGGCAGTCAGGACATGACCGGTGCACTGTCTCGATAGCCGGCAACAGGTAGTCGAGTCCCTTGTAGGCTGATATCTTACCGGCAAAGAGCACGTAACTTTTTTTGAGGGGAATATTGACTGTGGCGGGCTTCACGATGTGCAGATAGGTGCAGCAACTCAGTTGTCCGTCGGTTATCCTGCTACCGTCAATATGATAGTAGTCTTGGAACTCCTGTCGCTGGGCCTTGTTCAGTAGAATGAACCGGGGCACCAACGAGAAAGCGAATTTACGCCTGAGCCTGACGATGGACGTATTGAGACTGGAGTGAGGAATGGGGTCATGTACGGTAAGTATCATGCGCTTTCTGAGGACGTACAAGATGAATTCGTACAGGTTGGGCGGCCATGCCAAATGGATGACATCAAACTTGTTTCGTATTAGAAAGAGTAATAGAAGCATGTGCGTCCAGAACGATTTCAGCGTCCACAATCTGCCACTTGTGTTCAGTACGTAGCATTTGCTGAGGTCGATGAAACTGCTTAGCTTGTGGAATTCCGGATAGATGTCTGCAGCCTTAAATAATCCCGACTTCTGATATATCTGCCCGATATTCAATGCTGGGCCTTGCAAGAAGCGTGGATTAATCTCGATGACATAGGTAATGTTGGCTATCTGCTGGGCTTCGTGCAGATATGGCAGGTCGGTATCCGTCAGCTGTATTTTTCCTAAATATGCTACTTTCACTGGTCTCCTTTCGTTTAAAGTATTTTTTCTTGCTCTAATATCGAGCGTAGTCTATTGACTCCAGCCTCTGTAGAGAAGTTTGCCTGATATGTCTGATAGACAGTGTCTGGTGAAGGCGCTGTAGACAACATTCGATTGAGTGCTATGTTGAAGGTGTTCTCGTCATGATAAGTAAATAGACAATTGGCAGGTATCATACTCTCATATCCAGACATAGATACTTCATGGCACATTACAGGTAAACCTTGCTTCAGACCGTCAATAACGCGGAGTTTGCGTCCGCTGCCTGCATTGATGGGACAGATATAGTATTCAGCCTGGCTGACCAAAGCTGCCATATCTTTAGGATTAGGAACGATGGTGATAGTGGTATCTTTAGCACATTCCTTAAACAGCTCTTTTGCAGGATTTCTGCCTGCAATGGTTAGTGTAGCATCAGGATGCTTCTCTTTTACAATAGGCCAATAGCGCCTAATGAACTCCAAAATGGGCTGTAACGACTGGATGAAACATAGAGAGCCAGTTATAATGAAAGTCTTTTTCTTATCTTTTGCAGCAAAGATTTTGTCGGGTATTGGCATATATTCAAAATTTCCCCAGTTGTAGACACGTTTTTCTGGATACCAACTTTTGAACTCTTCGGCATCGTGCTCTGTAACTGTCAGATTCAGGTCGCTCAGTTGCAGACAGTCGCGTTCGGCCTTCATGGCAAAATGAATATATGGCCATCTGAAGAGTGGTGAGTACTCCTTCCGATTGTCGTGCAGATAGTCGCGCTCAACATTGTGATGAATAGTAATAATGGTGGCACTAGTGGTCTTGACGGCCTTTATGAGACGGGCAGCGATGAAGCTATGGTCAATCACTATCACGTCGTAGTGATGTTTGCTCAAATGCGCTTTGGTGAACGATGCCATCGGACTGAGTTCACCTCGATAGCAGTCAAGTCCCTTGCGTATTCGGCTCCTAGTGTCGAGGCATGGAAAATGTTTGTATTTACTAGGGATAAATCTATCTGCATCCTCGAACTCTGGGTAGATGACAGAGCAGTCTTCAAACAGACTGGAAAAACAACGGATAAAACCTTTCGATCCGTTTGCTCCCCCATTATTCTCATTTAGACGGTGGCGTGTGATTATCAGTAGTCGCTTAATCATAGGATGCGATTTTTTTATTATGTTCTTATATCAGATATCTAATAAGTACTTGATTATACCCCCCTGTCATCGCTGAAATGTTGTCGGAAAAAGATGAGACGTTCATTAAATGGTCTTGCACCAGTCAGTATGTTTTCGTAATCAGCTAATGCATAGTTGCAATTGCCATATACTCTCAGAATGCAATAGATAGCAACAAAAGTTGCAAATATAAGACGATTGCTGCGAATAGTGAAACACTTTATAAGATCGGCCCAGAGGATCCAATAGCCAAAACTAAATAGGTTTGAGAGTCGCATGCTTACCTGACGGAATTCGTTGAAGACGATAAAGATGATTATATAGAGAATAACGCTGTTGATGAATATGTCGTTTTTAGGGCGCAAACTTCTTAATCTTTTCAAATAACACAAAGTTAATGTCCCGGTCAGCAGACGTTCCAAATATCCGAGGCCAATACCAAACCCTCCATCAAGATCCATTTTGGTGTACATCGTCATCCAAAAGGTCAATGACGAATCTACATAATTGGATAGGAAGAGGATAATCGTTTTAAGAATAGGTATGTGAAGTAGAAACATAGCGTTAGCCACCCCGAACAATATAATTAGAAACCATTTATTGAAACGCAAGTGCAGGAAGAAATATGTGGGCAATAATAATAGACTGGTCTTATGGAACATCACCCCCAAAATATTGATAACAAAAAAAGGTAGGGGTTTCCGATTTTCAATATATCTGACAGAGTTGGCAAATAGAAGTATGGATATGCTATTACGCATCAAGTCAGTGCAAAGCATGATTCCATTAAATGCAAGAAATAGCATAAATGTTAGAGGAATATTATCAGAATATCTTTTGAAAAATATCCATAACAAGACGAGATTGATAGAACTGCAAATTAATACGAAAAAATGATAGTTAGGATACAGGGTCTTACAGACTACCCCTAACAACACAAATGCTGGTTCCGTGTCCCATTTGAACAATGGCGTTGTGATTAGTGTAGAAAAATCTGGAAAAGCATGAAACAAAGGATAGTAGCTTGCCCAGTCGTAGAAGATAAACCCTCGGAATCCAAAGAAAAAGATGAAAATACCTATACATGCAGTTTTTATGTAAATACGCATTTGCTCATTCCTTGTCTGCTGATAGAGAATGGCCAGTGTTCCATAAAAAATGACTATCAATATGTATGGCAGGGCATGTATCATGATAATTTCTGTTTCCTGTATTTACCAATGAAATCACGCAGATAGAGAACCCAAAGTGAATCCGAGGCTATACCTATAATGATAAAAATGATAACCATAAAAGAACGAGGGATGCTTGATGCTTTCAATGGTACGCACGCCTCCTGAATAACGGTAAAAGCAGGTGTGCGCTCTTGCACCTTTGCCTGTGCTTTCTGAACCTGTGCTGTCGTTTGACTGAAGGTCGTGAATCTCAGGTCAACAGCATTCTCTAATGCAGACTCTTTTGTTCTGTAAGCAGAGAGTACATTGTTTGTATGTGCATCTGAAAAGTGGGCATATTCGTCTCGTGCCTTGATGTATGCTGCTTCTGCCTCTCTGTTAATAGCCAAAGCATATTCCAAATCAATCCTGGCTTTTTGCGTTCTATATCTGATGATGTATTCTTGCAGTCGTTTCTGTACAGTATCGGCAATGGCTGCTGAAACAAAAGGGTCTACATCCTCAACAGAAATGTATATAATATTTGTACCCTTGTTTATCTGGCAGCCAATATTATTCCTGAGTGTTTCAAAGATAGAAGATTGCTCTTTGGTAAGGTGATGCAGATTGATCCCTTTTTGCTTATGATCGGTTTGGTCTTTATCCATCACCTTCTCGATGGCGCTTTTTAACCACAATGATGGATATTGCCAAAAAGGAATCTTGATGTCTTCTTTGATGTGAGAGTAGTAACTCTTTGGTGCGCTATCATCTTTCATTTTCACTTGTATGTCGAAAAGCTCGACGAGAAATTTAGAAGAAGCTAGGACTTCAGGGTAGATTTCCGGATAGATAGCATCTACTGATCCATTGTTGCCTCCAATATCCAATCCGACCATCCCTGCTAGATCGCTGAGGCTTGCAGACATTCCCATGCCAGACGCTTCTGGGGCAAGTGAAACGGTTGCGGTGTATGTTTTTTGTTGGTTAAGAGCATAAATAACTCCTATGCATGCAAAGACTAACATAAAATAGCCCAATAGTTTTTTTTCTGCAAGTACTTTTTTTGCCATACCTACGAGGTCTATCTCATGATTCCCTTGATTAATGGTGTATTCTTTCATTTCTGTATTTCTGTTGTTTTAATATTTGGCAATTAAGTTAGAGGCATATAGCCATTACATTCATAGTCTAGGTCTTTACGACGTGATCCAATGACTTTAGCTGGTACCCCGCCTACTATGGTAAAAGGTGCAATGTCTCTGTTGACTACAGCTCCAGCACACACCACAGCTCCGCATCCTATGTGTACTCCCTGTAGAATAGTACTTCCAATCCCTATCCATACATAGTCGTCAATGACAATCGGTTGGGCTGTATAGTCAAAATGACGACTGTCTTTATTATGAGATCCTGTCATGATTGAGACACGATGAGATATTGATACATTATTTCCAATGGTAATCCTATTACGGGCATCTATAATACAATCACGATTAATATGGCTATGATTTCCTATACAGAGATTCCAGGGGTTGAGAATATAGCACTTCTTCATGATAAAAGAACCACGTCCTATCTTGCAATGCAACAGATTTAGATAGCTTTTACGCCCCCACCAAAAGGGAATGTGGGGTAGGATGTCATTCACAATGTACTCTGTACCTAAAGCTTTAAGCCATTGGTAAACACCAATATTCTTCATTACCATGATGCATACAGATTTAACGAAATAGACAAAATGGTATGTTGAGAAGGACCCTTGTGTCGCTATCTTGTAGTTGTACCATCTGCTAGTAAATGGATGGTTTGATACTCCTTCAGCTTGATAACATTGTATTGTGACGTTCACTTTACGGAATGTATATTCAGCTTTGTAAACTTGATGTATCATATACCAATCGAGTGCAAAATGATATTTTGAATACTTTTTCAAATCAAACATGTATTGCTTGTGTAGCGATGTTCGAATAAGCGAGGAACCATGTCGAAAAATGGGTTCATGTTCCATTTGATAGATGTCTTCCGGAGCGATTATTGTCTCAAGATGTCCATCCAACATCTTTATGCTGTTCCCATAGATGATGTCTGCATCTAGAGCGTAAGAACAAGAGAGAGTCGCCTCTAGAGCATATTCACTGGCATACGAATCGCCACTGTTCAGAAAGTTAATCCAATCACCAGTGGCATGACTGATGCCTTTGTTCATAGCATCATAGATTCCATCATCTTTTTCAGAGCACCAGAAAGCTAACCTGTCGCTATATTCACGAATAATATCGACCGTCCCATCTGTACTACCTCCATCTATAACGATGTATTCTTTATCCTCCCAAGTCTGAGAGAAATAACTTTCCATCGTTTTACGGATGTGCTGCACATCGTTGAAAACTACTGTTATGATACTTATCTTGTTGCTCATATCCTTTTTTATTTGTCCCAAATGCCTGATGCTTTCCTGTTGATAATCAAGTGGCATTGATATAAATGGATGACACTCATAATTGCATAACTAACAGCCATACATATTACCACTCCAAAAACTTTTAATGTGTTCCCCATAAACAATATAGTGGTAAGGTATAATGTTGTTACTACAATCGAAGTAATAATTTGTACTTGTATTTTATTAAGTCCATTGACTAGGTAAGTTGCACAGTTGTTTAAGTTGAAGAATGAAATATAAAGCATGACACACGCAGACAGATAATATGGAACTTCTATAGATTCACCTACCCATAGGCGATAGAATAGCTTGGAGATGACTATCATGACAATTCCTGCGAAGAATGTCAAAGTCCAAGTCTTTAAAGCACAATAGAAATTGTTACGTATCCATGTAAAATCGTTCTTGACATATGCGTCTGTGTAAGCATTCCACATAGGTGACAGGATGATGGTATATCCAATAGCAAGAAGATTAAAGAACTTGTATGCAATGTTGTACGTTGTAACAACCTCAGGTCCATCTATCTGGGTGATGAAAAGGTTGGACCCTCCGAAAATAACCAAGCAACTAGTGATTTGAATAAAGAAGAAGCCTAATCCTTTTGTGATAATCTGGTTAGCGAAGTCTCTGTCGAAACTCTTAAGCCGTGGACGTAATGCCTTGTACTTTCTGAATAGTGGAATGGCTGCAAGGAGGAATATTAATGCAGGAGGAATGGTAAAGGTTGCCACCACTAAGACAAAATCACATTCAGTCGTTTTGGTCAGAATGAAAACTGTCAACAAGGCAATGATATTCCCAGTCACTATGAGCAGGTCGTTGATGGCATATCTCTGCAATGCTACATATACTATACCGATATTCTTAGTAACAAAGACTATCAAGGTACAGACAACAGCAATAAGAAGAGCATTCCTTAGCTGGGTAATGTCAAGGACTTGGGTGTTAAAGACGCTGTTCAAATCAAGTGCATAGATAAGAACAGTGGTGATAGAACACAGTAGGATGGCAATAGCTGAAATCATCATCAATGTAGTAGAGAGATAAGCTCTCCCCTTCTCGTAATTCCCTTCTGAAATGGCTTGAGCGAGATAGTTCCTCATGCCATTGCCTAATCCGATATCGAAGTATGAAAACCACATCAGGATAGACGACAACGTCATCCAGATGCCATATCGTTCCTTGTCTAAGTAATTAAGGGTGACAGGTACTATTAGCAGTGAGGTAACAAGACCAATGACTTTAATAACACCAGACAGAATGATGTTGTTGCGCAACATTCTGTTTCTGCTGTTTTTTGTCTGAAAAATGGTCTTAAATCCTGCAATCATCCTTTACTTCGTCAAGTTAGCAATAGTGGTTATAACGCGTAGTGTCCTTTATAGGAAATACATGTCAGGGCTTCTGGCGTACAGAAGACTATTTGATGGGTGGGATGCTTGTAGCGTGCTAAAGCCCAAAAGGCTTCGCGGGTGATGTTGCCGGCAACGAAGTCCTCGACATAGTCCCAAATCTGGTCATCTGCCATAGGTCCTTCTACGATATCATACTGGTGCTCCTTGCCTCTACGGCAATCAGCTACGAAATCCAGCCATTCATCAGACATTTCCGGGAAAATGAGTGCCTTAAGATTTTGAGGTTCTGTATATTTGTACAAAGAAACGAAGTGTTTCTTTCCTTTTGTCAAGGCCCACTTCTTGGCTTGCTGTTCAAAGCGGGTGCAATAAAAACCATATCCGAAATCTTTGAAGTGTCCGTAGATTCTGACTTCGGGTTGCTCTACTATGACATTGCTGCCGTGATAAATCGTGCTTATATTATTTCCTGTCATAATCAATTGAAGTTTCCTTGGATATATGCTCTTGTGATGACATAAGAGGGTTCATAGTAGGCTGAACAGTTGTAGTTGTCGAGTTGTTGGCAGATGGGTGAGTGGTAGACATTGATTATACTGTCGACAAGGTTGTCCTGACTGTTCTGTACAGAATGTATCAGTCGTGCATATACCTTACCCATCTGAAGAGCAGTAGGCGGGGTGGGGGTGAGCGTTTTGTCAATGTCAAGTACGTCGGTAGTGCCTTCTTCCAACTTGTATTCTGTCATCCAACGGTCTGCCACGTCGTCAGGGTTTTCGCTGTGCAGCACATCAGCCAGAGAAAGGTTGCGTAAGAGTTCATCCTTGCCAACATGGTCGACCACGTATGCATTGGGCTGCTTGATGCGACGGGCAGTCCGCTCAATCATATAGCAGACGAACTTCAAGTCGTCGAAGGTTATTTCTCTTTCAGGGAAATAGATGTTGCGGTTTTGATGAGGCGATATGTCATAACTTCTTGTATTCTCTTCCATAATCGTTTCTTTTACTTCGTCAGATTAGCAATAGTGGCTATCATGGTGCCGAGGGAGGCGGCGGTGGTGCCGATGCTGAGCCATTGTTGCAGGCCGAAGCCTTGGCGCTGGCGCTTGGTGGGTACTACAATCTGGCATCCGGGAGCGGGCTTGTGCTTGCGGTCGGCTCGGGCTACCATGCCGTTCATGTAGATGATGATAGTCTTGCTTTTCTTGGCGGTAGTAGTGGTACCACCTGCGAGATCGATGTAGTAGTCTACATTCTTGCCATCTTTGTAATAGACGGTGTTGGGGTAGAGTACCTCACCGTTGATCTTGACGGTGCCATCGTAGCGGGGAACGACGATGCGGTCGCCTTCACGCAGTATGGGGTCGTCGTCGCTGCCTGGATTCTTGAGGGCCTTGTCCAGCTCAATTCCTACGGGGTAGTTGGCGTTAACCATCAGTTTGCGGATGTCGATAGAGTCCTTGCCTGAGTTGCGTTGGGCTGTACGGAGTACGGTCTCCATCATCTCACGCTCGTCTGGGGTCATGAGGCGCAGCAACTTGGTACCTTCCGGGTAGGCACGCTTGGTCAGTCCTCCTGCTTGTTTGATGATATCGCTGAGGTGTTGTCCCTTGTTAGATAGCGCATAGATGCCTTCGAACTGTACTTCGCCCTCGACAGTCACGTTTTGCTGCTCAGTATAGTTAGGGCTGCGACGAACATATACCTCATCGAAAGGTTGCAAGATAAAGTCGGGCTGGTCGGCTATGGAGAAGTCAGGTGTCAGCTTAAAGCTAAAGGTCTGGGCTATCTGGTCCTCTGCTTCCGATGCGTATGGGTTGGTGATACGGCGAGCCACGTCAACCTTAACCATAGATGCTGCTTCGGTGGGGCCTCCAGCTTGCAGAATCAGATCTTCAATGGTCTCATTCTCTGCATATTTATAAATGCCAGGGTAGAGCACTTCGCCGCTGATGGAGACGGTCTTTTTCTCGTTTCGCTCCTCACGGCTGGCAATGTAGATAACGTCCTCGTTTTGTAAGGGAAAGTCAGGAGAGGTGCCATCTAAGATACCTCGGATGTCAATACTCTTCACTTCCAGCGTGCGGTCGGGTTTCATGCGGTGCATTACAGCATGCTGGGCAATGGCTCCCTCGGTTAGTCCGTCAGCAGCTTCTACCAGAGCCTTGATGGTACTGATATTGCCTCCTACCTGATACATGCCAGGACGGAAGATGGCGCCTTTGATTTCCACCATGTTCTGATAGCGGGTGAGGGTAGAGTCAACGCTGACTGAGTCTTCGTCCATGAGCTTGAAGCTGTTCAGGTCGAACTCGCCCACGCTGAACACAGAATACTGATGGCCTGCCTTGCGATTGATGCGGATGGCCTTGGTATAGGCGTCGCCCGTAAATCCACCAGCATAGCGCAAAAGGGTTGCGGCACTCTCCGTTTTCTTCATCTCGTAGAACATGGGGCGCTTTACCTTACCTGTTATGTTAACCAGTGCCTCGTAGGGGCTGACGGTAATGATGTCGTTGTCTTGTAAACGAACGTCGCCACTCAGCTTGCCATTAAGCAGGAAGTCATAGACGTCGACATTGGAGATGAGTTTCCCATGTCGATAAACCTTCACGTTGCGCAACGTTCCAATCTCATTAGGGCCACCAGCCATATAGAGAGCGTTATAGACGGTGGCGAAGGCAGACAGGGTATAGGTTCCTGGTACCTTGACCTCGCCCATGACGCTGATGGTTATAGTGCGAGTCTGTCCCAGCGTCAGGTCTATCTTTGATCCTTGATAGCGAGGGCCCAAGACGCTTTTGAGCCTGCTCTTGGCCTGGCTGACGGATAAACCTCCCAGCTGGATGACGCCAATATCCTCTATGGTAATGGTTCCGTCAGGCGATATCGTTTCAGTAATGCTTTCTTGCGAGGCTCCCCAGATGTCTACGTTGACGGCATCGCCCGGTCCCAGACGGTAGTTCTGGGGGGTAGCCAGATTCATGCTGCTCTCGAAGGTGAGGTCTTTGTTGTTGAACACGTCATGGCCAAATATCTTACGTTTCTCAGGCTTTTCCTCTTCGTAATAGTACTTCAGCGAGTCGGGCATCATGAAGTCCATGGCTTCGTCCATCTCGACAAAGTCCGTATCGTCGTCGTCATAGGTGTGCTTCTGTATCTGGTTTTTCTTCTTGGTATCCTTCAGACGGAACTGTGATGCCTTCTTTTTGTCCGTTTTCTTCTGCTCTTCGCGCTTCTCGCCATTGGCCTCGCGCAGACGGGTTTTTGCTTCCTTGGAGCCGGCAGTGATGTCCTCGGCACCCAAAGCGCCATTCTTTATCTGCTTCTGATATTTCTTCTGGATGCGACGAATCTGCTCGATGGTCACACCGCGCTGCATCAGCTGGGTTACAATCTTCTGGCGCGAAACGCCTTGAGCGTTCTGCTCTATCACATAGTCCATCACCTGGTTATCGGTCATTCCTGACTGTGCCCAGCTCATTGTAAATACCAATAAGAGACCAACTATAGTAGTAACTATTCGTTTCATAAGTTTGTTGTATACATTATTAAATATAACACGCCGTATGGCGAAATATTGCGCAAAAGTACAATTTTTTATGGGAAATGACGCATAATTCACAAATTATTTGTATCTTTGCAGGCGAATTACGACAGATTTTGCTTGGGGTTGACTGGATTTGACAGCAAGATGAGATGGTACGTAAGCATGCGGAGTGACGGCTGTATACTCCATAATCCATTCGGTCGAACAATTAATTGGCGAAAACAACTACGCTCTCGCTGCCTAAACGAAGTACAGTAGTTTACTGGCTTAATTCCCTTACAAGGTGAGGGAACGAGACATCGCTCCAAGGACGTGGTTCCGAATCTGAGGATCAAGCGGTGCAGGATTCATCGGAAATAGTTTCCCGGGTGCTCTGACTGGGGAATGAAATTTTAGGAGATAAGGCTGTTGATGGGTGGTCCAGGTCTTGTCACAGCACGAAAATGAAGTCTGGAATAAGCATGTAGAAAGCGTATGGTTTCCTTGTTTGGACGAGGGTTCGATTCCCTCCAGCTCCACTAACATTACGACTATTTCATTTTGATTTTATTTGTTTTTCCTATTTTCCTTCGCCTTTTGCCAATAATTGGTTAAGAGTGCGGACTTTTGACTCTTTTGCGGAAAACTACCAAATTTATTAACAAACGTAACGATTCGAAATTATGAGCACAACAAAAGCAGCCTGTCAGCATATCGGACAGGCTGCTGTGTTTCAGCACCACCCTTGACGGTGTACTGTGCTGCGATGTGTGGTTGTTTTACTGCTGATCCAACTCAGCCAGATTTTTGGCTATCATCTTGTCGGTGACGGTGTAGTTCTGCAGGTCGCCCTTGATGAAAGACTCATACGACGGCATGTCGATGAGTCCGTGGCCGGAGAGGTTGAAAAGGATAACCTTCTCCTCGCCAGTTTCCTTGCACTTGTTGGCCTCGCGGATAGTGGCGGCAATGGCGTGGCAACTCTCTGGAGCGGGGATGATGCCCTCGGTACGGGCGAAGAGCATACCGGCCTCAAAGGTCTCGAGTTGTGGTATATCCACACCCTTCATGTAGCCATCCTTGATGAGTTGAGAGATAATCATACCGGCTCCGTGGTAGCGCAGGCCGCCAGCGTGGATGTTGCTGGGCTTGAAGTTGTGGCCCAGCGTGTACATGGGCAACAGGGGAGTATAGCCTGCCTCGTCGCCGAAGTCGTAGCGGAACTGGCCGCGAGTGAGCTTCGGACAGCTATCGGGCTCAGCAGCGATAAACTCTGTATTCTTGCCATCGAGGATGTTGTGTCGCATGAAGGGGAAGGAGATACCACCGAAGTTGGAACCACCGCCGAAGCAGCCAATCACGATGTCGGGATACTCGCCAGCCATCTGCATCTGCTTCTCGGCTTCCAGACCGATAATCGTCTGATGCAGACCTACGTGGTTGAGCACAGACCCCAGCGTGTACTTACAGTTTGGTGTGGTGGTGGCAAGCTCGACAGCCTCAGAAATGGCTGTCCCTAAAGAACCAGAGTGAGTGGGATCTTTCGTCAGGATGTCCTTACCGGCACGGGTAGACATCGAAGGAGAACCTTCGACAACGGCACCGAAGGTGCGCATGATGCTGGAACGATAAGGCTTCTGCTGCATGGTAATCTTCACTTGATAGACGGCGCAGTCGAGACCGTATATCTTGGCAGCATAGCTCAGGGCTGCACCCCACTGGCCGGCACCAGTCTCGGTGGTGACGTTGGTGGTGCCTTCCTGCTTGGCGTAGTAGCACTGGGGCAGGGCAGAGTTAATCTTATGCGAACCGAGGGGATTTGTCGACTCGTTCTTGAAATAGATGTGGGCGGGAGTACCCAAGGCCTCTTCGAGTGCGTAGGCACGTACTAACGGAGTGCTTCGATAATATTTGTACTTGTCGAGCACATCTTCAGGAATGTCAATCCAACGATGCTCAGTGTCTAACTCCTGGACGCAGCACTCGCGGGGGAAGATGTGTGCCAGGTCGTCGACACCCAAAGGTTGCTTGGTAGCTGGATGGATAGGTGGCATGGGTTTGTTGGGCATGTCGGCCTGAATGTTGTACCACTGTGTTGGAATCTCACTCTCTTGAAGGATAAATTTCTTTTGTTTTGCCATTGTTTTTTGTTGTTGGTGAATGATTACCGCCTGCAAAGTTACGAAAAAGTGGGTAAAATGCAAAATATTAACATAAAAAACAGCTGAAAAAGTTTCCTCATTCGCGTACCTTAATTATATATACTGGATTATTGAAGTCGGCCTTTGTTGTTATTCTGTGTGCAAAGGTACAAAAATTAGAAAAAAAAGGAAGTGGGAAATGAAAAATTTGCTACTCCCGCATAAAAATAGTACTTTTGCACCTGCAATGATAATTATCACAGTAGTATTGACGTATTTTTCCCTGTTGTATGCCGTCAGCCGCTGGACAGCACGGAGGGCTACTAACGACACCTTCTTTCGTGCTGAGCGTAAGTCGCCTTGGTATATGGTAGCTTTCGGAATGGTTGGCGCCTCCATTTCTGGTGTCACCTTTGTGTCGGTACCGGGAATGGTGATGAAGATGCAGATGACTTATCTGCAGACGTGTATAGGCTTCATTCTGGGCTACCTGACAATCGCCTTCGTGCTACTGCCATTGTATTACCGGTTTAACCTAACCTCTATCTATTCCTACCTCGGCCAACGTCTGGGCAGGTTGTCGCACAAGACGGGATCGTCGTTTTTCCTGCTGTCGAAGATGGTGGGAGCCTCGTTGCGCTTCTATGTGGTGTGCATCATTCTGCAGCGCTTTGTGTTTGCTCCTATAGGTGTGCCTTTTGCGCTTACGGTCGTCGGCTTGGTGGTGCTGATTTGGCTTTATACGCGTCAGGGAGGCATCAAGACGCTGGTTTGGACGGACTCTCTACAGACGGCTTGTCTCTTTACGGCTTTGCTGCTGATTTTGTATCAGGTAATGACGGATTTGGGAATGACCGTCGGAGAGGCGGTGGAGGCTGTCAGCCAGAGCGAGCTGTCGCGGGTCTTTGTGCTTGACGACTGGGTGAGCAAGCAGAATTTCTGGAAGCAACTGCTGAGTGGAATGTTCATAGCGATAGTAATGACGGGCCTGGACCAGGATATGATGCAGAAGAATCTGACCTGCAAGAACTTACGTGAGGCACAGAAGGATATGTGTACCTATGGCTTCGCCTTTGTGCCGGCCAATCTGCTGTTTATGGTGTTGGGTGTCTTGCTGGTATTGTTGGCTCATCAGCAGGGCGAGGTTTTGCCAGCTGTCGGTGACGAGCTGTTGCCGCAGTATGTCGAGCAGTCTGGTGTACTGGTGACGGCGCTGTTTACGTTAGGCATTGTGGCGGCTTCGTTCTCCAGCGCAGACTCGGCACTGACTTCTCTGACTACTATCTATTGTGTGGATATTCGGGAACAACCTGATAATGAGCAGCTTCGTAAACGTACCCATGTGCTGATGTGCGGAGTGTTTGTGCTGTTTATCTTTCTTTTCAAAGCGGTAAACTCTATCAGTCTCATTGACGCAGTCTACATCATTGTAAGTTATACCTACGGGCCTTTGCTGGGATTGTTTGCCTACGGTCTGCTGACCAGTCGGAGTGTTAACGACAGGGTGGTGCCCTATATTGCAGTGGCCTCCCCGCTGTTGTGCTACGCCATTGACTATGGGTTAGGGCTACTGACTGGCTATCGTTTCGGTTATGAGTTGCTGATGCTGAATGGCCTGCTGACCTTTACGGCTTTGTGGCTGACTGCTCGGCGTCCATCCTGAGGCGGTCAAAGTATTCCTTGGGCTGGAAACCCATCTCCTTCTTGAATGAGGTAGCAAAGTATTTAGGATCTTTGAAGCCTACCCTGTAGGCGATGTCGCTGATGCGTAGGTCAGGATTCTCAAGAGCTATCTTGCAGGCTGTCTTCAGACGAATGTCGCGAATGAAGGATGACACGTTCATTCCCGTCAGTGCACGCAACTTGTTGTAGAGTGTGCTGGCGCTGGCTCCCATATCGGCGGCAAACGCTTCACGACCATAGTCAGAGTCATCTATATGCTCGTGGACGCACTTGATGGCTCTTTTCAGAAATTCTTCGTCCATTGTCAACGGTCTGTTGACCAACTCTTCCGCATCCTCTGACTCTGGTTGGCTGGTGCTGCGCACACGCTGGCGGTTCTCGACGATATTGTCAATGCGTAGCTGCAGGTCTTTTAGCCTGAACGGCTTGGTGATATAGTCGTCAGCTCCTGTCTCCAGCGCTTCCTGGCGGTCTTGAGGCTGCGTCTTGGCTGTCAACAGAATGATAGGCAGATGGCTAAAGTTCTCGTCTTGCTTAATTCGGCGGGTTAGCTCGATCCCGTCCATCTCAGGCATCATCACATCAGAAATAATAATGTCTATATCGTTGTCGCGAATGACTTTCAGTGCCTCCTGGCCGTTGGTGGCTGTCAGAATGTGGTATCGGGGCTGCAACAGCTGGCGCATCAGCATCATCAGCTCGGTATTGTCCTCTACAATCAGTACCCTGTAGGCGTCCTCATCCGTTGTCTCTGTCGAGGAAATGCTGGTAGGTGCTGTTACGGAGGTTTCTGGCATGTCAATGATGTTGCTGATGGGGGCTTTGAATTCAACCTTGTTCTGCTCGTCAATCTGTGATGCTGCGAAGGCCTCCTTGCTAATAGGCAGGTTAACAATGAATGTAGTACCCTGTCCTTCAATACTTTTGCATTGAATGGTACCTCTGTGTAGATAAACCAAATCGCGGGTCAGCGAAAGGCCTAATCCCGTACCAAATGTTTGGTTACGGCGGTAGTCGCCATCGTAAAAGCGTGAGAACAAGTGCTTCATCTTTTCTTTGGGAATGCCGCTGCCGTTGTCGCTGACGCGGATAGTTATGTGGTCGTAGTTGCGATTCGTGACTACCTCAAGGGCTACCTTGCCGTTCTCCTGCGTGTATTTGGCAGCATTCGACAGCAGGTTGAAGATAACCTTGTCCAACTTGTCAGTATCTATCCAGCCCATCATACTCTCAGGCTTGCAGCTGATGTTAAACTCCAGGCTCTTACGCTTCATAAGCGGCTCGGTGCAGCGGGCCGTCTCGGTAATGTATTTCATGACGTCGCCCCGACTTACCAGCAGTTTCAGACTGCCGTCCTGCGACTTGCTGGTTTCCAAAATCTGCTGGAGCAGGCGCACGGTACGTTGAATGTTCAGCTCCATCAAGTCGTATTCCTGCTTTTCTGCTGGCTGGCTGGTACGTAGATGCTCTATAGAGGCGGCAAGGATGGTCAGCGGGGTGAGTATTTCATGGGTAATGTTCGTGAACAAATAACTCATTTGCAGACGATTTCTGATGCGCACACTACGCAAATAAAGCCATCTTCCTACTGGAATAATGACTGCCATCAGGCATGTAATACCGATTATTATTAGTTCTTTGTCGTTAAGGTGTAGTATATTCATGCTGCAAATTTAAGTATTTTCTTCCAAATAACGATAATTTTGAACTAAAAAAGCGTCGGAAGTGCACATTTTAGTTTGAAATTCGTGATTAAAGGTTTGGTTTTCGTGAAATTCACGCATTTTAAACTTTAATTATCGATATATGAACTCTCTTCTACAAATTTCCGATTAACTTTGCATCAGAAATAGAAACGGATTCTGTTCCGTGCTTGGATTTTAATAGGACGTGAGTCCCCAAAAATTTAAGCGAAAAAGTTTTTAATGGTTAAGGTTTATGGTTGATTAATTTAGTTTTTTTGTAAAGAACCTCGCTGGGAAGCGAGGTTCTTTTATTAGGCCTTGATGTTCTGGGGCCATCCATAGTTTTGTCTGAAGCAGATGGGGAGTATCGTCTATTTCAGTTTGATTCCTTATTTCAAGAGCTCCTCAATCTGCTGGGCAATGTTGTCGATCTTCTCTGTAGGCTCAAAACGGGCTACTACTTGTCCCTTCTTATTAATCAGAAACTTGGTGAAGTTCCACTTGATGTCGGCTTTCTGCTTATAGTCTGGGTCGGCCTTAGTAAGCATATCGTCCAGGATGTGGGCAATGGGATGTTCCATATCCCAGCCGGCAAAGCCTTTTTGTTCCTGCAGAAACTTGTAAAGCGGATCAGCTTCCTCGCCATTGACTTTGATCTTCTTAAAGCGTGGGAATTCCGTGCCGAAGTTCAGCTTGCAGAATTCGTGGATGGACTCATCCGTGCCAGGGGCCTGTTGGCCAAACTGATTGCAGGGGAAGTCCAGAATCTCAAAACCTTGGCTGTGGTATTTCTTATAGAGGTTTTCCAACTCGTCGTACTGCGGTGTGAAACCACACTTGGTGGCGGTGTTGACAATTAACAGTACTTCGTCGGCATATTCCTTCAGGGGAACATCCTTACCCTTTCTGTCCTTGACAGAGAAATCATAAATGGTCTTCATTTGTTTTAATTATTTGTGATAGAATTGGTTTTCGTTTGTAAAAGTACGAAAATTCTTTGTTACTACCAAAAGTTTTAGGATTTATTTTGATTGATGTTATGGTTTTTAGCTGATAAAGGCGCGACCATAGGCATATGCAACTACCTTGGACGCGCCTTCAAAAAGTCTTGCTTGGCGTGAAATTATTTATTTCTTCGCAGCCTTACCGTAGCGGCTCATGAACTTATCAACACGACCAGCGGTGTCGACGAGCTTGCTCTTACCAGTGTAGAAGGGGTGAGAAGTGCTCGAAATTTCAATCTTTACCACAGGGTAAGTTTCGCCTTCGAATTCTACGGTGTCGTTAGTCTTTGCGGTAGAACGCGAAAGGAACATATCGCCGTTGGACATGTCCTTAAACACGACGGGGCGATAGTTTTCTGGATGAATACCTTTTTTCATTTTTACTTGTTATTATTTAATGTTATTTGACCGTTGTGCATAAAAGCGGGTGCAAAGGTACAGCTTTTTTTCGGACTGTGCAAATTTCCCGATGACTTTTTCGTATACTTTTTTAAGAGACCAAAGTAAATGGTAAATAGGACGCGGTATAAAAAGATGGTAGAAAAACTGTATTTTTGCCTAAAGTGCTCAAAAATTTGGAATCGGCAAAAAAATGTTGTACCTTTGTGGCCGGAACGAAAAAACAATGATAACAATGAAAAAAATACTGGTCTTACTATTATTATTGCTTGTAGTAGCTGGTGTGCAGCCTTCAGATGCACAGCGCTATCAGGTTTATGGAGTGGGTTTTTATAACCTTGAGAACCTATTCGACTATCAGCACGACAAGGGTAAGAACGATTATGAATACCTGCCCGATGGCAGAAATAGGTGGACAAAGATGAGGTATCAGCATAAGCTGCGCAATATGTCGACAGTTTTGGCTGATATGGGTACCGATATGTTGCCGGGATTGGGATGTGCAGTGATAGGTGTCGCTGAGGTGGAGAACGCACGTTGCCTGCGCGACCTTTGTAACCAGCCTAAATTGAAGCAGCGCAACTTCAAGTATTGCCATATTGAGGGCCCTGACCAGCGTGGTATAGACTGCGCTCTGCTGTATAATCCTATATTATATAAGGTACGCGATGTGAAACTGGTGCCATACGTCTATGATAAAGAGGAGGATAAAGGCCATGCTACCCGTGGATTCCTGACCGTCAGTGGTACTTTGTCGGGTGAGCATGTCACTGTTATAGTCTGCCATTGGCCCAGTCGCGGCACCACCTCTTATTACCGTGAGTTGGCTGGCCGTCAGGTAAGAGCCCTCAAGGAGAAGTTACAAAAAGAGGATCCTCAGGTAAAGATTATCATTATGGGCGACATGAATGACGACCCTCGTGACCAATCCATGTCCGTTGCACTGGGTGCCAGGCGTGAAGCCAACGAAGTAGAGGAGGGCGGATTATACAATCCCTGGTGGAAGCTGCACGACAGCGGAACCGGCACCTTGACCTATAAGAATGCGTGGAATCTGTTTGACCAGATTGTGGTCAGCCAGAACCTGTTGCCAAAAGAAGGTGGCAATGACTATCATACGCTGAAATTCAAAAAGCATCAAATATTCCGTCGCGACTACCTGTTCCAGACGGAAGGTCAATATAAAGGGGCAATTAAACGTACTCACGCTGGTGGTGAGTGGCTCGACGGGTATAGCGACCATCTGCCCACCATTATCTATCTGATGAAGGAGAAGAAATAGCCCTATGGAGGTAGAACGCCATCCTTTACAGCCTTTCCTTCCAGAGGATACACGGTTACTGATGTTGGGTTCGTTTCCACCATCCAGAAAACGCTGGTCAATGGATTTCTTCTATCCGAATTATACAAACGACATGTGGAGGATCTTTGGACTTTGTTTCTTTGACGACAAGATGTACTTCGTAGATGAGGAACATAAGACCTTCAGACAGAAAAAAATAGAACTTCTGCTCAAGGAACATGGTATAGGTATTTACGATACGGCAACCGCTGTGGTGCGCACCCAAGGAACGGCTGCCGACAAGGACCTGGAGGTGGTTGAACCAACGGATTTGGAAGCTTTGCTTGAGAGAATCCCTCATTGCGTGGCCATTGTTACGACAGGTGAGAAGGCTACCAGCGTGTTTTGTGAGCACTTTGCCGTCAAGGCACCTAAGGTGGGCTCTTTCACGGAGTTCTCGTTTGGCTCGCGAGTGCTTCGGCTCTACCGGATGCCCAGCTCGTCAAGGGCATATCCGATGAAGGTGGAGCGGAAGGCTGCGTATTATCAGCCGATGTTCGATGAAATTGTAAAGTAAAATTTAAGTATAAACAGAGATGACGATTATAGGAATAGCAGGCGGAACGGGGTCAGGAAAGACCACCGTCGTCAAACAAATTACCGAGGTGTTACCCGCTCATTGTGCAGCCATAGTTCCGTTGGACTCATACTATAACGATACGACTGGGTTGACGGATGAGGAGCGCAAAGCCATCAACTTTGACCATCCTGACGCCTTCGACTGGAAACTGTTGACGGAGCACATTAAACAGCTAAAAAGCGGGCAGGCTATCGAGCAGCCCACCTACTCGTATCTTGTCTCGAACCGTCTGCCTGAGACCGTTCATGTAGAACCTAAGCCTGTCATTATTCTTGAAGGTATCATGACATTGCACTATAAGAAGTTACGCGATATGATGGACCTCAAGATTTTTGTCGAGACAGATGCTGACACGCGGCTCATTCGTAACATTCGTCGTGACGTAGTGGAGCGTGGACGTACGGTGGAGATGGTGCTGGACCGTTATGAAAAGGTACTTAAGCCTATGCACGAACAGTTTATCGAGCCCACGAAGAAGTTTGCCGACCTTATTATACCATGGGGTCACGAGAACAAAACTGGCATTCATATTCTGAAAACCTATATTGAAGGAATTGTAACAAATGTGTGATATTTCTTATTTTTCATCCTAAAACACCTATAACCCGCCAAAATTGAGCGGGTTTTCTTTTTATAATGAATAAAAATTAGTACCTTTGCATCCAAATTTGTAAAATAGCAACTAAGAAATGGAAAAACAGATGAATTATCTCGACCGTAACGAGTTTAATTTCGAACCAAGCCAAAAGGTGATAGACGCCATAAAGAATTTTAATCCCAAAGATCTCTGCTTCTACACCCGCATCTACGATCAGGGCAAGAAAAGTGTCATCAGCGTTCGCTTGAGTGAAATCTACCACGTTCCAGAGGAGCAGGTGCTGTTGACCTATGGCGGCGAGGATATGCTGAAGAATGCTATCCACTACTTCCTCATGCTGGGTGACAACAAGAAGATTCTCATTCCTGAGTTCTCATGGTGGTACTATAACCGTGTAGCCTCTGAGTGTGGCGGTACCTTCGAGATGTACCCTCTGCACGAGTTTGAGGACACCTTTGCCTACGACGTTGACGAGGTTATTGAATACACCAATCGTATTCATCCCCGTATGTTGCTGCTGGCCTCGCCCAACAACCCTACGGGTAACTGTCTGACAAGCGGACAGATAGGCCGTATCATGGAGCATATTCCTGCTGACACAATGGTGCTCATCGACGAGGCCTACGCCAGCTTTATTACTACCGATACGGACTACATTGCCCCGCTGGTGAACAAATACAACAACCTGATTATCTCGCGTACCTTGTCTAAGTTCTATGGTCTGCCTGGCCTGCGCTGTGGCTTTGGATTCATTGGTGCTGGTCACGACCAGTTCCTGAGCTACGTCAACAAGTATCTGGGCTACAACCGCTTCTCTGAGGCCGTAGCCTTGGCTGCCCTCGACAGCGACGAGCATTATCGCCATGTAGCCGACGACATGGAGTGGGGACGCCAGCTGTATAAGAAGGAGTTGGGCTCGCTGCCGGGCTTCAAGGTATATAAGTCGGTGGCTAACTTCATTCTCATCAAGTATCCTGTGGAGATTAAGGAGCAGCTGATGGAGGCTCTGAAGATTCAGGACTATAAGATTAAGTTCATGGGTGACAAGGGCTTGGAGTCGTGCCTGCGTATCACGCTGGGTCGTAAGGAACAGACGCAGACCGTAGTCGACACCATCCTCAAGATAATAGGTAAAAAATAAAAATAATATTCTGCTGCCACAATGATAGGAGTCATCTTAGCTGCGGGTATGGCCAAGCGCCTGCGTCCGCTGACAGATAACAAGCCTAAGTGTCTGCTTGAGGTGGGCGGGCGTACATTGTTGGAACGCACCGTCTGTTCGATGCAACAGGCTGGCATCAGCGAGTTTGTTGTGGTGACGGGCTATTGCGCTGACCAAATCCGTAACTTCCTTAACGATTATAGTAACAAGCAGGCAGCTGACAGCCGGAAGCCTTGTTTCGCATTCCTGCACAATGCCGATTACGAGCACAACAACAACATCTTCTCTTTGTGGATGTCTATGGAGATAGTGCGTGGCAAGGAGTTTCTGCTGATGGACAGCGACATTCTCTGCGATCCTGCTGCTGTTGTCCGTATTGCCCAGGAGGCAGGGCCTGCCCTGGCTCTTAACCGTCACGAGTGTGGCGAGGAGGAAATAAAGGTCATCGTCGATGGCGAGGGGCGTATTACAGAGATCAGCAAGGTGTGCAGCATTCAGGACGCCATTGGCGAGTCGGTAGGCATTGAGAAGATGACGGCCGACTATAGCGAGGCAATTTACCACGAGCTGAAGCAGATGATAGAGTGCGAGGGCCTGGTTGACGTATTCTACGAGCGGGCCTTTGAACGCCTGATTCCTCAGGGACATACCTTCAAGGTGGTCGATACCACCGACTATTTTTCCTACGAGCTTGACACTCCGGAGGATTTTGAGCGTGCCCAGCAGCTCATTCCCAAGGAGCTATTGTAATAGACATTCATCATGGATAAGAATTTTAAAGCATCACTGAAGTCCTCTGAGACCGAAGACTGGCTGGACCTTCACGTGATTCGTCCTTTCTGCTATTATTGCGCATTGGCCTTTGCCAAGTTCGATGTGCATCCCAATACCGTCACCATCTGGTCAATGATTATCGGTGCTGCCAGCACCATATTCTTTGCCTGTGGCAGCTTCTACTACTCAGGTTGGTGGGGACTTGGCATGAACCTCATTGCCATCTTCCTGCTGATGGTAGCTGACATCTTCGACTGCACCGACGGTCAGTTGGCCCGAATGACAGGTAAGAAAAGCCGCTTGGGACGTATCCTTGACGGTGTGGCGGGTTTCACATGGTTCGTACCTATTTATCATGGACTGGTCTATCGTTTCTATTTGCACCACGATATTGAATTCTCGTTGCTGGGCATTGCCAATACGCAGGAGAACGCGCTCATAGCCACTGCTGTGGTCTACGTGCTGGGCGTTATCTCTGGTGTCATGGGTATTGCCGGGCAGCAGCGCATGGCCGATTATTATATCCAGGTACACCTGTTCTTCCTGAAGGGCGAGAAGGGCTCCGAACTCGACAACTCGAAGCGCCAGCAGGAAATCTACGACCAGATGGACAGCTCGACACCCAAGGTTGAACGCTATTTCCAGAAGTCGTATATTGACTACACCAAGAAGCAGGAGGCCGTAACGCCTCAGTTCCAAAATCTTTTGGCCAGGCTACGTGAGAAGTTCGGCAGCACGGACAATATTCCTGATACAGTACGCCAGGACTTTCTGCGCCAGTCGCGTCCGGTCATTACGTTGAATGGTCTGCTTACTTTCAACTTCCGTTCCTTCTGGTTGTTCCTCTTTTGCCTGCTCGATATTCCTGTCTGCAACTTCCTGTTCGAGATATTTGCCATGGGACTGCTGGCCTGGTACGTGAATCATCGTCATGAGGCCTTCTGCCGTCGCATAGCTTCTAATCTTTAATCGCGAAGTGTTAACAGCAAAAAGCTAACTGCTATGAACTGGACTAAACAACGTCTCAACAACCTCTTCTTCATCATCGGTGTAGCCGCTGTGGTGGTAATGCTGTTCACGTTCGACGTTAGCTTCATAGAGCTATGGCAGCATCTTTGCCATGCCGGTTACTGGCTCATTCCCATTGTTGGCGTGTGGTTCTTGGTTTATGGCATTAATGCCAGGTCGTGGTGGTGTATCATCAAGGGAAATGTAGGCTCAAAGACATTGCCTGTCAGCTTTAAGACGATTTACCGCCTGACTATTACGGGCTATGCTCTCAACTATGCTACTCCCGTCGGAGGCTTGGGTGGTGAACCTTATCGTATCATGGAGTTGTCGAAGTACATCGATAAACAGCATGCCACATCAAGCGTCATTCTATATGCCATGATGCATTTCTTTGGACACTTCATCTTCTGGTTTGTTTCGATCTTTATCTATTTGGCATTGGTGGCTGTTGGCGATATGCCTCTCACAACGGCTATTGGCACTATTTTGGGCATTATCATTGTCTTCTGCCTTGTAGCTTTCTACCTGTTTTCCCGAGGCTACCGTAAAGGACTGGTTGTCAAAACTATCCGTTGGATAGGCAAGATTCCTGGACTAAAGGGTTGGAGTACTCGTTTCTCCGAGCGTCATGCAGAAGCGATGCATAATATTGACACGCAGATAGCCTCCTTCTATGGTCAGGACAAGCAGGCGTTCTATAGTAGTCTCTTCCTGGAATTTTTCTCTCGTGTCGTTCAGAGCTCTGAGGTATTGTTTATGCTCTTGCTCTTTGGCATTGACAATAGTGGAGGCTTTTTTGGTATTGCTATTACTTATCTACACAGCATTCTCATTGTGGCTTTTACCACGCTGTTTGCCAACCTCATAGGTTTCCTGCCCATGCAGTTAGGTGTCCAGGAGGGTGGTTTCGTGCTCTCCATTGCAGCCCTTGGCCTTTCTGCAGCGCTGGGCATCTTTGTCAGCATTATCTGCCGAGTCCGCGAAATTATATGGATTGTGGTAGGTCTTCTTCTGATGAAGGTTGACCAGGGAGAGTCTCAGAGCTGATTTCCTCATACGTATTCGCCACCTCTTCGAACTGACGGTCTGCCGCCTTACGGATGCTGTGAATCTTCAAGGCGTTGATAAGTTCTATTATACCGTATAAAATAGAACACCATCCCAGTATCATCAAAGGCATTTCGGCAGACTCCATAGGCTTCAGCATAACGAAGAGTCCTGTCAGCAAGATGAGTGACGGACAGATCCAGAACCCGAAGGGTACGCTACCCAAACGGCGCGCAGCCACCAGGCTCATCAACTGCGTAATACCACCCAGTATGAGCACAGCAGCCAGCATATACATCAGTCCATTGATGAAAGCGTGGGGCGAAAGAGTCAGCACCAAACCCAGTATCACGCTTCCTGCTCCCACAATAGGGAAGGTAGGTTGACTTCCACTGATAATGCGGCCTTCACGGTCTGTAATGGTATATTCCCCAGCGTGGCGCTTAGCCTGCCAGTAGGCTATCAGCGCAATGACACCCGACAGCAGGAATAGCCCGCCAATGGCCATTGTCAGCCACGTGACACCGTCGTCAGGAAACTTAATCAGCAACACACCAATCACTATGGCGCACAAGGCACGGAACACAGAACTCTGCAGTATTTTCATTGTCTTACACTTTACTTAATGACGGGGCAAAGTTAATCAATTTATGAACAACAGCCAAAAGTTTTTGAAGAAAAATGAGGAAACAGCGGCGAGCCGCCACCTCGCATAGGGCAAGATGACGGCTCGTACTTTGTTTACATGAGCTCTCCGCCTACTTCACCACGACCTTCTTGCCATTGACAATGTAGACGCCCTTCTTCGTAGGCTGGCCTTGCAGCTTGCGGCCGTCAAGGGTATAGTAGTCATCGACAGATGAACGTGAATCCTTAATAGTATCAATCCCTGTTGCACCGGGAGTCACCTTGATGCTGTATATCTTCACAGCATCGGCAGGTGCTGCACGATGTGCGGGAGCCGCACTCGAGCCGATGATGGCGTAGATATAGACGTAGGTGTCCTCGGCCACGTCGTAGCTTACCACCACGTCGCCCTGCTCAGTCTTTGAGGCAATCATCGGTGTCTGGTTGCCCACCTGAACTACTAACTGTGCATTACCCGTAGTCTTCACATTCACCATGATTGTGCCCTTGCCAGCAGCCACCTTCAGAATCAGGCCGTTGAAGTTCTCCTTCACCTCGCTTGACCCTGGTGTGGCGTCCGTAATCTGCCCCATGTTGGTTGTCTGGCTGATGACCACGCTCTTGTCGCTTGCATCATAGCCTTCCGAACCGACATTGTAGTAAACGTCGTTCACTACATTGTCAGATAAGTTCTCGTTGCCCAAATCACGTGCCCCAGATAATCTATCTAAAAGGCATCGTCTAAACGTAATTGAAAGCTATTGTTAAAATTTCACCATAGCCTTTTTAATTAATATTGTTTGATAAATTCGCCTTTTAAAGTACTAAAATGCCCATTTGTTGTGTCACCTTCAAAAGTTATAGTTTTGCCATCAGAGCTAAGTTTATAAGCAGAAGAATACGCTATACTTCCATTTGGTGCAGTAATAGTTAAAACCCCTCCACTAACAGACCATTTGGCACCTCCTGTATAGGTCCAGTTTGGAGTGGCATTATTACCCCATTCTGTATAAGCTGCTTCGCCATTGGCGTCTAGCTTTAAACCAATATAGTGACCTAAATAAGAACCTGTGGTGTATTCCTGATGATATTGAGTCCAAATTCCAACCAATTCACTAGAAGGATCACTGCTATTATTATCGCTGTCTGTTCTCTCACGAAAAAAAGTGCGTACAATCTCCTCTGTGTTAACGACAATCTCTGTACCATCGGTCTTCTCAACAACCATCTCATATTTCTTTTGTCCGAAGACTGCTATGTGGTACAAACCTACCAGTGCTAATAATAATGCTATTCTTTTCATTGTTCCTGATGTTTACTTGTTAATGACTTTGATTTTGTTGTTTGGTGTACTGATGATAAAAGCGCCCTTCGGCAGGCTTCCCATATTGATATCAAGGATGCCCGAACTGTCGGGGGCATACCCGCCTATGGCCTTTCCGTCAAGAGTGTGGACGGAAGCAGACGTATTCTCTTTGATACCTGTGAATATGATATGACCGTCACGGTATTGAGGAGCGGCAGATGTCTCATGAATCCCGGAAACGGCTCCCACCTGATAGTCGTCAATGTCATCAAGCGGAATGCTGATGGTAGTGAAGTCATTTGTCACAACCATGTTCTCTCCCTCAAAGGTGATGACCGGGTTGGTGGATAACTCCAAAATGGTCTCATTGCCACTCTTCTGCCGGATGGTAATACTTTCGGCACATACAGTCGTGACGACGGACAGAAGTAATAGTAGTAGTCTTACCTTCATATTGCATTACATAAAATAAAAAAAACGGAACTATTCGATACTTATCCGAAGTATGGTTACCGCCAAGTGACCTATCACAAACAAACACGAATAGTCCACGCCTATCAAGCGTGGACTTTTATCTGCCTGTCCTCTGTGACGAATGTTTTGGCGGTATTCTACTTCTGAGAACAAAGAGCAAAAGCTCAATATCTATTTAAAAGTACGAACAGGAACGCTAACCTGTAAGTTAATAATTTTGTTTATTTTAATTTTGGGCTTGTCGCCCTTTGATTTGTCCCTGTGGTCGGGCGGCACCTGGTGCGGCCTCATCCCAATGTACTTAATTAATTTCAGCTCATAGGCTGTCGGTTTTAAGGGGTTACACTTTATTGTTGTTTATTTCTCTAAAAGTTCTTTTTCCAGTCTTATATGAGGGTCTTGAGTTTGTCAACCAATAGGGCAGTCATTGGAGCCAGTTCGTCGATTTGTTCCTTTGTGACTTGCTTGAAGTCTTCGTAATCTCCACTCTGTCGAAGGTTGAACAACATGCCGACAAGTGCGCCTTCCTCTAAAGTCAAGACGCCTGTCTTGACAAAATGGAGTTGCAGCAGGGACCTCACGCCTGCATGGCTCCGTGTGTTGGCAAGCCCTTGCTGACAAGGAGTGCTGAGGCTGCGTAATAGACAGCATAATAGAGCCGATTGGCAGACAGGTTGTACCAGCCGCGTTCCGCTACACCTAAGGCTTCTGCGAAAGTGGCTTCTGCACGTTCCAGTCGGTAAGCAACTACCGATTTCCTGTCTGCTTCACTTAAACTCATAGTCTTACTCCTTCATTTGTCACGTTGTACTTGAACAAGGACGGTGGGGCCTCGTTCCACTCCTTCTGTGTATAGAGCGTGGCGTTGATTTCCTCACCATAGTCAAGTCCCTTGTAGTATACAGGATAGCACAGGCGGCTGTAGTCACTCAAGTTTGTCTGCGGCTTATCCACCAATACGAGTACGTCCCAATCGCTGTCGCTGCGGGCATCGCCACGTGCTCGCGAACCATAGAGGATAATCTGAGCCGTGGGCTCAGCCTCGCGGATGGTGTCGCGAATCATGTTGATTATCTTGATTCTTTTTTCTTCTGACATGGTTGTCTTACGCTTGTTCTTCGTTGGCAAAGATACGCATTATTTCCGAAACTGCAAAGGATTTCCATGGAAAAAAGAATCAGCAGGCAGCAGGGCGTTGCGCTCTGCCGTATGGCTTTGCCTGCCGGAAGTCCTTGGTTGTCCCCCAGCTTCGTGGTGGTTTGTCGGTGCCGGAAGAGCTTTCGCCTATAGGCAAAAATTCTTTCGCCTGCAGGCGAAAGATGTTACGCCTGTAGGCAAAACATGTTACGCCTGCAGGCGAATTCAGACGCGTCATCGTGGGATGAAGAAAATCCAAATATCATTTGGTTTTCTCTTCACTTATTCGTACTTTTGCAGGCATGGAGACAACGATTTTTCTGGTACGTCACGGCGAGACTGTCGACAATGCGCGACAGGTGATGCAGGGACAGACACAGGGTGAACTGAACGAAAGGGGCAGGGAACAGGCGCTCCAAGTTGCACGGCGGCTGTCGGGTGAGCGGCTCGATGCTGTTGTGGCGAGCGACTTGTGGCGGGCTGTCCAGACGGCTGAGGTGATTGCCGCTCCCCACGGCTTGCGGGTGGTGACCACGCCGCTGCTCCGGGAACGCGACTGGGGTTCGTTTACGGGGCGCTTCATCCCTGAGCTGAAAGGCGAGGTGTGGCCCGAGGATATCGAGTCGGAGGAGCGTCTTCTTACGCGTGCGCGCGATATATTAATATGGTTAACGACCACCTACCCGGGAATGCGGGTGGTGGCCGTTGGTCACGGAATCATTAACAAAGCCATCCTTGCGGTCTATGCCCATTGCTCTATGCGTGAGGTGCAACGCATGCTGAACGCCGAGGTGCGCATCCTAACGATGTCCGCCGAAGGAGCGGCCTCCGCTGCTGCTGTGGCCTCCTCCGCCGCCGCTGCTGTGGCTGGAGCTGCTGTGGCCTCCGCTGAATGAGCCGCTGCTACGGCTACCGCCAAACGACCCTCCGCTGCTGCTATTGCGGCTGGGGCTGCTGCCAAACGAGCCGCTGTTACTGTAGCTGCTGTTGCGGCTGCCGCTGAAGGAGCCACTGCTATGACTGCGTCCGGAGAAGGAACCGCTGCTGTGGCTGCTGCCTGAGTAGCTGCTGTTGCCGCGATTGTAGGTGCTGCTATGGCTACGGCCTGTGTAACTGCTATTGCTGTTGCGGCTGCTGCCGAAGGAACGACCACTCTCGTAGGTAGACCTGTGGTTACCCAGGGTCCGACCGTTGTGGACGGTGGTGCGGGTGGAGCTGATGCGGTTGCCTCCGTAGGTGCTGTGGTGTGAGCCGCTATGACGGTGTGTGCTGCGGAAGTCGCCACGGTTCCAGCGGTCCAGCATGCCGAAGTGTGACCGGCCTGCGGTGTGGAAGGTGGTGCGGCGGCTGTAGTACCAGCCGTGTCCTCCTACACGGTGCCAGGCGTGTCCACCACGATAGCTGGCATAGAACACGGGGCGTCCGAAGTAGAAGTAGTCGCGATGCGGATAGCGGGCGTAGATTCCGAAGTGCCAGTAGCCTCCGTCCCAATAGAGCGGACGGTAGAAGTAGCTGGCTGCACAGAAGGCTTCCCACTGCCAGTCGAGCAGAATGTAGCTCATATCCAGGTTGCGACGCTCCCAGTAGGTGGCATAGACGTCGTCGTAGCTGGTGACTCCCATGAGGTAATCCAGGTTGATTTCGTAGGCAGCCTCGTACTGCTCGTCGGTGAGGTTCAGCTCATAGGCCATCTTGTCGGTGAGGAACAGGGCCTCGTTGCGTGCCTGCTCGTAGCTCATTGCCTTGCCCGTTGTTGCTACAAACAACATTGCTACCAGGGCTATCATCATCTTCTTCATAGTTGTACTTATTTTAATTGTTCGACATTCTGTATCTTTGTTTTCACGTTGCAAAATTACGAAGAAAGTGATGCAAATGAAAAGGATTTCCCCTAAACTGCATGGGGGAAATCCCTATTCTGAATGATTGTCCTTCAAAGCTTCTGCCGTCAATACTTATAGAGACTCCATGTCTGCCGGTCTTTGCTGACTACCAAACGGTCTGACGTGAAAGTTTCTATCTTGAGGCGTATGTCGGTGAAGGGCTTGAAACCGAAAGTGTTTTCCACCAAAGTGGTGTCTGCGGTTGCACCATGGATGGAGTAACACTGGATGAAGAGACTGTCGCCCGTATGTTGGAACTTGCCGAAGACCTCGCCTTCATTGATGCTGCGGAAGAGGGTAAGGTGGCCCGAGAAGCTGATATACTTGGTGTCGGAGCCTTCCAGGCGCCATTGACCCCAAAAATCGCCAGCCTCGCCACCTTCCTGGCAGGAGGAGGACATGCCAATAACCATCATGCAGCAGCCTATAACCAAAAGCTTAAAGTATTTTGCCATGATAACCGATTTTAATGTTGAACGTGTTGCAATCGCCGTAGATGTTGCCTTTGTCGAAGGCATAAGCGGCACTAAACTGCCAAGGGCCGCTTTGGTAAATGCCCTGAATGATGGCGTCGAAGGAGTAGTGCTTGGCAGTAAGGGGCTTGGAGTAGGTGCCCCAACCCTCGCGGTAGGAACCCTTAATGAGGTAGGACAAGTGGTCGGTCAGCTCGCCGTTCACACCAAGGTGCCACGCTTTGATGCGGTTGTCAAGGAATGTCATGTTACCATCCTTATTATAAATAGGTGAAGTGATGAGCGGATTGCCCATTGCCATGCCATAGTAGGCATAGCCTCCGTAGAAATTATGATTGTAGTAGTTGTCGTCGCCTGTGACGAAGTCGGTAACCTGGCTGCGAACAGGCTCCGGATAGTCGCCGCTGTCCCAGTGGAGGGGACCTGACTGGTTAGTGGACTGGAAATACTCGAAGACAGCCCCACGAACATACTGCCTGCCAGGTGAGCGGTTGCTGTATTGCAGTCCCCACAGGCCATCCCAACCGTTGCCTTTGCGTACTCCGGAACCGTCTTCGAATGGGTTGTCGAGGTAGGCCTGCAGTTGGTGGTTTCGGTTGATATTCCAACCTATTTGATAGGTCATGACACCGATATGGTTACCGTAAACCCAGTCTTCAAAAGCGTTGTCCGCGTAATAGTTGCTGTCGCCCAGGGGCAGTATGACATTCCAGAATGCCTTCAGGTTAGAGGGTTTCTCCTTGGTGATCAGCGTACCATCAACATATCGGTGGTTCTTGCCTGCAAACTGTACGGCATGCTCTATACCCACCATGACGAAAACAGGCTTTGTGGGGTTGCTGCGGATGTAGAGGTGCTTCTGGTGATAGTAGGCGTTGGTGATGTAGAAGGAGTTTACGCCTTTGGTCTTGAAGAAGATGTCTTCCCGATAGCCGTCATCGAGAAACTTGCCATAGCCGAAGTCGAAGTTTATCTGTACCCATTCCTTAGTGAGTGGCACGTTCCAGAAGCCATTGGTGCCTATACGTATCTGTGGGATGGGCTTGGCATTGGTGCCTTTGACGAACGAACCACAAGAGAGCAGGTTGTCGCGGACAATCTGATTGTCCTCGCGAGTGCCGGCTTCGATATAAAATGACTTGTACGACAGGTTTACGAAACACTGTTGTAGATAGGCCTTGTGGTCAGCATGCAGCGAGCCGATAGCATCGACGGTACCGGACAATGTCAGATTGCCGGTGAAAGGATGCTCTACGGTGACGGACCCACGCAGATAAGCGGTATTGGAGCGAGTGCCCAGCACATGGTGGCGATTGGATACAAGCTGGAATGCCGTATAGTCGCCTGTCCCTACGGCGGCTTCTGCGGCCAGGTCGTAGGTAATGCGGGTGCTTAGTGTGTTCTGGGCATGAGCCAGCGCAGGGCATAGGAGACACCAAGCCACAACGAAGATGCGCCCGGAGGCAATATTAGTAAATGTCTTTAGCAGAATTTTCATATCTGTCCATAATGATTGGTGTTCGAGGTAGTGGAGGTCCATTTCTAAGCGGACCAGCATTTTATCGATGGTGTCAGTATAGCCGTTCTTCAGGGTGGCATAGCTGGTGACGCCGGGGCGCAGAACGTAGAGTTGCTGGTAGCGAGGGTCACGCTGCATAATCTGATCAATATAATATTTTCGTTCAGGGCGTGGTCCTACGAAGGCCATGTCTCCCTTGAACACATTCCACAATTGTGGTAGCTCGTCCAGGTGGTGATTGCGCAGAAAGCGTCCCGTCTTGGTCAGTCGTGGGTCGTCATCCTGTTGCAGCAGTTCCTCACCTTCCTTCTCTGCGTCTACTACCATGCTGCGGAACTTATAGATGAAAAAGGGCTTACCTCCCTTGCCGATGCGCTCCTGCTTATAGATGGCAGGTCCGCCTCCAAGTTTGATGGCTAAATAGCATACCAGCAGCAAAGGCGAGAACACTACCAGACAGCAGGCGGATATGACAAGGTCAATGACTCTTTTCATGCTACTGCTTTCGTCTTTTGGTTAATACAAACATTGAAGAGGCAGTAGAGCACAATGTCAATGATGACAATAAGCGTTACAGGCAGCACAACATAGAGCAGGCTGTTCAGTACGATATAGCTGACAGCCAGCAGGAGAATGCTTGCCAGTGTCTGATGCTGGGTCAGTCCTGCTCTCATCAGTTTATGGTGAATGTGGTTCTTGTCTGCCAGAAAGAGTGGCTTGTGATGACAGAGCCTGTGCAGGGTAACACGCACCACGTCAGCTGTCGGGACAAAGAGTAGTGTCAGTGGAACGATTAAGGCATCAGGACGTGCAGGCCAGATGGCCGTATTGTTCATGGTACACTTGACAGCAAGAAAGCCGAGGATGAAACCTAACGAGAGACTGCCGGAGTCGCCCATGAATATCTTGGTGTTGCGTTCCGCCTTGCCGTATAGGTTGAAGTAGCTGAAGGCAATCAGAGCTCCCATCATGCCTGCTACGAGGATATTGTAGGTGTTGACAAACACGTCGTGATAAATGAAATACAATAGGAATCCAGCCAGCGACAATAGTGACAATCCCGCTGCCAGCCCATCAATACCGTCAATAAGATTGATGGCATTGTCAATGAAAACCAGAACGAAGATGGTCAGTGGGCATCCGATATAAAAAGGTATCTCGTAGATTCCCAACAGGCCATAGAGGTTGTTGATATATAGACCAGCCATGGGAAACAGCGAGGCAGTGACGATTTGTACGAAGAACTTTGTAGTGGCGTTCAGTCCTACCAGGTCGTCTACAATGCCAACGCCATAAATGAGTAGCAGTCCTAACAGGAACATCACGCTCCATACGTTGACGGGAAGGGTCTGCTGGCCTAAAGCAGGGGTGAATAGCAGTATGACAACAAAAGCAGTGAGCATGCTGGGAAAGAAGGAAATGCCTCCCAATCGCGGGGTGGCGTTCTTGTGGACTTTTCGTTCGTTGGGAATGTCGTAGAGTTTCTTACGCTTGCAAAAGTCGAGTATAAGAGGGGTGAAGACAAACCCGCAAAGTGTACTTAATATAAATGCTCCGAGTAGATATATTATCATGCGCAATAGTCGTTATGTATTTATATAACTGCTAAACAGGTGGAATATTGTACGATTTTGCACATTATTTACTGTTCATTATTGGAAGTTATTTAACGCTTTGACAACTGCCATGGCCTCTTCGTCTGTCAGTACAGGACTGATGGGCAGACTAAGCTCTTGCCGGTGTATCTGTTCAGTGACTGGCAGACTCATGGTGTTCCACTCTCTATAGCATTCCTGCTGATGGGGTGGGATAGGGTAGTGGATGAGTGTTTGTATGCCTTGCTCTGTCAGATATTGCTGCAAGCGGTCTCGCTTAGTGCAGAGAATGGGGAAGATATGGTAGACGTTTTGAGCATCGTCAAGTAGCGTCGGTAGCTGGACAAGTGGATTGCTAATGTGCTTGTAATAGTAGTGCGCTATCTGCTGACGGCGATGATTGTCGTCGTCAAGATGGCGTAGCTTGACGTCGAGGATAGCTGCCTGGATTTCGTCCAAACGGCTGTTACGCCCCTTATACTTAAAAGCATACTTGCGCTCCGAGCCATAGTTGGCCAATGCTCTGATGCAATCTGCCAGTGCAGGGTCGTTAGTTGTTATGGCCCCACCGTCGCCCAAGGCTCCCAGATTCTTGCCTGGATAGAAACTGTGGCCTGCAGCGTCACCTAACGAACCAGTTCGTATCTCACTATAACGGCATCCGTGAGCCTGTGCATTGTCTTCCACCAGCTTCAGACGGTGCTTTTTGCATAGTTCGCCAATGCGCTCCGTGTAGGCACAGCGACCATAAAGATGAACAATGAGGATTGAGCGGGTGCGAGGCGTGACGGCCTGTTCTATAAGCTGGTCGTCCATTTCCAGTGTCTCGATATCAGGCTCTACCAGAACCGGCTTCAGTCCATTCTCGGTAATTGCTAAAATGGAGGCAATATAAGTGTTGGCAGGTACTATGACCTCATCGCCTTCTTGCATCAGTCCCATTTCCATATAGGCACGGTATATCCAGATAAGGGCATCCAATCCATTGGCAACCCCTACACAATGCTTTGTACCGATGTATTCTGCATAGTGCTGTTCAAAGGTAGCATTGGCTTTTCCTTGCAAATACCAACCCGAACTGATGACGTCGTCGGCAGCCTTCTGTATTTCTTTGGCGTACAGCTGGGTAATGCCTTTTAGGTCTAAAAACTTAATCATGCGGCTGCAAAGGTACAACTTTTTTCTTTAATATAGGCATCAATGTCTCATTTTCCTTTAAGGGATTCTCGCGTACCTAACTAAATAATATATAGCGTGTCTATGCTAAATGGAGTACAACTATCACTCCAACAGCCTGTCCGTTGCTACATGTTCAACAGCCCAATGCTTGCATTGGACAAGCCTTGCAATTTAAATGTTCATTTAGAAAACATTTCCACAATAAAGTGCTGATATATTGAGATTTATTCCGTACCTTTGCAGCCGAGAAAAGAAGAATTAAGGAACTAAATTTAAGGCTGAAGGTATGAACATAGGTAAACACATCGAAGAGATTTTAAGAAAGCAGGGAAAGTCAGCAGCTTGGTTGGCGACACAGATTCCCTGTGAGCGCACCAACGTCTACAACATTTTCAAGAGGAAAAGTTTGGACGTGCGCTTGCTGATGAGAATCAGTGTTATATTGGAGTACGACTTCTTCAAGGAGTTATCTGAAGAAGCGTTTCCCAAGGCTAAATGATACAGGCCGTTGTCTTTTGAGGCAACGGCTTTTATTTTTCTTTTTATCTTTTTTCATATTTATGCCCTTTTTCTGCATTTTTTTTAGTACCTTTGCACACAAATTGAATTCAATATAATATTTTAAGCATTTTTATGAACTTTACTTTGTTAATTACCGTCCTGGTGACGGCACTAACATTGGTGGTGGCGGCTTATGTCGTAGCCAAGCTTATAGGACCGCGGTCTTATGCGAAGGTGAAAGGCGAGCCGTATGAGAGTGGTATACCTACACGAGGCAGCTCTTGGCTGCCCGTATCAGTGGGATTCTACCTCTTTGCCATCTTGTTTCTGATGTTCGACGTGGAGACAGTGTTCCTGTACCCGTGGGCAGTGGTTGTGAAGGAGTTCGGCGCGATGGCTCTGTTGAGTATCGGCTTCTTCCTGGTAGTTCTTGTTTTAGGCTTGGCATATGCCTGGCGGAAAGGAGATTTGGAATGGAAGTAAGAAGGCCTCACATCAAGAGTATTCCCTACGACGAGTGGAACGACAACTCGTCGTTGGAGAAAATCGTTGACGAGCTCCACGAGGGTGGTGTCAATGTGGTTACGGGTACGCTGGACCAACTCATCAACTGGGGACGCTCAAACTCTTTGTGGTCACTGACCTTTGCCACCTCTTGTTGTGGTATTGAGTTCATGGCCTGTGGCTGTGCCCGTTACGATTTTGCGCGCTTCGGATTCGAGGTGACACGTAATTCCCCCCGCCAGGCCGACCTGATTATGTGCGCCGGTACGATTACCCACAAAATGGCGCCTGCCTTGAAACGCCTGTATGACGAAATGGCTGAGCCGAAGTATGTAATTGCTGTCGGTGGCTGTGCTATCAGCGGTGGTCCCTTTAAGTCAAGCTATCATGTAGTTAAGGGTATTGAGGAAATTGTGCCCGTAGATGTGTTTATTCCTGGCTGTCCTCCACGCCCGGAGGCTATCATGTACGGCATGATGCAGCTGCAGCGTAAGGTGAAGATCGAGAAGTTCCTTGGAGGCGCAAACCATAAGCAGACTGCTGAAGAGCGCGAGCTTGGAGTATCAAACGAGGAGCTGACATTCCGCCGGAAGCATGGCGACCATCGTCGCGAGCCAATGGTGATCACCGATGTTCCCCAGGAGTTTGTTGAAGAGATGAAGTCTGCTCAGGCAGATGCTAAAGTAGAGGAGGAGAAAGCATGAAGTTAGAGTTCTTATCATTTGATTTTGACAAGTTTGCACAGGAGATGCAGAACTTGAAGGACAAGAAGGGCTTTGACTATCTTGTTACCATCGTAGGCGAGGACTTCGGTGCAGAAGAGGGACTCGGTTGCGTATATATCCTTGAGAACACCAAGACCCACGAGCGTTGCTCAGTGAAGATGAATGCCAAGCAGCAGGTTTGCGGCGATGGCATGTCGTCTAACGGTACCAGCGCAATGGAGGGCGAGATGGTGGCCTATCTGCCTACTGTATCAAATATCTGGCGTGTTGCCGATCTGCTTGAGCGCGAGGTGTACGATTTCTACGGAATCGTGTTTCTTGGTCATCCGGATATGCGCCGTTTGTTCTTGCGTAGTGACTTCCAAGGATACCCCTTCCGCAAAGACTGGAAGTTCAACGACAAGTATACATTGGAAGATGATAACGAGCCTGACTATGGCTTGGAGTATTTCATTGACAAGGACGGCAACTTGCAGTCGAAGCAAAACAGGCTTTTCGGCAGCGATGACTATGTCTTGAATATTGGCCCACAGCACCCTGCCACCCATGGCGTGCTTCGCTTGCAGACCGTGCTCGACGGTGAGATCGTAAAGCGCATCTATCCCCATCTGGGATATATTCACCGTGCCATTGAGAAAATGTGGGAAGGCATGACATATCCCCAGACACTGGCTTTGACCGACCGTCTGAACTATCTGGGTGCTATGCAGCATCGCCACGCTTTGGTAGGAGTCATAGAGGAGGCTCTGGAGGTTGAGTTGACAGACCGTATCAAGTATATCCGTACTATTATGGATGAGCTTCAGCGTCTGGATTCTCACCTGCTCTACACCTCTTGTGTGGCTCAGGACTTGGGTGCTCTCACTGGTATGCTTTATGGTATGCGCGACCGCGAGCACGTGCTGAACTGCATGGAGGAGACCACTGGCGGACGCCTGATTCAGAACTATTATAGAATAGGTGGCTTGCAGGATGACATCGATCCTAACTTCGTCAAAAACTGTAAGGATTTGGTGAAGTACCTGCGTCCGATGATTCAGGAGTATATGGACATCTTCGGCGACAACATCATTACCCACAACCGTCTTGAGAACTGTGGCCCGATGAGCCTTGAGGATTGTGTCAGCTACGCTGTTACGGGTCCTGCCGGACGTGCTTCTGGTTGGATGAACGATGTGCGCAAGAATCATCCTTACGACATGTACGATAAGGTGGAGTGGGAACAGTGCACTCTCGACAGCTGCGACTCAATGGGACGCTATCTCATTCATATCAATGAGATGTATCAGAGCCTGAATATCATCGAACAGCTCATCGATAACATTCCAGAGGGCGACTTCTACGTCAAGCAGAAGCCTATCATTAAGTGTCCTGAGGGACAGTGGTACTACTCCGTAGAGGGTGTGGCTGGTGAGTTTGGCGTCTATCTTGACTCTCGTGGCGACAAGAGCCCGTATCGCATGAAGATGCGTCCGATGGGTCTCTCGCTTGTTGGTGCCTTCGACCCGATGCTGCGTGGTCAGAAGATTGCCGACCTGATTGCTACTTGTGCCGCTATTGACGTTGTTATTCCTGATATTGACAGATAAAAGCGAAGGATTATGTTTGATTTTAGTATTATTACACAATGGTTCGACGCTCTCCTGAGAGAAACCTTTGGTTTGGGAGATTTTCTGTCGATATTGATTGAGTGCGTGATTGTCGGTGCAGCTATTCTTGTAGGCTATGCACTGATAGCTATCGTACTGATATTCATGGAGCGTAAGGTTTGTGCCTACTTCCAGTGCCGTCTGGGCCCGATGCGTGTAGGTTACTGGGGCTTATTACAGGTGTTTGCCGATGTGTTGAAGATGCTCATTAAGGAGATTTTCATCGTCGATAAGGCCGATAAGTTCCTCTATCTCGTGGCTCCTCTCTTGGTAATCATTGGCTCCGTAGGTGCTTTCTCGTTCCTGCCTTGGAACAATGGCGCTACAGTGCTTGACTTCAACGTAGGTGTGTTCCTGCTCACAGCTATCTCTTCGATAGGTGTGGTTGGTATCTTCCTCGCAGGTTGGGGCTCGAATAATAAGTATTCTGTAGTTTCTGCTATGCGTGGTGCTGTGCAGATGATTAGCTACGAGATGTCGCTCTGCCTTTGCCTGATTACTGCTGTCATCCTGACGGGTACCATGCAGATGAGCGGTATCGTGGAGGCTCAGACAGGTCCTTGGAAATGGCTTATCTTCCAGGGGCATATCCCTGCCATCATCGCCTTCTTCGTGTTCCTCATTGCAGGTAACGCTGAGGCAAATCGCGGCCCCTTCGACATGGCTGAGGCTGAGAGTGAGCTTACTGCAGGTCATCATACCGAATATAGTGGTATGGGCTTCGGCTTCTTCTACCTCGCCGAGTTCCTCAACCTCTTTATCATCGCAGGTATTGCCGCTACTGTATTCCTCGGTGGTTGGGCACCTGTCAATATTGGAGTTGGTGCCTTCGACCAGGTGATGAACTACATTCCCGGTATCGTATGGTTTATGGGTAAGGCCTTCTTCTTGGTTTGGATTCTGATGTGGGTTAAGTGGACGTTCCCCCGTCTGCGTATCGACCAGATATTGAAGCTGGAGTGGAAGTATCTGATGCCGCTGTCTCTCATCAACCTTGTGTTGATGACCGTTGTGGTGGCTTTAGGCTTATATATTAAATAAGGTGTACTAGAAAATCTAGAAGATCTAGAAATACTAGAAAAGATATGGAAGATAATAAAACATATTTCGGAGAACTCGGACACGGCTTGAAGACGTTGGCTGTCGGTATGAAGACCTCCTGGAAGGAATATTTCAAGGACTTCTTTACCAACAAGTCGACGGAGCAGTATCCGGAGAACCGCAAGACCAC
The DNA here is from genome assembly GCA_017412705.1 of Prevotella sp. GTDB lineage: Bacteria > Bacteroidota > Bacteroidia > Bacteroidales > Bacteroidaceae > Prevotella. The sequence goes on from JAFPWS010000038.1 coordinate 74,680, forward strand.
ACTTCATGTGGCCAGCCGCCATCGTGGCCGCTTGGTATTCAAGCGCAATGAGGACGGCAGTTACAAGTGTACGGCTTGTACCTTGTGTGAGAAGTCTTGCCCTAACGGAACCATCAAGATAACCAGCCATATGGCTGAGGATCCCGAGACGGGCAAGAAAAAGAAGGTGCTGGACGACTATCAGTACGACCTTGGCGACTGCATGTTCTGCCAACTTTGTACCAATGCCTGCAACTTCGATGCGATAGAGTTTACGAATGATTTCGAGAATGCTGTCTTTGACCGCTCGAAGTTGGTGCTCCATCTGGACAAGGAGGTTTACCAGGGTGGCTCACTCCCCAACCTCATCGATGGTGGTGCTTCACTGACAATAGGTAAGTTTAACACTAAAACGAAGTAAGGACTATGGGAAATATGATCATGTTTTGCATTCTTGCCGTTGTCATTCTCGGTTCTGCCGTGATGTGTGTGACAACGACGCGAATCATGCGAGCTGCAACATTCATGTTGTTTGTGCTCTTTGGCGTGGCAGGTCTTTACTTCCTGCTTGATTATACATATCTGGGTGCTGCCCAGATCAGTGTCTACGCTGGTGGCGTGACGATGATTTACGTTTTTGCAATCCAGCTGGTTTCTAAACGCACTCTGCAGGGACTGACAGAACGCATGAAGGGCAGTCGTGTCCTTTGGGGTGGCCTGTTGTCCCTTATCGGTTGTGCTACGGTTATTCTGGTGCTGCTCAAGAATCAGTTCTTGGTTGCAGGTTATGCTGCTCCCGATGTGGAGGTGCCGATGAAGAACATCGGACAGGCATTGGTGGGCGCAGGTCGTTATGAGTATGTACTCGCTTTTGAGTTCATCTCGTTGTTCCTGCTGGCATGCATCATTGGTGGTTTGGTTGTTTCACGTAAAGAGGAGGAGAAGTAAGCTATGGTACCTGTAGAATGTTATTTTGTGCTTAGTGCACTATTGTTCTTCATTGGCGTCTTCGGCTTTGTCACACGCCGCAACCTGATTGCCATGCTGATTTCGGTAGAGCTTATCCTCAATGCCGTTGACATCAATTTCGCCGCTTTCAACCGTCTGCTGTTCCCGGACTCTATGGAGGGCATGTTCATGACCCTGTTCTCCATCGGTGTCTCTGCGGCAGAGTCGGCAGTGGCTATAGCAATTATCATCAATGTCTACCGCAACTTCAAGAGCGATAGCGTTGACAGTATTAAGAATATGAAATGGTAAATGATTATGGAAACGATTTATAGTTATTCCTTTCTGATCCTTCTGCTGCCTGCGCTGTCCTTTGTGATTCTGGCGTTGGCAGGCATGAAGATGTCGCATAAGGCCGCAGGTCTTATCGGCACGACATCATTAGGACTGGTGACAGTGCTGTCCTATATGACGGCTTTCAGCTATTTTACTGCTGATCGCCTGACTGATGGAACGTTCCCCACACTTGTTCCTTACAACTTCACCTGGTTGCCGTTGGGTAATCTGCACTTCGACATGGGTATTCTCTTGGATCCCATTTCGGTAATGATGCTCATCGTTATTTCAACGGTGTCGTTCATGGTTCACATCTATTCATTTGGCTATATGCATGGCGAGAAGGGTTTCCAGCGCTACTATGCGTTCCTGAGCCTTTTCACTATGTCCATGCTTGGACTGGTGTTGGCCACTAATATCTTCCAGATGTATACCTTCTGGGAGTTGGTAGGTGTGAGTTCTTATCTGCTGATTGGATTCTACTATCCGCTGAAGCCCGCCATTGCTGCCTCCAAGAAGGCATTCATCGTGACGCGCTTTGCTGATATGTTCTTCCTTATTGGTATTCTGCTCTTTGGCTACTATACCGATTCGTTCAGCTTCTCGTTTGCTGGCAACATCGTGATGGGCGAGGGTACCACTCCGTTCATTGCCGGTAATGCAGCCAAGGCCGTTGCCGCCGCAGGCTTTATCCTGCCTACTGCTCTGGTGCTGATGTTCATCGGTGGTGCCGGTAAGAGTGCCATGTTCCCCTTGCACATCTGGCTACCCGATGCTATGGAGGGTCCTACGCCTGTATCGGCTCTGATTCACGCTGCTACGATGGTGGTGGCTGGTGTGTTCCAGATTGCCCGTATGTTCCCCCTCTGGGTTGAGTACGCTCAGCCTCAGATGTCGATTGTGGTATGGGTAGGCGTCTTCACCGCTTTCTATGCTGCTGCTGTGGCTTGTGCTCAGAGTGACATCAAGCGTGTGCTGGCCTTCTCGACCATCTCACAGATTGCGTTCATGATGGTGGCTCTTGGCGTTTCGCTGCCTGGTCATCATGGTGTGCTCGACAATCATGCTCAGCTGGGCTTCATGGCTGGTATGTTCCACCTGTTTACCCACGCCATGTTCAAGGCTTGCCTGTTCCTTGGCGCTGGTTGTATCATCCATGCTGTCCACTCTAACGAGATGGCTATGATGGGTGGCTTGCGTAAGTATATGCCGATTACCAACATCACGTTCCTCATCAGCTGCTTTGCCATTGCTGGTATTCCTTTCTTCTCGGGCTTCAGCTCGAAGGATGAGATTATCACAGCCTGCTTCGCCTACAGCCCTGTGGTGGGTTGGATTATGACAGGTATCGCTGCTATGACAGCCTTCTACATGTTCCGTCTGTACTACGGTATCTTCTGGGGTACTGAGAACGTTGAGGCCCACGAGCACCATACGCCCCATGAGGCACCTGCTACGATGACTGTCCCTCTGATTGTGCTTTGTGTGATTACGATGGGTGTAGGTATCTACTCTACCATTGCAGGCTTTGCAGGGTGGGGTGGCAGCTTCGGCCAGTTTGTCAGTGCTGAGGGTACTGACTACACCATCCACTTCGACACGCAGATTGCTGCTACATCTACGGTTATTGCCATTCTGAGCATCTGTCTTGCTACCTATATTTATAAGGGCGAGAGTCAGCCCATTGCAGACCGTCTGTACAAGCAGTTCCCACGTCTACATCAGGCTGCTTACAAGCGTTTCTATCAGGACGAGATTTGGCAGTATGTCACCCATCGCATCATCTTCCGCTGCATCTCTACTCCTATTGCATGGTTCGACCGTCACGTGGTTGACGGCACGTTCAACTTCATGGCATGGGGTGCCAACGAGGCTGGTGAGTCTTTGCGTCCCTGGCAGAGTGGCGATGTGCGCCAGTATGCCGTATGGTTCCTGACGGGAACGGTAGCGCTGACGCTCGTATTGCTCGCAATTTAATCGTAATAACGAAATAACGTCATAACGAAATATCGAAAATGAGTATATTAACATTATTCGTAGTAATTCCCGCCCTGATGTTGCTGGGCCTTTGGCTGGCCAAGTCGCTCAATCAGGTGCGTGGTGTGATGGTGGCTGGCGCCTCGTGTCTGCTGGCCCTGTCCGTATGGCTGACCATCTATTTCGTTCAGCAGCGTGCAGCAGGTAATACCGACGTAATGCTGTTGACGGCTTCTACACCCTGGTTCAAGCCTCTTAATATTGCCTATTCTGTTGGTGTCGACGGTATCAGTGTGGTTATGCTGTTGCTGTCGAGCATCATTGTCTTCACAGGAACCTTCGCCTCATGGCAGCTGAAGCCTCTGACCAAGGAGTATTTCCTTTGGTTTACGCTGCTGTCTACAGGTGTCTATGGTTTCTTCATCTGCACCGACATGTTCACCATGTTCATGTTCTACGAGGTTGCGCTCATTCCCATGTACCTTTTGATTGGTGTCTGGGGCTCCGGCAACAAGGAGTATGCAGCCATGAAGCTGACGCTGATGCTGATGGGAGGCTCGGCCCTGTTGATTCTGGGTATCCTGGGCATCTACTATTTTAGCGGTGCAACCACGATGAATGTCAACGAGATAGCCGCTATGCACAATATCCCCGTGGAGACGCAGAAGGTGTTCTTCCCCTTCATCTTCATCGGTTTTGGTGTGCTGGGCGCCTTGTTCCCCTTCCACACATGGTCACCTGACGGTCACGCCTCGGCACCTACCGCTGTGTCGATGCTCCACGCTGGTGTGCTGATGAAGTTGGGAGGCTACGGCTGTTTCCGCGTGGCTATGTACCTGTTGCCCGATGCAGCATACGAGCTGGCCTGGATATTCCTCATCCTGACTACCATCTCTGTGGTTTATGGAGCATTCTCAGCCTGTGTACAGACTGACCTGAAGTATATCAATGCTTATTCTTCGGTTTCTCACTGCGGACTGGTGCTCTTCGCCCTGCTGATGATGACCAAGACCTCCTGCACAGGTGCCATTCTGCAGATGCTTTCACATGGATTGATGACAGCTCTCTTCTTTGCCCTTATCGGTATGATCTATGGCCGTACACACACCCGTGATATCCGCTATCTGGATGGGCTGATGAAGATTATGCCGTTCCTTGCTGTGGGTTATGTGATTGCTGGTCTGGCCAACCTCGGCCTGCCGGGCTTCTCAGGCTTCATTGCCGAAATGACCATTTTTGTTGGCTCGTTCGAGAATGGTGACACCTTCCATCGTGTGGCTACCATCATCGCTTGTACCTCTATCGTTGTGACAGCCGTTTATATTCTGCGTGTTGTCGGTAAAATCCTCTATGGCGAGGTCAAGAATCCTCACTATCTGGAGCTCACCGATGCCACTTGGGATGAGCGCGTCGCCGTCATCTGCCTCATTGCCTGTGTCGCCGGTCTCGGCCTGTTCCCACTCTGGGCCAGCAATGTCATCAGCGATGCCGTAGGACCGATTCTCGCGAACATTATTTAATAATAGGAGAAAGATATTATGGGATATAGTCAATTTTTAAATATGGTGCCCGAGTGTTATCTCGTGCTCATCTTGTTAGTTGTTTTCTTCATAGACGTCTTCACATCTCATCGCAGCGAGAATCACCATGAGGTCTTTGGAGGACTGACTATCGGCATGATGCTTATATTGCCTTTCCGCATCGCATTCCTGTCGGAACCCGCCGAGGCCTTTGGCGGCATGTATGTCGCCACGCAGGCTGCCAATGTTATGAAGGTTATTCTGAGCATAGGTACGGTGATTGTGCTGATTATGGCCGAGCCTTGGCTGAAGAATGAGGCTCAGAGGAACCGTGGCGAGTTCTATATGCTCGTGCTTTCCACCTTGTTGGGTATGTTCATCATGACCTCCAGCGGCAACTTCCTGCTGTTCTTCCTTGGACTTGAGACGGCCTCCGTGCCTATGGCCTGTCTGGTGGCTTTCGATAAGTTCAAGAAGAAATCTGCCGAGGGTGCCGCTAAGTACATCCTGACTGCCACATTCTCCAGCGGTGTCATGCTCTATGGCTTGTCGTTCGTCTATGGAAGTGCAGGTACGCTCTATTTCGACGATGTGGCTCAGCGCATAGCCTACTTTGCTGAATACAAGACACAGCTGCCCATGCTCATCATGGGTCTGGTGTTCTTCTTCAGCGGACTGGGCTTCAAGCTGTCACTCGTACCTTTCCACTTTTGGACGGCTGACACCTACGAGGGGGCTCCCACACCGGTTACTGGTTATCTGAGTGTAGTTTCTAAGGGTGCTGCAGCTTTTGCGCTGATGACCATCCTTATGAAGGCTTTTGCTCCGTTGACAGAGTACTGGGAGTACATGCTCTACATCGTCATCGTGCTTTCAATCACCGTTGCCAACCTGTTTGCTATCCGTCAGAAGGAACTTAAGCGCTTCATGGCTTTCAGTTCTATCTCACAGGCAGGCTATATCATGTTGGCTGTTATCGGCTCTTCACAGGTCGGTATGGCTGCACTGATGTACTATGTGCTGGTTTATGTTGTGGCCAACATGGCAGTCTTCACTGTTATCTCAACGGTAGAGCAGAATAATCATGGTACAACCATGATGTCAAGCTACGACGGACTTTATCAGACCAACCCCAAGCTGGCTTTCCTCATGACGCTGGCACTGTTCTCTTTGGCAGGTATTCCTCCGTTTGCTGGTATGTTCTCGAAATTCTTCGTGTTCATGGCTGCTGCCCAGCAAGGTTCCTTCTGGGCCTACTTCGTGGTATTTATCGCCTTGATCAATACAGTAGTCAGCTTGTACTACTATCTGCTCATAGTCAAGGCTATGTATATCAAGCAGACCGATAGTCCTCTGCCTATGTTTACTACCGAGGTCAGTACCCGTACTGCTCTCGTCGTATGTACCCTTGGCATTGTACTCTTTGGCATCTGCTCGTGTATCTACGACTATCTCTTTGCTGCCTCGGCCCTTTAAAGGGTTCGAGGTAGCACCTCTTTTATGAAAAGATGAAGATTCTGTTTCTGGTCTATCATGGCTTTTCTGAGCATAGTGGCATCTCGAAGAAGATTCACTATCAGGTAAAAGGACTGAAGGAGAATGGCTACGACGTCCGTCTCTGCTATTATGATTTCTCTCCGGAAGGTCATCGTTGCCGTTTTGTCGACGGAAAAGTCATCCAGGACTACGGAACAGGAAAGCTGGCTGCACTTAGCCAACGCTTGAGTTATGGCTGCATCTATGATTATTGCATCCATGAAGGTATAGAGTTTGTTTATGCCCGCTGTTTCCAGAATGCCAATCCCTGGCTGATTCGTTTCTTCAAGAAGCTGCGAAAGGCTGGCATTCATGCTGTGACGGAGATTCCGACCTATCCTTATGATGCGGAGTTCAAAACCTTCTATTGGAAAATGCGGATGGAGCTGAAGGTCGATCAACTGTTCCGTCGTAGCTTGTATCAGCAGATGGACGCTATGGTGACTTTCTCTGATGCTCATAAAATCTTTGGTCAGCGTACCATCAATATCAGCAATGGTGTCGACTTTGATAGCATCCCCCTCCATTCTTACACTCCCATCCCTAATCAGGGAGGGGTTGGGGGAGAGTCTCTCCATCTCATCGGTGTCGCTGAGGTACATCCATGGCATGCTTTTGATCGTGTTTTAACAGGTCTTGGAGAATATCGGGGATCACGTGATGTTTATTTTCATGTGGTAGGTGGTGTGCATCCTAATTATATGGAAAATGTTTTCAAGCCAATCATAGAGAAATACCATTTACAGGATAAAGTGATATTTCACGGCACGATGTTTGGCCATCAGCTTGACGAGGTGTTCAACCAGTGCCAGTTTGCCATAGGTTCCTTGGGCCGTCATCGTTCAGGCATTACCGTCATTAAGACACTCAAGAATCGCGAATATGCCACCCGAGGCATACCTTTTATATATAGTGAGCAAGACTCCGACTTCGACCAACAGCCCTATGTCTTGAAGGCTCCTGCAGATGAGTCGCCTGTTGATATCCAACAGATTATAGATTTCATGGAGCATTTCTCGATGAAGCCAGAAGAAATCCGTAAGACAGTAGAGCATCTCACTTGGAAGATTCAGATGCGCCAAGTAGTTGATGCCATTGTCGGATAATGGTATCCAAATTAAACCGCTTGGCAATCTTTAAAGCCTCCTTTGACTTCATTGGCCAGTCCAGTTGGGTTGCTTGTTTCAATTGTCGGGCTAAACCTTTGACATCGCCATTGATGTAGTAAAGTCCAAAATCGCCCATGATCTCTTTACTGGTAGGTAAATCAGAGGATACAATGGGCAATCCGTGGGCCATGGCTTCCACCAATACCAAACCAAATCCTTCCCAACGGGAGCTAAGCACATAGATTTGTGCCTCACTATAGTAGTCCTGAATACGGTTGGTAAACGGATGGATGGTGATGCGGTCTTCCAGCTTATAGGCTTTGATAAGCTGTTGGTACATAGACTCCTCAACGCCCTCGCCGACAATGTCGAGTGTCCATTCTTTGTTTTCCTTGGCAAAAATACGGAAGCCCTCTATCAACAGGTCGAACCCCTTGTGCAGTCGTGAGAATCGTCCTACAGCCAAGAACTTTTTCGAGGTGCCGGTTGATGCCTCTCCTGGAATCAAAGTCAGGGGATTGTAGATAACTTGTGTTGCGAAATGGTACTTACTGGCATCATCATTACACAATACTACCGTTGCATCAAGTTTCTCCAACTGCCATTCGTAATGCTTGCACAGCTCCGGGCCGATGTAGAGAGATTCTTTGCCAAACAGGGCTTCATAGGAATTGTGAATCCATCCTATCAGCTTGGTGCCGCTTAAATATTTCCTGCAACTTGCCAACCGTACGGCCAATGGGGCGTGAACACCTATAATGGCATCATAGTCTCCTTTCTTCAGCTCTTTCACCAGTGCATTTCTCTTTTCAGAAGGAAATGAACTGTGACTATACCAGTTGGAAGTCTGTCGTGTTTGTGGGATGACCCTCCGATACAGGTAGCTATATGCTTTACATAAAAAGTTCTTCCAGGAGGGAGTGTCGGGATATGAGAAAAACCGGTAGTGGATGTCTGCTTCGTGCAAGTCGTAGAATGACGTGTCTTTGGCATCCTCTCTGTCGAAGGTGACAATTGTTATGTTGCAGTTCTTTGCCAACTCCTTGGCAATCACTGCTGTCACTCTTTGCACTCCTCCATAGGAGAAGACGGAGTCCATCAGAAAACAGATTTTCTTCATATTCGATGCAAAGATACAACTTTTTTTTATTTATTATTTCTTATTTCTTATTTTTCTTCGTATCTTTGCCCCACTAACCGGATGTTCTATGGGTAAGGAACCGCTAAAATTGGTATATACAACCCCTGCTCTTTATATGGCGGGAGGTGTAGAGCGTGTGTTGACGCTCAAGGCCAATTATTTTGCAGAACAGTTTGGTTATGACATCACAATCATCCTGACAGAGGGCAAAGATAAACCGTTGTTTTATCCGCTGTCGGATAAGATTAAGGTCATCAATTTGGATATCAATTTCGAAGAACTATGGACATGTTCGTTTGTTCGGAAGATTATTGTGTATCTTAAAAAACAGCGTCGCTTCAGGAAGGCATTGACTAATGAGTTGATGAGCATCCGGCCTGATATTACTGTTAGTTTGCTTCGTCGTGAAATCAATTTTATAACCGGTATCAAGGATGGTAGCCGCAAGATTGGCGAGATGCATATAAATCGGGCTAACTATCGGAATTTCAACACAGAACAAACAAATTTTTTAAAAAGATTATTTGCCAAGTTTTGGTCAAATAGCCTTCTTTCTCATCTGCAGAAGTTGGATAAGCTCATTGTCTTAACAGAAATAGATCGAGAAACATGGACGGAGCTGAATAATGTGGTTGCTATACCAGATCCGTTATCTTTTACACCATCGTCTATTAGTCCTTTAGTGGAAAAACGTGTGGTGGCTATTGCTCGTTACTCCCATGAAAAGGGAATTGATTTGCTGCTTCAAGCATGGTCACAAGTTGAGAAATCAAATGGAGAATGGCGTTTGGATGTCTTTGGTGATGGGGACCGAACGACTTATGAGCAGCAGATAGCCCAATTGTGCATTGATCGCAGCCGCTGTGTGCTTCATGGTCGTACTAACAATGTCGAACAAGAATATTGTAATAGCAGCCTTTTTGTGTTGAGTTCTCGCTTTGAAGGCTTTGGTATGGTTCTTACGGAGGCAATGGCATGTGGTTTACCTGTTGTCTCTTTTGATTGCCCTTGGGGACCTCGTTCCATTATTACAGATGGTGAAGATGGGCTTTTGGCTGAAAATGGCAATGTTGCAGCTTTAGCAAGCAAACTCTCTATGTTAATGGGTGACGCAACTCTACGAAAGACAATGGCTCAGACTGCTGTCAGAAATGTGCAGCGTTTCAGTATGGTTAAGGTTGCTGAACGGTGGAAGTCCTTATTTGATGAATTGATATAAAGCGAGCAGGACAGCGACTTTGAATGATGGTATATCACATCAATATGATGAAAGACTACCACTCTTCTATTAAGCATTGATGCTTCTTTGACTTTTTGTCGTAGTTGATGCCAACATTTTTACGAGGGATGAAAACCACATCCGCAAATCCTTTTCCCGTAGGCAGTTCCCGATGGATGACATAGGCCTTTAACCCGTCAAAATTCATGTTGATATAGTTGGCAACGGCATCATAGGCACCAGTACTTGCCTAGTAGCTACTGGCATTCCGATTTTTCTGCAAAGGTACATAAAAAAAGGGAATCATGGCAAAGAAAAAGCAAATAAATGCAAGGGAACTTTGTCGGATGCTTTTTTTTTCGTATTTTTGCACACAAATAACATGACATGATGGCTACCGAACAGTTCAAACATTACCAGAGCGTGGGTAAGATAACACGCAGCGAGGATGACATCGTCGAGGAAATGCGCCCGTGGTATGACAACTATTGTTTTGCCAAGGAAAGTCTTGACACCGACCCCAAGATGTTCAACTGCGATATGGTGCTGTACTTCCTCAACAACCTCATATTGTCTGGCCATTCTCCAGAGCAGATGATAGACCCTAATACCCGTACCGACTATGGAAAGATGAAGAAACTGATACAGCTCGACGGGACAGGCAGCTATCGCACCGGCATCATCAATGAGATAGCGGAGAAAGGCTATACCCTGGGTAATATCGACGAGTCGTTCCCCGCTGAACATCTCACCCAGCCGCAGAAGTTCAAGAGCCTGCTCTTCTACTACGGCATGCTGACCATCAGCGGACGTGTAGGGGCAGTGTTGAAACTGGGGATACCTAATAATAATGTACGCCGCCAATACTATGACTACCTGTTGGAAGAGTATCAGAGCATACACCCCCTGCCCACCTACGACCTTGATATGCCCTATTACGAGGCGGCCGTTGAAGGCAACTGGCATGTGATGATGGATCTGCTGATGAAGATGTACAGTGAAAACACCTCTGTATGTAGTCTCATTGAGGGAGAGCGCAACCTGCGGGGCTTCATGAATGCACTGCTGAACCTGAATCCCTACTATCTTACTGCGCCAGAGGTAGAACTGAACCACGGTTATTGTGACTTCTTCCTCATGCCCGACTTGATGCGCTATCCCATGGTGGAGCACAGCTATATTCTGGAACTGAAATACTTGAAGGCGGATGCCACAGAGAGTGATGCCGAAGAACAGTGGACTGAGGCGGTCAGTCAGATACGACATTACGGGGAAGGCTCCAAGGTGCGTCAGATGATACAACACACCCGTCTGCACTTGATAGTGGTGCAGATTCGTGGCTATCAGTTGAACAGGATGGAGGAGATAGAACTATGGCATACGAAGTAACGATAGGAATACCTGTTTATAATGTTGAGAAGTACATTCGTTTGACGATGGACTCTGCGTTGGCTCAGACTTTCCAAAGTATAGAGTTTCTGGTGTTGGATGATTGTGGCACTGACAGCTCTATGGATATTGTCCGAGGATATCAGCAGACGCATCCTCGTGGCAAGGATATCCGTATATTACGTCAACCGCAAAATATGGGTATAGGGGCTGGGCGCAATCGTATGATGGCTGAAGCCACTGGCCGCTACTTCTATTCACTTGACGGCGATGACTCGATCTCGCCTAACGCCATAGAACTGCTATATAGCGCTGCAGTGAAACATGAGGCTGAATTAGTATATGGTAGTTTTGAGCGTATTTATGTGGAAGAGGAGAAAACGGTGCATAGCGAGCAGTTCCCCTATCCTGCTTTAGTCTTTACGCTACCAGACGAATATGCAGAATATGCTTATAGCCATGAAATACAGGTGATGAACTGGAATTACCTTATTAGGATGGATGTGATACGGAGAAACAATCTGCGAGTGACGCCTGTAGGCCATGGCTATGGAGAGGATTTTACATATACGGTCGACTTGCCTACTTACGTCACACGTGTCGTTCTTCTTCCTGAAATCACCTATCAATATTACATGCGAAAGAAAGACTTTAAGGCGAAGCGCTCTCATCCTATATCGCGTGTGAATATGGACATGGCTATAGAGTCTATCGCACAGAAGAAAGCACGCAAGGATGAATTGCGTAATAAGAGTTATTATGCCAAACGTAATTCTGTACTTTTAATGTACGACTATTCTTTTGCCTGTCGCATTCTGGCTAAAGGAAACGACATTGATATACCTTATACTAAGGCAGAAATACGCAATATCATGTGGCATCCCATGACACTTTGTGAAATACTGCACTCGCGACAAGCACGGATAAAGAATCTTGGCTATTGGTTGATGGGGGTTCTTCCACCTGCTCTTTCTGTGTTTACGATTAGGATGACCGCAAAGTTATTTCATAGAATTTAACATATGGCATACGAAGTAACTGTAGGTATTCCTGTCTACAATGTAGAGAAGTACATTCGTCTGACGATGGATTCTGCTTTGGCTCAAACTTTCCAAAGTATAGAATTCTTGGTGTTGGATGATTGTGGCACTGACAGCTCTATGGATATTGTCCGAGGATATCAGCAGACGCATCCTCGTGGCAAAGATATCCGTATTGTCAGTCAGCCTCAGAATGGTGGCTTGGGGCGTGCCAGAAATCGAATCATTGAAGAGGCTCAGGGAAGGTATCTATATCACTTGGATGCAGACGATGTCATAGCCCCCAACACCATAGAGTTGTTATATGAGAATGCTCTGCGTTATGATGCGGATATGGTTTATGGCTCATACGAGCGAATAGAGGAGTTTGACAACGAAGTGCGAAAAACGCAGTATTGTTATCCTGCTCTTGTGTTTTTGAAAGAGTATGAGTTTGCAAACCGAGTTTATAGTGACTATGGCTTTTTACAAGCGAACACGTGGAATTTCCTGATAAAGAGAGATGTATATATAAAGAATAATGTAAGGCATAAAACGGTTAACTTTTGGGAAGACTTTTCTACAACCATAGATTTGCCAACCTATGTGACCAGGGTTGTTCTTTTGCCAGACATTACCTATTATTATTATTGTCGCTATGGTTCTTTGTCTAATTTCCAAAGCCGCAATCATATCGACAAGTCTGAGATACAAAAGACCATTGACGCAATGGCTTTGGTAAAGAAAGAGAGTGAACGCATCAAGTCGGAGCCCTATTTCCATAAAAGAATGTATAAGGTGATGATGACTCATTTCTATATGGCTTGTTCTATTCTTAAGCAGGAATCTATCATCTCGCCTGCCTTTACCAAGCGAGAGATTCGGAATGTAATGTGCTCGCCGTTGACATTTACTGAAACATGTAGCCTTAAAGGTTGGCGATGCAGAAACTTGGCATTATACTTCTTGGGGGTGCTACCAGCATCACTATCGGTTGGCATTATACGTCTGTTAGGCAGGCATAAGGGATTATTGTAAGTATGGATGAAGCCGTCAGGGTTATACAGCTAAAATGCTTGGAAATATTGGATGTCATGGATCAGATTTGCAAGTCACATGATATTCAGTATTCTCTTTGTGGCGGTTCTGTTGTTGGGGCTCACCTATATAAGGGCTGTTTGCCTTGGGATGACGATATTGATGTAATGATGACGCGTGAGAACTACAATCGTTTCGTAGAGTTTGCCCCTTCTATGTTGCCTAATGGTTTCACTATGTATAACTATCAGTTAGGTGACGATTTTACCAAGACCTTTACAAAAATCATAAATGACAATACGACCTTGGTCCAGATGGATGGGGCTGTTACTGGAATTTTTTTGGATATTACGGTGTATGATAAGGTTCCAGCCAATGGCTTGCGAAAGATAGACTTTGCCCTTTATAACCTGTCTTTAATGGTGATGCGTGGGAAAATGCCAGGTAATAGTTTGAAGAATAGGATAAGAAGTTTTTTGCTGGATACCATGTTGTCCAGCCGGAGGCGTTATTTGATGTTTTTTCAATGGGTTGTAGAGCATTTGTGGAAATATTCCCGTCATTATAATTATTGTGAATTGTTTGGAGCCTGGGCCAATACTATAGCATATCGGCCTGCTGTCTTTGAGAACTATACTACTATCGAATTTGAGGGTAAACAGTATATGATAGTGCGTGATTATGTGGAGTATTTGCAAACACGCTATAACCGTACAGATTTCCGGGAGCCTAAAGAAAGGCAAGTGGCACCTCATTATAAGATGGTAGATTTTAATCTGCCCTATAAAGAATATTTAAAGAAATCTATACCAAACTAAAATGACGCAAGGCATTCAGGATGCCGTCATCGTCAACGGAGGTTGTCGTGTAGTCGGCTTCTTGTTTGAGAGTCTCAAGGGCGTTGCCCATAGCCACGCCAATGCCTGCCGCTTTTATCATAGAGGTGTCGTTGCCACCATCGCCAAAGGCTATGGTGTGTCGAGGATCCAGTCCTAAGTGCGATGCCAACGCCAGAATGCCCTCTCCCTTGTCAGCTCCTTTGGCTGTGATGTCTGTGAAGGCTGGATGCCATCGGCCAGAGGTGCAACTTGGAATTCGTGTCATCAGCTCGTACTCATACTCCTCAGGGAAGAATGGTGTTATTTGCAGGATTTGCTGCTGAAGAACTACCTCCAGCGGCTTTGCCAGGTTAAGATTCTCTACGGCTATCTCAACACGGAAAATCTGGTCAACCTCTCCTTTCGGGTCGAGAACAGCCACATCTTTCTCCCCGACAACAATCAGCCCGTAGTTATTTTCTTTCGCGTCCTGAACAACTACTTGTACAGCATCTTTTGGAATATCCTTACACCTGACCACCTCGTCGCCTACAAAGCATAAGGCTCCGTTGATGGTCACATAGCCGTCTATCAGATGCTCAATGGCTCCAAGGTTGGTGATAATCAGCGGTGGGCGCCCCGTTGCAATAAATACTTTATGTCCGTTGGCCTTGGCTTGGGTAAGAGCGAATATCGTAGATGGCGGGACCTCGTGTGTCTTGAAACTCACCAGCGTTCCGTCGATATCAAAAAAGAGAGCCGTTTGTACCTTGATATTGTTCATCGTTAATTCAAATCTTCATCTACCATTTTTAAGAAGCCACATGGCAAAGAATTGGTCATAAACCATATACATCCCATTTTCCCGGGTAATCAGGTCTTTATCCAATAAGGCCTTCAAGGCAGACGAGACGCTGCTTGATGACATGAGACGGTATTTATTGATAAAGGTGCCGCTCAACACTTCTTTTGCCATCCCCTCTTGGGCAATTGCTCGGAAGACGTTTCTCTGTTTCTCGGGTATCTGGCTCAACTGAGTTTCATAGTTGTCAGATAGCATGTTGAGCAGGTAGTTAATGGCTTCGTCTACCATGTTGAGTTCACAGGTTAGGTCTGTATCTGTAAAAAGGTATAGCACATTCATCACTCGTTGTAAGCATTGTGTTACACCGCGAAAGCGATGATAAACCTCCTCAATGACATCCCGATTTATGTGTTTGTTGTTTTTCTCGAACATGCTGATGGCAAAATCTTCGTATTTTTCTAAGGAGATAGGGGAAAGTCCCATTGTAACCACTGATTGATAGAATGGTCGGGCAGGCGAGGTGAATATTTCTCCCATCAGATGTCGTTTGGAACCGGAAAAAAGAAATGTAGCATTGGGGCATCGCTGAATATATGTGCGTAGTGCTGCCTCTACATTGCTTGCTTGGGGATACTCTGTAATTTTCTGGAATTCGTCAATAGCCACAATACATGGTTTATCGGCATTTCTCAGATAACTGAAAATCTCGTCCAACGTGGTGCTCGGATTAGCGACGTTACCTAATCCTATCCCCCAAATGGGATTCCCGTTGATATCAAACGATATCTCTTGCTGGAGTGATTTCAAAGTAGAGACAAACCCTTCCCAGATGACGCGGCCTTTTGGCTTTAGTTCTTCTAAGATGGATTTCCCGAATACGCTGACAAAGTCTGACAGAGAGTTAGTGGCATATATGTCGATGAGAAAAGTATAGTATTTATTCTTGATTTCCTTTTGGGCAAAACAGTGTTGTATTAAATCCGTTTTCCCTAATCTTCGTGGCGAAATCAGAGCCATATTGTTCTCATTAGTAAGCATGAGTACCAAGTCTTTTGTTTCTTTTTCGCGATCGCAGAAATACTCTGCTCCTGCGTAGCCTTTGGTGACGAATGGATTAATCATTTTCATATTCTTATGTAGCGATTATGCTGCAAATGTACAAAGAATATTTGAATTGGCCAAATTTATTGTCGTGATTATGACAATTGTACTTACAATAATTGTGTTTACGATAATCGTTATTGCGATAATGACATTTATTGTCCTTTTCATTATTTTATGAATTGTTTTTGGTTTTCTTGATTTATTTTGCTACCTTTGCAAAAGATATTCCTATTATGGCAAACTGGTACGACAAATACATGACTATCTATGGGCGCCCGTTTAGCGAGGTGCCTCAGGAGGTGATTGACGGGACTCGTGAGCGGCTGGCCCGCCTGCAGAGCCCTGAGCCGCTGGCAAGTATTGTAATCATTGCCTATAACGAGGAGGCGCATCTTCAGGCCTGTCTTTGGGCCATCAGCGAGATAAAGTGTAAGTACCCTGTAGAGATTATCGGTGTGGATAATGACTCGAAGGACCGTACCGCAGAGATTTACGAGAAGTCTGGAATCCCCTATTACACCGAGTACGAGCACTCCTGTGGCTATGCCCGTCGCTGTGGATTGCAACATGCCAAAGGGCGCTTCTATTTCGATGTCGACAGCGACACGCTCTATCCGCCACAGTATTATGAAGTTATGTTGGAGCATCTGCTGAAGCCCGGAGTGAGTTGTGCATCGGCTACTTGGAGCTATTTCCCTGACGAGAACCATTCCAAGCTGAGCTTGAAGCTGTTTGAGATGGCTCGCGACTTGTTCCTTTGGATTCAGCACTTCAAACGTCCTGAGCTCTCTGTTCGTGGCCTGGTGTTTGCCTATAATGCCGACTATGGCCGCAAGGAACCTTATCGAGTCGACATTATACGCGGCGAGGATGGCTCTATGGCACTCAATCTGAAGAAGTATGGTAAGATCGTTTTTGTTCGTGACCGTCGCTGTCGGGCCATCACGGGTTATGGTACCATTGGCAACCAGTCCATGTGGCAGAGTTTTGTCGACCATGTCAGGATTCAGATGAAGGGCATCAGCCGTATCTTCCACAAGACCGACCATTACGAAGACAGCGAGGATAATCTGGTGAAGAATAAATGAACCTATTTAAGCAAATAAGTTGCTGAGTTGGATCATGTGTGAATTATACATGTGGATAAACTTCTTTTGCATACATACCTACATTTTCTTTGTAAATTACTGATATGCACATAAATATGCAATGTATGCATATAGTGTATGTGTATTCATCTCTGCACTCTCTTTCTCAGCAGAAATCAGTCGGTAACTGAGTGGGAGTTTAATGCCGAGTGACTGGTAGTTAGCTACCGAGAAACCTTGGGTTTGCTACCGAGAAACTCAGAAGGAGCTATTTTGAGCTTGCTTTGTTGAAATATCTTCGCATTTATGTATGTATTATACATTTTCAAGTATAAACATACACAATTTAATCTGTTGTATTTTAATGCATTATAAGAATAGTGAAGAGATGTATATCAAAATTATTATTATTTCTTTGAAATAGTTTTTGTGATGTCTCACTTTTTTATTACCTTTGTGGTCTGAATGAGTAAATAGTGACAGTATGAAAAAGATAACTTTGATGAAGACTTATCGCCAGGCAGAGACGTTGCGTCTGGTGGAGTTGCCGGAATTGGTAGATTTGATCAGAAGCGTGGAATACCGCACGCTGATTGGTGAGATTCGCAAGAACTACCCGATATATCATTGGCAGCGGGAGGCCGACGGCACGATGACAGGGGTCGAGTTTTTTACCAATGTGTTGCCTCGTGTCTGCTTCGCCTCGGAGCTGGTGAACAAGAACCACCAACGCGTCACTCGTGGCTATACAGGGCTGGTGCTGCTGGAGGTGAACAACCTGACAGGGCTGGACGAGGCAGAGGCAGTCAGGAAAGGTGCCGGTGAGATACCCCAGACGCTGATGGCCTTTGTGGGAGCCTCAGGAAGGAGCGTGAAGATTGTCTGCCGGGGTGAGCTGTTCCCGAATAATAGGCAGGATGGCGATGCGGAGGCGTTACCCGTGGTCGGTCAGCAGATAACTGATTTCCATGAAAATCTGTATGAGCGTGCCCGTCTGGCCTATAATGCCCAGCTTGGGGTGACCATAGAGAAGCTGGAACCCAGGACGGACCGCACTTGCTACCTGAGCATGGACGCAGAGGCAGTCTACAATCCGATGGCTATCCCCTTCTATGCCCTTGCAGAGAAACCTTCGCAGACGTTGTCACTGGTGCGTCGTTCGATGCTGGAGAAGAACGTTGACGACGCTGGACGGAGTCGCTATATGAATATGCACCACATCTTTGAATATAATATGGAGAAGGCTTACGACGAGTGTGAAGGCATTACGGACAAGGAAGAACACCGCCATCTGTTGCTGACGCGTTTGGCCGTTCATTGTCTTGAGACTGGCATCCCGATGGCTATTGCCAAACGGATGGCCCGTTATCGCTCTTGCAGTTTTGGCGACGACGACCTGCTGATTGATAAGGTGTTCGGCAATGTCTATCGCCCTCAGCTGGTGAAGCGTTACGAGGAGCGAAAGGGGTACCGGCCGGAGAAGAACGTTCCTGCAGAGACCTTGCTGACCATGAAGATAGACATCTTCCTGAACGAGAACTACGAGATTCGGAAGAACATCATGCGTGGTGTGGCTGAGTTTCGTGAGCGTACAGGCATCGGCTTTGCCTTCCGCGACCTGACGGAGGAGGCACGCAACAGCATCACCATGCGGGCCCTGATGCAGGGCATCAAGTGTTGGGACAAGGACATCCGCCGCTATGTCAACTCAGAGGATATTGAGCAATACGACCCTCTGAACGAGTTTCTGGAGAGTCTGCCTAAGTGGGACGGTGAGGACCGCGTGACGCCTTTGGCTCAGAGGATTCCGACCGACTATGAAGAATGGCCGGAACTGTTCCGTCTGTGGATGCGCTCGATGGTGGCCATGTGGTTGGGCAAAGGTCAGCTGACGGGCAATGCACTTGTTCCTCTTTTAATAGGTCGCCAGGGTTGTGGCAAGTCCTCGTTTTGTCGCATCCTGTTGCCCCACAATCTGCGCGACTACTACAACGACCGCATCAACTTCAAGAACGAGAACGACCTGAACCTGGGCCTGACCAGCTTCGGACTCATCAACCTGGACGAGTTCGACAAGATTACCCAGCGTCAGCAGATTGTGCTGAAATACCTGGTCTCTACTGCTGACCTAAAATATCGTCCTCCATACGGAAAGGCCTACTCCGAGCATCGACGCTTCGCCTCATTCATCGGTACCACCAACGAGATGACACCTCTGACGGATCCCAGTGGAGCGCGTCGCTTCGTCTGTGTAAGGGCGGATGGCGATATCGACTTCCGTTCTCCCGTTAATTATCAGCAACTCTATGCCCAGTTGTTGCACGAAATCCAGAACGGTGAACGCTATTGGCCTACCCGTGAGCAGGAACAACAACTCATGCGTCGTAACTTGAAGTTCCAGCAAATCAGCGGATTGGGCGAGATGCTGCTATCCGTTATCGAGCGACCCGTCAACAACGGAGAAGGGCAATGGATGTCGCTGAAGGATCTCTCCGCCTTGTTGAAGCAGACCTTCAAGGGTTACAAGGAAGAGGCTGGCACTTTTCAGAAGATTGGTGTCTATCTCAGTCGCCCTGAGCTTCAGTTCACGAGCAAGCGCATGAGCTCGGGAATGGTCTATTGGGTTAAGCTGAGAGAGTAAGAAGGAAATCCTGCTGCCCCATTTGGGGAGAGGTTGCTGATAAAAAGTTATTGTCTTTATATGGGTATTTCGAAATAATTTAGTACTTTTGCAGAAAAATAGGAGTAGCATGGAGAGATTCTTTAATACAGCAGGACCGAATGTCATCGAAGATAGCTATACTTTGGATCCGTTAAAACGCTTTGATTTAGACGATATATTGATGTATATTCGTCAAAAACGTTATTTTGTGCTTCATGCACCTCGCCAGACGGGTAAGACTTCATGTATGCTGGCATTGCGTGACTATCTGAATGCTGCCGATGACTATATTGCCGTTTATGCCAACGTAGAGGGAGGGCAGGCTTCAAGGAATGATGTGCAGAGTGTTGTCAAGTCTACTGTTGATACATTAGCTGAGCAATTTCGTGGTGTTCTAAAAAGTGATTTGCCTCTGGAAATTCGTCGTGAGGTGCAGGATGTTGGAAAAGATTCCATGCTCGCTACTTATCTACGCCGCCTGTCAGAGGCTCTGCCAAAGCCTATCGTCCTGATATTGGACGAAATAGACGCATTGGTGGGCGACAGTCTGGTTAGTATACTCCGGCAGTTGCGTTCAGGGTATGCCGATCGTCCCAAGTCTTTCCCGCAAACCGTCATACTCTGTGGTGTCCGTGATGTGCGTGACTATCGTATTGTGCTGTCTAATCAAGACATTGTGACGGGTGGTTCGGCTTTTAATATCAAGACAGAGTCACTACGCTTAGGCAATTTCTCAAAGGAAGAGATACACGAACTTTACATGCAGCACACTGACGAGACAGGACAGAAGTTTGATGAAGCCTGTTTCCCACTGGTGTGGGATGCCACCGAAGGCCAGCCATGGCTGGTGAATGCATTGGCTCGTGAAGCAACATGGAGCATGAAGGAGAATCGTGACCGTAGTGTTGTGATTACACCCGAAATCATGTATCGAGCCCAGGAAAATCTGATATATCGTCGTGATGCACATATTGATATCCTGATTGACAAATTAAATGAGCCAAGGGTGAAGCGTGTAATAGAGCCAATCCTGTCAAACAGCGACGAACCAGTAGAGGCTCTTGTGCCTTCTGATGACATACAATATGTAGAAGACATGGGTTTAATCAAACGGGAACGCGCGAAGCCCATTCGTATAGCCAATGGCATCTATCGGGAGATTATTCCTCGTGAACTGACATGGAGCACCCAACAGATGATGGCACAACAGCCTCAATGGTATCAGAATGCTGACAACAGCATTAACATGGAGAAACTGTTGCTTGAATTCCAGCAATTCTTCCGTGAGAACAGTGATGCCTGGATTGGCAAGTTCGACTATGCAGAGGCAGGACCACAGTTGTTGCTGCAATGCTTCTTGCAACGAATAGTCAATGGTGGAGGCTATATTGACCGAGAATACGGACTTGGCCGGAAACGGACGGACTTGTTGGTTCGTAAGCCGCTAACAGAAGGCTATGGTGGTCCTATTCAGCGCATTGTCCTGGAACTGAAGATAAAAAGAGGTGCTATAGAAAAGGTGATAGAAGATGGCCTGCGTCAGACATCTGAATACATGGACACTGTCGGCTGTGTCGATGAAGGCCACCTCATCATTTTCGACCGGTCTCAGGAAAAATCGTGGGACGAGCGCATCTGGCACAAACCATTCGAATACCAAAATCGTACGATTATGGTATGGGGAATGTAATTGATGCTGTGAGAAAATGTCACCTGTTAACGGTTTCAAGAGCATTGAAGAAATCTCTGGCGTAGCGTTCCTTGTCGAATAGTTTGGATTGTTCGAGAGATGCTTTACTCATGGCTTTACGCTTCTCGGGATGCTCATAGAGGTCGAGAATGGCATTGGCAAGATTGTCGACAATGTTTTCCCTTTCTACGATACAGGCGACGCCCTCACAGATTTCAGGGATTCCTCCGCTGCGAGTTGTAATCAAGGGCAATCCCGAGGCCATTGCCTCCACAACAGTAAGCCCAAAAGGCTCTTCCCATATGGATGGAATGACGGCGATGTCGCCCATCTTCAGGTATGAGGGTACCTGCTGATAGTCCACAAAGCCGGTAAAGATGATTTGGTTCTTGATGGGCTCGGCCTCCTCTTGCAGTTGCTGTATGAATGGGCTGAGGACCCTATCCTTGCCGTAGGCACTGGCTCCGATGATGATCAGTCGCAGGTTGGGCAGGTTCAGCGTTTTAATGGCTTGAACCAGTTGCAGGACGCCTTTTTCCTTGGTTAGTCTGCCGCTGTATACAATGACGAAATGCTGCTTGTTGAGCCCATGTTTTGCCCTATCAAAAGCCCTGGCATGGGTAAATCGCTCTATGTCAATGGCATTATGAATCGTCAGGCATCGCTTGTAATCAGGGTTGACAGCCTGTACTTGTTGGGTGATAAAGTCGGAAATGCTGATGACA
Organism: Prevotella sp.; assembly: GCA_017412705.1. GTDB lineage: Bacteria > Bacteroidota > Bacteroidia > Bacteroidales > Bacteroidaceae > Prevotella. The sequence continues at coordinate 96,783 of JAFPWS010000038.1, forward strand.
TCATCATAGCCCTTCAGAATCTCTTTGGCACTTTTTGTCTCCCGATTCAGGAAATTGTTGTGCAGATGGAGGACCCATCGTGTCTGGATGCTGTTCTTGGCAGTCAGTATATATCCAGGTCTGTTTTCAATGATAACGGCATCATAGTGCTTGGACTTTATCTGCCTGAGAGCCTCATGCAAGAAATATTCGATGGTGTAGTGATAATAGCCGTTCTTGTGAGTAAGGCTGAATAGATTCTTCTGAATCTTGGCCCACCAGCTGTTTACCTTAATATATATATAGTGGTTGACCTTTGACTTCAGCGCCGGATGCTTTTCAACATCTGGATGCCAGACACTATACACCGTAATGTCGTGCAGCCGATGCTGGTCGTTGTACTCCAGGTAGAAGTCCACGAGGTTCTCCACCGCTCCCCCCTGTACGGCAGGAACTGGCAGGATGCCTGATGTCAGAATAGCTATTTTCATGAGGCCCCCATTGTCCATGTCTCGATGGTGCAGGTGTGTTGCTTAGTCTGCCGGTCATAGTTGATGCCGACGAGCAGCAGATGGTCGACATATTCGCTGACCTTGGCAGGATACTGCTTGCGGTGAATCTGTTCGATGGCAGAATCAGCATCCTTGTCCACCTTCAGTTCCAAGACTATAGCGGGCGATTCGACATTTTTGCGGGGAATCAGCACAATGTCTGCAAATCCTTTGCCAGTAGCCAACTCCCGGTGCATGATGTAGTCGTTCTTGGCATAATAGTAGGCGATGGAGAGCACACAGGCCAGTGAATGTTCGTCGTTGTATGACAAGATGCTTGTGTTCTCGTCGTGAGCAACCTCAATGCCGCGAGCCACGGCTTCTGCGTCGCCATTAAGGGTCGCTTCCAGCAATTGTTCAGAAGCTTGTAGGGCATTCACCACAGGTTCCCAATGGTTAGCCTCGACAGCATTGACCATTTCGCCAGCCACCTCCCGGTTGGGGATGTAACATTCATCTTTGCGCCAGTTGTAACTCAGATAGCCAAGATGAATCAATACCGTCAGCACGTCGTCTTTGCTGCGGATGATGGACATGTCGTTTTGAAACTTTGTAGGGTTTACCTTGCAACGTCCTCCGGCCAGCATGCTGATGATGTCGTCTTTCAGTCCGTTGTAGTTCATATTGATGTAGTTGGCCACAGCATCGAAGGCGCCAGTAGTAGCCCAGAAACTGCGACAGCGGCGGCTTCTGATAGCCTGCATCACGCTGTTTGGATTGAACATCGAAAGTTCGTCGCCTATCTGGTAACCATCGTACCACTTTTCCAATTCATCGAAGTCTGCACCATACTTGGCTGCTAATGCCCGCACTTCATCCTTGGTAAATCCGAAGAAACTGCCCATATCCACGGGTTCCACCATCGAATATTCTATAAAGTTGTTCAGGGCCGACTCAGTCTTATACTTCTTGACAGGCAAAATACCCGTCATATATACCCCGGCGAATACACGGGAGGCATTGACATCCTTGAACATCCGGCGCATCCAGCCCACATAAGAGTCCATGGCGCCCGATGTGGGCGGAAACTCGCGACAGATGGCATCCCACTCATCGACGATGAGAACAAACGCATCGCCTGTAGCCTCGTTGATGCGTATGAGCGTCTCCATAAAGTCATCATCATCCCTGACCTTCACCTGCGGATAAGCCTCTAAGATGTCGTCAAGGAGTTTCTCCTTGATTTTGTCCACGATGCTGCCGTTCTTGAAGCGCTCCGTGAAGGCACTCATGTCAAGGTAGATAACGGGATATTTGTTCAGATGCTTCTCAAACGACGGGTCGTCGGCTATCGCCAAATCCTCGAACAGGCTGCGCGAGTCGCACGAACGGTCATAGTAGGCACAGAGCATTTTCGCTGCCATAGACTTGCCAAACCGACGGCTGCGGGTGACGCAACTGAAACTTCGCTCTGTGAAAAGCGTGCCGTTGACGACACGAATCAGTTCTGATTTGTCTACATATTCGCTGTTGCGAGCTCTCTGAAACCCAGCGTTCCCTATATTAATATATGTTCCCATATAGCCTAACTATGATGTATACATTGCAAAGATAACCATTATTTGTGAAATCACCAAATGTTTTTTCGGCTTTCTCTATTTAACAAGGAAGTGGGATAGGTTATGTCTCTAACCCAAAGAAGCTACTGCCAATAATGAGCAACTTGATATTCGGATATCTGGAAAGACTATTCCCAGCAGGTTGTAATGGTCAGTCTTTTTTTCTCGATATTGTCTAGACAACGACCGGAAAGTCTGAATGCTTCTCCATCAGAGACAACAATACTTTCCCCTTTATACTCAGTGGCGCCTATGCCAACAGAGATACGCGCATCCCAGCCGTTCTTCTCATCCTCTGGAGCATTCCCAATAAGATATGCCCGAATCATCGAGGCAATCCTAAGCGATTTTGCAGGGTTATCAGCTTCGTTGATATATGCAAAAATCTCACCGAGCGTGGTTGGGGCATTTAAAATTGATTGACGCTACGATTTTGGGTATATTTAACATTCAGCGGGTGCCCAAAAGTCTTCCGTACTCTTGCCATTGGCGAAATGGTAGAAGTCGGTAACGATGGAAAAGCTGTCATCGGTGAACTGCTGGTCCTTACGCTCAATGAAGCACAGGGGTACCTCGCCAATAAATGATGCCCAGCGGCTGTAGGTGCTCCAGGGGCCTAAAATACGGTTGCACAAAGACAATGTATATAAATCCAGTATGTCACCCGAAGGCTCCTTGCCGAAGCGGTAGCAGCGGCATCCTTCAAAGATGCTGACATCGAAAGCCTCGTTGCTACTGATAAAGAAGGCAACTCGTTGTCCTTTGTATAGTGCTTGTATTCGAAGCATAAACTGATGGAACTCCTCCAAGGTATAGTAGTATCGCCCATCGAAGAAGGTCTTGTAGTCGCCATGACGGATATGCACCCCAACAACGAAGTCGGCTTCCTGGCGAATATTGCTGAGCATGGCTTGGGCCTTTTCCATGATTTCCTCACGGGGCCGGAAGATTTGCTGCAGTTCCTTTTTTGTCTGGGCAAGGTAGCGTGTGTCGTCCATCGTGTACCAGCCCTTCTTGAAGCCGAGGAACTTGAAAATCTTATCCCATGTCTTGTTGTGTGTTACCTTCCACGTCAAGCCCTTGTAGTTGTTCCAGCCGTTACCTCGTTCCAGGTACCACTTGTGCCAAAGCGGAAACCAGATAAACTTGCAATGCAGCAGGTTGGGGAAATCCTCAATGGTCCAGTCATAAAAGATAATCACCATGCGTTTGTGCTCAGCAATACACTGAGCTACCGAGGCAACGTATGTCCAAAGACGGTTGCACGTCTGTCCGGGGGCGTCACAAATAACTCTCATAGGTTTAAGTGCTGATTTTAGTTCATTTCTGATTGTCTCCTGGTTATCCAGAGAGCAAAGAAAGGATCGTAGACGGTATAGGTTCCCTTATCGAGCGTGATAAAGTCTTTGTCAAGTAGGGCGCGAACTGCTGCTGTTACTACGCTGACCGTTTGAAGATGATACTTCTTGACAAATGCTTTACTACTGATGTTCTTGGCCTTGACTTCACGAGCGATGGCAATAAACACTTCGCGTTGTTTTTCTGGAATTTTATCAAGTAAGTCAGCATAAGTTTCCGAGAACATATCTAAGATGTATTCTATTGCTCCTTCTACCATGTCTATGCTGCAATGCTGTCCTGTGGGCGTTTTAAGATACAGGACATTGAGTACCCGCTGAATGCATGATGTCACAGCATCGAAACGATTGTAAATATCTGCCACAACGCCATTGTCGATAAACTTGTTGTTTTTCTCAAACTGGATACGGGCAAACTCTTCGTATTTCTCAATGCTTATAGGCTTTAGATTCATGATAAGCACCGATTGGTAGAATGGCCTTGATGGCGATGTGAAAATTTCACCCATCAAGTGCCGTTTACTACCAGCAAAAATAAATGTAGCATTGACACAGCGTTGAATATAAGTTCGCAACATGGCTTCTACGTTGGAAGCATCTGGATAGCGCATAATTTGCTGAAACTCATCTATAGCTACCATACACGGCTTGTCGGCATTTCCTAGATAGTTGAATATCTCGTCAAGAGTGACAGTCGGGTTCTCGATGTCACCCAGTCCAAGGCTCCATACGGGTACATTGTTAATGTCAAACGTAATTTGGGAACGGATGGAGCGCAGAACATTCAGAAATCCTTCCCATACTTTCCTGCCTCGAGGCTTTAAACCATTCAAGATGGCTTGGCCGAAAATATTAACAAAGTCACGAATGCTGTTAGTTGCATATATGTCAATATGGAAAGTATAGTATTTATTCTTGATTTCCTGCTGGTTAAAACAATGGTGTATCAAATCTGTTTTACCAACGCGACGAGGAGATATTAGTGCCATGTTATTGTCATTGGTAGTCAATTCTACCAACTGCTTGGTCTCTTCTATTCTGTCGCAGAAATACTCGGGGCCTGCATACCCTTTAGTTACAAACGGGTTGTCCATATTTTGCGTATTTTGAGTACAAAGATAAGAAAATATACGTAATTATCCAAATTAGGATAATCCTATTTAGGATAATTTAATATGGAACACCACTGAGCAGCCGAGGCAACGTATGTCCAAAGACGGTTGCACGTCTGTCAGGGGGCGTCACAGATAACTCTCATAAATCATTGCAAAGATACAGAATAAATGTTGATTTCCAAAGTATTTTTGTCGTTTTCTATGAGAAAAAGTGTACCTTTGCATTTTATAAAGGCAAAATTGTTGGATTTAGTATGTCTGCAGGTTTTGAGACACGAATGACCTTTAGCAAGATAGGAATAGACCATTCACTCGATTTTGTGAAAGGTTTTGCTATCATTTGCGTCTTGCTGAACCATTGTTTTGACAGTGAAATCCGCCAGCAGATATTTTTTGGTCTATGGGGTCTGCCTGCAGTTCCTCTTTTCCTGTTGGTACAGGTCTTCCATGCCTATAAGCAGGGCTTTGACAATAGTAGGCCAAATCTTCATAAACTCTGGAATCGTGCCTTGAGGCCTTTCGTCATAGTTGAAGTGCTCATCATACTCTTAGAGATTTTGCACAAACCTATGGACCCGCTCAGTCAGACTTTAGGAAAGGCCTTCTTTTGGGGAGGCAGAGGTCCGGGGTCATACTATCCATGGGTATTCTTTCAGTTTGCCATCTTGATGCCGTTGCTCGCACCACTTTTCCGGAAGATACATGGTGCGAAGTTGGCTCTGCTGTTCTTGGTAATGTCAATAGCGGTCGAGATGCTATGTAGTATCATCTCCATGCCCGGCTGGCTATACCGCCTGCTTTGCTTCCGCTATCTTTTTTTGATATACTTGGGTTACCTGCTGGTTAATCATGGGGCAGTGCTAAACAAGTATACATTGTTGCTGTCAGCCATCAGCATTGTGGCACTTTACTATTTTGATTATGCAAGTCCTGACCTGAGGCCTTGGTTCTACCGGTCGACAGACTGGCCAGGTGCTCATTGGATATGCTATTTCTACATTGCTTTCCCAATGATGTACCTATTAGTCAGATTCTTCTACTGGCTGCCACCCAATGGACTTCTGGAGAATGTTGTGTGCAAGATGGGTCGACACTCTTATGCCATTTTTATTTTCCAGCTGTTTTATTTTGTAATCATAACCCCCTATGTCCAACAATTTTTGGGTGCAATCGGACATGAAAACATAGAGCTGGCTCTCTATGTTATTCTTTCCCTGGTGCTGTGTACGGTACCTGTCATCTTCTTTGTATCAGGAAAAAAAGACTTGACCATTCTTTATAGGGTGGGAGGTGTGATTATTGCTTTTGTTACTGCCATTGTCGGATTTGTGTGGTGGTGGCGTCCATTTTATACGCCAGCAGAACCTATCCCGTCTTACCAAGTGATGCATCATGATGACGACACCTTGCGAGTCATCATGATAGGCGATAGTTGGGCACGTTTCCATGTTACCTTGCGTCGTGATTCCTTGTTGGAAAAGAATCTCAGACAGGCTCTGCACTCAAAGAAGGTTACACTTCGTGCTCAAGGTAAAGGAGGAATGACAAGTGGTGAGATATATGACAGGATGAGTGCTGAGCGTACTATGGCTATTGATTTCGATTTGAATGATTGTTTTCAACCATTGATTGATACGGGGCCTGACTATTGCATCATATCGGCAGGCATAAACGATGCCCGTCAGCGTCGTGGAAAAAACTATTATGTCGTAAACTACATGCAGATCATCCAACTGTTGCTCCATGCTGGCATCCGGCCTGTCATTATTGAGGTGCCTGAAGTTGAAGTTGATGAGGCTTTTGATGGCAATACACTCTATTACCGACTTCGTTCACAAGTTTGTATGTATTATCTCCAGACGAGCTTGCGAGGAACGAAGGACTATCGGCAGGCATTAAAGGAGGCTTTGGTGTCGCAGAGCCTTATGGATAGTGTGCTCTATATACCTTATAAGTCATGGAATCCTGATGGTTGGCGAGACAAACGAGACATTTATGTGGATGATCATTTCCATCTGAATCTTCCAGGCTATGCTATTTTTGACTCATGTCTGGCAACGGAAATAGCCACAGATTATAAGATTCGCCGACGTCATATACAATAATAAGGAATAGGGTGGTTCCGTACCATCCTTATCAGCCTATACCAATGAAAGTAGCGACGTTCTGTCGCTGATGACGATTTCATCCTCGGGGTCGAGGTAAGAACTTTAACTTATTGTAGATTGTGGGTTTGCGGGCAACGAAATACTTCATGCCTCGTGTAATAACGAGAAGTGCAAAGAAGTAAAAAAGCAGCAGCAATGGATATATCACTATAGCATAGCCAGCAAGGTGGAGGAGGGTAGTGACCTGAGGCTCGATGATATAGTAACGCAAGAACAGAGTAATGGCTACAAAAAGAGCGAATATCATAAAATAAGGTGTCATCCCCTTCCAATAGACAGTGACACTTTTGTGCAGTCCTCTGGAGAAAAGAAAGTAGGGCTTCCAGAAAAAGGCAATGAAAAAGACGCTGATAATCTTTCCCAGCAATATACCTACAATGCCATAGAATGGTGCCAGACACAGGGTAACAGCCAGGTTGACAAATAGCTCGGTCCATGCTGCCCAGACATCAGAGAACAGCCCATGTGCTGAGATGAACATTTCGACAACACCTCGGGAAAGGAAGATGAAGATGTTAAAGACCAATAGGTATACGATGAGGTCGCTTAGCCGATATTGGGCACCAAACCAGCAGACGATAAAGGGCTGTAGGAAAAGCAGTAGGCCCAAAACGACAATACCTACAATCAGAAAGCGTATTGCCGTCAGTTCCCAAAAGACCTTCATTGTATTTTTGTCGTTGCCCTCGGCAACAAGATTGCCGACACCAGCATTCATGCCGTCGCTCAAAATATTAACCAGGAAATTGAGCTTGCTGGTAATGATGGTATAGTTGCCGTAGAAGGCCACTTGGACAACGCTGACGAACATACCCACTAAGATTTCATCACTGCGATAAAGAATAAAATCCTTTATTTTCTGTACGAAGATCTGGCGTGTTTTACGAAGAATCTCAGGATAGTGCTTCAAATTCTGTCGACCTTCTTTTAGATTGATGCGGAGCCACGGATAGAGTTGCCGGATTCGGATGTTAAAGATAATGATACCAATGACTGTAAAGATCAGTCCGACAAGTACCCATAAGTAAAGGTTACGATAGTAATAGGCAAGCAATATCTGTACCAGGCTTTGAACAATCCCTATGGTCTGGAAGTAGGCATTGACTAAATATTGCTTTTGGTTGGCACTGACCAGCAGCTGTTTATAGTTAAAGATGTAGCCTGCTACTGATGATGCCAAAAAAGAATAAAAAGCGAAATAGACCAAGGAAATGCCTGTTGTCAGGTTGCCAAACCACCAGGGAAAGAACAGGCTGACAACGATGCCGCATGTGCCTATCACTAATCCAATGCAGCGATAGAGATAGGCCAGCATGGACATGACCTCATTGATTTTTTCGTGGTTGTCTTCCTGCAAGGGCTTGTAGAGGAAGTAGACAATGCTGGTGCCGATGCCTAACTCGGCGACACTGAGAAAACTCATGATATTCATGAGCATGCCAGTCAGGCCTATAAATTCTGCGCCAAGGCAATCGAGGAAGACTTTACGGGAGAAGAAGGCGAGGAACAAGGACAGGACATAAAAGAACATGCCCACCTTGATATTCATGACACTTCTATGAACCCGCTCACTCATAGACTTACTTATCGTGAGTAGTATGAATAAAGTCCGTATTCTTACGGTCTATCTTCAGGATGTTGAGCACCATCTTCCAAACCAGTTTGGGAAGGGCGAGGATTTTGCCAAAGACAGAATGCTTGCGGAGCTGTTTGGGGGTGGCAATATACAGGGCGATGCAGATGGCAAGGAACAGACACCACCACTTGATATACCAGTAATTGTCGAAGAACAGGGAAATGGGGGTCATCAGAAAGGCTATGCCAAATGTCGCTACTACCAACATGGAGCGTGGAATCAGGGCTTGTTGGATGGTCTTGTCGATGAGGTCAAGATTGAAAGTGGCAATAGCGTTGGGGATATAAGGAAGCAGATTAAACAAGCTTTGTATTTGCGCTGTCATCCAGCGCAGGCGTTGTTTCTGGAAATTGTCTTTATTACTGACCTTTTCATCAAAGACATGGATGTGGGGCATATATTGTATATGAACCTTTTGCCTCAGCAAGAGGGCTTCTAACTCTCGGTCTTCACCAGCAGTACTGAGCTTGTAGACATTCTCTTTAAACCAACGGTAGTCGAAACACATGCCGGAGCCAATCAAAGCAGAGGAAAGACCGATGCGGTTGTGAGCCTTTCGGAAGATGGTATTGTTAATTTCCTCGCTAACACCGTCGAGAACGGCAATATCATTATCGTTGTTCTTGGCGCAACGATGGCACTGGATGGCCTTATAGCCCTTTGCGCATTCCTCGTTCAGTTGTTCCAAAAAGTGAGATTCTACGACATTATCAGCATCAAGGATAACAATGTAATCGTATTCTTCCTTGATTTGGTCCATGGCATATTGCATGGCCTTGGCTTTGCTACTTTTCTCAAAGACAGGCTGGAGTAGGGTGATGGGTAGTTCGCTTAGTTTCTGGTTGGTCTCCGGCTGCATGTGGTCGGAAATGACAGCTACATGGAAGCTCTTATAGGGATAGTACTGCCCGATGAACTTCTGAACCGAAGATACAATGACACGGTCTTCGTTATAGGCAGGATATAAAATAAGGTAGGAGAAGAACTCCTTCTTGCGCATCGACAGCACCTTACCTGTCAAGAATGTGGTTAAGTCAGAGACACGTTTCTTCCATAGTGTTGACACCAAGGCAAAAAAAAGGATGTAGGCAACCGAGGCAGCCATGAACACCCATAGTAAGATGTCTAAGATATGGATGATGTGCCAAATCATAAGTGTTAATCCTTAAGAATGTAATCAATTACCTTCCTGCCTAATCCGAATTTCCGGAGGATAGGGCTGAGTAAAATTGCAGGTAGCTTAAAGAAGGTGCTGTCCCATTTTTCATCCACCAGGTAGTTGGGGGTTGCAATGGCAAAAATCAGTAAGACAATGGTAAACAGAGCCCACCACTTGAATGCTGCTGTCATATAGATGAAGGGAACGACTACTCCCATGAAGAGAATAACGGCCATCAGAATCATACGTGGAATCAGCATCCATTGTAGTAGCTTGTCAATTATGTCGTATCGTCTATTGACGATAGCGGCAGGGAGGTAGCGGATGTTACGAAGAATCGAACGGAACTGCATCATGATGATGCTGCGGTGCTGACGGTTAAAGTCCTCTGCCTGGCGAACTTTCTCGTTAAAGACTGATATCTTATCGAAATAGTCGATGTAAATGTGCTGGCGAATCAGCATGGCTTCCAATTCCTTGTCGCGCCAAGTAGCTTTGGCTATTTTTAAATACGACTTGAACCAGTTGAAGTCGAAGGCCATGCCGGAACTGGACAAGGCTGCAGGCAGACCGACTGCAATATGGCCTCGACGGAAAATGGAGTTGTTGATTTCCTCGAAGACAGCACTCAGGCGAGCGGAGGTAGTATCACGGTTTAAAGAGAGCTTGTGGGCCTGGATGGCTTTGGTTCCAGCTGCTTCGTAGGCATCGTTCATTTGCCCCAAGAATGCAGTATCCACCACATCGCCTGCTTCCAAGATGATGAGTGTGTCGTAGATTTTGAATTGAGGTAAGTTGTTAATGGCCAGCTGGAGAGATTTTGTTAATGAGCTCTTTTCGAAATTAGGTGTCAGCAGGGTAATGGGTTGCTGAGCCAAGTGGAACAAAGTCATCTCATCCTCATGGTCAGCAATGACGGTGACATCAAACTGGCGCTGCGGATAGCTTTGTCCCAAGATGGACTTGACAGTCATGAGCAAACTCTTGCCGCTTTTGTAGGATGGAATGAGAATGATGAATCGATTCTCTTTCTTGGCCTTGGGCGTATCGCTGTGTCTCACAATAAGAGAAGTAACAGCAAAGATACCCAAATACAAAACAGTAAGTGAGATGAGGATAAACAGAATCCAATCGGTGTATGTGAAAATATTCCAGAGTATCATGAGACGGATGAATTTAAAAAGTGAGTAATACCTTTGATAGTAGCCTTTGCCAAATCAAATCTTCCTTGAAGGGCAAATTTTAGGATGTCCTTTAATGCGACGATTCCAATGAGATAGAAAAAGGATGGATATTTTGTAAATGAATGATTGTTTCGTTTGACAAATAACAGGCGATTCCGCGTAATATAATAGGTGCGTAAAGGACTGTTCTGACCAGTCGACTGACTTTCCTTATGATAGATTGTGCAGGAAGGGTCGTACCAGATTTCATATCCTGCACGGCGAAGCATCATAGACCAATCTAATTCTTCATAATAGAGGAAATAGCATTCAGGCATGATACCGGATTTCTCAATGGTCTCACGTTTGACCATCATGGCAGCACCATGGGCATAGGGAGTGGGGTGGGCTGTTTCATATTGTCCGTGGTCCTCTTCGCCAAAGCCAATAGAATGGTTCCGCATGGTAATCGGAGAGAGTGGGGTATAGCCTGCATACTGAATAGGACTGTTTCCCCATGCAAAACGTATCTTAGGACAGACACATCCTATCTTCGGAGAAGATTCTAACCTTTCGATAAGTGGTTGGAAAAAACTCTTACCTCTTACATATTCCTTCTTATATCGAAGAAGCGTATCATTATTAAGGAAGAACAGGTACTTGCCTTTAGCTGCCTTGATGCCGAGATTATTACCTCCTGCAAAGCCAAGGTTCTGTTCGCTACGGATAACCTTTACTTGGGGATGGCGTTGCTCAATGACAGTTGCTTCGTCTTCTTTGGAGGCATTATCTACCACAATCACTTCCAACGAATCGTCATTGAAAGGGATGGTATCAATCAATGCGCAGGTGTCTTCCAACCCGTTGTAATTGATAGTAATGACAGATACTGTTACATCCAATTAAATAAGCCTTTTACGCGTGATTGTTTCTTTTTATCTAATTTAATTCGTTTCTTTTCTTCTTGTATAGCAAGCTGCTCCTTTTCGTATTCAATCCATTCGTTTTCTATCCAAGGAAGGATATATACGATGGTCAGTCCGCCATAAAAAGTCAAACAATTGGGGAACTGCATCAGTACCTGATTACCATAACCTCCTAACTGTTGGGCTATCATGGCACAACAGAATCCCGCTCCGATGCCACGTAGCGATGGACTTTTAATCCTGAATAGAACAATCCAGCAGGCTCCAAAAATCATAATGGCAGTACAAATTAAAAAGGTCGTAATACCAATGACACCAGTATGAATCCAGATAAAGACATACTCTGAGTCAGGAGGTACCGTTGCCATAAAAGTATACTTGTTATTGGCTGGAACGTTTTTGTAACCTACTCCCATGCCAATACCCCATGGGGCTTCAGCCAGATACTTCTTCATGGCTTCCTGATTGATGGAACGCTGGTTGGCAGAAGCATCATTCTTGTCAAAGGCTGAACGCATACGGCGGATTGACTGGTTACTGGCTCCAATATTAGTAAACGCCAGCATAAAGACGAACAACCCGAACAAGACGGTTACTGGTACTGCAATCTTAACCGACTTGGACAAAAATACGAAAGCCATAATACCCACCATCAAACAAGCTATGGCCGTACGTGTTCCTGAAGGGAACATGGCCCAGGCACAGGCAAGTCCTGTGATGAGGAAGAAGATACGGTGTTTCTTGATTTTGCTGGTAATGGCAAAAACCAAGAAAGCTACTGCAGTAGATGCCATGCCAATACCAAAGTTTGCAGCATCACTATAGATTGAGAAGTATCTTATTAATGTTCCACCTGCCAGAATATGGGTAGACCTACCACGAGTCTGCAGCCAGGCATTCTCTGATGGCGTTAATCCGAAATTCTTTTGTTTCCAAACCCAGAACACAGCAAATAAAGACAATGCTCCCCATAAATAGAGGTACTTGATGAGTAGCTTGGGATTAGTAATGTATAGCGTGAATACCAAGAAAGCATACATGATTTGGAATGCAAGAGAACGGGCAGTAGTATACCATGCACCAACATCAACTCCTATGCCACAAGTATCGTTGAGTACTTGCAAAATGCAGAAACCACACCATATTAACAAGACATACAGCATGATATTGGCAGTTCGCTCAAACTTAGCTTCTTTAACGTCTATAATAGCCAATGCTATCAAGACGATTTCCAATAACTCATTGGGGATAGAAGTCGGTACACCTGTTGAGGGCATACTTTTCCATGAGATAATGTAGTTGACGACAATAAGTGCCCAGAATGTAAACATCCGGTAATGGAATGCTGCCAATACTGCTACTGCAATAGCAGGTAATAGGCAGATGACGGCAAAAACAGGGAAACCGGCAGTGATAAACGAATAAATGGCCAGCAAAAACAGGAGAAAGAGTAGCGAAACTCTTCCTCCGTTTTCTTTTGCGTATGTCCTAAACGCACCAGTCATTTATTTTGCGTGTTCGTTTTCTGTTGCTGTCAAACCAAGCTGTGACATGCGGTAGACAAAGTTGTTGAACTTGGTGTATGGCGGCAATTGGCCCACAAACTCTTCTACAGCATAGCGGCTGGCTTCCGTCAGATACATATAGAGCGATTTCTGATGCTCATCGTCTAAAACAGACTGTACCTCATTCAAGGCTTTCTGGTCCACATCTTTCCAGGTACGATTGGCACGGGTAACCATCAGATTGACAGTTGCCATGTTGAGCAAGGCAGGTGAGATGGAATTCTCATCCAAATTAGGATATTCGATGATGGCAATTTCGTCGGGTAGGATGTCGGGGCAGAGGTCCTTGATGCCTTTGGCTAAGATGAAACGACTGTCTTCTGCCAAGAAGTCTTCATCGTAAGTCAAACGGCGAACCTGCAAGCCAATGGATATCCAGTAGTTCTCCAATTCCTGAGCCAGATAGCTCTTGCCATTACCTGTGTCGGTAGAGATAAGATTCAGTACATTCTGCTGGCCTTCCTGGAAATGAGGGAGCAGGGCCTTGCTCAACTGTTTCATAGCCATGTCGGCAATGGTCTTGTTGAAACGGCGATAGCGCAGATTGCTCTCCTTGGGATAGCAGCCCATGACGGGAATCTTGGTGATGCGTTCTGAACGCATACGGTCACGCAGGGTGCGGTCGAGCATCTCGATAATCAAGAACCACAAGGTCGTCAACATGAAGGTAAGCATGAAAGCACCTAAAAGAATCATCAGGCGGTTGGTGGGCTGGGCATTTAAAGGGAACATGGGCGGATTGAGCACACGCAGCGTAGCAGTAGACATCTGCAAGTTACGCTGGCGCAGACGAGCATTGTTCAGGGCCTTTAGCATCTCCATGTAGTTGCCTTCGATGAAACCGATATGACGTGCTTTACGGTCAAGAGTTGCTCCAATTGGGGCATAGAAGTAATACTGGTCGTCCAGATTTTTCTTCATGATGTCTGTGGCGGTCATCTCTGCCTTGGTCTTTTCCAAGAGCAACAGCTGTTCCAACCAACGGCTTAACATATCGTTGGCCTTGACGCCAGTTTCCGTGCTATAGGTAGATGCTTCTATGTCTTTCGTTAATTCGGATACACGCCCTGTCGCAGCCTGCAAATCACGTTGCGCCTTGGCCAATTCCTCTTGGGATTCGGTGTCATTGCCACCTCCTTCGCTACTCATCAGACGAAGGTTTGAAATGCGTGACTGAAGACGAGAGATGTCACGAACCTGGTTGGTAAACTCCTGGTTAGAGCGGATCACCTGTGCACGGTTGCCTAACTGGCGCTCCAAATAGTCGAGCAAAGCCTTGGCAGTGGTATAGTTCATCAACTGGTCGTTACGGAAATTCTGCTGCTGCATCTCCAAAACAGTCAGTTGCTTGGTTTGCTCATTATAGTTTACTATTTTTTTTGATACATTATAGCGAATCAGGTCATCCTCTGCATTAGACAATGCACGATAGAGGCGGGCTACCTCTTTCTCGAAGAACTTAATGACATTACTGGTCTCGCCAAAACGAATCTGCTGGTACTGACGGGCAAAAACCTCGTTCAAGATGTCAAGGGTATTGTAGGCTATACCCGCATCGTTGGCAGAGTAACCAATGTCAATGATATCACTTCCAGTCAATTGAAGTACTTTCAGACGGGAGGTGATGTTGTTAATACCGAAATAGGGATGGTAGTTCAGCAAGCCAAACAAGTAGTTGTCCTGAGTAGGCTTCTCATACGCCTTCAGGTTGGCATAGGTCTGCGACTCGCTATTATGGTTAATCAATGCCTTCACATCTGCAGGTATTGTTGCACTCAGCTGACGATAATGTTCTGCCGAAATGTAGTTGTTGTCTTTATTGGTATTACCATACATCAAACAGCGCGCTAACAGACGTAGCGAAACTTCATGGATGGTATTGTCGGTGGTGATAATCAGCATCAAGTTGTTGATGTTGGTCTGCGCATTACCACCTGCAGCACCTGTACCGCCTTCGATGTTATAGCCGGTAATCATACCGGTATAGATAGTGGTATTGGTATCGTAGATGCGTTCCATGTTACGGGTCAAGAACCAAGCAACGACCAATGCAATCATTGGAAGAACTACCAAGTACCAACGAATTTTATATAAAAAACGGACGAAATATCTAAATAAATCCATAATCTGATGCTGTTATTGGGTTATTATTTCTTATTCTTTTTTTGAGCCTTGGCAGCTTCCTTGGCAGCTTTCTCCTGGGCTTTCTTTTCGGCAGCCTCCATCTTGGCGTATTTCTTTTCTTCTGCTGCAGCGGCCTTGCGAATCTTCTTTTCGATGGACTTGTTCTCCTTCTTAATCTGTTTCTCTGACTTGTGGTCACCATCGTCGAGGGTGACTTCTGTAGTCGTATTCGTTAAAATAGGAGTATGCGAGAGAATCTCCAAAGTGATTATATTAGTGGTAATCTCTGTTTGTAGGGTCTGATAACGGCTGACAACATCCAATTCATGCAGTTTGGTCCAGGCAAAGTCCTCGATACTCATGTTACCCTGATGGAAGTCCTCCTGGTTGAGCGCACCGGCACCTTGGTAGATGGCAGCACCTTCACTGGCAGTCTTTAGTGTGACCAAACCGTTGGTGATTTTTACATAAAGCGCACCAATCTCCTGCTTGATTTTCTCAAATTCTTGATCTTTTTTATACATGGCCATATCAACCTCAATCCTCTTGCGTTTGATAGAACCAGCCAAGTCAAGGATGTCCTCCAAAGGTACGGCCAGGTTGACGCCGACATTCCAATAGCTTTGCTCACGGCCTTGGTACTGTTTCAGAACAGTCTCATAGGTCGTAGAACCACTTCCCCACATATCGGTCTTGCCATAGCTGTAGCTGGCATGTCCAGTGACATAGGAGAAAATATGGCGTTTTTGTTTGGCTACTTCTGCCTTAGCCAATTCCTGTGCTTTCTCTAAGGAAAGAACACGAGGGTTTTGCTTGGCATTTTCGAACAAGACAGCTAAGGGCGGCAGATGGAAATTGGAAAAGTTAATCGTGCTGCTCTCACTGGAATCGAAGAAACCAGCACTAATACCACTGTCGTTGTATTGTGCAAAGGATGCAGAACTAAATACAGCGGCAACTGTGATTAATAAATATCGTTTTAAATCTTTCATCATAATGACCGATTATATGATTTTATACGTTTTCTTTCTGTACAAATGCTGTCAGCGTACGGAAAATAATCTTCATGTCGAGCATGAAATTATAAGTCTGTCCGTATGTGATGTCCAATTGCTTACGTTCCTCAGCTGACATGTTACCACCCTTGCCACGTTCTTCAACCTGCCAAAGGCCAGTCAGGCCTGCAGGTGCCATGAAGCGGTCGATGCTACTGTCTGCCGTAAGTTTCTCAGCCTCGTAGAGTGGGAGAGGACGATTGCCGACAATAGACATGTCACCCTTGAGAATGTTAAACAGCTGTGGGAGCTCGTCAATGCTGTATTTACGAATGAACTTACCGACCTTGGTGATGCGGGGGTCATTCTCTATCTTGACGAAGGCGTTGTTGATTTCCTCTTCCTTTTGCTTACTGAAGTCACTCTCAGCCATGACGAAGTCGTCGCCGACCAACATGACTTCCTCGTCGCCAATCATCATCATAGACTCCATGCCCATGTCAAGCATATCCTGCTCAGCATCAGCGCCTAAGGGGGCTGTTATCGTCTTGTTGTCCTCTTCTTCGTGGGTCTCTGTAGCAGCATACTGATTATGTTCCTTACTCAATTCCTTGAGTCGTTCCTCTGCGTCAATGTACATGCTGCGGAATTTCAGGAAGTCGAAGATGGTGTAGTTGGTTCCTACACGCTTTGACTTAAATAAGATAGGACCTGGACTCTCGATGCGGATAGCAATGGCCGTAATGATAAAGATTGGCGAAAGAAGAATAATGGCCAGTCCGGAGAAGATAATATCGAACAAACGCTTCCAAACAGGAATCTTGAACTTCAGAATCTTATATTTGGGGGCTTCGTCGTCGAACAAGATATTCTCTCGGTCAGAGATGAATTGTATCTTCTTGTTGAACTCTGTAACAGAGGCGGCGTTGATGATGGTATCATTGATACCGCATTTCATGTAGATATCGCGCTCCTCATCCGTCATGTCGTCGGTGATGAGAATGATATATACGTTGCGACTCTTCTTACGCAGATAGGTGATGGCAGTAATGTCTTCATTGCGCACACTCCGTTCGAAGAAGACAATGAAATGCTCATTGGCAACGTGTGGAGTGCAAATCTGAGCTGCATCCTTGTAAGCAGTGGTCATACGAACCAGCTGTCCAGGGATGTACTTCAGACGCTCTTGAGTTTTCGGGTTATTGCCTAAGTATACTACACCTATCATATAATAATTATTAATAATATTAATTAGGTAGGATCTTCTTTACGCGAATCTTGAGCTCCATGGGGTTGAAAGGCTTCACAATGTAGTCCTCTGCACCAATCTCCAGCAGGCGGATACGCTCACTGGTGGAGTCTTCGCTGGAAAGCATGATAACGGGGATATGACGGAACAGTTCATTCTGCTTAATCCACTCCAAGAAGTCGTCACCGCGCATTCCCGGCATACGGATATCAGAGATAATCAAGTCAGGTGTATTACCGGCCTGGAGCCATTTGACACCCTGCAATCCGTCAGGTAGCCACTGTACATCATATTCGCTCATCAAATAGATAGAGAGCACCTTTGCGATGGTCTCTTTGTCATCAAGGATTAGTATCTTCTTTTTCATATATGAAATAAATTTTTAGTCTTCAGTTTATCTTTCTATCGTGCAAAGGTAAAAAATTATTTTTAATTGTAGTCAAATAATGATAAAAAAATACCGAAAAAGTGCAAAAAAGTTGGTTTTTAAAAATAATTTAGGGAAATTTGTAGAGTAAAACGTATTATAATTGAATAAAGAAACAATTATTAAAATTATGGCAAATAGCTATCTGTTAGGGTTTGATGTCGGCAGTTCTTCTGTCAAGGCATCATTGGTTAATGCCGATAGTGGCAAGTGTGTGGCTTCTGCTTTCTATCCAGAGAAAGAAGCACCGATTATGGCTGTCAAGGTTGGATGGGCAGAGCAAGATCCGCAAATGTGGTGGGACAATGCAAAGCTAAGCTTGAAGAAGATTATGGCTGAGGCTGGCGCTACCGCAGAGGAGGTCAAGGCAATTGGCATCTCGTACCAGATGCACGGTTTAGTCTGTGTGGATAAGGATTTGAATGCTTTGCGTCCCTCTATTATCTGGTGTGACTCACGTGCTGTACCCTATGGCGAGAAGGCATTCCAAGAGTTGGGAGCAGAGCAGTGTCTGTCTCACTTGCTGAACTCTCCAGGAAACTTTACTGCCGCCAAGCTGGCATGGGTAAAAGAGAATGAGCCGGAAACATACGAGAAGATATATAAGATTATGCTTCCTGGCGACTATATCGCCATGCGTCTTTCCGGCGTGGCCAACACAACGGTCAGTGGCCTGTCGGAAGGCATGTTCTGGGATTTCAAGAATAACCAGGTTGCTGATTTCCTGATGAAATACTATGGCTTCGACTCTTCTTTGATTCCAGACATCGTACCAACCTTCAACGTTCAGAGCGAAGTCAGTGCTGAGGCTGCTGCTGAGTTAGGTTTGAAAGCTGGTACGCCCATTACTTATAGAGGTGGTGACCAGCCCAATAATGCCCTTTCACTGAACGTGCTGAATCCTGGCGAAATCGCTGCTACAGCAGGAACTTCAGGCGTTGTATATGGTGTATTGGGAGACGTCAATTATGATTCGAAGAGCCGTGTCAACACGTTTGCCCACGTTAACCATAGCGCTACTCAAACCCGTTTGGGGGTATTGCTTTGCATTAATGGAACAGGCATTCTGAATGCTTGGATGCACCGCAACATCACTCCAGACATCTCTTATGCTGCCATGAACGATTTGGCTGTTACGGTGCCTATTGGCAGTGAGGGAGTGACGATAGTTCCGTTCGGAAACGGTGCTGAGCGTGTGCTGGAAAACAAAGAGATTGGCTGCTCTGTCAATGGCCTGAACTTCAACAAGCATTCCAAAGCTCATCTGGTTCGTGCTGCTCAGGAGGGTATTGTCTTCTCGTTCTGCTATGGCATGGAGATTATGCAGCAGATGGGTATGGATATCCAGAAGATTCATGCCGGCAAGGCCAATATGTTCCTGTCACCGTTGTTCCGCGATACACTGGCAGGTGTCAGTGGTGCCACCATAGAGCTTTACGACACCGACGGAAGTGTAGGCGCAGCCAAGGGCGCAGGTATCGGAGCCGGTATATACAAAGACAACAACGAGGCCTTTGCTACGTTGGATAAGCTGCAGGTCATAGAGCCAGATGCCGCTCATCGTGAAGAATATCTGTCGGCCTATGCCCGTTGGAAGGGAACCTTAAACAAAAGTATATAAATGCAAGGTATACCTTAAATGATAAGACAGAGGGGGAAACATTCTTGTTCCCCCTTCTTTTTTTATTCGTATTTCTTGGCTTCCCGCTTGCCTTGAAGTACTGCGAGGGCGTTCAGCGCCAGCGCTTCCATCTCATCTTCTCCAGGAAAGACATAGACGGGTGCCAAGAAACCTATGCGGCGGCGTAATTCACTGACAATGTAATCGCTATGTGCCATGCCGCCAGTCAGCAGGATGGCATCTATCTGCCCGCAGAGTACGGCCCCTTCGGCAGCAATCTGCTTAGCTGTATGGTAGAGCATTGCGTCGACAATGATTTTGGCATGGTCGTCGCCCTTCTTGATACGTTCCAACACCTCTCTCATGCTGTTGGTGCCCAGATGAGCAGCCAGCCCAGCCTTGCCAGCAATGCGCTTCAACAACTCTTTCTCTGTATATTTTCCACTGAAGCAGAGACGGATGAGGTCGGCAGCGGGCAATGAACCGGCTCGTTCCGGTGAAAATGGACCTTCACCGTCCAAGGCATTGTTTGCATCGACAGCCCAACCGTGGTCGTGGGCTGCCACACTGATGCCTCCGCCAAGATGACAGATAATCAGGTTCAAATCTTCGTAATTACGGCCAATGCCTCGGGCATATCGGCGGGCGATGGCTCGCTGGTTTAAGGCATGCCAAATGCAGATGCGAGGCATGAGCGGACTGCCGCTGATGCGGGCCAGGGGCGACAACTCGTCAACGACACCGGGGTCGGCAATAAAGGCACGGCAACCGGGAATGGCGGTGGCAATCTCGTGAGCTATTAGGCATCCCAGATTGCATGCATGGTTGTGCATGACGCAACCGTGCAAGGTGTCTTCTACCATCTGGTCGTTGATTTCGTAGACACCTCCGCTAATGGGCTTTACCAGACCGCCGCGTCCGATGACAGCATCAAAATCCAAAGGAATATCTGAGCGCTTCAGTTCGTCAAGTACCAACTGGCGGCGGAAGTCTTGTTGCTCGGTGATGGCATCATAGGGTGCCAGCTCTTCAGCAGAGTGTGTGATGTTATGTAACAGAATGGGCTTCTCATTCTTGTAGACAGCCATCTTGGTGGATGTCGAACCGGGGTTGACGACTAAGATTTTCATAGGCATGCAAGTGCAAAGATGATACTGTTGAATTTAGCTTCGGTAGAGTCGCCACGTGAGGGAACGACTACTGGGCACTGGGTGCCCCAGAGGATGCCGGCGGTATGGGCTTGGGCAAAGAGGGTCATGGCCTTATAGAAAGCATTACCAGCCTCGATGTCGGGCATGATAAGCACATCGGCCTCGCCATTTAGAGGCGACTTTATGCCTTTGGCTTTCAGGGCCTCGATGGAGCATGCGGACTTGACGTCCAGTGGGCCGTCGACAATACATCGGCCGAAAGTGCCTTGCTCAGCTTGTTGCTTGATATCTTGATAGCCGTCGACAAAGGGAAATTGCCGTCCACCGTGCTCAGCACAATGGATGAGGGCAATGCGTGGCTCCATGATGCCCATCTGGTGACAGATATTGGTGACATAGCGTACCTGTTCCGTTCGCTGCTTTTGTGTGGGGTAAGGAATGACGGCCACGTCCGTAAAGAACAACAGCTTGGGATAGGTGGGAATCTCCGCAACGGAGATGTGCGTTAGTACCCGTCCTTCGAGCAACAGCCCTGATACCTTATTTAATATAGCACGTAGCAAGATATCGGTGCCGATGAGACCTTTCATCAGCACATCAGCGTCGCCACGGCGGATAAGTGCCACGGCTTTCTCGGCAGCACGCTCCGGCAAAACGTCTTCTATCCTTATGACTTCGGCCAAGTGGTCTCTCTCAATAAGTGCCAGTGCTTCTTTGGTCGCTTCGTCGGTTGGGTTGACAGCTACTATCTTTAATCGTCTTTTGGCTTCGGCCACAAGTCGATGCATTTCAAGGAATGACTTAATGGTTTTCATAGTTTTCGGATTTTTATGCGGCAAAGATACAAAAAAGTAAGCATAATACCAAATATTATGCTCGCTTTTTATAGTGAAAGTCTTATTTCAAGGATTCTTGGTACCAATCGAACAAGCGTTGGACGCCGTCTTCTATCTCGACCTTGTGCGTCCACCCGAGGCCATGCAGCTTAGAAACGTCGATGAGCTTACGCATCGTGCCGTCGGGCTTGGTGGCATCGAATTCTACAACTCCCTCAAAACCTACGGCCTTGACGACGAGTTCGGAGAGTTGGCGTATGGTGAGCTCCTTGCCTGTACCGACATTAATGTGGCAGTTGCGGATTTCACCCAGCTTGGGGATGGCACCACCTCGTCCGGCAGAGTGGTTGCGGTCTACAGCACCGTCGGTGGAGGCACCGTAGTGGACGCTGCTGTATTTCTCGATACCAATGATGTCTGAGAAGTTAACGTTCAGCAGTACATGTACTGATGCATCGGCCATGTCCTCACTCCAAAGGAACTCGCGTAGCGGAGTGCCTGTTCCCCAAAGTACCACCTTGTTATTGAAGATGCCGTACTTGGCCAGTACGCTGAGTATTTCGTCTTCGCTGGACGACCCGCTGAAACCTTCGACGGGACGGATATCCAAGTCGCGGCGAATAGCCAGCCAGTTGCCGTCATGGATGAGTTTGGCCAGGTAGACCTTGCGCATCATGGCCGGCATGACATGTGAGTTCTCCAGATGGAAGTTGTCATTGGGGCCATAGAGGTTGGTAGGCATGACAGCTATATAATTGGTGCCATACTGCAAGTTGTATGACTCGCACATCTTCAGGCCGGCAATCTTGGCAATTGCATACTCCTCGTTGGTATACTCCAATGGCGACGTCAGCAGGGCTTCCTCCTTCATGGGCTGGGGTGCATTCTTGGGATAAATGCACGTAGAACCCAGAAAGAGCAGTTTTTTAACTCCGTGGGCATAGGCTTCAGAGATGACGTTGCATTGCATCTTCATGTTCTGCATGATGAAGTCGGCCCGATAGAGCGAGTTGGCCATAATGCCTCCGACAAAGGCCGCAGCCAATACGACGGCATCGGGACGCTCTTGGTCGAAGAACTGGCGAACAGCCACTTGGTCAGTTAGGTCCAACTCCTGGTGAGAACGGCCAATCAGGTTGTTATAGCCTCGTGTCTTGAGGTTATTCCAAATAGCGGAACCCACCAGTCCGTGGTGTCCCGCTACATATATCTTACTGCTTTTGTCTAACATGGCTTATTCAGGCATTTGTGCTTTGAGGAATAGCTTTCGGACAAACTTCATGTCGTGCTGTACCATAATCTTAACCAAGTCTGGGAATGATGTCTTCTGCGGATTCCATCCCAACTTTAGTTTGGCTTTGGTGGGATCGCCCAGCAGCTGGTCGACTTCAGCAGGGCGGAAATACTTGGGATCTACCTCTATAAGTACCTTGTCGGTAGTCTTGTCGTAGCCTTTCTCGTCGATACCGTCTCCACGCCATTCCACCTCAATACCTGCCTCGTGGAAGGCCAGTGTGGCAAACTCACGGACAGTGTGATACTCACCGGTGGCAATGACAAAGTCATCAGGCTCAGGCTGTTGCAGAATGAGCCACATGCATTCGATGTAGTCCTTGGCATAGCCCCAGTCGCGCAGCGAATTCAGGTTTCCAAGGTAGAGCTTGTCCTGATAGCCCTGTGCAATGCGAGCTGCTGCCAGGGTAATCTTGCGGGTAACGAAATTCTCGCCGCGACGTTCCGACTCGTGGTTGAACAGGATGCCGTTGCAACAGTACATTCCGTATGACTCGCGATAGTTTTTCATTATCCAAAAACCGTAGAGCTTGGCAACGGAGTAGGGGCTGCGGGGATAGAAAGGAGTCGTTTCCGACTGAGGAACCTCTTGCACCTTGCCGTACAACTCTGAGGTAGAGGCTTGATAGATGCGGCATTGTTTTTCCAAACCGCAGATGCGGACGGCTTCAAGCAGGCGCAGAACGCCGGTAGCATCGACATCAGCCGTGTATTCAGGTACGTCGAATGAAACCTTAACGTGGCTCTGAGCTGCCAAGTTGTAGATTTCGGTGGGCTTGACCTCTCCGATGATGCGGATGAGCGACGAAGAGTCTGTCATGTCAGCCCAGTGCAGGTTGACCAGACGGGCTTTCTTCATGTCGCGGACCCACTCGTCAAGGTAGAGGTGTTCGATGCGTCCAGTATTGAAAGATGAGGAACGGCGCAAAAGGCCGTGTACCTCGTAGCCTTTTTCGATGAGAAATTCTGCCAGATACGAACCGTCCTGACCAGTGATTCCGGTAATTAGAGCAATTCTTTTATTTTCCATATTGATTTTGATGTAATGAATGTTATTTGTCTTGCCCGCTGAACTGTTTGATACGCTGTTCGTCGGAGAGTTTGCAGATGAGCAACGTGTCGTCGTTCTCGGCTACGATGTAGCCGTCAAGTCCTTGGATGACCACTTTCTTTTCCTGAGTGGTGTGGACAATGCAGTTGTGGCTCTCAAACATGGTAATGTCAGGGCCGATGCAGGAATTACCATATAGATCGCGCTTGCTTTGCTGCTGCAAAGAACCCCAGGTGCCGAGGTCGCTCCAACCGAAATCGGATGGGCAGACGAAAATCTCTTCTGCCTTCTCCATGATGGCATAGTCGACACTGATGTTCTCGCATTCTGGGAACAGACGGTCAATCTCTGACTGCTCCTTGTCTGTACCGTATACGGGCAGAAGGCTCTCGA
This sequence comes from Prevotella sp., assembly GCA_017412705.1. Taxonomy (GTDB): domain Bacteria; phylum Bacteroidota; class Bacteroidia; order Bacteroidales; family Bacteroidaceae; genus Prevotella. Next base: position 121,102 of record JAFPWS010000038.1, read on the forward strand.
ACAGCTTGGCCATTTGGGGCTGGTAGATGCGGAAGGCATTGACGATGGTCGATACGTTCCAGATAAATATGCCTGCATTCCAGAAATAGTTCTTTTGGCTGATATACTGCTGTGCAGTAGCCAGGTCGGGCTTTTCTCGGAATGAATCAACACGAAAGATTTCCTTGTTGCGCAAGGAATTACTGGAGAGGTCAGCCTGAATATAGCCGTAGCCTGTTTCCGGACGCGTTGGCTTCATGCCTAGGGTGACGATGGCGTCAGTGTCTGCTGTGAAGGTCAGGCAGTCGGTAATGACGCGACGGAACTCCTGAGTGTTAATGACGACATGGTCGCTGGGCGATACAACGATATTGGCTTTGGGATTCTTCGACTTGATGCGCCATGAGACATAGGCGATACAGGGGGCTGTATTACGACGGCAAGGCTCACGGAGAATGTGGTCGACAGGCATCTCAGGCAGTTGCTTATGAACGGTGTCGGCATACTTGGCATTGGTGACGACCCAGACATTTTCTGCCGGAACAAGTCCTTCAAAACGGTCTACCGTCAGCTGCAATAGCGAACGACCTGTGCCAAGCACATCAATAAACTGCTTGGGATTCTCAGTGGTGCTCATCGGCCAAAAACGGCTTCCTACGCCGCCAGCCATGATGACAAGATGGTTGTTGTTCTTGGCCATAATATCCTTGTTATATTGTATAATGGATGCAAAATTAAACAATAATTCTGAAATTACCAAAAAAAGTCGTGCCTTTAATGTTATTGTAGGTGTTTTCACTTGAAATGTGCAAATATAATTTGGCATTTTACTCACTTATTTGTACCTTTGTAGTCGTTATGAGCGATTGTTTGTTGAATGAATTGAACGAAGGCCAGCGCCGAGCCGTCGAGTATTGCGACGGGCCGCAGCTTGTCATAGCTGGTGCAGGGTCGGGCAAAACCCGTGTGCTGACCTATAAGATAGCCTATCTCTTGGAACGCGGCATGGTTCCTTGGAATATTCTGGCACTGACTTTTACCAACAAGGCGGCACGTGAGATGAAGGAGCGTATCGGCAGACTGGTAGGGCAGGATAGCGCTATCCGCCTGCAGATGGGAACTTTTCACTCGGTGTTTGCCCGTATCTTGAGGGCTGAGGCCTCCCACCTTGGATATGGTTCTAACTTTACCATTTATGACCAGGCTGATTCTCGCTCGTTGGTGAAGAGTATCATCAAGGAGATGCAGTTAGACGAGAAGGTTTACAAGCCTGCCTCCGTAGCTGACCGTATCTCTATGGCTAAGAACCATCTGCTGTTGCCCCAGCAGTATGGCAACAGCTCGTGGGCTGCTGACGATGCGCAGCATAAGCGGCCAATGATATCTCATATATATATAAGGTATGCCGAGCGGTGTCGCCAGGCTAATGCTATGGACTTCGACGATCTGTTGGTACAGACATTTGTGTTATTTCACAATCATGAAGATATCAGGGAGAAATATGTCCAGCGCTTCCAGTATGTACTGGTTGACGAGTATCAGGACACCAACTTTGCCCAGCAGGAGATAGTCCTTCTGTTGACCCGTGAGCATGGCCGGGTTTGCGTTGTCGGCGACGATGCGCAGAGCATCTATAGTTTCCGTGGGGCCAATATAGACAACATTCTGAATTTCCAAAAGATGTTTCAAGGTGCTCAGTTGTTCAAGTTAGAGCAGAACTACCGTTCGACGCAACTCATCGTTCAGGCTGCCAATAGCCTGATTCGTAAGAATGAACGCCAGATACAGAAGAATGTATTCAGCGAGAACGAGCAGGGAGAACGTTTGACGCTGAAGCCTGCCTATAGTGATAAGGAGGAGGCTATCATTGTCTGCAATGACATCAAGCGCATTCGTCGGCAAGAAGGCTGTGAGTATTCAGACTTTGCCATTCTCTATCGTACCAATGCCCAAAGCCGTTCGTTTGAGGAGCAGATGCGCAAGGACAATATACCTTATAGAATATATGGGGGCTTGAGCTTTTACCAACGAAAGGAGATAAAGGATGTGATAGCCTATTTCCGTGTGGTGGCTAATCCGAATGATGAGGAAGCATTGCGTCGCATCATCAATTATCCGACTCGGGGTATAGGCGATACAACGGTGGGGAAAATTGTTGAAACGGCCAATTTGCATCATGTCAGCTTATGGCAGGTCATCTTACAGCCTGTTGTATTTGACTTGACCTTATCCAAGGGAATATTGTCAAAGCTGGAAGACTTTAAGACGTTGATAAAAGGCTGGACTGACCGGCAGAAAGCAGAGGACGCCTATGAGTTGGGACACAGCATTGTCATGGAGAGTGGTATCAGCAAAGAGATATACAGCTCTACCAATCCAGAGGACCTGTCACGACAGGAGAACCTGGAAGAATTCTTGGGGGGTATGCAGGACTTTGTGGAAAGTCGTAAGGAAGAAGGACGTGAGGATGAGATTGGTTTAAGCGATTTTCTGCAGGAAGTAGCCTTGCTGACCGACTTGGATAGTGATGGCGACGAAGAGCAGTCCAAGGTCGTATTGATGACCATTCATGCTGCCAAGGGATTGGAGTTCCCGACGGTATTCGTTGTAGGGTTGGAGGAGAATATCTTTCCGTCACCAATGTGTGTCAATAGCATGCGGGAGTTGGAAGAGGAACGCCGCCTGTTGTACGTGGCTATTACTCGTGCAGAGAAACACTGTATCCTGACATGTGCCCAGAATCGTTTCCGCTATGGCCGTATGGAATATGACACTCCTTCGCGTTTTATCAAGGACTTCGACCGTCAACTGCTTCGCGTAGAAGGGGCAGGCTTGGGTATTGACATGAAATCAACACTAAGGCCTAAAATATCCAACTTCCGACCTTCGACATCTCAGAACCCTCGTCCAGTAGCTACTCAGTTCGTGTCTGATCCAAAGCCTCGTTTGGTACCTGTTCGTCATGAGGCACCGCAACCTCGGTCTGCCATTGGGGATATCGGGTTGAAAGAGGGCAATATTATTGAGCATCAGCGTTTTGGCGTGGGAACAGTCATTAAGTTGGAAGGAACTGGCGAGAACACCAAGGCCACTGTTGCCTTCAAGAATGCCGGCACCAAGCAGCTGTTGCTGAAGTTTGCACGATATACGGTGATAGGATAGGGTGGTAGATAAGATACTGTTACAAAGCATCATCTTCCGGTTGTTCGGGAAGATGATGCTTTATTTTGGGGAGATGTTTCTTCTTTCGAAGGTATGCAGCCTTGCGAACTTCGTATTCTTCGTAATGTTTCTCCAGAAAGTTGTCTGCCATTACTTGTTGTTTTTGTTGTACACAATACTGATGCGGACAGGCTCATGTTGGTTTTTACTGCCTCCCACCAGTCGAACACTTGTCATTCTCAACTCGTTATTGACACTGGCCACAGTGGTGGTTGACGAGCTGGCTGATGCTGAGGTTGTTGTAACCTGGACCGGAACGAGTACGGCTTTATTCCAGTTGGCATCCTTACCACGGCGGGCATACATGTGGTTTATTAAACCAGAGATATTGCTGAATGTGTATGAGTTCTTCGAACTGCTGTACGTAGCAAGATAGGAAGTCTTGTTGTTGGGCAGGTTTCTTTCTTCAAAGAATGAGTAGAGGCTGTCGCGTGTTATCATCAGCAGGTTCTGTGGCTCTTGGAGGATAATATCACTCAAATCGCTCGTATCGTTCATACGGCGGAAGACAATCTTGGCAGAGGCAATAGTGTCTGTCTCGTGGCCAAACTTGATTTCCTCAATGGGAAGGGTTATCTCAGTAAAGATACCCTCTGGTGCTTTCAGATAGGTATGCGACTCATTGGCGGCCAGTCGCTTGATGTTCTCGCTGTCGCTGGAGAAGAGATTGGTTTGAAGTACCTCTTCAGTTCCGTTGAATGATTCCTGGTCAAACACTATGAGCGAGTCTAACTTGTAATGATAGTTAACTTCTATCTGGGTATACAATATCTCAGCAATCTGTCCCAGGCCATCCACCGTCTGGAAATAGAAGCCGGGACACACGTTACGGGCAAATACTTGTGAGCCCTTGAAGTATTCCGGATGCTCATAGAATTTGCGCATAATATAGGTGCCGTAATTATTATAGGTAATGCCATTTTTGTCAGTATACGGATCATTCAATGGGATACGAATCGTTTCGTAGAGTGATCCGTTGCGTCGCAGGTTACGGATACTATCGCTGAGTGTCAGGTCAGAGATAGAATACATTTTCTTTTTAACGATACCGTCCTTGCGCAAATAGTCCTTGGCTGCAGGGTCGAAGTTGGTATAGTAGAATTGGTTCTCCTGTATAGGTTTGGCCATCTCGGTCATTGTCATCTTCATGGCAGCTAAGGAGTCACCCGTATAACTCTGAATAATGAGATTGATAAAGCAAGAGTCTGCCAGGACATTTCCGTCTTCGTCGAATGAGAGCAAAGAGTCTTTGTCAATGAAGTAATCTTCGTCTTCCAATACGGAAAACTGGGTGCTATAGTTAGCTGATATGTATGAACCGGTTTCAGGGTCTTTCATACGTCCCAGGTAACTATACGAGCTGCGTGACAATACAGAGTCTGCAACGATAGAACGGGTGGAAATGTTAAAAGTGTCGGATGTGATGACAAACTTGTCCACATCGTTAGTGAGCGTATTTCCTACTGTTGTAGTGTCTTCACTACATGAAAAGATTGCAATTGTCATCATTGCAATCCCTGTCATGATTAGTTTCTTCATCATATTTTCTCTATATCTTTTCATAGAACTCCTCGTAGGCTGCAGCAAAGTCTTCGCCAGGATATGCTAAAGTGGGAATATTGTTATTCTTTGCATATTTGAGCAGTTCCTTGTTTACATTCTTATGGGCGGCAATTACTCCGTCACTGTAGTCTATGGCTAACTTGCCTAATTCCTCGAATCCGAAATGGTCGTCATATTTCTTCAGCAGGTCAGCTTTAGCCTCACGGAAGGGGACGCATTTCTTGAAATTGGTGCCAAGGTCCGACTTCAGACTATTCGTAAAGAGTGAGGTCACTACTTTGACGTTGCTAAATGATGGCTCGTCGCGATAGGCTGTCTTGATATACAAGGGGACTACGGCACCCATCCAACCTTGGATGTGGATGATGTCGGGAACCCAACGCAACTTCTTGACGGTCTCTAACACACCACGGGCAAAAAAGATAGCACGCTCGCCGTTGTCAGGATAGTCTTCACCTTTCTCGTCTTGGGTCATCTGACGCTTGGAGAAGTAGTCGTCGTTATCAATGAAGTACACCTGAATGCGGGTTTGTGCAATAGTGGCAACCTTGATAATCAACGGGTGGTCTGTGTCGTCAATGATCAGATTCATACCAGAGAGACGGATAACTTCGTGAAGCTGTCCGCGGCGTTCATTGATATTACCCCACTTGGGCATGAATGTACGTATCTCATGACCGTTCTCAAGAATGGCCTGAGGAAGTGCTTTGCCCATTAGTGAGAGATCACTGTCGGGAACGTAGGGAACAATCTCTTGGTTGATGAATAATACCTTCTTTGACATAGACATGTAGTTTAAACCAAGTGCAAAGGTACAAAAAATAATTCACAAAATCGCTAAAACGTGCATATTTAAGGATTTTTAGCCCCCTTTTTGGCATATTTTTACGATATTTTTTCCTTATTTGATAAAAATGTTGTTATTTTGCACCCGATTTCAGAGATAAGCATAGCAGACAATGAAAGTATTCAATAAGATTGTGGACCTTCAGAACCAATTGTTCGAGGACCGCAAAAAGGGAAAGGAAATCGGACTTGTGCCGACCATGGGCGCTCTCCACGAAGGTCATGCCTCGCTGGTGCGCCGTAGTGTGAAGGAGAATAGTATTACTGTTGTCTCCGTCTTTGTGAACCCGACGCAGTTTAACGACAAGAATGACCTCAAGAACTATCCTCGTACTTTGGACGCAGATTGTAAGTTGCTTGATACTTGTGGGGCAGATTATGTATTGGCTCCATCGGTAGAGGAAATGTATCCTACACCGGATACGCGCCAGTTTGAATATCCTCCTGTTTCCACTGTCATGGAAGGAGCTCATCGCCCTGGCCATTTCAATGGTGTTTGTCAGGTTGTCAGCCGCTTGTTTTATATTGTCAAGCCAACTCGTGCCTATTTTGGTGAAAAAGACTGGCAACAGATTGCGGTAGTGAAGGCTATGGTGCGCCATTTGCAGTTACCTGTGCAGATTGTTGAGTGTGATATTGTTCGCGATGACGATGGCTTGGCTCGCAGTAGCCGTAATACGCTGTTGTCTAAAGAGGAACGGGCCATTGCTCCTGCTATCTACAAAGCTTTGAAAGACAGCCTGGCGTATGCAAGGAAACATACCGTTCAGGAAACGCACGATATGGTGGTTGCCAATATTAATGCAGTGGAAGGTCTTGATGTTGAGTATTTCGCTATTGTTGACGGCAATACGCTGCAGGATATCCAATCGTGGGATGACACTCCTTATGTTGTAGGCTGCATAACAGTTTACTGTGGCAAGACTCCTATTCGTCTGATAGACCATATTAAGTACAAATCTTAGGTTGATAATCGTCAAATTGTGAATTGAAATGATGATAGAAGTAATGAAGTCGAAACTGCACTGTGTGACAGTGACAGAGGCCAACCTCAACTATATGGGTAGTATTACTATTGATGAGGATTTGATGGATGCGGCAAATCTGATTGCTGGTGAAAAGGTGCAGGTATTGGACAATAATAACGGTGAGCGTTTTGAGACCTATATAATAAAGGGTGAACGTGGTTCAGGTTGTATTTGTCTCAATGGCGCTGCGGCCCGCCGTGTGCAGGTTGGTGATGTGGTGATAATTATCTCTTACGCGCTGATGGACTTCGAAGAAGCTAAGCAGTTTCAACCAACCGTGGTGTTTCCGAAAGAAGGGAACACATTATGAAAAAACGAAAGCCGCTCAACAGACAGTGAGCGGCTTTCACATTATAGCAGTAGACTTACTCAATCACTACAAGGGCATCGTCTTCCATGACGCTTTGTCCTGGCTTGACGCAGATGGCAGTTACCTTGCCGTCTTTCTCTGCCTCAATGTTGTTGGCCATCTTCATAGCTTCCAACACCAGAAGGGTGTCGCCAGCTTTCACTTCGTCGCCAACATTGACCTCAATAGAGGTAATTACGCCAGGCAGGGGAGCCTTGACGGCATTGTTGGTGTTGACGTTGGCTGAACCTCCTGCAGATTCTGCAGATTCTGAGCTCTCGGAAGCAGCAGGCTTGCGCACTACTGTCTTTTTCTCCTCGACGGGCTCGGGCTCCATCTCTACCTTGTACTCCTCACCGTTGACGGTGACGGTTACTTCATTCTCCACAATATCACCGATGGCCACCTCATACTTGTTGCCATTGATGGTGTACTTATATTCTTTCTTCATGATGATGGCGTTTTAAGGATGTTCTGTCATAGTCAAGGCATAACCGTTCCATTGGGTCTGCTTCTCGGCAATCGTGATGATGCCAGGCTCCTTGTCGTGGACGTTGTTGCCCTTGAACTCATATAGTGCCATAGCAATGGCCGCATAAACTTCGTTCTTCATAGGCGGAAGTCTTTACATCGGAATATTACCGTGCTTCTTGGCAGGCAGTGCATCGCGCTTGGTAGCCAGTTGGGCCAGTGCGCGGCAGATGCGGAAGCGGGTGTTGCGTGGCTCAATCACATCGTCAATATAGCCATACTTGGCTGCCTGATAGGGGTTGGCGAAGAGCTCGTTGTACTCTTCTTCTTTCTCTGCGATGAATGCCTTAACGTCCTCGCCGGCTTCTTTCTTGGCTTTAGCTTCCTTTGCATACAGCACAGCAGCAGCACCAGAGGCACCCATTACGGCAATCTCAGCTGAAGGCCATGCATAGTTCAAGTCTGTGTGGAGCTGCTTAGAGCCCATCACGATGTGTGAACCGCCGTATGACTTACGCAGTGTAACGGTAATCTTGGGTACAGTAGCCTCGCCGTAGGCATACAGCAACTGTGCGCCATGCAGGATGACTGCGTTGTACTCCTGACCAGTACCTGGCAGGAATCCTGGTACGTCTACCAGCGATACGATGGGAATGTTGAAGGCGTCACAGAAACGAACGAAACGGGCACCCTTACGAGATGCGTTCACGTCCAGCACACCTGCATAGCAAGAAGGCTGGTTGGCTACGATACCTACACTTTGGCCATTGAAGCGTGCGAAACCAACGATGATGTTCTTGGCAAACTTAGGTTGTACCTCAAAGAACTCGTGGTCGTCGGTAATAGCCGAGATGACCTTGTACATATCGTAAGCCTCGTTGGGATTCTCGGGGATAATCTCGTTCAGCGAATCCTCCAAACGGTCGATGGGGTCGTCGCACTTTTTGCGTGGAGCCAGCTCCATGTTGTTCGAGGGAATATAGCTCAGCAGGGTCTTCAGCATCTCGACAGCCTCTTCCTCGGTCTTGGCGGTAAAGTGCGTTACACCCGACTTTGAGGCATGTACGGATGCACCACCCAGATGCTCCTGGTCGATGTCCTCGCCAGTCACAGTTTTTACGACCTTCGGACCTGTCAGGAACATGTACGACGTACCTTCCATCATCAGGGTAAAGTCTGTAAGAGCAGGGCTATATACGGCACCACCGGCACACGGACCGAAGATTCCTGAAATCTGGGGAATGACACCTGATGCCAGGATGTTACGCTCGAATATCTCGGCATAGCCTGCCAGCGCGTTGATACCTTCCTGAATACGGGCACCACCTGAGTCGTTGATGCCAATAACGGGAGCCCCCATCTTCATGGCCATATCCATGACCTTGCAGATTTTCTGCGACATAGTCTCAGAGAGTGAACCTGCATGAACGGTAAAGTCTTGTGCGAAGATGAAGACCAGACGACCGTCAATGGTACCTGAACCAGCTACCACACCGTCGCCAAGGAACTGCTTTTTCTCCATGCCAAAGTTATGGCAACGGTGCTCCTTGAACATGTCGTATTCCTCAAATGAACCCTTGTCAAGCAGCATCTCTATGCGCTCACGAGCTGTGTACTTGCCTTTGTCGTGCTGCTTCTGTATGGCTTTCTCACCACCACCGAGACGAGCCTGTTCGCGCTTCTCGATGAGTTGCTTGATTTTGTCTAATTGCTTGCTCATAATATTAATGTTCACAAAGTTCAGTCAATATTCCACAGGTTGACTTCGGATGCAGGAAAGCAATGTTCAGCTGCTCAGCACCCTTGCGCGGCTTCTCGTCAATCAGGCGTACGCCCTTTTCTGAAACCTCAGCCAGTGCGTTTGCCACACCGTCCTCAATGCAGAAAGCTACGTGGTGTACGCCCTTGTTGCCCTTGTCCAGCCACTTCTGGATGGTACTCTCGGGTGATGTCGGTTCCAGCAGTTCCAACTTTACTTCACCACACTTTAGGAAGGCTGTCTTTACCTTCTGGTCCTCAACCACTTCTGTTGCATAACACTCCAAGCCCAGCACGTCAGTAAAGTACGGCAGGCTCTCTTCGATGCTCTGGACGGCAATGCCCAGATGCTCAATGTGAGAAATCTTCATTGTATTATAAATATAAGTTGTACAAATTATGAGTGCAAAGATACAAATAAAAATGAAGATTAGAGATTATTAGGTTGAATTATTAAGCATTATTAAAACTCGACGATGACTTTACCGTTGATTTGACGTCCTGTGAGGTAGTTCGGAACGGCATACTGCTGGTTTGTGACATCAGTAACCCAGTAGTAGGAATTAACATTGGAAATGCCAAAGATGTTCAATCCGTCTATGCCCAGCCATACACGTGGCTTCTTGAACGATGATGGCTTTTGCGGATCGCCCACCAGCAGGTAGCTTAGCCCTATGTCGGCACGCTTGTAGGCTGGAGCGCGGAACTGCTGATACTCCAGTCCTCGGTGAGGAGCACCAAAGGGCAGTCCGTCAGCAAAGGCCAGGCGCAGTGTCATCTTCCAGCGTTCTGTTCCAGGGAAATAGTCAGTGAAATGCAGGTTAACCCCCCATCGCTGGTCGGTAGGCAGCGGAACGCTGACGCCGTTAATCTTCTGTTTGGTCGACATCACCGAGAAGGTCAGCCACGAGTCTGTTCCTGGTACGAACTCTCCAAAGAGCTTCAAATCCAGTCCGAAGGCGTGTCCCTTGGCCACATTCTCGCCGTAGTATACCACTTTCATGTTCTGCACATTGTAAGGAATAAGGTTGTCCATCAGCTTGAAGTAAGCCTCCGCAGAGAAGCGGAAAGGGCGATTGGCCATTCGGAAACGGTAGTCAAAGGCTCCAACGACATGCAGGCTTCGTTGGCTTTTGATTTTCTCGTTCAGTTTGACGACGGTCTGTCCATTAACTGTACTGGTGTCACGCATCTCCTTGTAGAATGGTGCTTGGTAGTATAGACCGGTCGACAGTCGAAAGGTCATGTCCTGATTCCAGGCTGGTATCATGGCCAGCGACACACGGGGTGACACGATGGTTTCCTTGTTCCAACTCCAATTGGCCAGACGAACACCATAGTTCAGCGTCCACAATGTAGGCTGGACTTCCTCACCCTCGCCGCCGCTTTGGAAACGATAGGTATCCTGAATATAGGCTTCTATGCGAGTGGATGAAATGTTGTTATTTGAACGTAACGAATAAATAAGGTCCAAGCGGTCGGCAGAGTGGGGAATGCTGTAGCCTGAAGAGTCACGCATCTCGTATTCCCGACTGTTTTCCTCTATCTTCTCCCACTTGATGGTGGCCCCCAGTTCCCAGTCGTGCTTCCGTGTTTTGTGGTTGGCCATCAGTTTCACACTGGCTACGTTTGCGGTCAGGTAGTTGCGGGCATGTTCCATATATGTTCCTACCCCTAACGACTCTTGTGTCTGGGCATCGTCTAACCAGTATTGTCCCATAATGTCGTATGTCTCTTGTTCTTTGGTGTGAAAGGCTGATCCCAACAGGCTTACCTTAGTCTGTGGCGAGAAGATGCGTTGTAGTCGCAATGTGCCGAACAGCGTGCGGAACACATCCTTCTCCTGACCGTCGAAGTATACTTTAAACGACTTTACATTTTGCATGGTGCCGAACGAGGTCTCGCGGTCCGAAGGCTTGAAGTTATAGTGGTTCTCTGATATGTTGCCGATAAAGTCTACCATCCAACGCTCGTTAGGCTGATAGGTGATGTATGTCTGATAGTCCAGGAAGTTTGGCTTGTACTCGCCTTTGGTCTCCAGTGATCCTAATAGGTATCGGTTGGTCTTATAGCGTACACCATGACTCATTGAGAATTTCTTGTCGCCATACCCGATGAAAGCACTTCCGCCTAACAACGATGCCAGTAAGTTGCCTTCCCAACGGATAGGCTTCCGGTATTGGATATCCAGAGCCGATGACATTCTGTCGCCGTATTTGGCTTCGAAACCACCACTTGAGAAAGCCACCCTTTCCACCATGTTCGAGTTGATGACGCTGAGGCCTTCCTGTTGGCCGCTGCGGATAAGCAGCGGACGGTAAACCTCCACATTATTAATATAGACAGAGTTCTCGTCGAAGCTTCCCCCTCGGACATTATATTGACTCGACAGCTCGTTGTGGCTCGAAACACCGGCTTGCTGTTGAACTAACTCCTCTACGGCATTACCTGTTGTCGAGGGCCCCAACTTCTGGCTCTTGATGTCCAACTCTTCTGTGGCGGTGGTCTGGCGTCTGCGTTCTGTTACCACAACCTCATCTAAGGCTTTCATGGGGTGAAGCGTTACCAGTAGGCGTTGGTTGCCCTTTGGCTTTCGTAGCACGCGGATCCTGGTCTGGTATCCTACCATCGAAAACTTCACCACCACAGAGTCGGCTGTATGTAATTTCAATGAATATTCTCCTTTGAGGTTAGCCATCGTCACTGCCCCTTGTTCCAGGCAACTGATAGTGGCCAGCTCAATGGCATTGCCGTCTTCGTCGCTCACTTTTCCTGAGAGCGTGAATGACTGTGCGTTGGCCAACATGGTTATCAGCACGAAAAGCATTGTCAGTATGGACTTACGAATGTTCATCAGTAGTAAAAACGTTATTCCCAGTGTTTTATTGCCCCTGTCAAATGAAAATATCGAGAACCCCATTAATTATTGGGATTCTCGATAATCACTGACATGTAAGCCCGTTGGGATTGTTTAACATAGATCAAGAGACTTGCCTATCTAATAAATAGTAGCTCACGGTATTTGGGAAGCGGCCAGAGGGCATCGTCGACGATGAGTTCCAGCTTGTCGATCTCATAACGGATGCTGTCGAGTTTCGGCTCCACCTTGTCGTGGTAGGCAATTGCCTTGTCGTGCTCGTCGGCAATCTTGTTGGCCAGCTTGCGGGCATTTACCAATTCCTCTACGCCTTTCTCAATAGCACTAGTGCGTTCAGCGATCTCCTCGATAATCTTGATATTACGAGCGGAAAGTTTCTCAGCCTTATCTACCGGGAAAATAGTTGCCATATTCTCCACGTTCTTCAGCAACTGACTCTGATAGCGGGTGGCCACGGGGATGATGTGGTTCATTGAAAGGTCGCCCAATACGCGGGCCTCAATCTGAATCTTCTTTGTATAGGTCTCCCACTTTACTTCGTTGCGGGCCTCCAATTCCTTCTTCGTCATCACACATAGGCTCTCGAACATCTGTATGCTGGCATCGTCAAGATAGCGCTCGAAAATTTTCGGACAACTCTTCTCCACGTCGAGTCCACGCTTCCCGGCCTCGATGACCCACTCGTCAGAGTAGCCGTTGCCGTCGAAGCGGATGGGCTTGCAGGTTCTGATATCCTCGCGTAGCACGTCGATGATGGAATGGAAAGTGGCACTGTGTTCGGTACCAGCCAGTTTTTTCTCGTATTCAGGAATCTTTGCGTCCACACGCTTCTTGAAGCTGACAAGGGCTTCTGCTACGGCGCTGTTCAAGGCAATCATCGCGCTGGCACAGTTGGCCTCGCTGCCTACAGCACGGAACTCAAAGCGGTTGCCTGTGAAGGCAAAGGGTGATGTGCGGTTGCGGTCTGTATTGTCAATGAAGAGTTCGGGAATCTCAGGGATGTCCATCTTCAGCCCCTGCTTGCCAGCCATAGCGAGAATATCGGAGACGTCGGCCTTCTCAATGTGGTCAAGCAGTTCACTGACCTGCTTGCCGAGAAAGCTGGAGATGATGGCAGGAGGAGCCTCGTTGGCACCCAGACGGTGGGCATTGGTGGCACTCATGATGCTGGCCTTCAACAGTCCGTTGTGACGATAGACGCCCATCAGCGTCTCTACGATAAAGGTGGCGAAGCGCAGGTTCTGCTCGGCCGTCTTGCCTGGGGCATGCAGCAGCACACCGTTGTCCGTTGAAAGGCTCCAGTTGTTGTGCTTGCCAGAGCCGTTGATGCCGGCGAAGGGCTTCTCGTGCAGCAGTACGCGGAAACCGTGTTTGCGGGCCACCCGCTTCATCACTGACATGAGCAGCATATTGTGGTCGACTGCCAGGTTTGTTTCTTCGAAGATAGGGGCCAGCTCAAACTGGTTGGGAGCCACTTCGTTGTGGCGCGTCTTGCATGGAACGCCCAGTTCCAAAGCCTGAATCTCGAGGTCGCGCATAAAGGCCGCTACACGCTCAGGGATAGCGCCGAAGTAGTGGTCGTCCATCTGCTGGTTCTTTGCAGAGTCGTGACCCATCAGAGTGCGACCCGTCAGCAGCAGATCAGGACGGGCGGCATAAAGTCCCTCATCTACGAGGAAGTATTCCTGCTCCCAACCGAGATTGGAAGTTACCTTCTTGACGCTGGGGTCGAAGTAATGACAAACCTCTGTAGCTGCTATATTGACAGCGTGCAGCGCACGTAGCAACGGAGCTTTGTAGTCGAGTGCCTCGCCGCTATAAGAGATAAACACAGTTGGGATACACAGTGTGTCGTCGATGATGAACACAGGAGATGTGGGATCCCATGCCGAGTAGCCTCGAGCCTCGAAGGTGCTTCTTATTCCACCACTTGGGAATGAGCTGGCATCCGGCTCCTGCTGAACGAGCAGCTTACCAGAGAACTCTTCTACCATACCACCCTTTCCGTCGTGCTCGATAAACGAGTCGTGCTTCTCGGCGGTACCTTCCGTCAAAGGCTGGAACCAATGTGTATAGTGTGTCACACCACTCTCGATGGCCCATTGCTTCATACCGGCAGCTACAGCATCGGCAATGTCACGATCCAGACGGGCACCATTGTCCATCACGTCTATCATCTTCTCGTACACATCCTTCGGCAGGTACTTGTACATCTTCTCGCGGTTGAAGACCTTACTGCCAAAATAAGCGGCGGGTCGCTCACTGGGTGCTTTTACGTCGAGCGGCTTCTTTTTGAAGGCCTCACCGACAACCTGAAATCTTAATGCTTCCATAATGTTACTTGTTTAATTAATACCACTTTGGTTGTTTGATGGTGCAAAGGTACTACAAATTGACAGGATATAGTCTTATTTTCTTGCATTTTGTTTGTTAAAAACAATATAAACTATCATTTTGTAAATCTGTAGGACGTTTCTTATTTCTATTTGCTATCAATTTGCACATAATAACTGCCATTTCGTTACAATTTGTTATCGAACACACAATAAAAAAATCCTCCCCCTGTCATCACGACAAGGGGAGGATACGTACCTGGAAGATTATGGTTGCAGCGTAAAACCAAAGACCAGGTATGCTTTCTGTGAGCATGGGTTGCCGACCAGCTGTCCAAAGACAGGTATCGAGAATGTGTCCGTCACTTTGATTTCCTTCTTGGCTTTCAGTGCCAGGTTGGTGACGGCAAAGCCCGTAGTGCCGTAGGAGGTGGTGGCCCAGGGGACGGCACCGGCCGTAGCAGTCCATGCGATGCCAGCAAGGCTGAAGGGGAGAACTGCTTCGAAGTAACTGCTATAGGCTCGCTTGCCGTCCTTATTAGTGCCATCGTTGCCCGCGAAGTTGGTAAACCACTGTAGGCTCAGAGGACCGAAGTCGTAGCCGATGTTGGCTTCAAACAGATGGTTTGTGCAGTGGGCATCGTATTTGAAATAGCGGTTCTCTGGATCAAGACCAGCATTGAACCAATAGTCGGTGATGCTGATGTTCAGGCCGCCAATGCTATAGGCCAGTGTCAGGTCGAACTCTTTCGTGTCAGCAGATTCGGTGAGGCCTACGCTGCCCCAAGCCGTCAGTGACAGTCCTTTGTAGCCGACACCCAATGTGGGTTGCAGTGACACGTTTCCCAAGTCTTGGCCACGCCAAATGTAACTATTTACGATGTCTCCACTAATCGTCGTTTCTACTTTCTCCTGTGCAAGGGTGGTAGTGCTGGCTACCAGTCCCATTGCAAATATAACAATCTTTTTCATACTTATATATCTTTTTAGTTATAGCAAAGCTCTCCGTGCTCATACACATCTAGACCTTCTTCTTCGATGCGCTTGTCGACGCGCAGGCCGTGCAGCTTCTTGATGCCGTAGAATAGGACGAAGCCACAGGCGGCTGCCCAGAGGTCGATGACAAGAATGCCAAAGCATTCAGCGCCGAAGAATCCCCATCCGTGACCATAGAACGCACCGTTCGAAGTAGACAGCAGACCCGTCATCAGCGTACCCAAGATACCGCAGACACCATGTACGGATGAAGCACCAACGGGGTCGTCGATATGCAGCTTGTG
Organism: Prevotella sp.; assembly: GCA_017412705.1. Classification (GTDB taxonomy): domain Bacteria; phylum Bacteroidota; class Bacteroidia; order Bacteroidales; family Bacteroidaceae; genus Prevotella. The sequence goes on from JAFPWS010000038.1 coordinate 136,809, forward strand.
GTCGATAAACTCAATGGCATAAACCAGCACGATACCACATACCAGACCGATGATGATAGCTCCAACAGGTGATACAAGGTCGCAACCTGCCGTGATGCCCACCAAACCTGCCAGCACACCGTTGAGCGTCAGTGAGAGTGACGGCTTGCCGTACTTGATGTAGGTGAGGAACATCGTGGCAACACCACCTGCCGCAGCAGCGAGGTTCGTGGTCAGGAAGACGTGGCTGATGGCGATGCGGTTCACCTCACCTGAGGCGGCCAACTGCGAGCCAGGGTTGAACCCGAACCATCCTAACCATAGGATGAAGACGCCCAGCGCAGCCATCGCGAGGTTGTGACCAGGAATGGCATTGCTCTTTTTGTCAGCGCTGTATTTGCCAATACGAGGACCAAGAGCCAAGGCACCAATCAGGGCCAGCACGCCACCCACGCTATGTACGATAGCAGAACCCGCAAAGTCGTGGAACACATCGCCGAACGTCGTTATCATAAACCCGTCGGCAGCATCGTTGCAGAGCCAGCCGCCGCCCCACGTCCAGTGTCCCTCGATAGGATAGATGAACAGAGAGATGACCGCACTATAAATCAAGTACATCGAGAACTTCGTGCGCTCGGCCATCGCACCACTGACGATGGTGGCAGAGGTGGCACAGAACACCGTCTCGAAGATTAAAAAGCCCTCTACGGGCAGGTCGCCCTTGTAGAAACTCAGGTCGCCCCAGTTGGGAGCGCCAATGAACCCTGCACCCTCGCTGCCGAACATAAAGCCGAAGCCGAGGAAGAAGAACAGCAACGAGCCGAACATGAAGTCGACAAAGTTCTTCATCAGGATGTTCGCCGTGTTCTTAGAGCGTGTAAACCCTGCTTCACACAGCGCAAAGCCCGGCTGCATCCAGAAAACCAACATGGCTGCCAATAGCATCCATACAGTATCGAGTGATAATCCAATTTCGTTCATAATCCTGATAATTTTAATTCCTAACTCTTCATTCTTAACTCTTCATTCCTTAACTACTTCTTATCACGAAGTACGGTGTCACCATTTTCGCCCGTGCGGATGCTCCACGTGTCAATCACGTCGCTCACGAAGATGCGTCCGTCACCGACTTCGCCTGTATGGGCTACTTTCAGAATCACCTTCACCGTCGGGTCGACAATGATGTCGCGGCACACGATGGTGATAGCCACTCGCTCGATGACATCCGTCGAATACTGGACGCCACGATATATACGCTCCTGACGGCTCTGGCCTATGCCGTGCACGTCGTGGTACTCAAACCAGTCGATGTCGGATGACAGCAAAGCAGCTTTCACCTCTTCGAACTTCGTCTTGCGGATAATTGCTTCAATCTTTTTCATACCTTTTTACCTTTTTAAATTAATACTATACCCTCTCGTTGGGTTGACACTTTGTTATTTTCACGGTGCAAATGTACGACATTTTGAAAGAATAACAAACAATTTGCTTACGTTTTGTTTTTTTAAAAGCGTAGCCGATTGACAAAATGTAAACTTTTAAAAGGTAAAAGATATCCTTTTCTTACTTTTTGTCTCTTAATCCAGTCATTTTGATGCAAAGTGTCATTCGTAACAAAATCGTGTACGAGCACAGGTGCTTTGTTTGCAAAAATAAAATCCGCGAAGCCAGCCTTGGTTTCGCGGAATATCAATTGGATAATAAAAAATTTGTCAGCCTTTGCTCCAAACTTTGATACGTTGCAGTGCTTCTTCTGTCTTTTCGTGACTGCCAAAAGCGGTGAAGCGGACGTAGCCTTCGCCTGAGGGACCGAAGCCGACACCGGGGGTACAGACGACGTTGGCACCATAGAGCAGAGCCTCGAAGAATTGCCAGGACGACATGCCGTCGGGGGTACGCATCCAGACGTAGGGGGCATTCTCGCCACCGTAGCACTCGTAGCCGAGCGAGCGCAGTGTGTCGAGCATCTTCTTGGCATTCTGCATATAGTAGTCGACGGTGGCCTTGACCTGAGCCTTGCCTTCGGGCGAGTAGATAGCCTCGGCGGCACGCTGGCTGATATAGCTGCAGCCATTGAACTTGGTACACTGGCGACGCAACCACAACTGATTGAGCGATATGCGCTCACCCTCGAAGGTGCTGACGGTCACCTCTTTTGGTACGATGGTATATCCACAGCGGACACCTGTAAAACCAGCCGTCTTGGAATAGGAGCGGAACTCAATGGCGCACTTGCGGGCACCACGAATCTCGTAGATTGAGTGTGGTATTTTGGGGTCTTGGATATATGCCTGATAGGCGGCGTCGTAGAGGATGAGGGCGTCGTTCTTTAGCGCGTAGTTTACCCATTTACGCAGTTCTTGCTTGGTGATAACCGTACCCGTAGGGTTGTTGGGATAGCAGAGATAGATAACATCGACGGGACGCCCCTTGGGCAACTCCGGCACGAAACCATTCTCAGCCATGGTGGGCATGTAGCGCACGTTGGTCCAGCGCCCATCTTTATAGACACCGCAGCGCCCTATCATCACGTTGGAATCGATATAGACGGGGTAGATGGGGTCGGTCACACCGATGAAATTGTCCCAGTGGAGCAGTTCCTGGAAATTACCTGTGTCCGATTTCGCACCATCGTTGATGAAAACCTCATCAATGTCAAGGTGTATGCCACGCGGCAGGAAATCGTTCTTCAATATCGCTTCGCGCAAAAAATCATAACCCTGCTCAGGACCATAGCCTCGGAAGCCTTCGGCGGTGGCCATCTCGTCGACGGCGCGGTGCATGGCTGCGGTGACGGCGGGGCAGAGGGGCTGGGTGACGTCGCCGATGCCGAGCGAGATAACGTCGGCCTTGGGGTGCATGACGCGGAAGGCGTTGACCTTCTTGGCGATGTCGGCGAACAGGTAGTTGTTCTTGAGGTTCAGGAAGTGGATGTTTACTAATGCCATATTTTTTATATTTTTATTGAGAAGTAGGATGTACGAAGTACGATGTGTCGTTATACGAGTAGGATGTATAAAGTACGAAATAACGTCAACCTTCCGCCTTCAAACCTCAAACTCGCAGCGAAGCGAGAATACGTCGTAATTCCAACTTCATAATTCATAATTCTATTTCGCCGTCGAAAGCGAATTCAGCGGGGCCGGTCATGGAGACGTGGTTGTCGGTTTCGCGCCACTCGATGTCGAGGGTGCCGCCGTCCATGACGATGCGGGAGCGGCGGCCGGCGCGGCCGGTGATGCAGGCGGCGACGGCGGTGGCGCAGGCGCCAGTGCCGCAGGCTTGGGTGATGCCGCTGCCGCGCTCCCAGACGCGAGTGCGGATGATTTCATCGTTTTCCACGTGAGCAAACTCGATATTGCAGCGCTGTGGAAAGGCGGGATGGTGCTCGAGAACACGTCCCGTCTCACCAACCTGGTCAACATTGTCTGTGAAGATGACGTAATGGGGATTGCCCATTGAGACGAAAGAACCTTTCTCCAGACCACGTGAAATGACGAACTGCTCTGGGTTTTCGAGTTGGGGTGTGCCCATGTCGACGGTAACGCTCTCCACCACGCCATCGCTGACGTGGAGCTTAAGTGTCTTGATGCCCGACTTGGTCAGCAATCTGATATTGGTTTGTGTTGTGAACCCTCTCTCATAGAGATACTTTCCGATACACCGCGAGGCATTGCCGCACATCATGGCCTCTGAGCCGTCAGCATTGAAGATGCGCATGCTGTAGTCGGCCTCGGGGATGGGTGACTTGTCAATCAGCACCAATCCGTCGGAGCCGATGCCCTTATGGCGGTTGCTCCAAAGAATGGAAGCCTGGACGGGATCGGCAATGGGGTACTGCATGGTATCGACGTAGATATAGTCGTTACCGCAGCCGTGCATTTTGGTGAATCTAATCTTGCTCATTTTGAAAGATAATCGTTTACCTTAACTGCTGTCTGCTTGCCGCTGGCCATAGCGCGAACTACGAGACTGGCACCATTGGCAGAGTCGCCACAGACGAAGACATTAGCAGGGTAGTCTGGATGCTTAGGCTTTAGGAAGCCCATAGCCAGCAACACGAGTTCTGCCTTGATGATTTCGGGCTTGCCCTTCTCAACCATGATAGGGCGACCGCCCTCTGGGTTAGGCTTCCAGTCAATTTCCTGAACTTTTACGCCCGTCAGCTTGCCATCCTTCCCCAGGAACTCCAGCGTGTTGATGTTCCAGCGGCGGGTGCAACCCTCCTCGTGGCTCGAGGTGGTCTTGAGAGTACGAGGCCAGTTGGGCCAGGGATTCTGTGGGTCCTCAGGACCTTCAACGGGTTTAGGCATTATCTCAATCTGAGTAACGCTCTTGCACCCCTGACGGTGGGCAGTTCCTATGCAGTCACTACCAGTATCACCACCACCTATCACGAGTACGTCCTTACCCTTGGCCGTTATGCGTTCATCCTTGGAGAACTCCATGCCAGCGAGGATACGGTTCTGCTGAGA
>JAFPWS010000039.1 GCA_017412705.1 Prevotella sp.
TGCCGATGGTGCCATTGTTGGCAATCTCCGTACGTCCGGTCATGGTCAGTGCTGGTGGAGCCTGGGTGATGCCCTCTAACTCGCCGAGGAAGTAGCTGGTGTGTGGCGGCTGGTTGTAGCCGCACATTTGCCATACCATGGCCTGGCGGTACTGCATGTCGTGCCACAGCGTGTAGTTGCGCCATTCGGTAGGCATGGTGGTGGTATAGATGCGAATCTTGTTGTCGGCGGTGCGCATTATCACCTCTTCGCGCCAGTCGCCTAAGATGTCGCCTTGATAGCAGGGCGTTGCCTTGGTATCGTTGTTTGTCAGCGAACCTGTCAGGGTCTCAATGACACTGCCTGCGCTGGGCTTGTAAATGCGCCCTGCTGAATTGCGGGAGCCGGTACCGTTGAAGGTCTCTTCCAGCAGGTCGCCGTCCCAGTAGATCCGGAAGTTGACGTCGAAAGCAACGTCAGAAGGAATGTGGTCGTTAGTGACGCTGCTGATGGCAGTATCGTGTCCTGAACGACCTAGGCTACCTGGATAGAGGTTACTGAAATTACCCATCATGGCGCGACCGTCATCATTGCTGCTGGTCTGTCGGTAGTATATCTTGGCCGTGGTTGCATCGCGGTAGCAGTTGTCGGGGGCGTCCTCGTTGCAAGTATAAATCTCATGACCATGAACATAGGGGTTGAAGTCGCCGTGATGTTGGGCATCACCATGTCCCAGTCCAGTGGTGGACAGTCCCTTGCCAGTGTCGTCTATGACCATTGAACCATAGCATATCTCGTCGCGTCCGTCCCAGTCGACATCAGCGACGGCATAGTTGTGGAACCCTTGACCATACCAGGGGGAACCGCTTGTATTGTTATTCCAGCGCCAGCGCACAGAGAGCTGGTGGGTTGCTGGGTCTACGTCAAGGGCGATGAATTTGTGGCGGGTGTAGATGCCACGGGCTAAGAAAATGCTGGGCTTTCGGCCGTCCAGATAAGGCGCGCCGAAGAAGAACTTGCTGGAACGGTGGCCGTAGCCGTCGCCCCATGCCGCATTAAGGTCAGTTTCTCCGTCTTCCAGTCGCTTCAGTGGGAACTCGGTCACTACGTAGGGTTTGCCGGTGCTACCCTCACAATATACCAGGAATTCATTGCCGTAATGAGTGAACCATTCTACCGACTTGGCATTCTGGTCGAGTTGGAATACGGAATAACTGGTTGTTGTGGAACCGTTGTTGAGGGTGACGCTGCCGCTACGGCCTGTGGCGTGCACTCCATCGCCTTCCTTGGGGTTTGATGCACAGGTTACATAGAGCACACCGTCTTGGATGGATGTTGTAATCCAGTCGTTTGCCGATGTTGCTGTTGCATTGGCAGGAAGGTTGAAGGCCATGACTACTGTTGTCTTTGATGATGCCAGACCACGCGGCTCGCGGTAGTTGGTCCAAGCCGTGCCGTTCTTGCCGTCGGCACCGATGGCGTACGTCGTACCGTCGGCCATGTGAATGACAGAGCCTTCTTCCAGTCGCATCACAGCCTCGGCCTTGCCATCCTGATCCCAGTCGTAGGCTACAATGTTCTGCTCGTTGTTCTGGAAGTCACCCATGTTGGGTCCGCAGTTGACCCACCAGAGGAGCGTCCCGTCAAGCTTGAAGACCTTGAAGATGCTGTATTCACCATAATAGCCTTCTTTCTGCATGCAGTTGTTGATTTCGCTCTGGTTGTCGAACTTCATCAGTATTTCCAGTTCGCCGTCACCGTCCACATCGGCACAGCAGGCGTCGTTGGGAATGAGTGTCGACTTCAGACCAGCGTCGCCAGGCGTAATCTCCAAGTAGTTCTGCGCCCAGGGCGTGGCTTCCTTGCTGGCAGCCTGTTCGGAGCCGCGCACTACGGCCTTCACCGTGTACTTGCTGTTGGCAGAACCTGCTGCGTCGGTATAGTTCGACACGTTGAGTGGTTCGCTGTTCACCTTCGTGCCGTCGCGGTAGAGGTTGTACTTCACGTCATAGTATTCCTCGCCCATGATGCGCCACGAGCAGTAGACGCCGTTAGATGTTTGGATGGCCACCAGACCGCGGTCCAGCTGGTCCGTCGTGCGCTGGGCTGATGCTGTCAGCATGGCAGTCAGAGCCAGGAGTGTTAGTAGAAATGTTTTTTTCATATTATCAATAGTTGTTTTGTTTTTCTTCTGTTTGTTTCTGTGCACTGTCTATGTAGTAGGTGATGGATTCTTTGCTCGAGTCATAGGGAGTCCCGTCGCAGATGAGATCTTTCACCAAGAGATATGCCGTGATATAGTTATAGCTTGAGGATTTGTAGACCAGTGCATCCATCAGGGCGTCGATGTGGCGTTCTGTGCCGTCGACCGTCACGCTGAACTGTAGGTCTGTGGGTTCCATATAGAGGTATGCTTCGGTGGTGGCGAAACTGATTGTCTCGGTCTTTGCCGTGAAGTTGACAACCGAGGTTGTTGCCAGTGCTTGCGTGAGTTGTGCCTCGTCGGTGAAGATGCGCTTCAGGATGGGCTTGACGGGCAGGCGGCTCACCTGAAAGTCGTTGCCGATGGTGATGATGACAGCTTGTGGTATGTTGTCAACCATCACAGCTCCCTGATAGGTACCTTTGAAATCGTTGTATACCTGCTGTGCGGTGTCCTCTGTCACTTCGGTGGTGGAGCTTGAGCACGCATAGCAGCAGGCCATCATCATTATCAGTGCGAATATTTGTTTCATATCGGATTAGTTTGTTTTGATTGTTTCTTTTCTTTTGCTTGCAAAGGTACGAATAAGTGAACACAAAACAAAATAAAAAAGTGTTTTTTATTTTATTTTGTTGAACGAAAGATGGCAACGCCACACTCTACACCGTCAGGTTAGAGACCCTTCTCCAAGGGAGAAGGGTACGAATAAGTTTTTACTAAGCATATTTGCCTTGTCAAAGAACTTGACGCAATAAGTATGCTCAATATATTTTTCAATTCTAACTATATATGTGTGATTAGACTTGCTGGATTTGAAACGATATTGCAAAACGTATTCTAATAACTGATCAGAATACGAGCGGTCGTTCATTTGAAAAATAAAAGGATAGCCCTCTAACATCAGATAATTTCTTGATATACAGGTATACGTCGCCTGTTACGCTCCTCTTTGGTGATGAATACGGGGTCAGTTGAGGCATCATAGTAATCCACGGGATGACGTAATTTGCCATTGGGCATTAAAATTGTAGTCACCCGTCTAATGAGCTTGAGCCCCGAATTTGTTGTTATTGGCTCCTCATGAACATTAATTATTTTTCTCATAATATGATGATTCAATAATTTGTAATGTGCCTGCAAAGATACGAACTATTTTCGTAACTTCCAAACAAATAAGAAAAAATCCTCTGTAGGCGCACCGGCCTACGGAGGATTTTTTCTTATAGGGTAGTAAATGATTACTTAACCACAAACTTGAACGTTGTTCAGTTTGTTCTGCGCTTACTTAATCACAAACTTTTTGCCCTGCTTGATGTAGATACCCTTCTGCAGTGCGTTGGGCTCTACCTGTACACCATTCAGGTTGTAGACAGGAGCGTTCTGGTCAGAAACCACCTTGTTGTAAGGCAGTGTCTCGATGCCAGTACCGTTCTTCGGAGTGAGTACCGTTACGCGTGGCATAGCAGTATCAATACGATAGAGCTGGAAGGTCTCTGTTCCTTTGTAAACCTCCTTGACAGTGCCGAGGTCATCCTGCAGCCACTGTGCCTTAGCAACCTCGGGATCAGTTCCGGCGGGGAAGTCACCGTGGTTGGCAGTGTTACCATAGCCACCAGCTTTAGAAACGATGATGAACTCATTGTCAGTCAGTCCGTCAACACCAAATATTGCATTAGCTACACTAATGTTTCCATAACCAGCACCTGCGGGGTCGTAGTTTTCTTCGTCACCCTGTACACCGGGGAATACGAAACCAATGCCAATGTAAACCTGCAGGTTAACAGAACCACCAATAGCATGTACTACATTGCCAGAATTCTTTGGCTGCTCAGAATCAGAGGTGAGTGGGTTACCGTCAGCATCGCATGAAGTTTTTACAATAGAACCGTCGTTGTAGTACCAAGTGTAAAGAGGAGCAAAGATAGAGTGAGCAACCTCCTGAGTCAGCTTTGACTGCAGGAACTTATAGCGCTGGATGGGGGTCAGGCCGGCCTCAGAGGCACCATACATCGGATAGTTGGTCCAAGTAGGATTGCCATCTTCATCCATCTCGCCAGTAGCGATACGATAGTACAAACGCTGACCAGAAGTCCAAGTGCTCTCACCACCACCAGAGGCAGCATCCAAAGCACCCTTGTCTACAAAGCCCTTAGCAGTCAGTTCATCGATGGTCATGTGCTGGAAGTCAATCAGATACTTCTGCTCGAACTCGGTGTCGTTTTTAACGCTGACAGTCGAAGGACCAAAGCCTTGGGCTACTACGGTAACGGTTAGAGTACCCTTGCCGTCAACACTAACCTTCTCACCAGAGAACTTCTCTTCGGCCTCTGCTACAACCTTACCGCTCTCGTCCGTATACTGATAAGATACATAGAGGGTTGGCTTGGTGGGAACTTCTTCATTGCTGACAGTGATGGTGTATTCCTTAGCGAAGCCTACCAAAGCGTTGGTGATGGCTACCGTAGCCTGGGGCAGCTGAATGACAATGCACTCAACAGCTACCGAAACTTTCTCAGAAGTAGCTGTACCAGAAGTGGTCCAAGCCTCGAGTGTACCGGAAGTAGTGGTTGTGTACTTGTAAACACCACCCTCAGTGTCACCATAGAGCACTTCAATCTCTGTGCCATCGGTACCCTTAACGTGCAGCACTTCCTCTTCCTGGAATGCGATAGAGTAGGTGCGCTCGGTATTGTTGACACCAGTCAAGGCTACCGTCGGGTTGTTGGCAATGTCATAGGTGGTAATCACCTGAACCTTCAGATTGTCAATCTGAACAGTACCAGTATAGCGAGCACAATAAATCTTCATACCAGCGGCCAGCATGTCGGTACCTTCAGCAAACTCGCGTGTGCCAGAAGCAAACTCTGTCTCGCCAGTCAGCTGGTCAACAATACGCCAAGCCATCTTACGGTTTGTAACGTCAAAGTCCAACAGCACTTTGAACCAAGCACCACCGCTGACAGCGAACGTGTTAGCAGCGTCGCCGTTGATGAAGAACAACTCGTGGTTGTCGGCACTCTCCGTTACACTAAACAGCGTAGCCTCATTAGCATTGATAGTAGCATTGGATGATGCTGCTTTATCAATTGCAGAGTTATAAATGGCGAGCTCGGTTCCAAACTGATTGTTGGCAGGAGTTGCATACGCCCACTCAAACTCAACATGATAAGTACCCTCAGCCAGCTGGTCGGTGTAGATGTCTGTTCCCCAAGTATTGTAGCAGCTACGACCATTGGCGCCACCAAGCGAGAACTGGAAATAGTTACCATACTCGTCACCGGTAATTGACATACCAGCAGCGAGGTTAGCAGATGCCCAACCCAGCGAAGCAGGGTCGCCCGACTCGAAGTCCATCTTCACCAGGTTCTTGGTACCTGCGTTGGCAGAAAGCGTGAATACTACCGCCATCAAAAGGAGATAAAATTTCTTCATAAATTGTTAGTTTAAAATTGTTAGTAATATAAAAGATTGAATTGAATAAGCCTATTTTGTTTGCAAAGGTAAGGAATATTTTCGTAATTAACAACAAAAGTCGTTCTTTTAACACTTATTTCACTACTCAGCCACTTCCCATTCGTCGGGAATGCGGCTGTCGGGCTTGAAGTGGACGCCGACCTTCACCACGCGGCGCGTAGGCCTCAAGAGTGTGTTCAACAGAACGGCGTTGATGCAACCAAATACAGATATTCGGAAATACAGGGCTCTGTTGCCTTACCTATGGGCTTATAGTCAGCAAGGCGTCAGAGCGGATACGCTTACGTTTTTTTCTTGCAAAGATACAAATGATTTTTGTTCTTACAGATTTTATTGGTTCTGCGTCTATTTAGGTGATAATTCCAGCCCCATTTCATGCCACTGTAGAGTATTTTCGCCCTGAGTACATCAGGATTAGCCCTATTGAACATGCTTCTCTTGATAGCCTTGGCCTTGTTGACCGTTCCCTCCAGCA
>JAFPWS010000040.1 GCA_017412705.1 Prevotella sp.
AATTACCCATGAATCAACAGCAGAAAGTCCATCAGCTTGACAACTCCTACTTTAGGGAAATCAATGTGTCGAAGCACGTCATAGTGACTGTCATTGGTCACTATGTAGCGTGCATTAGCTTGTATGGCGCAGTCAACGAACTTGTTGTCATCAGGGTCGGCAACAATGAGGTTGAAACGGAATGTGGGATTAATCAGTTCAACATGCCCGCTCTCCATAAAGGCATCGATGACAGCTTCTGCAAAATGGGGATTGAAGAATCGTTTCAGAATTTCTTCGTATTCAAAGAGTATCTCGTTAGAAACGCACTGTGTGTTATGTCCCTTCAGCACGGACAACCAAACGTCACGGTAAACACTATGACGACCTACGCATTGCACGAGACTATTTGTATCGAGAACTATGCGCATTTACTACCTCCCGCCTTGTTCTTTAGCCTTTTGCTCACGCAGCCAGGCGTGAAGGTCCATCTCGTTGATTTTGTCAAGGCGTTTCTGGTCCAGTTCGCCCGACTGCCACATTTTCTCAGTCATGTCATCGAGCCGCTTAGCATAGTAATCGGCTACGAGTTGCTTGATGTCGTTCAGTTCCTCGTCGGATTTGATATGGGAAAACACGCCGAGGAGATAGAGTTGGGCAGGATTGAAGACCGTGGGTTCTATATTCTGCATAATCAATATGTTTTAAATAATTTCGCTGCAAAGATAAGCATAATTTCCGAAACCACAATGCATAACGCAAAAAATATTTGCCTATGGAGAAGTATGTTCAAATAGCCGATGAGGGTGCGATGATAGTGATGGGCCGCTACGAGCAGCAGCCCCACGAACAGAGTGCCTATCAGAGTGAAGCCGCCTTGGAAGAGAGATTCATTCAGAAGCTGGTAGCCCAAGGGTATGAACGTCTGTATATCAACAACGAGACAGACCTGTTGGCAAACCTTCGCTTGCAGCTGGAAACCCTCAACGAGGTGAAGCTGAGCGACGGCGAGTGGCAACGCCTGAAGGTGATGCTGCTGGGTGAACAGATGTCGATAGAAGACAAGACGGAAATTATTCAGCATAACAACATACTGAGCCTGCCGATGGATAACGGCGAGAACCGTAACATCTGCATCATAGACAGAAAGAACATACACAGAAACCGCCCCCTGCAAGTGCTGAATCAGTTTGAAGAGAACAAGGGAGCACACAAGACCCGCTACGACGTCACGATACTCGTAAACGGATTACCGCTTGTACACATAGAACTGAAACAAAGGGGGGTGCCTATCAAGGAGGCATTCAACCAGATAAACCGCTATCAGCGTAACTCGTTCTGGGCAGGATGCGGACTGTATGACTACGCACAGATATTCATTATCTCCGACGGCTCCGAAACGAAATACTACAGCAACACTACCCGCTATGCTCACGTGATGGAGCAAGGCAGCGTGAGGAAAGCCAGTAGCAAACGGGAAAGCAACTCCTTTGAATTCACCAGCTATTGGACGGATACCGACAATAATCGTGTTGCGGAACTGATAGACTTTGCAGAAAGGTTCCTGAACCGCAAGATGCTGCTTTATATCCTGACAAGATATTGTGTGTTTACATGGGATAAAAATCTGATGGTGATGCGACCCTATCAGATAGCAGCCACAGAGTCTATTCTACGCCGTATTAATCAGGCTTTGAATAATCGCAGTTGGTTGGGTACAACTCAGGCAGGTGGCTACATCTGGCACACAACGGGTTCAGGTAAGACACTGACATCATTCAAAACGGCACAGCTGGCTTCGATGGATAAGCGAGTGAAGAAGGTGCTTTTTGTGGTGGACAGGAAAGACTTGGACTATCAGACCATGAAGGAGTATAACAACTTCGAACCCGACTGCGCCAACTCGAACAGCAATAGTCGCATATTGCTGAAACAGCTGAAAGACAAGGAGTGCCGTATCATTATTACCACGATACAGAAGTTGGCAAATCTGATGAAACCTTCTATCTTGGGGAGGGATGAACAGTTGCAGGAGATGATGAAGCAAGAGGTGGTGATTATCTTCGATGAGTGTCACCGCAGCCAGTTTGGTGATATGCAAAAGCAGATACGCCGCAGCTTCAAGAAATACATGATGTTCGGATTTACAGGCACTCCAATCTTTGTCGAAAATGCCTCTCTAAACTACGACCCTAAACAGCGCACGACAGCACAAGTATTTGGAGGTGAGCCCGACGAAAGAGGCAATCACACCCGCGCTCTGCATACCTACACCATCATCAATGCCATCAATGACCAGAACGTGCTGAAGTTCAAGGTCGACTACATCACGACAATGAAGATAAAGGATGATGCCAAGTCGAAAGACGTGTGGGGTATTGACACCAATGAGGCTTGGCGCGATAAGAAGCGCATCAGCCTTGTGGCGAAATATATTTTGGACCACTTTGACGAAAAGACAAAGCAGGCCGACATCTACGGCATGAGCCATCTGAAGAATGTGGCAGAGATAGTGCGTAAGGGCAAGAAAGCAAAAGCCCAGCGCACTCAGAAGCTACAAACAAGAGGCTTTAATTCTATCTTGGCTACCGACTCCATACCTACAGCCATAGCCTACTATAGAGAACTGACTAAGCAGATGGAAAACTTGGAGGAAAGTCAGAAGCGAACCCTTGCCATGATCTATACCTATGCTGCCAATGAAGCAGAGGACGAGACAGGTACGCTGGAAGACGAGAACCCTGAAAGCGTAGGAGAATTGGAAGGTGATAGCCGAGAGGCATTGGAGACTGCCATCAAAAAATATAATGAGACCTTTGGCACGAACTATTCTACCGACGGCGATAAGTTCCAGGCTTATTATAAAGATGTATCGCTTCGCATGAAGGACAAGCAGATTGACATCCTGATAGTGGTGGGTATGTTCCTGACAGGTTTTGATGCCAAGACGCTGAACACCCTTTGGGTGGATAAGAATCTGAAATGGCACGGGCTGTTGCAGGCTTTCAGCCGAACTAACCGTATATTGAATGCCGTCAAGAACTGTGGTAACATTGTCTGCTTCCGCAACTTGGAAGAGGCCACCAACAAGTGTCTCGGCCTCTTTGGTGATAAGGATGCCAGCGGCATTGTGCTGATGCGTCCGTTTGACGATTATTACTACGGGTACGATGAACAGCAAAAGGATGGTAAAACCCAGAAGCATAATCCTGGCTATGTGGAGCTGGTGAAGATGCTGCTGGAAAAGTTCCCGTTGAATAAGTTGAAGGACTTAGGCAGCGAGAAAGGGCGCATGGAGTTTATTAAGTTAATGGGTGCCGTGCTGAAGATGCAGAACCTGCTAACCAGCTTCGATGAGTTTACAATGGATAAGGTGATGGTAAGTGAAGAGCTGGACTTCAACGAGTTCGTGATGCAGGACTATCTGGGCTGGTATAACTCACATTACGAGAAGTATAAACAGGAACGTGAAGCCAAGGGCGGTAAGAACGAGACAATAGAGGATGAAGTGGTGTATGAGCTGGAACTGGTGAAACAGGTCAGCATAGGCATCGACTACATTCTGGCTCTTGTGGCCCAATACCATCAGTCGAACTGCATGGATGCAAGTATCAAGGTGAAGATTGAGAAAGCCTTGGATGCAAGTCCCGACTTGAAAGACAAGAAGGAACTGGTGGAGAAATTCATTGCCAGACAAACTCCAAACGGTGAGAATATTCTCGACAAGTGGGAGGAGTACATTATAGAACAGCGTAAGCAGGAGTTGGAACAGATCATTTCCGACGAGAACCTGAAAGGTGAAGAGACGCTGCATTTCATGCAGCAATCTTTCGAGGACGGTTTTGTGACAACCAGTGGACTTGCTGTTACCAAGCTGCTGCCACCGATGCCTATCTTCGGAGCTGGTGCCGGTAAACGAGCAGAGAAGAAAAAGAGCGTCATCGAGAAATTGGAGGCGTTCTTCAAGAAGTATTTTAACTTAATTGAGACGAACGATATAGCATAGAGAAATAGAATACATATAATAAGGAAAGAGCAACCGACGGCTTTTCGATGCATTCCATCAAATAGCTACGACGTCCTCGTTTGAGGACACCCAGAATCATTCGTGAAGAGAACGGCTGCCAGCTCGCCCCAAAATAAGAGGAGCGGGCATTGGCGGTATTCAGAAAGTCAGGAATGATGGGAGTAGCTACCTTGATGGAATGATGATTTGTATATTCAAAGGTGTCCGCGACTCTTTCTTTAAAAATGGCAGAGCAGAAGAGTAAATATCTGATATGGCTGGAAACCTTGCACAGGGAGTACACGGAGCGGACAAACATCACTTTGTTTGGGCAGCAGGCTATGCATATAAAACTGCTGGCAGATATGTATGAGGTAAGATGTCGTTTTGAGAAGATACTTGAAAGATTGCAGCAAGGGGCTATTGTGCTGGAAGATGACGATGTGGATTATGAAGAGTGGTATAACCCAGAGAAATGGAAGATTACAGGCAATGAGCTCGTTGACGAAGATATAACAGAAACACTGGGCATCGGCAATAAGAATGCTATGGCTCAGAGTTATGCCAATGCCCTGCTCACTCCCTTTGGAGAAAATGCAAAATTCGATAACGACAAGTTCAGGAATATTGTTTCATCCCTTTATGTGTTGAACTTGGTGGTGGATAACCAGCGGATAGATGTTGCCATCAATGAAGAGTTAGCAACACTACAAAAGACCCTCCTTGATATTAGCAATGCCAAGACCCGTGAGTTGACGGATGATGAATGTGCAAGCTTCTTCGTTGATATGAGAGATAAGTATCTGAATGGTTTCTTGGTGAATGGGAAATTGGTAGCGGAACATCGGAAATGGAAAGAAAAACTGCTAAACGAAATAGATATTGACGAACTGAAAGAACGTCGTATAGAACTTCTTTTAGGTCTTTTTGATACGGGTTTTCTTGACGATATGACGCTGCACAGGAGAGCAACTGATCCGCTGGGCTTCGATAACTACGAATTTGAGAAATGGGAAGGCAAGATGAACGAAGCCAAGAAGTGTTTCGCAAAACTCTGTCGGATTTGTCCCTATCAGGGGGAAATGATAGATTTCAGCAACCATGCTACGATAGGTCGTTATATCATCAAGGCACATATAGGTCCTGCCATAGTGAATGGTTTTCTGGAGCAGATGCAGCTGATTGCTATGGTTCAGAGAGATATGCGCAGGATACTGAATAATGAGGTAGATGTTTGTGATGCAGGTGATTCGCCTGTTGATGCCTTTGTAAACTGCGTGAAGCATATTATGCTGAAAGCCGAGGAAGAGAATGGCACAGTGAAACCGCTCACGGCAAGAGGTAATGGAGGAATTTACACCTATAATGTCAATGGCAAGGCTTTTGTGGGAGTTATGGATACCTTGGTGGAGAAATATGAGGACAGAATCAAAGCATACTTGGATGGATTGACAGCTCAAAAGGCTAAAACGATTAAGTATGTAGCACCCTTTATCGGTGCGGTTCTCGAAACTCACCTGTTCAGTCCTGCTAATATGCCCAAGAAGGATATTGAACCAGCATTTGAAAGCGAGTACGGAAGGGGTACGTCGGCAGTATCAAAAATGGCTAAATCTAACCTCTCAGAAACAGGAAATACACTCGTTGAAACCCTAAAATCTATAGCCAACAAGTCATAATTACGCTGAATTGAACTTTGTAAGGTAGTAAAGTTATTTAGCAGCATTATAAATCAACAAGTTACGCCATTGAGGAACTTGCTGAATAACTTGCTCATGTCGCAGGTTATTTAGAATATTTGCACCAGAGATTTTGAAATTCCGCAAGGAAGATATTCTCGGGTGCTCTTTGACATACTGACACAACGAAATTGAAAATCTGTTTTTCTACTCATCATTGTTGTTTTTTGTGAGGAGGAAGGTGGTTGCATTTGTGACTACCCGCTTCAACTCAGATTAGTGAATAATCGATGGCGGTCAGCGGACTGCCAAGCCCTGCCCTGCTGCGACAGCACGGCAGTTTTTCCATTACACATACATTAATTTTAAATAACAGAAGGATATGAAGAAAGAATCAAAGATGGCCACTATGAGTGGCACACTGGATGCTGAGCAGCGCATGACGTCGCTCGACATCGCGCAGGTGACAGGAAAGCCTCATAACGATGTGCTGAAAGCCATCAGGAAGATGGAGGCTGCCTGGGAAAAAGTGCATCAGGGAAAATTTTCCCAGATGCAGATTCGGATGGAGCTGCCTAACGGTGGCTACCGTCTGGTGCCAGCTTTCTCGCTGACAAAAACCGAGTCGCTCTACATCGCCACCAAGTTCAACGACGAGGCTCGCGCCAAGTTGGTGAAGCGTTGGTACGAACTGGAGTGCCGACAGCTGGGGGTGACAATTCCGGAACAGCGGCTGCTGGTGACGGAACGGGAGATCATGCAGAAGGGCGACGAGATTCGCCGGGGGCTGATAGCCGGTGAGAATGCCGACGCTGACGGATGCTATACGGTGAGCCAGTTGGCGGAGATGATGCAGATGACGGTGAAGGAGCTGAACAAACGGCTGGTGGCTGAGGGTGTTCAGTTCTGGAACGGTGGACGCTACAAGCTGACCAAGGAGTACGAGGGGAGCGGGTACGCACAGGACCGTGCCTTCCACTACTACGCCCTGGACGGCGAGAAGAAGGAACGGAAGTACCTGGTGTGGACTCCGACGGGTATGGAGTTCATCAGGACGACAGTTTGAAGGTTAAAAGATAAATAGTCAAAAGTTTTATGGAGAAGACAGTTAGGATTTTGGAGCAGTCGGCTCTTTCAACGAAGAAGTACACCGACAAGAAGACGGGTCAGGAAAAGGTGATGAATGCCGTCACCTTCAAGCTGACTGACGGCATCGACACGTTCTTGGGCGAGATGACAGGCGAACGGGCAGTCAACTGTCCGATGTACGACAAGAACTACTTCTACAGGGTGCAGTGCTCGATGGTGGTTCGTGAGTGGAATTCACAACAGACCGGCGAGCAGATGCAGGCCACGACGATTTACATCGACAAGATTAACATGAAGTAAGGAAAAGGAACGAAGGATGACGCTGGAATATTTAGAACTTTTAGAAGACATGAAAGAAAGTGAAGAGAGCCAGCAGAAGTCCACAAGACGGAAGCTGCAGAAAAGTTTCAAGTCGAACACGCGCATCTATGATGACGGTTCGATAGAGGTTGACCCACAGGCTCAGGGCGAGCCGAGCCAGAAGGACGTGAAGAAGGTGGGTAAGTCGAAGCGGTATGTCACCAACGGCAAGAAGCCGCTGACGTGCGTCGAGCTGAAGTGTCCGGAATCGGTGCCTGACAAGGCTGCCTTCTTCCGCAAGGAGCTGGAGAAGCTGACGAGGGACATGGAGATTGAGGACCCGCGGCTGCCTGACGGGGAGTTCCTCTTGGACGAGGCTAACGTCAAGGTGAAGTTTTCGGCAAAGGAAGGTCTCGTCGTGGCGTGGCTGACCTTCGAGATCAGGGAAAGGTATGACATAAGGAGAGAGCTGTACACACTGACCAGTAAGATTGACAAATGTTTTGCTATCAACGAAGCTTCGGCTTTCCTACTGAAGTAGTGACTCTGGAACAGTTCCGGGCGCTGACCACGGCGCCCCGGACTGTCTCTCTTGTGCGAGAGGCCCGTGAGGCTCTGGCCCGTGGCGACAAGAAGACCTACGGTGCCAGGAAGAAGGGCTTGCCTTTTGTGGTTTTCATAGCCACCTACGACGAGAGCGAAAAGGTGTTTGAAAACAAGGATACCGGCGAGAAGACGAAGAAGTCGGGGCACTGGCGAAACCAGAAGTTCTGCCGTCTGAACGGCTTGTGCGTGATAGACTTTGACCATGTGGACAGCCTCACCCCCACCCCCTCTCCGAACGGCGAGGGGAGTAAAAAGACCGTGAGGGAGATATGGGCAGATGCCTGCGCCAGGCTTTCCGATGAAGACAAGGCCCGCATTCTCTTGGTTTATGTTACGCCTTCGGGGCACGGATTGAAGGTGGTGTTTACCGCTGATGCAACGGTAGGCAACCTGATAGACAACCAGAAGGCGTTCTCTGCCAAGTTGGGGCTGAACCCTGACGAGGCTTGCAAGGATGCGTCAAGGGGTGCATTCTTGACTACGAGCGACGACATTATTTTTATTGACGAAGAAAGACTGATTACGTATGAGAACGAAGAATTTGGCAAGAAGTATAATGCTGAGTATCATGCTGGTCATAGTGCTCCTACTAAGACTGCTGATGTGGCCGATACGAAAGCTGGACAAGGGGCTGAGACTGTCGGGACGGTGGATAATCAGGGAATGGTGACCTATCACAACGTGCCGTACCAGCAGATTGTCGCCGCGTGGGTTGGCGACAAGAAGATAGAGCAGGGCGACAGGCACAGGACAAGCCTGGTGCTGGCCGACCACCTGCGGTACATCACTGACAACGACGCGAAGCTGATAGAGCAGATTCTGCGTGAGACACCCTTCGTAAGGGAAATCATCGAGGAACGGGGCGAGGATGTGGCACAGACCGTGAAGAGTGCCCAGGGCTACGAGTTCCTGAAGGGCATTCCCAAACGGATGCAGCAGGCGCTGAAAAGTGCCGGGGCACTTTCAGTTGAAAGTTCAAAGTCAAAAGTTCAAGGTAACTCTTCTGCCGGCGCTGACAACGACGTTTACGCCATGCTTCCCTTAGAGGCCTGGGCAGAGGAGCTGCAGGAGACGGCGCAGCACTATCCCTGCATGAGGGAGCTGTTTCTGAATGTGCATCCGCACAAGCTGGCGGCGGTGCTGTTTTCGAGTGCGGCGCTGTTCGGGACGCTGATGACGAGGGCCTGGTATCATTTCTGGTACGAACCCGAGCATGTCAGACGCCTGAACTACTGCATCTTCATCATCGGCGACCCGGGGGCGGGAAAGAACGTCATCGAGAAGTTCTACAAGAAGATTGCCGACCCGATGATTCAGGCTGACCAGTGCCTGATAGATGCGGTGAACCGCTACAAGGACGGCAGGACGGAACGTACCACCTCGACGAAGGCCCAGAAGGGCGAGGCCCTGAAGAAGCCTGTTGTCGGCATCCGTGTCCACCCCGCCCGCACGGCGACGGGTGAGTTTATCCGTCACATGCTGGCAGCTGTGGAGACGATTCAAGGCATGCCCCTGAACCTGCACATGTTCTCGTTCGATGCGGAGCTGGACAATGTCACCAAGCAGAACAAGGGCGGCGACTGGAAGGACCGCGAGATTCTGGAGTTGAAGGCGTTCCACAACGAGCAGGACGGACAGATGTATGCCAACCAGGAGAGCGTGACAGGCATGTTCAACGTCTTCTGGAACTTCATCTATACCGGTACGCCGTATGCCCTGCACCGCAAGGTGAACCAGCGGAACTTCGGTACGGGTATGTCGACCCGACTGGCTGTCATCCCCCTGCCCGACAAGGGTATGGCGCAGCGGCACCAGCAGGTAGACCCGTCAGCCAACGAGACCTTGCAAACATGGGCTTACCGACTGGACAAGGTGGAGGGCGAGCTGCCTATAGAGCCGCTGAACGACGAGACCTACGAGTGGCAGTCGAGCCGCCTGGAGATTGCCGAGTTCAACGACGACAAGGCAGATCGTACGCTGCTGAAGCGAATACCGTACTACGGCATCGGCATCTCGCTGCCCTTCATCCTGATGCGACACTGGGACGAGTGGCAGGAGCACCGGACGCTGACGATGGACGACAGGGACCGCCGCTTGTGCCGTCTGGCTATGGAGATTCAGTACCGCTGCCAGCAGTTCTACTTCGGGGAAATGGCCTACAACTACTTCGCCGACCAGAACAAGGAGTTCGTGCAGCGTCGCCGCACCACCCGCTATGACGACTGTTTCCGCAAGTTGCCCGACGAGTTCAAGACGCAGCAGTTCAAGGACTGTTTCCATACAAATGACTCGGCAACATCGCGTGCCCTGAAGCGCCTGAAAGCCGATGGGCTCATAGAGAAACTAAGCTATGGCGTCTATCGGAAACTGGTTCAGGAGTTGCCCTGATGGGCTGCGGTTTCAGGTTTCAAGTGACAGGTTTCAGGTACCTGGAACTTGAATCTTGAAACTTGAAACCACAACTTTTGCGCTTTTGCACTTTTGCAGACTTGACTTAAAGGTTTTCCGTAAGCCGTGGGCAATGACAAGCTTACTTGTGCTTTGCCCCCTAAAAGACCACTTATCGCGGAGAGAACAACAAAGCCCCGAGGTCTTGCCTCGGAGCTTTGAACCTGTTATTCCTGCGGAGAGAACAATAAAGCCCCGAGGTCTTGCCTCGGAGCTTTGAACCTGTTATTCCTGCGGAGAGAACAGGATATTTATCAGTCTCATTTGCAGATGTATGTAACTAATTGAGAGCCAACATTTTGGAGTGTCATTTTTCCAATATGCGATTCATTTAGTACACGCTTGGTATTTTCCAACCGCCTACAAAGGTAGGCATTTTCATCGAGACGACCAAACATTTTCGCATTTATTTTTCATCTTTCTTCTTTTTACTCGTTGTTACTTTTTACATACCGCAAGTCGCGAGCCTCCCAGCTGATCTCCAGCAGGGTCATGCCGTAGCCCTTCTTCATACACGAGAGTATCCCAGCGGCTATCCAGGGTTGGCTTTCCTTGGGTCTCGTAAGCATGTACTCCCAGCCGGTCATACCGTTGTCCAGCGTCGTTTTCTGAAGCAGCTGCTTCTGCTCTTCTGTAATCGTCGGCGTCATAGTTAGAGTTTTTACTTTTTCATTTATAAAGAGCCGCCTCCTGTTACACCACTCGGCACCAATCGCCGGGGCATCAGCAGGGCGGCTCGTTAGAATCTGGGCTGTCAAGTGGTCAAACACATAGTGATAGATTCAGCATGCCCCGACCTGACACTCAGAAGATGGGGAACCGTCAAGCAGCAGATCAATCCCGCTGAGGTTAACCGCATTCCCCAATGGTTGCTGCACTACTGTCTGAGTTGTCTTCACAGGAAGAACGAGGAGATGTCGAACTACTCCAGCCGGCAGTGTGCAGCGTTCAGGACTATTGCATCCGTCCTGGCAGGGTGCAAAGATACGAAGAAAAGTTGAGAAATCCAAGAATTTTTGGGAAAAATAGGCATCATAATTCATTTCTGATCATCGGCCCGTAGAAGCGGAAAACCTTATCATAGACCGATGTCCTGGCATCATCTGAGCCGTAGCCGTTAAGTACGCTTTCATCGGCATTATATACGAGAATTTCTTGGGTATATCTCTGTCTGTCCTCTTCGGACGTTGCCGTTTGTTTTCGTCTGATGGCTTCTGATCGCAGTTTTGCTATCATCTCTATTGCCACGTCGTAGTTGATTGCTTGTTGTACTATATCCATATCTTTTGTTTGTATATTATCTCAATTCTCTTAGTTCCAGACAGTCGAGCATGTTGTACTTTATTCCGTCAATTTCGTCGTGCCAGGACTGATGAAAATGTCCGTAGAACCACTGATTCACGGGATGACTGTGTGCATATAGATAGGCTTGAATGTAGTCCATAACCTTCCGTTCTGCCTTGTTCAGGGCCTCTATCTGCATGTCGAGGTTCTGGGCAGTGGTACTGACTCGTGCGTAGCCTATCTTCATGACTCTTCTTAATTCCGTTGGTTAATCAGATTCACCACGACCTTCACCATCACATCCTTCTCTTCCGTCCTGCTCTCGGCAATCATCAGCGTCAAAGCCACAAGGGTATTGTCTGACAGTCTCTTGGTGCCGTCCTCACGGTAAAGGATGCCGTTATTGTTCAGGAACCACAGGAACAGTGTAGCGGCTATGCGTTTATTACCGTCACTAAAGGAGTGGTTCTTGGTAACAAGATACAGCAGCATGGCCGCTTTCTCTTCCACGCTGGGGTACAGTTCCTCACCTCCGAAGGTCTGGTATATCTGCCCTATGCTGCTCTTGAAGGAATCGTCCTTCTCGTTTCCGAAGAGACTGCTGCCGCCAAACTTGTCGCGGAGTGCCGCAATGGTCTCCATCGCGTTCTCGTAGGTGGCATGGAACTTCTCTTCCTGAGTGGTATCCTTCACCGTCATGCGCTGGTAGTCATAGTCATCAAGTGTATCAAGGGCGTAGGTATAGTCCACCACAATGTCAAACAGTGCCTGGTTCTCTTCGTCAGGTTCTATCTGCTTGTTCTGGATGGCACGGCCAACCATCCCTATCAGCTGCCGCAGTTCGCCTATCTGCTCCTTGCGTATGCGCTCGTTGACGGCATAGCCCTTAACCAAATAGTCCTTCAAAATCTGACGCGCCCAGATGCGGAAGGCAGTACCTCGCTTGCTATGTACCCTGTAGCCAACACAAATAATGGCGTCAAGGTCGTAAATTCTCGTTGGTCGATACTTGTATTGAGTATTATGCAAAAATTGCATATTACTATTTTCTTCCAATTCACCTTCCTTCACGGCATTATTGATGTGACGTGCTATGACGGACTGATCCTTCTGGAATAGCTCAGCCATCTGAGCCTGCGTCAGCCACACTGTATCATTCTCCAGACGGACATCGATCTGAGTCTGGCCGTCCTCTGTCTGGTATATTACAATCTTATTCTCTTCGTTCATGATTCTACTCTCCTTCTAAGATATACTTGATTTCACACAATCCGAGTTCTGCCAGTTTTACATCCTGCTGTTTGATGTTTGCCAGGGCATCGCACATGGCGTTGATGGACTGCTCTTGGTAGTGCTCGTAACCTGTTTCCAGCCTCTTATCCATGAGATCCTTTGCTTTTTGCAGGCTGAGTTCTGCTTGGCGCAGTTTGACTATAGCCGACTCAATGCGCAGTTTGTACATCTCTATTGCCACGTCGTAGTTGATTGCCTGTTGTACGATATCCATATTTTTAACTTGTTTATTTTGCAAAAGTACAAAGAATTTTTGTAAACCACCAAAGAAAACGGGGAAAAAGAAAAAGTTCTGGATTGGTTCAGTCCAGCCGGCCTCACCAGCCTCATTCAGGCATCCAATCCAGAAAATTCTGAAACCGCCAAACTTTTAGGCGAAAGTTTTCATTTTCTTTTTTTCATATCACCGCGACAAGCCCTGACGCTGGGACTGTTCCTGCTGCTCGTTGATGGCGTTCGCTTTGTCGAAATTGGTAGATGCTATCACCGATGCCGCCTCGCTCATCGTCATCAGCTTATGCACCGGCCTATTGGCGATTGCGTCAGCGGCGACCTGCTGCACCTCTGCGACTTTTTGCTCTGACATGCCAGGATAAATCTCCGACATGATATCAACAAAATCATTGAGCAGCTTCTGAGGGTCACGGTCCAAAAACATTTCACCCTGTTCATCACCCTGCTCCAAAAGATATTTTTTCGCGAACTCCTCATCCTGCTGCACCCTCTGACGAAGATTTCTATCCAATTCTGCAGCCTCTTCAGGAAAATTCTTTTGGAAAGCATCGACCATAAGGCGGACGTTCTCCTCCTTGATATTCCGATAATAGGCGTTGATGTAGTCCTGCTGAGTGCTCCTGTGCGCGACCGTCTCCTGGGGTGCAACTTTTTCCGTGGCATCATACTGCTGCCGGGCATTCCCGAGCGCATTAGACATGTTCTGTCCAGCTAAAACCTGAATAAGGTAAAGAAGCAGCGACATCTTTGTGTTTCCTGCAAACAATGTCTCGAGGGGATTCGCCTGCATCTGGGCTGCCAGCAGCTCCTTGTATGCTGCAGGGTTGAGTTCCTTCATGCGGTTGCTAAAGTACTGTGCGCGACCTTTCTCTTCGAGGCTCATAAAATAGTCGTATTCCTTTTTGCTGGACTCTATTATGAACTTCGGCCGGCTGTTAACCTTCATCTCTAAAAGGTAGGAAGCTTCATTCTGCTCAAACTTCTTACCCGCTCTCTTTTCGTAGTCGGCATACACCTGCTCTACGCTACCAGCAAGAACCTGGCGATTATTATTATCCTGTAACATAGCTGTAAAAATTTATTTGTTATTATTTAAATGAAAATCAGTTTGCAAATTGTTTCGTTGCTGGGCAAGCGGGGGGACTGCCTTTGGATTCTTCAATAAGGCAACGAAATCGTCCACACTTCCCTCAATAATCATATAGAAAAAAGTTTTCGATTTCGACGTTAATTTAATATCGAAATCTCCACCCAGTTTCTGCGCAAGGGTAACAACGTCTCGATAAGAAATACTTTCCGTCACTGTAAGCGCCAGAATAGCCATATTCTCACGAGAAGTGGCATCACAAAGTTCGCCGTCTACCTTTACGTTGGCATCAGGAAAAAGAACTTCTACTTTCTCTAAAACAGCAGCTATGATTTTATGTATGTCGCTGCTTTTTATTTCTTTTGTTGTCTTCATAGTGATACTATTTTAATTAGATGAAAAACTTTCCGCGAAGTTACTATGGAAAAGCCGAGCGTGTTTGACCCCCGAGGGCAAAGCGATGTTGACCCCCGAAAACTTTTTTATTTTGACCCCTCTAAAGTCCTGACTGGCGGGGTCATTTTTATTTTACCCTGTTTACTTCTTGGTCTTCATCTTTC
>JAFPWS010000041.1 GCA_017412705.1 Prevotella sp.
AGCATAAAGTGTTGGGCTGATAGCTACATCTTCTTCAGATGTCATCGTACTAACGGAATTCACGCTAAGTGATTGATAATAAACAGTTAATAAACAATAAATATTTTCCAATTATTTGGAAAGCAACATAGAAGAAAAAAGCGCTTCCATTGACGGAAGCGCTTTTGCTATACAGTTGTGTTTTCTCTTCTTAGAGATTGGCCAATTCGATGACCTTGTCTACTGCGGCAGCAAGTCCGTCGATGTTCTTTCCGCCTGCCTGAGCGTAGTGAGGCTGGCCACCGCCGCCACCCTGGATGAGCTTGGCAGCCTCGCGAATCATCTGTCCTGCATTCAGTCCGTGGTCCTTCACCATGTCGTCACTCATCATGATGCTGAGCATGGGCTTGTCCTGGAATCTCGAGCCGATGGCGCAGAGGAAGGGTGCAGGCACAGCGGCGCGCAGCTGGAAGACGAGGTCCTTGGCAGAAGCAGGCTGCATGTCAATCACGCGGGTGATGACATTCACACCATTGATGTTGCGTACCTCTGTCAGCAGGTAGTTCTTCGTGCGCTCTACGGCCTGGGCATGGAACTGCTCTATCTCCTTCTTCATCGTGTCGTGCTCGTCAATATACTTCTGGATGACAGCCTCCAGGTCCTTGGCATTGTTGAACAGGGCCTTGATGGCTTTCATGTGGTCTTCCATCACGTACATCAGGTCCTCGCACTCCTGACCAGTCTTGGCCTCAATGCGGCGTATGCCTGCAGCGACGCTGCTCTCGGCGATGATTTTGAAGAAGCCAATGCGGCCTGTTGAGCTGGCGTGTATACCGCCACAGAACTCACATGACGGTCCGAAGCGTACCACACGCACCTTGTCGCCATACTTCTCGCCGAAGAGGGCGATGGCTCCCAGCTTCTTGGCTTCCTCGAAAGGCATGTCGCGATGCTCGTCGATGTGGATGTCCTGACGAATCATGCTGTTGACCATACGCTCTACCTGGCGCAGCTCCTCGTCGGTAACCTTCTGGAAGTGGGAGAAGTCAAAGCGCAGCGTGTCAGGACTGACGAAGGAGCCCTTCTGCTCTACGTGGTCGCCCAGCACCTGCTTCAGAGCATAGTCCAGCAGGTGGGTAGCGGTATGGTTGGCGGCAGAGGCATTGCGCTTGTCGGTATTCACACAAGCCAGAAACTCGGCTGTGGGGTCCTTGGGCAGCTGCTTCACGATATGCACACTCTGGTTGTTCTCGCGCTTGGTGTCTATGATGTCAATGGTTTCCTGCTCATTGACCAGCACACCGCAGTCGCCTACCTGCCCACCCATCTCTCCATAGAAGGGAGTGCTGTCGAGTACCAGCTCGTAGAACTCATTTTTCTTCTGGGTTACCTTGCGATAGCGCAGGATGTGGCAGTTGTACTCCGTATAGTCGTAGCCTACAAATTGCTGCTCTCTCTGGGAGAGTGTGGCGTCGCAATCGCCAGCCTTCAGCTCAGTCCAGTCTGAGTTCTCTACTGCTGCAGCGTTGCGTGCACGCTCCTTCTGCTTCTGCATCTCTACGTTGAACCGGGCTTCGTCGACAGTGAAACCATTCTCGCGGCAGATGAGCTCCGTGAGGTCGAGGGGGAAACCGTAGGTGTCGAACAGGCGGAAAGCCTGCACACCATCCAGCTCACTCTTGCCTTCGCCCTTGAGCTTCTCCATGGCGTCATTCAGCATCTGAATACCCTTCTCCAAGGTACGCAGGAAGGATTCTTCCTCTTCTTTGATGACCTTGGTAATGAGTACCTGCTGGGCCTTCAGCTCAGGGAAGGCGTCGCCCATCTCGTGTACGAGGGTGGGAACCAGCTGATAGAGGAATCCCTCCTTTTGTCCCAGGAAGGTGTAGGCATAGCGCACGGCACGGCGCAGGATACGACGGATGACGTAGCCTGCCTTGGCATTCGAGGGCAACTGACCGTCAGCTATCGAGAAGCCCACGGCACGCAGATGGTCTGCACAGACGCGCATGGCTACGTTGATGTCATTCTGGCTCTTGGCAATTGGCTCTTGGCTGTTAGCCTCTTCCTCAAAGGTGGTATATTTCAGTCCCGTAATCTGCTGCTCTGCCTTGATGATAGGCTGGAAGACGTCGGTGTCGTAGTTGGAGTGCTTGCCCTGCATCATGCGCACCAGGCGCTCAAAGCCCATACCGGTGTCGATGACATTCATGGAAAGTTTCTCCAGACTGCCGTCAGCCTTGCGGTTGAACTGCATAAATACGAGATTCCATATCTCGATGACCTGTGGGTCGTCCTGGTTCACCAGCTCACGGCCACTCTTGCCGCTGGCAGCACGCTGCTCGGGGGTACGGCTGTCAACATGTATCTCAGAACATGGTCCGCAGGGACCCGTGTCGCCCATCTCCCAGAAGTTGTCGTGCTTGTTACCGTTGATGATGTGGTCCTCGGGCACGTGCTTAGCCCAATACTTGGCGGCCTCGTCGTCGCGGGGGATGTTCTCTTCGGGAGAGCCCTCAAAGACGGTGACGTAGAGGTCCTCGGGATTCAGCTTCAGCACATCCACCAAGTACTCCCATGCCATGTCGATGGCACCCTCCTTGAAGTAGTCGCCAAACGACCAGTTGCCCAGCATCTCGAACATGGTGTGGTGGTAGGTGTCGTGGCCAACCTCCTCCAGGTCGTTGTGCTTACCGCTGACGCGCAGGCATTTCTGGGTGTCGGCACGACGACGTGGCTCAGGATCACGTGTCCCTAATATAATATCTTTCCACTGGTTCATTCCCGCGTTGGTGAACATCAGCGTGGGGTCGTCCTTGATGACCATCGGTGCAGAGGGCACGATGGCGTGTTGCTTCGACTCGAAGAACTTCTTGAATGAGTCGCGAATCTCGTTGGCTGTCATCATAACAATTTTCTATTTGACCTTTTACTATTTTACTTTGGCGTGCAAAGTTACGAAGAAAAAGTGAGCTGACCAAAAAGTCAGCCCACTTTCTTCGATGCTTATTTTCCTTTATACCACTCTTGCAGCACGTAGAAGGCTTTCTTCTTCTCGCCCTTGTCAGAGTAGAGGCCCTTGCGGTTGTAGTAGTCCTGTATGCCGTCCAGCACACGGCGTGGAGAGCGGAAATCCTTCAGCACCCACGGCGTGGTGCCTGCCAGCCCCTCTATCTTGTCCAGCATGGCCAGGTTCTGGCGGTACAGGTTCTCTTGGAACTCCTCTGTCCAGCGCTGGTTCTTGGCACCGTGCAGGCCGTACTTCGCACCGCCTCCGAACTCGCTGATGATGACAGGCTTGTCGTAGGGAATCTCCCATACCATCTTCGGTGCGTCGTTGACGTCACGGTACCATCCTATATACTGGTTGAACGACACCACGTCCACGTACTCATGCATGTTGTCCTGCAGCTTGTTGTGGTAGTTCGATGCCGATGTCACCTCCATGGCCATGGAGATGAGACGGGTGTTGTCCAGCATTCTGGCATGCTGGGACAGGCGGCCCAGGAACAAGTCACGTTCCTGCGAGTGTGGCGTCTCGTTGGCAATGGACCAAATGATGATGTTTGCACGGTTCTGGTCACGGGCTATCATGTCTGTCAGCTGGCGCTGGGCAGAGGCGTAGGTGTCTGGATTGGTCCATTGTATGGTCCAGTAGCAGGGCAGCTCGCTCCACACCAATATTCCCATGCGCTCCGCCTCGCGGATGGCATATTCGTTGTGCGGATAGTGGGCCAGACGTACGAAGTTGCAGCCCATGTCCTTGGCCCAGGTCAGCAGCGTGTGGGCGTCGGCTGTTGAGTTGGCACGTCCTCCGCCGTTGGGCTTCTCCTCGTGCATGCAGACACCCCGCAGGAAGATGGCCTCCCCATTCAGCAATAGCTGCTTGCCGCGGGCCTCTATGGTACGGAATCCTATCGAGTCAGAGAGCAAGTCGCTGCCTTTGCCTTCCACTCCGCTCAGCGCCACAGTCACCTGGTAGCGCTTGGGGTTCAGGGGCGACCAGCGCTGCAGCTTCTTAGTCTTCACCGTAGCTGTCGCCGTGCCGTCGGCTGCCGTGGTAACTTTCGTCTTCACCTTGAGCTCTGGAATATCCAGTACCACTTCGCGGCCTGCCACCTGCTGGTTCAGACGCACGCTGAAGTCCAGCTGCTGCGGCTGATTCTTGTCCAGTGCCAGTTTGTAATTCTCTATATACGTTGGCGGCACCCTGACCAGCATCACGTCGCGTGTGATGCCCCCATAGTTCCACCAGTCGAAAATCCGTGTGGGCACATACTCGGCCCGCCGCTTGTTGTCTACCTTGACTATCACTACGTTGACGCCCTGCTGCAACAGGTCGGTGACGTCGAAGTTGAAAGGCGTGAAGCCCCCGATGTGGTGGCCTGCTTCTTTGCCGTTGACCCATACACGACAGTCGTAGTTGACGGCTCCGAAATAGAGCAGCGTGCGGGAATCCTCAATGGGAACCTGAGCCTGGAAGCTGGTCATGAACCATACGGTACCCTCATAGAAGAACAGACGCTCGTCCTGCGTGTTCCAGTCGCCAGGCACCTTCATGGTGGGTGCCTTGTCGAAGTCATATTCTATAAGGTCTTCTGGCTTCTGTGGTTTGGCATTACGAAAGAAACCCCATGGCGTGGGCTTCATGCGGTAGTCGTAGTAGCCCTCCTCCTGTACGTCTACAATGTAATGCCAGTCGCCATTCAGCGACATGGACTCACGTGCCAGCACATTGCCAATCAGAGGCACCTCATGCTGTGCCAGGGCTGTCTGCCAAGGCATCAGGCAGAGGCTGCAAAACGCGGCAAGTCTTCTCAAGGTCTTTTTCATTTTCATTTTTTTCGCTTAACTATAGTTTTGGTAATTTATCGTCTGCAAAGTTACGAATAAGTGACTATAATACAAAATAAAACTCAAATAAAATTTGGTTTTCTCTTCGCTTATTTGTACCTTTGACCCCTCAAACTAAAACAAACACATAATGAAAAGACTACTTGCTATCGTATTGACCTTGTTACTGACGGTGTTGACCACCAGTGCCCAGCAGGAGCGTTGGGGCCGCCGACTGCCTACCCGCGAGAAGCCTGAGTTCTATCAGACCGACGAGGCACGGCGCATCGGCGACCAGGTGCTGCTCTACCAGCGAGTCACCGGTGGCTGGCCCAAGAACATCAATATGTCGCGTCCCCTGACTGACGAGGAACGTGTCCAGGTGATGAAAGACAAGGAACGGCTCGACGACTCGACTACAGACAACGGTGCCACCAACATGCAGATGACCTATCTGGCACGCCTCTATCAGGCTACAGCCGACGAGCGCTACAAGGAGGGTTTCGTCAAGGCCGTCAACTACCTGCTCAGCGGACAGTACCCCAACGGTGGCTGGCCCCAGTTCTGGCCTAAGATGCGCGATTACCAGATACACATCACCTACAACGACGATGCCATGGTAAACACCATGAACCTGCTGCTTAGCGTAGCGCGTCAGGAGCCCCCCTACCAGGGCCTCACCGACGAGCCACTGCGTCAGCGTTGCATGGTGGCTTTCAATAAGGGTGTTGAGTGCATCCTTGCCACCCAGATACGAAACGAGGATGGCGAGCTCACGGTGTGGTGCCAGCAGCACGACCGCGAAACCCTCGCCCCTGCACCCGCCCGAGCTTACGAGCTGCCTGCCTATTGCACCTCCGAGAGTGCCAGCATCACCAGGCTGCTTATGAATCTGCCCCATCCCGACGACCGTGTGAAGCAGGCTGTACACGCCGCCATGAAGTGGTTCGACAAGTATAAGCTCACAGGACTGCGGGTAGAGCGCCCTGGGCCATGGTCTGACAAAGAGTTCGACACTCGTCTGGTGGAAGATTCCCTGGCAGGACCCATTTGGGGACGTTACTACGACCTGAAATTCTGCGAGCCCTACGTCTGCGACCGTGACGGACTGCCCCGCCGCCGTCTGGAAGACATCGGCCCGGAACGCCGCAACGGCTATGGCTGGTTCAATAACAGCGCAGCCGAACTCTATGCCAAGTACGACAAATGGGCCGACAAGTACGCCCCCCAGCACAAGGTTGCCATCAGCCTCAGCACCAAGGGCGCCAACGAGAACGGCCTCATTGAGATGTTCCGTCAGCCCCAGCGCGACATGGACGACTTCGACGCCGTCGTCAGCCCCGGCCAGAGCATACAGGCTGCCATCGAGCAAGCCCCCCAGCAGCCTGCACAGCCCTATAAGATATTCATCCGTAAAGGCACTTATCAGCAGAAGGTCATCATCGACCGTCCTAACATCGTCCTCGTAGGCGAGCAGCGCGACAGCACCGTCATCGTGCTGGCGGAGACCCAGCAGACGCGTACCGTCACCGAATACCACGGACAGCCCGTCCATCATGGCGTCGTGGTGTTGCAGGAGGGTGCCGATGACTGCGTCATCAGCGGCCTCACCATCTATAACAACTACGGCACCGCGGTAGAGCCGGGCAATACCACCCACCAGATGGCGGTCTTCGGACGCGCCACGCGTACCATTATAATTAATAGCAACATCTGGGCCGACGGCAACGATGCCCTCTCGCTGTGGTCACAGCAGGGAGGTATGTACTACCATGCCGACCTTTTCCTTCGTAGCTGGGGTGTCGACTTCCTGTGTCCCCGCGGCTGGTGCTATGCCACCCGCTGCCGCTTCCTAGGCGACGGCCATGCCATCATCTGGCACGACGGTCGTGGCAACCACGACATGAAGCTCGTCATCACCAATTCCGAGTTCGACGCCAAGAGCCCCACACCCCTTGGACGCTATCACCACGACTCCCAGTTCTATCTCGTCAGCTGTAAGATGTCTCACAACATCCTCGACCAGAACATCGAGCACGCCTACAAGGGCCGCACTGCCGAGGAGATGGCCAAGGAAGGAAAAATCCTCGACCCCTGTCCCCTGGGACAGCGCGTCTACTACTATGGCAACAAGCGCGAGGGAGGCCATGGCGGTTGGCTCGCCGACAACCTCAGCACCGCCCCCGGCAGTCCCTCCTATTACACCACTACAGCCCTGTGGACCTTCCACGGCAAGTGGGACCCTGAGCAGCATATCCGCGACCTGTGGTATGTGTTGGCCTACTAAATGAAGAACGTCAGACGAAAAATAAAGGCAAAAGTGACATTGTTTGAAAAATATTTCGTACCTTTGCCCTCAAATACGAAAGAGATATGGCACTGAATTTAGACAAGAATCTGAAACAGTATTACTCCATCAAGGAGGTGGCAACTATGTTTGAAGTCAACGAGAGTACGTTGCGCTACTGGGAGAAGGAGTTTCCCTATCTCAGGCCGAAAAACACAGGACCGGCCAAGATTCGCCAGTATCAGGAGAAAGATATCGAGCAGATACGCCTAATCCACAACTTGGTGAAGGTGCGTGGCTTCAAGCTCGCCGCCGCCAAGAAGATTATCAACTCCAACCGCAATGGTGCCGACCGCAGGGCAGAGGTGTTGTCCAGACTCATTGATATACGTACCGAGCTGCAGGCCTTGAAACACCAGCTGGACTATCTGGCATAATTCCTTTTTTTTCGTACCTTTGCAGGCAGAAAGCAATACGCTTATGGCAGGAAAAAAGAAAAGCAAGAAAGAGGCTCCCACGGAGTGTAAGCCCAGCTGGCAGGATATGGTGCAAAAAGGTGATACAGATACAATTAAAACAGTATTTTTCTGAAAACTTCTCACGCGTATCGCGCGCGGTACGCATGAAACATTTCTGTTATTTTAGTGTGTTTAGTGTAATAGTGTATTTATCTATGCAGTCCATGTACAAATCTGAGCTGGAGTTTCCCACCGACAAACTGGTAGTTACATGCCGAGAAACTGGTAGTTACATGCCGAGAAACTGGTAGTTTCCTACCGAGAAACTCCGCCAAAGGTCCGACAAGAAGACAAAAGAAATCCGCCAAGTACTGATTTTCATCGACTTGGCGGATTAGTTTGTTGGGGTACCCGGACTCGAACCAGGAAAGGCAGGACCAGAATCTGCAGTGTTACCATTACACCATACCCCAATTTCAAGGGTGCTTGGATGGAGATGAAACCCATCTTCGCGGTG
This sequence comes from Prevotella sp., assembly GCA_017412705.1. Taxonomy (GTDB): domain Bacteria; phylum Bacteroidota; class Bacteroidia; order Bacteroidales; family Bacteroidaceae; genus Prevotella. The sequence goes on from JAFPWS010000041.1 coordinate 8,075, forward strand.
CATTTTCTTGAAATGCGCTGCAAAGGTACGACTTTTTTTGAATACAACAAAAAAAAATGGAGGTTTTTTATAAAAAATTGCAAAAAAAGTTCGTTAGTAACGCTTTTGTCAAGATAATCATGTATCTTTGTAGCCTATAAATGCACATTATTACAGATTAATGGAACAAACAACACAGTTAGTAGAATCAATTACCAAAGGAATACAGGAAAAGAAGGGCCAGCACATTGTCGTGGCTGACCTGAAGAGTATCGAGGGGGCCATCTGCCGTTATTTCGTTATCTGCCAGGGCAATTCGCCGTCGCAGGTGGAGGCGATAACGGAGTCGATAGGTGAAACGGCCCGTAAGGAGCTGGGTGAAAAGCCTGCCACGGTGGCGGGGCTTGAGAATGCGCAATGGGTGGCCATGGACTACGGCGACGTGCTGGTGCATGTCTTCCTGCCCGATGTGCGTGCGTACTATGACCTGGAGCACTTGTGGGACGACGCCGCGCTGACGGAGATTCCCGACCTTGACTAAATGTGGTATAAAAAGTAAAAATGGTAAAACAGTAAGATGGAGAACAGACAACACCCCAACAATAAGCCTCAGATGAACATGCCGAAGTTCAACATGAACTGGATTTACGGCTTGGTGCTTATCACGCTTATCATGCTCTATTTCACTACGGGGCAGGAAAACTCGAGTGTCAAGACGGAGACGTCCTATTCGGACTTCAAGACGATGGTCATGAAGGGCTATGCTGAGAAGATAGAGGTCAACAAGTACTCGAATACGCTACAGATGTATGTCAAGCCGGAGCATATCCGCGACGTGTTTCACCAAGGTGTGCAGCAGACGGGCAAGAACCCGAGCGTGACGGTGGCCATAGGCAGCGTGGACCAGGTGGAGCAGTTCGTCAACCAGGCCCGTGAGCAGGAGAAGTTTACGGGTAAGTTCTCGTACGACAATTCGAAGGACAATGAGTTCTTCAGCTCGTTGCTGATGAACATCCTGTTCTTTGGCGGCATCATCATGGTGTGGATGTTCATCATGCGCAGGATGGGCGGCGGCTCAGGCATGGGCATGGGCGGCGGCATCTTCAACGTAGGCAAGTCGAAGGCCCAGATGTACGAGAAGGGTGGCGAGCTGGGCATTACGTTCAAGGACGTGGCTGGCCAGGCTGGTGCCAAGCAGGAGATGCAGGAGATAGTGGATTTCCTGAAGAACCCGCAGAAGTATACGGATCTGGGCGGTAAGATTCCCAAGGGTGCCCTGCTGGTGGGCCCTCCGGGAACAGGTAAGACGCTGTTGGCAAAGGCTGTGGCCGGTGAGGCGGGGGTTCCCTTCTTCTCGATGTCCGGTTCTGACTTTGTGGAGATGTTTGTGGGTGTGGGTGCTTCGCGTGTACGTGACCTTTTCGAGAAGGCGAAGCAGAAGGCTCCCTGTATTATCTTCATTGACGAGATTGACGCCGTGGGCCGTGCCCGTTCGAAGAATCCTGCCATGGGCGGCAACGACGAGCGCGAGAATACGCTGAATGCGCTGTTGACGGAGATGGACGGCTTTGGCACCAATAGCGGCATCATCACGCTGGCGGCTACCAACCGTGCTGACATGCTGGACTCGGCACTGCTGCGTGCAGGCCGTTTCGACCGTCAGATACATGTGGACCTGCCTGACCTGAACGAGCGCAAGGAGGTGTTTATGGTGCACCTGAAGCCGCTGAAGCTGGACGACACGGTGGATGTGGACTTCCTGGCCCGACAGACACCGGGCTTCTCGGGTGCGGACATTGCCAACGTCTGCAACGAGGCGGCACTGATAGCAGCGCGCTTCAACCGTGAGAAGGTGGGCAAGCAGGACTTCCTGGACGCCGTAGACCGCATCATAGGAGGTCTGGAGAAGAAAACCAAGGTGATGACAGAGGCAGAGAAGAAGTCGATAGCCATCCATGAGGCTGGCCATGCTACCATCTCGTGGTTTACCGAGTTTGCCAATCCATTGGTGAAGGTCAGCATAGTGCCCCGTGGACGTGCTCTGGGTGCTGCCTGGTATCTGCCTGAGGAGCGTGTGCTGCAGACCAAGGAGGCCATGCTGGACGAGATGTGCTCGCTGCTGGGCGGCAGGGCTGCCGAGGAGCTGTTTATAGGACATATTTCGACAGGTGCAATGAACGACCTGGAGCGTACCACCAAGCAGGCTTACGGCATGGTAGCCTATGCCGGTATGAGCGACAAGCTTCCCAACCTGTGCTACTACAACCAGCAGGAATACTCGTTCCAGAAGCCTTACTCGGAGACGACTGCGAAGATTATGGATGACGAGGTGCTGAAGATGGTGAACGAGCAGTACGAGCGCGCCAAGCGGATACTGACGGAGCACAAGGAGGGGCATACCCAGCTGGCTCAGCTGTTGGTGGAGCGTGAGGTCATCTTTGCTGACGACGTGGAGAAGATATTTGGCAAGCGTCCGTGGACCAGTCGTGCCGAGGAACTGCTGGAGGCCCAGCAGCGTGCCGAGGCCGAGGCCATGGCAGAGCGCAGGGCGAAGGAGCTGGGACTCATTCCCGAGACTCCTGAAACCCCTGAATCCTCCGAGCCTTCTGAAAAAGAACCGGAAACTAAAAACTAAAGCAATATGAAGAACTTGATAGTAAGAACCATAACAGGTGTGATTTTTGTCGCAGCGATTGTGGCCTCGTTCCTGAGACCGGAGGCCATGGTGTTGCTGTTCAGCATAGTGACAGGACTGACGGTCTGGGAGTTTACCGGGTTGGTGAATGAACGCCCGGAGGTGACGGTGAATCGCTTCATCTGTACGGTGGCTGCTGTCTACTTCTTCTATGCGATGACATACTTCTGCAGCGACCTCTATGGCGGTGCGGCGAAGTCGGTGGTGTTCATACCGTATCTGGTGACAGTAGTGTATCTGCTGGTAGCTGAGCTATATGCCAAACAGAAGGACCCTATCAACAACTGGGCGTACACCATGCTGTCGCAGATGTATATAGCACTGCCTTTCTCGCTGCTGAATGTGCTGGCCTTTACGACGACCCCAGAGGGTCGTGTGAGCTTCAATACGCTGCTGCCCCTGTCGGTGTTCGTCTTCCTGTGGACCAACGACACGGGTGCCTACTGTGTGGGCTCGTTGCTGGGACGCCATAAGCTGTTTCCCAGGGTGTCGCCAGGAAAGTCGTGGGAGGGAAGCATAGGTGGTGCCGTCTTTGTGTTGGCCGTAGCCTACGCCATCTCGTACTTCCTGGATGGCGTGATGCTGACAACGCCGGAATGGCTGGGACTGGGACTCGTCATCGTGGTCTTCGGAACATGGGGCGACCTGGTGGAGAGCCTCTTCAAGCGTACCCTTGGCATTAAGGATAGCGGCAGTATTCTGCCTGGACATGGTGGCATGCTGGACCGTTTCGACTCGTCGCTGCTTGCCATCCCTGCAGCGGTGGTCTACCTGTATACGCTGTCGCTGTTCTAAGATGAATTAGAAATAATACAATACATTAATCAATAACTAAAAAATAAGGAGATATGAAAAAGATTAGCAAAAGGTCACTGATTGTTTTTTATATGCTGTCGTTGATGTTCGGCCATGCGATGGCACAGGATCCGGTGAAGAAGTGGGGACAGTTGCAGGTGAAAGGCTCTCAGCTGTGCGACCAGCAGGGACGTCCCGTCATTCTGCGTGGCGTCAGCCTGGGCTGGCACAACCTGTGGCCACGCTTCTATAACAAGAAGGTGGTGCAGACGCTGAAGCAGGACTGGAACTGCTCGGTGGTGCGTGCTGCCATGGGTATCATGATAGAAGACAACTACCTGGAGAATCCTGACTACGCCATGAAGTGCATGACGCCTGTCATTGAGTCGGCCATCAAGCAGAACGTCTACGTCATCATAGACTGGCACTCGCACATTATGAAGACCCAGGAGGCCAAGGAGTTCTTTGCACGCATGGCCAAGAAGTACGGCAAGTATCCGCATGTCATCTACGAGATTTTCAATGAGCCGGTAGAGGACACGTGGGCCGATTTGAAGAAATATGCTGCCGAGGTGATTGGCGAGATACGCAAATACGACCCTGACAATGTGGTGCTGGTGGGCTGCCCCCACTGGGACCAGGACATCCATCTGGTGGCAGAAAGCCCGCTGCAGGGGTTTGACAACGTGATGTATACCGTCCACTTCTATGCAGCCACACATGGCGACTATCTGCGCCAGCGTACCGAGGAGGCTGTCAAGAAGGGTATTCCCGTCTTCATCTCCGAGAGTGGAGCCACAGAGGCTTCCGGCGACGGCAAGATTGACCCCGAGAGTGAGGAGGAGTGGATAAAGATGTGTGAGCGCCTGGGCATCAGCTGGATATGCTGGAGCATCTCTGACAAGAATGAGAGTTGCTCGATGTTGCTGCCCCGTGCTACTGCTACGGGTCCTTGGGCTGACGATGTCATCAAGGAATACGGTAAGTTAGTGAAAGGCCTGCTTAGGAAATACAACAAATGATGCAACGCGACGAACTGATAACGAAGAATATGGGCTATGTAGTGACGCTGGCACGTCAGTACAAGAGCGACATACTGAGCACGGACGACTTAGTCAACGAGGGTGTGATAGGCCTGGTGAAGGCCGCCGAGAAGTACGATGCCTCGCGTGGTAAACCCTTCGTTACCTTTGCCGCGCCCTATATCCGCAAGAGCATAGAGGCTGCCATCAGCCGTCTCCAGACGGCTACGGATGTACGCTCTACGGATGAGTCGCTGCCCGTCGGAAGCCGTAACAACTACACGCTTCTCAACGTCCTGGAGGACAAGAATGCGGAGAAGGCTGACATGGTGGTGGAGGAGAATACGCTCTCCGAGAATCTGCTCCGCTACCGTGATACGCTGAATGAGCGTGAGCAGCGAGTGGTCAATCTCTATTACGGTATTGGATATGAGCGTCAGACCATGGCAGAGATAGGCGAGGTGATGGGCCTGAAGCGCGAAAGGGTTCGGCAGATTCGCAATGTTGCGTTACGCAAGCTCCATAAGGCTGCCAGAAAGGAGGCGGAGGCATGAGGCTTAAGCTGCTTCTGTTCTTCAGCATCCTTGTCGTAATGCCGCTACAGGCCAGGCTCATCAAGGTGCTGGCCATAGGCAACAGCTTCTCGGAAGATGCTGTAGAGCATTATCTCTACCAGCTGGCAAAGGAGCAAGGCGACTCGCTGGTCATAGGCAACGCCTACATACCTGCCTGCACTATCAGCATGCACCTGTCTTTCCTCAATGCGTCAGTCAATAAGTACGCCTACCGCAAGATTGTCGGTGGCGTGAGAACTGAGGAGAAGGGTGTGAACCTGCAACGCATCATCCTGGACGAGCCGTGGGATATCATCACCCTGCAACAGGGCAGTCTCTGCTCAGGTCTTCCCGAGACCTACAAGGACCTGCCTACCCTTAAGCGCGCCGTGAAACTGCTGGCTACCAACCCCAGTGTGCAGATATGGTGGCACATGACGTGGACTTATTCCAAGAGCTTCAAGAGCGACAAGTTTGAGGTCTACGGCAACGACCAGCGCAAGATGTATACCGGCATCGTCAGCAGTGTGCGTAACGAGGTGCCCAAGGCCCACATCACCCGTATCATACCCTCAGGTGTCGCCATCAGGCTGATGCGTCTGAACAGGGGCGATGTCCTTAACCGCGACGGACAGCACCTCTCTTTCACCTTAGGGCGCTATACCGTGGCCTGTACCTGGTGTGAGATGCTGACAGGCAGGAATGTTGACGGCAACAGGTATTATCCGGAAAACATGAAACCTGAGGATGTACGCCTGTGCCAGCAGGAGGCTCACGAGGCCGTCTTCATGCATCAGCTGAGCCAGTACGACGTGGTGTTGTAGTCAGAAGGTTTTTTTTACTCAATCTGCACAAATATCAGGAGGAAGTCAGTATGTAAAAGTATCCAGCTACTTTCTCACTGTACGATTTGTCTTTCAAAACTTTTATGCCTTCTAATTGAGCTAATGCGAGAAGTCTTCAGTTCACTTAGTCGCTTTTGTTTGTGTGCCTTTTTGTAACTTTGCGGGCAAAAAGATGTGTTTGATGAAAAAAGTGGCGATGGTGCTTTACATTTTCCTCGTCTGACCTGTATTGTAGATGTATGACACGGAAAGATATCGAAAATCTGTTCAAGACGTATTACGCTCGGATGTACCGTCTGGCGGTGAGCATCCTCTACGACGAAGCCGAGAGCAAGGACGTGGTGAGCGAGGTGTTCGCCCGTCTGCTTAACAATGGCGACATGTTGAAAGCGGACACGGTAGAACGGTATTTGCTGACGGCGGTACGCAACCAGTGCCGCAACGTACTGGAGCATCGGCAGGTGCGTGAGCGCTTCTTCCGTTTGATGTCCGACGAGGCTGTGCAGCCCGCACTTTCTTCTGACGAACAGATACGCATGGAGGAACTGATGCGGTATATCCGGCAGCAACTGCCACCGCTCAGCCAAGAGATTTTCCGACTGCGCTACTTACGGGAAATGACCTGTCAGGAGGTAGCCGATACGCTGGGCATCAGCCGCCAGACCGTCCATAGCCACCTCGGGCAGTCGGTAGAGCGAATCAGGGAATATTTCAAATCAAATACATAACAAGATGATGACAGACAAACAGCTTATTGCGAGACTCCTGGAATTGCAAGAGCATCCAGAGCAAGTGACCGACGAACAGCTACGGCAGATGCTGGGTGACGAGCAGATGCGCGAGTTGGCTGAGCAGATGGCCTTCGCCAAGCGGGCATTCAAGAACGAGGAATCTCTGTCCGAGGAGTTGCCCATAGCTGATGAGTGGGAGAAGTTTGCAACAGCACATGCTGAAGATTTGGATACCCTCGATGAAGAAAACCCCAAGCCCCGTTTCGCTTTGCATCTCTCTACCCATAAAATAGCGGCATCCTTCATCGGCGTTGTCTTGGCATCGGGCATCGCCCTTGCTGCCATCCACATTTGGAGCTTCACTCCCTCTCTCCCGACCTCTCACAGGCACGAGGGGAATAGTTACGCACAAGTCTCAGACAATTCCCGCCAATCGTCACCCCTTCCTTTGGAGAGGACAGGTGAGGCTGTCATCATCTTCGACAACGTGCCGCTTGACACGATGCTCCTTGAAATGGCCGACTACTACCATGTCAGTGTAAAGTTCGAGCGTGAGGAAGCCCGCCAGCTCCGTTTCCATTTTGTTTGGAAGCGCACCGACGACCTCGACCGTCTGGTGGAGAAGCTGAACAACTTCGAGGCAGTAAACATCATCTGCGAACCCGAAAAACTGATAGTAAGATGAGACGACTGGGTTTACTGTTTATCCTTCTTTTGTCGTTTGGGGTGGTGTATGGCCAGCGCATCAGCCATACATATAATAATGTGTCGCTCAGCGAAGCTCTGCTCCAGTTGCAGGGCGAGCAGTCGGACTATGCCATCAACTTCCTCTACAACGAGCTGGAGGACTTCCGCATCACAGTCACCATCAAGAATAAGAAGTTGCCCAATGCCATCCGGCAGATGATAGGTTTCTATCCTGTCCGCATGACCGTAAAACCCGACGACCACGAAATCTACGTGGAGTGTACCCACAAGACCGACCGCCACCTGATAGGAACCATCATTGATGAGCGGGGCCAGCCAGTGGCATACGCTAATGTTGCCATCCTCAATTCCGCTGACTCCACGCTACTTAGTGGTGGCGTTAGCAACGAAAGCGGTTACTTCGCCATTCCATACGAACAGCCCACAGTTCTCGCCCGCATATCCTACGTCGGTTACAAGACCATCTACAAACTCTGTAATCAGCCAGAGGTGGGAACAATACGGATGCAGCCAGAGAACCAGACATTGAAAGGCGTAACCGTGAAAGGACATTATGTCAAACCGACGGCAGACGGTCTGGCAGTCAACATCGAGAACAGTCAACTGGCCAGTCTTGGCTATGCATCAGACGTACTAAGGCATCTGCCCTTTGTTAACGTGAAGAACAACACTTACGAGATTATTGGCAAGGGAACGCCTCTCATTTACATCAATAATCGTCTGGTGCGTGACAACATAGAACTAAAGCAACTTAATTCCTCAGACATCAAGCAAGTCAGGGTCATCCTAAACCCTGGTGCTGAATATGACGCAGGCGTGAATGCTGTTATCCGCATTACCACCATCAAGATGGGTGGCGAGGGATTCAGTGGCATTGCCGACGGAAACGTCAGAGCCGAGCGTGTCGTGTCGCATGGCGCAAACGGAACCCTGAACTACCGTCACGGCGGTCTCGACGTGTTCGGTACACTGGGATATACAAGAAGAATGATGGAGGCCAACCAGACGGACGAATACTATTTCAGCCACTGGAACATCAATGAAGATGTCAGGTTGGAAGGGCGCAACTTCACACTCCGCACCACGCTTGGTGCCAACTACCAGTGGAACGACCGCTCGTCAGTAGGCATCCGCTACCAGCTGACCGACACCCCCAGCGGCCGCTTCAACTGCTTCGACAATCTGCGGGCAGAGCGGACAGGCGATGTGTTCGAGGATGCAAGACTGATAGACAGTAAAGACTATCGGAACCAGACATCAGAGCGCCACTATGTCAACGCCTACTGCAACTATGGCCTTACCGACGACACCAACCTGAAACTCGATGTGGACTATCTGAACGGCAGCAGCGTGGATACCCAGAACTACCATGTCAACTATGGCTCTCTCGCCAGTCGTAACAAAGCCCACAACCTGCTCTATGCCGGGCGACTGCTATTCTCCACTCCGCTATGGGGAGGAACCGTCAAAACTGGAGCGGAAGCATCCTATACCGATAACGTGAACAACTACGTTGCCAACGATGAAGTCGGCACTATCAGTCATGCCGTCTACTCTACAGACAACGAGGCACGTCAGCGTCTTGTTGCCGGATTCGTGGAATATGCCAGGTCTTGGGGCGAGAGCCTTTCGTCGAATGTCGGGGCACGCTACGAATACACCGACTTCGACTATTATTCAGGCAAGGTGAAGTCGGATGAAGCCAGCAAGTCGTATTCAGGTTTTTTCCCGTCTGCATCCGTTGCATACAGAACAGGCGGCATGCAACTCTCGCTTGCCTATCGCCATACCACGCACCGCCCTACCTACTTTGCCCTCCGTAATGCCATAGCCGTCAACAACCCGTATTCGTATGAAGGCGGCAATCCGCAGTTGCAGCCCAGCAAGACGAATATGCTGACACTGACATTCTCGTGGAAAGACCTCCAGCTGATGGCCACATACGCCAATGTGAAAAACGGAACGGCCTATATCTACGACAGATACGGAGTCAACGACTCCATCGCCTTTTTCCAGACCCGCAATGTGGACAGCCGTCGTGTCGTACTTTCTGCATACTGGTCATCGACACTCTTCAGAGTGTGTCCGTCTGCTTATTCTCCTGATGGCTGGCATATTGCTGGGGCTGCTCTTGGTGGTTCTCTTCATGCTGGTCAACAGGCGGTTGGTAGCATTTGCCAGCAGCATCATTCAGTATTCAGCCACGCTTTCGAGCTTAGCTTTGGCAGTATTTCCCCGGGTAGGCGAGGTGATTGGATTCAATTCGGAACCCTATATACAGAAACTGCAGGAATTATCCACGAGCCAGAGTCTCGGCGAAAGGCTTGTCTCTATTGCAGAATATCGCAGTTTCCTCCTGCTTTCTGTTGTTGCAATGTCGGCATACGCATCCTGCTTCCGGAGCAACCTGAAAAGACTCATGAGCGACAAGGGATTTCTCATGCTGCTATGTGCGCTCTACCTGCCCATCGTCATGACTCTTGCAGGCCGTTATCCCGTCTACTATCGCTGGATGGCTTTCTTTCCTCTATTGGTTGCCATTACGTCTATAGCCGCAAGGCACAGGTTTTGGTGTTCCGTATTCGGCGTGGTGGCTGTGTTTCTAACTGTCTTCGGCATTAGGTCGATGTTGCCCAATAAGCATTGGGACTATGAGAACATGCGCTCTTTCGTTCAACGGCAACACTTTAAATCGTCCGATGCCGTGGTTTGTCCTTTTTCTACGTTCTATGAGGTAAAGCCCGTCTGCGACACATGCTATTTCGTTGGTATCTTTCCCACGGAGTTTGTGGGTCACGTGGACTACATCATCGAGTCACCTGACGGCGATGCGTACGATCGGCAAATTACCAATTACGTTAACAAACTGAAAGCAGATACGACGGTTGTACTCACGGTTATAGGTCATTGTGAGCATCCTACATTAACAATCTATCAAGTGCAGACGAAACATGAATAGACATATCATCACACTGATACGCCCACACCAATGGCTGAAGAACCTCTTTGTCTTCACGCCTTTGTTTTTCGACCGGCACGCCACCGACTGGAACTATGTATGGCCCTGCATAGTGGCTTTCATGGCTTTCTGTCTGGCCGCCAGCGGCATCTACTGCCTCAATGATATTCTTGATGCAGAAGCCGACCGTCAACATCCGGTGAAACGCATGCGGCCAGTTGCCTGCGGTGCTGTCAGCAAGCGGACTGCCTACACTATTATGTGCATAGTATGGATAACAGCCTTTGCACTGGTTGTCGGGGGGCGTCTTTATAGTGGTAATATGCAGAATTGGCTAATAGGCACGTTACTGCTCTACATTGTCATGAACATTGCCTACTGCGTGAAACTTAAACAAATAGCCCTTCTTGATATATTCGTCATTGCTACGGGATTTGTGTTGCGCATCGTAGCCGGCGGCCTGGCTACGGGCATCATCTTGTCCCATTGGATTGTGCTCATCACGTTTTTGCTTGCACTGTTTCTGGCAGTGGCAAAACGCCGCGACGATGTGGCCATCTACGAGACTTCGGGTATAAAGGCACGGAAGAGCGTAGTACGTTACAACATGGATTTCCTTAACCAGTCCATTGGTATCCTGGGCAGCATCACCATCATGTGCTACATTCTCTATACTGTGTCCAACGAGGTAGTAGAGCGCATTGGCAGCCACTACCTCTATGCCACGTCAGTTTTTGTATTGGCAGGAATTATGCGTTATATGCAACTCACCTTAGTTGACCGAAAAAGCGGTAGTCCAACGTTAGTCCTGCTGCACGACCATTTCATTCATTTCTGCATCATCGGCTGGATAGTAGCATTTACAGTCATTCTTTACGCGTAATCATTTATGATGGATATCAATGGTCAACAGCATGTAATCGCAGCCTTCGACTTCGACGGCACATTGACCACATCGGACACGCTGATAGCGTTCATCTGTTACACTCACGGGCAACGCCGGCTACTCTTGGGCTTTCTACGCCATGCTCACTGGCTATTGATGATGAAACTGGGTTTCTACTCCAACGGGAAGGCGAAAGAAAAAGTCTTTTCCTATTTTTATAAGGGAACGACGCACAAGCAATTCGCGCAGTGGGGACGTGAATTTGCCGACATTGCTGAAACAATGCTAAATAGCCACATGGTCGATATATTAAAACAACATTTAGCAAAAGATCATTCTGTGTGCGTGGTTACAGCCGGCATTGATGAGTGGGTGCGGCCCATCTGCGAACGACTGGGTGTCAACATAATCCTGGCAACACGCATAGTAGTGTCGCCAAGCGGTACATTGACAGGTCGCTTCCTCACGCCCAATTGCTATGGGAATCAGAAGGTAGCACGTCTATTGGAGGCGTTCCCACAGCGACAATCCTACAAACTCTATGCCTATGGCGACAGCAGGGGTGACAACGAATTACTTGCCTTTGCTGATATGGGATTCCACATTGAGCATCACAAGTGCTTTCCTATATCCACAAGAAAAGCGTGCAAATCATCATGACTTGCACGCTTCCTAATATGGAATTACCTAATATATTTCCCCACGCAACATTTATATAATCTTCACTGTCAGCACGATAAGCATTAAACGGTACAAGTAAGAAAATGCAATTACTCATCCGATATGCTTATGTGTAATTTCCAGTCTTTCAAAGTCTGCGAAGTGTCCACTTGACCTCTCGCTTGCAAAGGTAGGTAAAATTCTATAAATGGAGGTTATTCTCATGCCTAAAAATCATTAAATCGACAGTTTTTTAGAAAAAAGTTTGGAAGATTGCCAGATATTTCTTATTTTTGCATTCGTAAATATACAATATTGATAAGTTATAGATGGAAATGATGTTTAATACATCAAAAATGTAAGGTTGTTGTATGGAAGACTATTCTGATTATTCGGCACCAGAACTGGTGAGGATGCTTGGCAGTCGTTTTAAGGACTATCGGCTGAGAGCCAACATGACTCAGAAGGAAGTGGCTGAGATGGCTGGCCTGTCTGTGTTGAGTGTCTATCGGTTTGAGAATGGTACGGTGACTAACATTTCACTCAGTACGTTTCTCTTGTTGATGAAAGCTATAGGATGCATCAACGACTTGAATGACCTGATGCCGGAACAGCCAGAGTCACCTTATTTATATAAAGAGAGCAAGAAGATTCAACGTGTAAGACATAAGAGAACATGAGCGAGGTATTAAAGGTTTTTCTATGGGGACAGGAGATAGGTCGCTTGGCTTGGCATGATGCCCGAAAGACTACATTCTTTGTCTATAATCCGGAGTTTCTGAGAGGAACATTGGATATTGCACCGTTGGCTGCATCAATTCACAATCCACTCAGTACTCGTGCCATCTTTGGCGAGGCAGAACGCATCTATCAGAAACTACCATCGTTCATAGCAGATTCCTTGCCCGATGCATGGGGTAATCAACTCTTCGAACAGTGGCGGAAAGACAACAAACTCACGGAAAGAAGTGTGACCTCCTTAGAAAAGTTAGCATTCATCGGTAAGCGAGGTATGGGTGCCTTGGAATTTGTTCCTGAGATTGAACGAGATACGATAACAGGAAAGATAGACATCAAGGCTCTTGCAGACTTGGCAGAGAAAATTGCCATAGAGCGTGAGAATGTAAGGATTCTGCCTGATGAGTCGTTGACCTTACAGTCGTTGATTGCCGTAGGCACTTCCGCTGGCGGTCGTCAACCCAAAGGAATCATTGCCATCGATAGAGAAACTGGTGAAATCCGTGGTGGTCAGATTGATGTGGAGCCAAACTTGGACTATTACATATTGAAGTTTGGTGATAAATCCCGGTCGTCAGCCGAATTGGAACAGACTTATTATGAAATGGCTTTGGCTGCTGGCATCAATATGATGGAATCTCGTTTGCTTGAAGTTGATGGGGTAAAACATTTCCTCACCAGACGTTTCGATCGTAACGAAACAGGCAAGTTGCATACTCAGACATTGGCTGCAATGGATCCAGAGGCTGACTCTTACGAAAAGTTGTTTGCCGTATGCCGTAAGTTGCACTTGCCCGAAGTGGATTGCCAAGAACTCTATCGTCGTATGGTGTTCAATATCCTTGCCAACAATACCGATGATCATCACAAGAATTTTACTTTTGTGATGAATCGTCAAGGCACATGGCGACTCTCACCTGCCTATGATATGACTTATATCTTTGACACAGGCGGCTATCTGCCCAATAAGGAGCATTGTTTGATGATAGGAGGAAAGTTGCAGGGCATCACTCGTGACGATGTTATCCAGTTTGCCCGTGACAACGGTATCCGCAGACCGGATGCTATTATCCGTGATGTGGTGGCATCCCTGAAGCAATTCCGTACTATTGCTACGAAATACGGCGTGTCAGAAGAATGGGCGGGTAGGGTGGAGACTACCATTATTAACCATCTGAAGGCATGGGGTGAGTGGCAGGAAGAAGTCAATGTGCCAGAATTGATCATCAACGGCCATATTGTTTCCAATATCCGTATCGAACAGGCATACAAAGGCAATTTCCACCTCCTTGCAACTATTGACGGAAAAGAACGCAAGTATGTCATAGGTAAGAATAAGGAAGAATATGCAATGATAGAAAAGACAGGCATTGCCAATCTAACTGCCGAGCAACTTCAAGTAATGGTTGAGAGATATTTCAAATTGTCAGAATAGAGATGTATGTGAGTTCGTCTTCTGTGATGACGAATAGGCTAATATGATAACAAAAGTATTAAATTCGGTTAAATATATTCTGATTTTATCAAGATTTATGCCGTAATTGATATAATATTATTATATTTGCCGTGAATTTTTAACGGAATCGGCATGCTTTTAAGATTAATTGCAGAGAATATCACGTCTTTCAAGGACGCTGTAGAGTTTAATACGTTCCCGTCGAGTAAGAGCCATAGCCACGAGAATCATAAGATTACTTGTGGTCATGCTACTGCATTGCGTATGAGTGCGATTTATGGAGCTAATGGCGCTGGTAAGAGTAATCTTCTTCAAGCATTAAACCTTTTGCAGATGCTGGTAAAGGCTGAAACCGTGCGAAAGATTGATTTTTATGATGAATTGGCTTTTAAGTTGGATGCTCAATATGCAGATAAACCTTCAGAATTGGCAATAGAATTTTGTTACAATGATAGCGTGTTCTATTATCATATTGAGTTTACTACAGAAGAAATATTATTGGAAGAGCTGTTCTTGAGCAAGAGAAGCAAGGATGTTGAACTTTTTGTGCGTAAAGGAGCAGAAATCTCTATCAATTCAGACTATGTTGGTAAGGGTATTTCTGAGCAATTCCAAGATGCATTGAATAGGCTTGTGCGCCCAGACATGCTATTATTGTCTTTCTTGGGTAAGTATTACTCAAGTGAAAGTCCGTTGGTGGTTGATGCCTATCAGTGGTTTGTGAAGAATTTGCATCTTGTGCTTTCTAATACATATCATGCTTTCGTCCCTCACATGATGGATACAGACCCAACCTTTTCAGATTTGGTTAACACAACGTTGCCGGAATTGAAAACTGGCATAGAAAAAGTAGTTGTAAAAAAGGAATTGATTGCGGAAGAGGATGTAAAAAGTGGGAGGATGATGCAGTTGGTTAAACAGGCCAAAGAGCATCCTGGTGAGCCTCAGTCAACACGTAACCGATATACGGATGATGTCGTCAATGTGATTTTTGAGGATGGGAATGTATATTTAAAAACTCTGGTTGCTGTTCATAGGAATCTCTATGGCTCAGAAGTGGAGATGTCGTTACATGATGAGTCTGATGGTACTCGTCGTTTGATAGAATATATGCCTCTGCTTTATGCTATCATCCAAAAAGATATGGTTTATGTGGTGGATGAGATTGAGCGCAGCATCCATCCAATCATGATTAAGGACATTGTGCGGAAACTGTCAGAGAGTACGACGGCTAAAGGTCAACTTATCTTTACGACTCATGAATCAGGATTGCTTGATCAGAACATCTTCCGTCCTGATGAGATCTGGTTTGCCCAGAAAGACGCAGAGCAGGCTACGCAACTCTATCCATTGAGTGACTTCAATATTCACAAGACTGCCAACATCGAAAACGGCTATCTCAATGGTCGCTACGGTGGTATTCCTTTCTTGTCGAACCTCAAAGACTTGCATTGGTGATATGATACAACGAAGAAGAGACTACGATAAGCGGGAACCGTCAAGGGATGCCCATAAGATTTACATAGTCTGTGAGGGAAAGGGCACCGAGCCCAATTACTTCGCATTCTTTGAAGGATTATCATCTAACCTTCAGGTCATAACGATTCCGCCAACTGATGGCACAGACCCACTAAAACTGATGGAACGTGCAAAACAAGTACTAATAGGGGATGATAGGGAATTTACCGTTGAATACGAACACGGTGATACTGTGTGGTTTGTCGTTGATTCAGACACATGGGCAGAAGAAGGAAAGATTGCGCCTTTACGGCAGTTCTGTAGTCAGAAGAATACCGCAATTCCTCAGGAGTACGATGAAATCAAAGTCTATAGTGCATGGAATGTGGCCCAAAGCAATCCCAGTTTTGAAATATGGCTCTACTACCATTTCTATGAGAACAAACCCGTTTCAGATGAAGTTGCCAAACATGATGAGAGCCGCAAATGTTGGGCAATCCCATTGTATGTTGAACAGTCGCAGGGATGCTAACTGCTCCTTTAGTGAGCGACTGTCAGTTGCCAGCGTTTCAGCATCGATAGCCTTTGGCAGATACTCTTTGACTATTGTTTCTGTATCAATATCGTCTATTGTCGCTTCACGGCATGGTCTGGTGTCGAAGGTTGGCAGACTTGCTGCACATCGTTCTGCGAGGATTCTCTCTTCTTCTGCACTGGCAATGTCACGACGTGGGCCAATACGGATAAACGTTCTGCCTCGATAGCGTACAGGCGTGTCAAAAGATGGAGTAACCTCCACAACCAAGACATCACCTTCATCCGCCTGCACTTTTTCTGTAGTCATGACGGGGAGAGGTAGAATGTTTCCATCAGAACGAATGCCACTGATACGTTTCATCAGTGCATCGTCAACCTTCATTCCGCTAATCTTACCATCGTCATATACGCCGATTAGCAGATAGCCTTTCTTTCCAGAACCAGGCATATCGTTTGCAAAATTAATGTTTTTATTCGATATACTTTCGTTATTACTGCTTTTTCCGCCTTTTGTCACTTATAGAAAGTGATCCAATTTGTCCTTTATCTTCCATATATGTTTCAACGTTTTTGTTTCTTGTTCTATTGCCTACTTCAAAAATGATAGGGAAACTAATCCTGTGATTTTTGTGTGTCGATGTTGTATCCATATCTAACACTCAGGTATTTTACAAGTTCTGTATACTTACCCGATAGACTAATAACACGAGCAATCTCTTCAGGAGTTACCCATCTATACTTTTTCTGGTCAATAATTTGCGAACGCCATGTATTCTCTAATCCTTTGTCAGAATATCTATATTTCCGATGCAGAAGTTGTGCATTCCCCTTTGGAATAACATGAACATGGATGAAGTCATCTGCTTTAATATACTCTATTTCTTTATGTGCTATCACTTGTTCCGCCCATAGTGTTTGGCGCATCAGTTGATAAAATGGCTCAACAAAATAGATCGTGTGAAGGTATCCATTGGGAATTGAGAGTAATTGACAGGAATTATCAATTAAATGGGAATATCTGCGTAATCGTTCCTTCCCGCTTCCCTCCTTACCAGACTTGTCTATATTATATTCATTCCCTTCTGTATATTTCCATTCAATAGGGATGAGCATTTTCGTGCCATTTTCCATTATTGCCAAGATTGCAGCATCCACAGAAGTACAATTCGCTCCTCTTTTTACTATTTTCTCATTCAAGTAATCTCTGCTGCTTGTTACTTCAAACGAGATATATGTGAGAGCCCTGTCACATTTCATGGGTTCTACATCAATGGCATCTTCTCCTATCAACATCTTGGCCAATTTGAGTACTATCTCTTTGTCCTGCCTAATGGCAAATAGATGATTAAGACAAGCCACTTGTGATGACAAGATGTGATTGGGGATACCTTCACTTCCCCAGAATACAATGTTTTCGCTATGGAAATAGTCTATGCACTCGTTAACTATACGCTTATACAAATTCTTATAGGACTCGTCATTTTTAATGCAGAACTCCCAATTGCGATTGTTGAACGTGCCACCACCATGAGCACCATAGAAGACATCGGAGTCTTGCCTCAATAATGCCAATTGACGGCATTTTTCCTTTTCTCTATAATTTGCAACGCGTCTTCTTTCAACCGGAGAACTAACTTGATTTGAACTATTATTCTCGATTTGTTTGCTTGGCTCTTTGTATATGGAATCCTCAATGATGTCAATGACGTTCATTTCTCTGAGATCATTCATAGTCGAAGACGAGAAGAGAAATTTTACAAACACCTTGTCATTACCGGGATTAGTTACGTCTCCAAATTTCGATTCAATGGTGTTGCTTGAAACTCTGGGACTATTCCAGCGGGAAGAATCGTTGAAAAGATAGCCTCCGATAGTCTGTCTTGGAGTACATTGATGTCCATAGGCGTTATTATCGAGAGTGATGACATAAAATTCTGGGTGACAATCAATTTGGCCTAATTGTATTTGGTCTAATTCCTGTGGATAGTCAGGATCCAGTTCCCGAAGATTTTTCAGAATGGACCATGTTTCCATTTTGAAATCATCAAAATACCCATACAAGCTAAATTTGTAGAAGTCCGTAATATGTTTCATCAAGCCACTACTGCCGTCCACAGAATCGCGCCCGTATTTCAATTCAATAATCGCAATACGATGCGGTGCTTTCTTGGAAATG
The DNA here is from genome assembly GCA_017412705.1 of Prevotella sp. GTDB lineage: Bacteria > Bacteroidota > Bacteroidia > Bacteroidales > Bacteroidaceae > Prevotella. Next base: position 26,274 of record JAFPWS010000041.1, read on the forward strand.
GCAACAATATCAAACCTTGCATTGAAGTCTGGATGTTCATTATCCTGTGGTCTGCGCCATTCAACATCGGTGCAATACCATTCAGATTCTTTGTTTCTGTTGTTCTTGATAAACAAATGTGACTGTGACTTCTTCTCTTCGTTAGTTTTCTTGTCGCTGTTTCTCTTTATGGTTTCATATCGAGCAATAATCCAATCGGCTATTTCCTGTTCGGAACTCAGGGTTAGGATAGGAGAATTGCTGATACCTGTGAAATAATACTCATTTATCTCACATCTTACCTGTCCTTTTGCGCTATACGACACCTTGGCAATGCTGATGTTATTGTAGTAGATGTTTAGGTAGCCATTTCTTATGCCAAGGAATAGTTCGTCCCGATGATTCAGATACAATTCCTTGTACAAACAACTTTCCTTGAATTTATCTGCAAAGTTTACTCTTCTCATACTCTTTTTAAAAATTGGGGACTTATGACTCTTTCTTTCAATTCATAATTCTTCATTTATTTATAGTTTGGGTGTAAAGTTAGTGAAAAGTTTTCAATCAAGCAGCTGTTCACAAGAATTTTTAGGGTTTATTAAGCCGGTAGAAGTGAAAGAGGTGGTATTTCCTGATTATGGCGGTTTTAACATTTCCAGGGTGTGACTTGTTTGAAACTCCGATAAACAGAGAATTTGGCTTGGTAACGTGGGTTACTCAGGATTTTGCCTGCACTAAACAAAGGGTGTCATTTTGTGCATTTTTCTTTGCGTTTTTCTACATTTTGTTGTATCTTTGCCAATAAATTGTCGAAGACCCAGTTATGATGATAAAGAAAACTGTCTTGAGCATGGTGGCGCTGATGGTGGTCAGCCATGTTGTCGCGGCTCAGAAGAGCATGGTGATTTCCGGTTCTGCACAGGAGGTGAAGGTGGAGTTCTTCACCCCGAGTATCGTACATGTCGTAAAGGGCGAGCCCACTAAGACTCTTGTGGTCACAGCCCTGCCGGAGAAGGTGGCTGTCGCGAAGAAAGGCAACACCTGGACGAGCAGCGAACTGATTGTCAGACAGGATGCCAAGGGCAACCTCACCTTCCTTACCTCTAAGGGAAAGGTCCTGCTCAGGGAGAAAAGCTGCGATATACAGAAGGTGAGCCAGACCTTTACGCTCGACAAGGATGAGGCTATCTATGGTCTTGGCACCGTCCAGAACGGGAAGATGAATCGTCGTGGCGAGACGAAACGTATGGAGCAGTCAAATCTCGAGGACTTCCAGAACGTGCTTCAGAGCATCAAGGGCTGGGGCATCTATTGGGAGAACTATTCACCGACTCTCTTCGAGGACAACGCCCAGGGCATGACCTTCACCTCTGAGGCAGGCGAGGGCATCGACTATTACTTCATGTATGGCGGTAGTGCCGACGGTGTGATAGCCCAGATGCGCCGTCTCTCTGGCGACGTGCCGATGTTCCCGCTCTGGACCTACGGCTTCTGGCAATCCAAGGAGCGATATAAGACCGCTGCCGAGACGGAGGGCGTCGTCGATAAGTATCGTGAGCTGCAGGTGCCCCTCGACGGCATCATCCAGGACTGGCAGTACTGGGGCTCCAACTACCTCTGGAACGCGATGGATTTCCTGGCAGAGGACTTTGCCACAGGCCCTCAGATGATAAAGAATGTACACAAGAAGCACGCGCATTTCATGATTTCCATCTGGGCGAGCTTCGGCCCGATGACGCAGCAGTTCCGCGAGCTGAATGAAAAAGGTCTGCTGTTGCCTATCGATACCTGGCCGCAGAGCGGCATCTCGCATGTGTGGCCTCCTGTCATGGAGTATCCCTCAGGCGTGAAGGTTTATGACGCCTTCAGTCCTGTGGCACGTGACATCTACTGGAAGTATCTTCGTAAGCTCTACGACTATGGTGTTGATGCCTGGTGGATGGACTCTACCGACCCCGACTTCTTCAATCCTCGTGAGAGCGACTACGATCATAAGGTCTTCGGCGGCACGTGGCGCTCACAGCGTAACGCCTTCCCCTTGGAGACCGTTCGCGGCATCTATCAGTCGCAGCGCAGGGATTATGCCAACTCGCCGAAGCGCGTCTTTATCATGACCCGTAGCAGCTTTGCCGGTCAGCAGCACTATGGCTCCAACATGTGGAGCGGCGATGTGGCTTCTTCGTGGGACATGCTTCGCAAGCAGGTGCCTGCGGGGCTGAGTTTCTCACTCACGGGCAATCCAAACTTCAATACCGACATCGGCGGCTTCTTCTGTGGCTCGTATAACACGCGGGGCAAAGGCTCTGCTCCCCAGAATCCGCAGTTCCAGGAGCTATATGTGCGCTGGATGCAGTACGGGCTATTCTGTCCTGTGTTCCGCAGTCATGGTGCCGATGCTCCCCGTGAGATATGGCAGTTCGGCAAGAAGGGCGAGCCTGTCTATGATGCCATAGAGAAGATGATACGCCTGCGCTACCGTCTGATACCTTATCTGTATAGTACTGCCTGGCAGGTCACTTCAGCCAACGGCAGTTACCTGCGTCCTCTCTTCAGCGACTTCGCCAGCGACAAGAAGGTGTGGAACACCACAGATGAGTTTATGTTCGGCCGCAGCATCCTTGCAGCACCTATCGTTGACCCCCAGTATACCAAGGAGAAAGTCATCAAGGAGGATGCGATGACGGGCTGGGATCGCAAGTCGGCTGTGGGAGAATCGGCCGTTAATGCGGACTTCACCACCAGCAAGACCGCTGTGAAGTATCTGCCCAAGGGTGCGCTGTGGTATGACTTCTGGACCAACAAGAAATATAATGGCGGACAGAGCGTAACCCTCGAGACCTCTTTCGACCGTGTGCCGATGTTCGTTCGTGCCGGCTCTATCCTGCCCCTGGGTCCTGAGATGCAGTATGTGGGCGAGAAAGCGTGGGACAACCTCGAACTGCGCGTCTATCCCGGTGCCGACGGGTCGTTCACCCTCTATGAGGACGAGGGCGACGGCTATAACTACGAGAAGGGCGTGTACAGCACCATCACATTCCATTGGAACAACAAGTCCCGCACGCTCACCATCGGCGACCGTAAGGGCGAATATCCCGGCATGCTCACGACCCGCCGGTTTACCGTCATGCTGCCTGACGGCACAACGACAACCGTTGATTATGACGGCACTTCGAAGTCGGTAAATCTGTAGGCGGCCTCTTGCCAACCTATTCAGTTGTGTAGTTCTTGTCCTTCTCGTAGGTGATGCCTTCGTAGAGGGGTTGCGAGCCATCGTAGCTCTCTGGGATGAAGTGGAGGCGGACACCACGGATGTGCTTTTTGGCACGGAAGGTCTTGGGGTCGTCGACCTTGTCGCTCTCGATTTCGAGCTTCATCAAGCCGAAGTCCTTCAGACGCACCTTGTCACCCATCTGAAGATGGCGACGGACGGTCTCAGCCACCCCCATCATCATGCTTTCGAGCACGCCTCCGCTAATGGTCATGTGACTGGCGGCCTCTTCGAACAGCTGACGGCTCTCAATGGTCTGGTTGTGAACGGCTACAGCCTTGTACTTGCCGAAGGTCTTGAGTGTAGGCTTGGTCTCTTTCTTGACTCTGTATTTCATAAGTTTTGTACTAATTGATTCGTTTACGTCGCAAAGATACGAATAAGCGGGCGAAAAGCCGAATTATTGAGAGAATTTCTTTAATTTTTCCCGAAAATCAGATAGATTGTTGATTTTTGGTCGATTTCAGCATTCTTAGCCTTTAATAGAAATGTCAGAATACTTAAGATAGCCTACATGCCTACACGATATTTCTGTAAACCAATGTATATTATTAAGATAGGTTTGATTTTTGCCTACACGTAACCTGCACATTGCATACACTATACCTACACAAATCTGACCAAAATATATCAAAATACCCGTTTCTTGGCATTTCCATAGGGAGCTAACATGATGAAAGATACGGCTTCGCAGGTTCTGTAGTTAATGGTAGTAAGGAAATTATCGAGAGAATTTTCGGTTTAGACGCGTACTAACAATTACTGGATAGGGAGGTAAGTCGCAAATTCTCTCGAGAATTTGTTGTTCCCATTACGGATAAAAGGTGCGGAGTGCCTGCCTTGATATTGCCAGGTAGGGGGCTAAATGTATGTTAGTGGCATGTTTGCTGTGTGTAGGATTTGTGTATAAATAGTGTAGGTTACGTGTAGGTAAAATTTCGGCTAAAACCATTTATTTAAACACATTTTGAACTTTTTTGGTGTATGCGTGTAGGCATTTCAGTGTTACTTTCTCTGAAAAACTTTGTTTTTCCCGCTTTTTTTTGTATCTTTGTCGGCATAATTTATAATTACTGAACAATCATGAATGTAACATTACTGAAAAAAGACGGCAAGAAGGAAGTCATTAATCGTGTGGAGGTGGCTGCAATGGCGAATGCCATCAAGGCGGGGATGACAGAGAAGACTGTCAGGCACACCCGCGAGGTGTATCATCTGATGAATCCGCGTCGATTGCCAGACGGACAGGTCTCTGTTCAATGGGAGGGTGGGGTCAAGCTGCCCAGGATTTGTTTCGCTGCCGACTACATAAAACGGAAGGGCCAGTGGAAGATGATGGCGTATAATGGTCTCGTGGTCTTGGAGGTCAACGATCTGCCTACTTACGAGAAAGCGGTGGAAATCAGGGAGTTGGCCAAGAAGCTGCCTGAGACCATGCTGTGTTTTCTGGGCGGATCGGGTAGGAGCGTGAAGATTATATGCAGAGGGGTGTTGTTTGGCGGCGGGTTGCCATCGGAGAAAAAGGATATCCGCCAGTTCCACCTTAATATATATAATACGGCGCGAAGGGCCTATCAGAACCAGTTCGGCTTCGATATCGAGTTTCTGGAGCCGCGACTCGACCGTACGGTGTATATGAGTGCC
>JAFPWS010000042.1 GCA_017412705.1 Prevotella sp.
GAGCAGGCAAAGGCATATGTGGAGGAGGATTCCTCCAAGACCGTTTACCGTTCCGATGCCGACACGCTTCAGAGCAGCCTGGCTCGGATTGGCAATTTCATCATGGGGGTGCTTGCCGCCTATTCCGTCTCTTCTCCTGCCAGCGGCTCTGCTGTACGCTCCGCAATGATTGGGGCAAGCATGGCTCCAAGGCTATGGCCGAGAAGGTACACGCGAGTGCTGTACTGATGGGCAAGGCGGATGGCAGAGAGGGCATCGAGTACGGTCTCGTCATCCAGTGTGGTGACGGGCTGACTATAGACATATGTACGCTTGTCATAGCGTAGCGTGGCGATGCCTTTACGTGCCAGCCCCTCTGCAATATCTCGGAACGGCTTGTTGGTATAAATGGTCTCGTCGCGGTCGAGTGCGCCAGAGCCATGCACCATTACCACGATGGGAGCATCGTCAGCATCGATTGGCATCAGGATTGTGGCAGGCAGGTGTATGTCACCCGTCACTAGCGTATCGGCCATCTCATTGAAAACGTCCCCTGCCAATGCTGCCTCATCAGCAGGGGCTATTCTTTTTTTACGGCAGCAGCAGGTACCAACTGGATACCGAGCATCTTGCCTTGAGCATCGAAGATAACAAGTGTACCAAGCTCCGTCTTCTCAAATTGAACCATCGAGACGTAGCACTTCTGCCCCATCACTTCCTGCGTCTCCCAAGAACCGTGTTTCTGATACTTTCCTACTTGTGGCTCTACTTTCTGTAAGATGCCCTCGAACTGTTGCTTCTGAACCATTGGCTTTACCTGAGCCGAAAGATTTTCATAAAGGCTGTCTGCCTGGTTCTGAAGTAGGAAACCAAACATCTTTTCTGCACGAGCCATATTTGGGTCGGCAGCATCCTGAGCCTTTGCCGTCAGCGAAAGGACCATCAGGAGTGAAACTAAAATTGTTTTCATTTCTATCATTTATTAATTTGCCATTAATGCTTCTACTATTATAAGCGTTGTGAAGCAGGAAATCCTGCATTATCGGGCGTTAAATGTTACTAATCGGCACTATTTCGTTTGAAACAGGCAGCGTCGGCACTGAGACCGACGGCTGCCTGCCTGTCGAGAGAGATTTATAGTCGATTCTTTTCTGCATTACCGGCGCCCGTGCCCTTGTACTTCGAGCGGGTGGCATTGAAGTTGTATTGTAGTGACAGGCCAACTGCCTGAGTATGCTGATAGGCATTGCGCGTCAGAACTTCCACTGGGTAATAGCCGTCCCACTTGTCACGGAGCGTGCGGAATATGTCATTGGCAAACAGGGCAGCCGTTAACTGGTCCTTTAGGAAAGTCTTCTGCAGTCGGACGTTCACGTTGAACTGATGGTGCTCGCGGCTGAAGCCGTAGTCGTGACTTGTGGCATAGTGCAGATAGACCATAGCCTTGGCAGTCTTGCCGATGGCAAGCCAGTTGCGCAGATTGATGCTCCACTCGGGCTTCTCAAGATTCTGCTTAATGCCAAGGGAACTCACGTCGAAGAATTGCTGGAAATAGCCCAGGGTGAGCGTCGGCGTGTAGATGCCCCATTTGGGCGATGCGACGAGTGAGGCATGTAGGCACTTGTAGTCGGGGAAGTTCTCATGGCGCCACATGACGATATCCTCATGATAGAAATTGCTGAAATGCAGGATCTTGTCACGGTTGTATTCATAACTTGCCTCGAAACTCAGCCATGAGTAGGTGATGTTGAGACCGATGTCCTGACTGATGGTGGGGCGCAGCATGGGGTTGCCGCCCTCTACCTGATAGCGGTTGTCGTACTGCACGTAACTGCTCAGCGAGTGATAACTGGGACGGCTGATGCGCTTGATGTAACTGAGCTGTATGCCCCACTTGTCTTTCTGCCAGCTTGCCGACAGGTTGGGGAATAAGTCATCGTATGTGCGGCTCGGCTCGGACTGGTAGATGCCAAACGACTCATAGTCAGTACTCACATGCTCATAGCGCAGTCCGGCGTCGAGGCTCCAGTGGCCCAGTCTCACCTCATATTCAGCAAAGCCAGCCATGTTGCTTTCCATGATGCGGGTGTCAGAGGCAGGCACCCATCCCTCTTCGTTCTGACTGATACCGGTACTGCGGGTGTTAGTAGTCTCAGAGCCGATGCTCAGTTCGCCTTTCCATACGGGATAGGAGAGCACGAGTTTGGCGGCCAGCATTCTGCGTCGGTCATCCGTCTTGCTATGTATGTCGCGGTCTTCCAGTTCTGTGCTTCGTTCAGTCTCTTCATCACGGCGGACGGACTTCTGCCAAAGCCAGGAACCATTGAAGTCGATGCCTAACTTGCCGATTTTCCCGACGTAGTAGATATTGGCGTCGTGGTCGGGTATGGTGGTGTGGTTGATGTGCATCCACTGGTTGACCTCGCCCTCTAACTGCCCGTTGCGGTAGATGGTCTGTCTGCCGTTCATGTCACCGCCGCCATACAGTTCGCCGGAATACTCGTAGGTCATGCCAACGGAATTGTCCTCGTCGAAATCGTAACTCACTCCAGCCTTGCCCGATATTGATGTAAACCACATAGAGTTGGGGGCACTCTGCTCAATACGTATGACATCCTTGCCGGAGAACAGGTCAGCAGACACGTCAGGGTCCTCGCCGTAATGATTGTTATAGAACGAGCCATAACCAAACACCTCCAGCCCGCCTGTACGGTATCTGACGGTGAGGTCGTCGTAGTTTGTCCACCAGTCATTGTATTTAGCCTGACTATAAGCCTCCACGCTCAGACCGTCGCCTTGCCGGTGGATGGTCTTGATACGGATGACGGCACTCACCTCGGCATTGTATCTGGCACCGGGCGAGGTGATGATGTCTACGCTCTTGATGTCCGACGACTTGAGTTGCTTCAGTTCCTTCGCATCGCGCACTTTCCTGTTGTTGATGTAGATTTCAGGCTCGCCCTTGGCAAAGACGGTGAACTTGCCGTCACTGCCCTCCACACGTGGCAGCATCGAGAGCAGGTCGTCAGCCGTGCCTACGTCTTTCAGGATGGAGTTCTGAATCTCTACCGTGATACCGCCAGTGGTGGCCTTGTACTGAGGAATCTCGCCCTTCACGGTGATGTTCTTCAGCACGATGGCATCGCGGCGGAGGCGGATATTGCCCACCTCACTGACGGTACACATCTGGTAGTGGGTCTTGTAGCCCACGAAGGTGACGCGGATGAGCATCCGGCCCGGACGACAGGGAATGACGAAGTCGCCGTTCTGGTTGGTCACACCGCCATTGATGAACGAGGAGTCGGCTGGCTGTAGCAGCGCTACGTTGGCAAACTCCACAGGCTGCCCCTGCTCGTCGATGACGCGGCCAATGACCTTCTGCCGCTCCTTCTGTATACACTCCACGAAGATTTTCTTTCCGTCTTCATCCGTTTTTGAACTTACACGGATGGGGTAGAAGCCTATCAACTGCTGAATGACATCAAAGGCGGATTTACTCTTCACATCAGCTGTTACGCGGAAGTCCTCCAGTTCGTTATAGACGAAGATAATATCTACTTGTGGTGCTTGCGACTGGATATATTTCAAGGCTTCGGGCATCGGCATGTCGCGGAAGGTATGAGTGATTTTCTGGGCCACGGCGAATGTCGCGACAAGGCACAGCAGGAGTAACAATGATAGTCTTTTCATATGGCCGGCAGGTGTTTAGCAGTCCTTCGCAGGAATGGCGGTAGTTTTTACGAAAAGCGTATCATTCTCAAGTTCAAGCTGTAGCCACTCAAATTCGTTGAGCACATCGACAACGTTCTGCAAGGTGTATTCCGGCTTCCAGCGATAGTACAGGCGCAGGCTCGACGCATCCTTGCCCAGATACTCTACATATTTTACCTTTATACTATAATATGCTGACAGTTCCTTCAGTATCTCACCCAAAGGCACGTTGTCGTATAGTTTTGGCTGAGGCATGCTGATGGTGTCAGCAGGAAGTGAAGAGTGATGAGCGGAGAGAGAAGGATTTGCTACCGCCTTCACCTCCTCTGTCTTTGGTGCCTGCGGCTGCGAGTGTATTACGATGTGTATGGCAGCAAAGGCGATGCCAGAGACAAACAGCACACCTACGAAGGAGGCTGCAACCTTTATCCAGCTGAAGCTATGCTGCTTGGACTGACGCTTTTGGCTAAATTTCTCCCATGCTGCATCCACATCGACAGGCTGTTCGTCCTGACGCTGGCGGCTGCTGCGCTTGGCCTCTACCATCATGCGGTAGGTCTCGCGGGTATCTTCATCACGGTTGATGATGTCTTGGATTTCCTGCTCGGTATATCTGTCGGGATGATCGAGCATTTCCAGGAGTTGGCGAATGTTTTCTTCTGATGTTCTCATTGTCGTTGTCGTTTTAATGATTCTTGAAGTGTTGCCTGATACGCTCTATGCTCTGCGCAAGATACTTGTAGGTGGTGTTTGGATTAAGACCGAGCCGACGGGCAATCTCCGCGATGGTCAGGTCGTCGTCGAAACGCAGGTGGAAGATGCTGCGGTGGGGTTCCTCCAACAGTTCGTCCACGAAAGCGGTGATGCTGTTGAGCCGTTCCTGCTCGTCACGAATGGGTTGCGGGTCTGTCTCTTCCTCAATAGGCAGCAGGTTCTTCACCCTTTCGTGCAGTTGCATCTGCCGGATTCGGTTCCAGCAAGCATTGCGCACGGCAGTCAGCAGATAAGCATCACTCTTAGGCGGAATGTCGCTGTCTGCCATCCGTAGGAAAATGTCCTGTACCACATCTTCAGCCATCCCGTCATCGCCCAGCAAGACTCTGGCCAGATGAATCATCTCGCTGTAGTTCCGGCGGAAAAGCTGTTCAAGTATTCTTTGTTCAAGCATATCACTTTCTGTTCATTTCTGGATCCCATTTTCGAGGCACTTCTATATATAAGACACTTCAGAGCCTCTTTTTTTTACGGAAACGCCAATTTTTTTCATTTTTTTGCTTCATTTTTTTGTTATTAACCCTAAATTGGGTGCAAAGTTACGCTTTTTTTTGTGAAGAATAATCGCTTTTGTTTGTCCAACCACCCAACCAATCGTCTGTCATCGCTTCAGATGACGCGCTTTTGTTCCATGCAATGCCATATAATGCAAAAAGATTGCACCATATTGCATCAATCAACTTTTTCGTTACGAATTTCACCTGAATTTCACAAAGGACAAAGAAAAAGCGACTACGTTTTGCGTAACCGCTTGATTTTCAGCAGTGGACCAGCCAGGGCTTGAACTTGGGACCTCCAGATTATGAGTCTGGAGTACAGCCGAATGCGCTACCGTTGTCTGAACACCATCCTAAAGCAAATCGTCAAGAATCCCAAGGACATCTATGCCATCAATGACTTCTGTTTCTTGGCAACATACGACAACATCACC
>JAFPWS010000043.1 GCA_017412705.1 Prevotella sp.
AAACCCAGCGTAAAGCGTTGGGCTGACTACTACGGCTTCTTCAAAAGTCATCGTACTAATGGACTTCACACTAAGTGATTGATAACAAACAGTTAATAAACAATAAATATTTTCCAATTATTTGGAAAGCAACATAGAAGTAAATATGAAATACGGATTCATTAAAGTGGCTGCTGCCGTGCCTGCTGTGAAAGTGGCAGACGTTGCATTCAATATTCTGGAGATGGAGAAGCTCATCGCGATGGCAGACGAGGAGCATGTCGAGGTGGTATGCTTCCCAGAGCTTTGCATTACTGGCTACACCTGCCAGGACTTGTTCAAGGAACAGCTGTTGCTCTCGAAAGCCGAGGAGGGTCTGCTGATGCTGCTCGACTTTACCCGCAAGCTCGATGTCATCTGTGTCGTGGGACTGCCTGTGCTGGCTGAAGGCCTGTTGCTCAACTGTGCTGCTGTCATCCAGCATGGCAACATTCTGGGAGTAGTGCCCAAGACCTATCTGCCTAACTACAACGAGTTTTACGAGAAGCGTTGGTTTGCCTCGTCACAGGACTTGAATCCTACCGATATCTATCTGGCTGGCACTCCTGTCACCTTGTCGTCGGAGCCAAAGCTGTTCCAGACCACTGACGGCGTGAAGTTTGGCGTCGAGATATGCGAGGATGTGTGGGCTCCCATCCCTCCCAGCAATAACCTGACGATGGCTGGGGCAGACATCATCCTGAACTGCTCTGCCTCTGACGAGCTCATAGGCAAGCATCGCTACCTGCGCTCGCTGGTGGCTCAGCAGAGTGCTCGCACCATGAGTGGCTATGTCTATGCCTCCTGTGGCTTTGGCGAGTCGACGCAGGATGTCGTCTATGGTGGCAATGCCATGATTTTCGAGAATGGCAAGCTGCTTGCCGAGGGCGACCGCTTCTCGTTCCAGCCCCAGCTGCAGACAGCCCAAATAGATGTGGAGCGTCTGCGTACAGAGCGTCATACCAACTCGACCTTCATCAATGCTCAACGTGAGGCCCATGCCCTCATCGTCCAGGCCAAGCCTACTGAGGAGGAGCATCCTTTCCAGCTGGAGCGCCCTGTCGAGGCCCATCCTTTCATCCCCTCTGACAGCGAGATGGCAGAGACCTGCGAGGAGATACTGAACATCCAGACGGCAGGTCTGGCCAAACGCCTCTTCCATACCAACTGCGAGCATGTTGTCATAGGCATCAGCGGAGGTCTGGACTCTACACTGGCCTTGCTGGTGTGTGTCCGTACCTTCGACAAGCTGGGCTACGACCGCAAGGGTATCGTTGGCGTCACCATGCCAGGCTTCGGCACGACAGACAGGACCCATGACAATGCTACCTCGCTGATGCAGTCGCTGGGTATCTCGCAGATGGAGATTTCCATTTCGAGGGCTGTCACCCAGCACTTCCAGGACATAGGCCATGATGCCAAGAAGCACGATGCCACCTACGAGAACTCCCAGGCTCGCGAACGTACTCAGATACTGATGGACCTGGCTAATAAGCTCAATGCGCTGGTAGTAGGTACTGGCGACCTCTCTGAGCTGGCACTCGGCTGGGCTACCTACAATGGCGACCACATGTCAATGTACGGCGTCAATGGCGGCGTTCCAAAGACACTCATCCAGTATCTGATAAACTATATCGCAATGCTGCCGGCCTTCAGTGCCCAGCGCGACACGCTGATAGATGTCATCCATACCCCCATATCGCCAGAGCTGACGCCTGCCGATGCAGAGGGGAATATCCAGCAGAAGACAGAAGACCTGGTTGGTCCCTACGAGCTGCACGACTTCTTCCTCTACTACTTCCTGCGCTATGGTTTCCGTCCTGCCAAGATATTCCTCCTGGCACAAAAAGCCTTTGGCGACGCCTACGGCAGGGAGATTATCAAGAAGTGGCTGACGACCTTCTGCCGTCGTTTCTTCTCGCAGCAGTTCAAGCGCTCCTGTCTGCCTGACGGTCCTAAGGTGGGTAGCGTCTCACTGTCGCCTCGTGGCGACTGGCGTATGCCGAGTGATGCCAGCAGTGCCTTGTGGTTAAAGGAGTGTGACGAGCTATGATACAGGTAACAATTCAGGATGCTGTGCTGCGCCAGGCGGCAGGCGAAGGCATGGATGCCTTTGTAGGAGCCTTTGTGACGGCTATCAAGGATGCCATTGGTGACGAGCTGACAGCAGACACCATGGCTCAGCTGACCAGCGACCAGGTCACCCTGCTGGCATGGGATGTATTGCACGAGGAGGTGATGGATGGTGGTTTCGTACAGCTCATTCATAACGGCTATGGCCCTTTCATCTTCAAGAATCCGCTGGCCAAGGCACTGAAGCTATGGGGACTGCGCGAGCTGTCGAAGCTGATATACAACGCCCATACCTTATATAATAAGTATGGTGAGGCCCTGCAGCGCGACTGTACCGACGACGAGTTCATGGCATTGTTTGAGCAGTATCCTGAGTTCGACGACTTGGACGACACCTTTGTCGAGGAAGAGGAAGCCTGGACGGAGCAGATAGCACGCCACATCGATGAGAACATAGAGAAGTTCGCATCCGTAAAGAGTTAGTAAATTAAGAATTAAGAGTTTTGAACAAGGAAGAAGAACTGATCAGGAAGAAAAGTCCTGTTAACATAAAGAACAAGAAGGCCTCGTTTGAATACTTTTTCATCGAGACCTACACGGCAGGTATTGTGCTCACGGGTACCGAGATTAAGAGCATCCGTATGGGCAAGGCCTCGCTGGTAGATACCTATTGTACTATCATCAATGGTGAGCTGTGGGTGAAGGGCATGAATGTCTCGCCCTATTTCTATGGCTCCTACAACAACCATGAGATGAAACGCGACCGCAAGCTGTTGCTGACTAAGCGGGAAATCCAGAAGCTGGCCTCGGCCACCAAGCAGACGGGCTACACCATTGTGCCCCTGCTGGTGTTCATCGACCAGAATGGACGTGCCAAGATGGACATAGCGCTGTGCAAGGGTAAGAAGGAGTTCGACAAGCGCCAGACGCTGAAGGAGAAGGAGGACAAACGCGAGATGGATCGCGCTATGAAGGTATGGAGCAAGTAATCAAACAACGCATACTGATTCTTGACGGTGCCATGGGCACCATGATAGGCGAGATGCTGGGCAAGACTGGAAACTCTGATGAGCTGAACCTCTCACGCCCTGATGTCATTGCCGACATTCATCATCAGTATCTCGAGGCCGGTGCCGACATCATTACCACCAACACATTCAGTGCCCAGCGCATCTCACAGGCCGACTACCATCTGGAGGACCAGGCCCGTGCCATGGCCCTGGCAGGTGCCCGCATAGCCCGTCAGTGTGCCGACGAGTATGCCACGGCTGGCAAGCCCCGCTTCGTGGCGGGCTCCATCGGTCCTACCAACAAGACCTGCTCCATGTCGCCTGATGTCAGCAATCCCGCCCAACGCGACCTGGACTACGACACGCTCTATGAGGCTTATCTGGAGGAGGCCGACGCACTGATAGAGGGTGGGGTGGATGCCCTGCTCATAGAGACCATCTTCGATACGCTGAATGCCAAGGTGGCCATTGATGCCTCCCTGCATGCCATGCAGCAGCGTGGCCGTAAGGTGTTGCTGATGCTCAGCATGACGGTCAGCGACATGGCAGGCCGCACACTGAGTGGGCAGACCATCGATGCCTTCCTGGCCAGCATCAGCACATACCCCATTTTCTCCGTAGGTCTGAACTGCTCCTTTGGTGCCTCGCAGATGATTCCCTATCTGCGCCAAATGGCCCAAAAGGCACCTTACTATATCAGCGCCTATCCCAATGCCGGACTGCCTAACGCCATGGGACTCTATGACGAGACGGCAGAGAGCATGGCCCCTAAGATGGGAGCGATGACGGATGAAGGCATTGTCAATATTATTGGCGGCTGTTGCGGCACTACGCCAGCCTTTATAGCCAAGTATGTTCCTTTGGTGCAGGGCAAGACACCCCGTCAGCCTGCAGCCCCCTCACCGTATCTGCAGCTCAGTGGCTTGGACCCCTTGGAGGTACGTACCTTTACCAATGTCGGAGAGCGCTGTAACGTGGCAGGCTCGCGTAAGTTCCTGCGCCTTGTCAAGGATAAGCAGTACGACGAGGCTGTCGCTATAGCCCGCAAGCAGGTGTCAGATGGCGCCTTGGTGATAGACGTCAATATGGACGACGGTCTGCTGGATGCCCGTCAGGAGATGGTGAATTTCCTGAACATGATAGCCTCGGAGCCCGACATTGCCTCCGTCCCTGTCATGATAGACTCCAGCGACTGGAATGTCATCACCGCAGGTCTGAAGTGCCTGCAAGGAAAAGGCATTGTCAACTCCATCTCGCTGAAGGAAGGCGAGGAAGTCTTCATCCGCCATGCGGAAGACGTCAAGCGCTATGGCGCCGCCGTGGTGGTGATGTGTTTTGACGAGTCAGGCCAGGCCACCAGCTACGAGCGTAGAATAGAAATAGCAGAACGTGCATACCGCATTTTAACCCAGCAAGTTGGCTTAAACCCGTTAGACATAATATTCGACCCCAATGTGCTGGCTGTGGCTACGGGTATGGAAGAGCATGACAGCTATGCTGCCGACTTCATACGTGCCACTCGCTGGATTAGGGAGAACCTGCCAGGTGCCCATATCAGTGGCGGTGTCTCCAACCTGTCATTCTCGTTTCGAGGCAACAACTACATCCGCGAGGCCATGCATGCCGTGTTCCTCTACCATGCCATCCAGGCCGGTATGGACTTTGCCATCCTGAATCCTGCTGCGAAAGTGCTTTACACGGATATCCCCCATGACCAGTTGGAAGTGATAGAGGATGTCATTCTGAATCGAAAGGCTGGCGCCAGTGAGCGTCTTATAGCTTTAGCCTCCAGTTTGGCAGAAGCCAGTCAGGTGCAGCAGGCAGGTTCTGCCAGTCAGGTACAGCAGGCGGCTCAGCACCTCTCTCGTTCCGGCACCGTAGAGGAACGCCTGCAGCAAGCTCTTGTTAAAGGCGTGGGTGACTACCTGAAGGAAGACCTTGAAGAAGCACTGAGGCAATATCCTAAGGCTGTCAATATTATTGAAGGTCCGCTAATGGCAGGTATGAACCGCGTTGGCGAACTCTTCGGCGCTGGAAAGATGTTTCTGCCGCAGGTTGTCAAGACTGCCCGTACCATGAAACAGGCCGTCAGCATCCTGCAGCCTTATATAGAGCAGGAGCGCGAGGAAGGAGCCCGTAAGAATGGCAAGATACTGCTGGCCACTGTCAAGGGCGATGTCCACGACATAGGCAAGAACATTGTCAGCGTCATCATGGCCTGCAACAACTACGAAGTCATCGATATGGGTGTCATGGTGCCTGCCGGGCAGATAGTGCGTAAGGCCGTGGAGGAGAAGGTTGACATGATTGGCCTCTCGGGTCTCATTACCCCTTCGCTGGAGGAGATGGTCAATGTAGCCCATGAGATGGAGCGTGCCGGACTGGACATCCCCATCATGATTGGCGGCGCCACTACCAGCGAGCTGCATGTGGCTCTGAAGATTGCCCCCGTCTATGGCGGTCCGGTGGTCTGGATGAAGGATGCTTCGCAGAATGCCCTGGTGGCAGCGCGTCTGATGGATCATGCCGAGGAGCTGAAGATGGAGCATGAGCTTGATGTCAAATATGAGCAGCTGCGCGAAAACTACCATCAGGAACAGCAAGAGCTGCTGAGTTTGGAAGAAGCAAGAAGGAACAAACCAAAGATATGGGACGAATAAGAATCATTGTGTGTATGTTGCTGGTTTCCCTGTGTATGCAGGCCCAGCCAAAGCGTGAGTTCCGTGGTGCCTGGATACAGTGTGTCAACGGACAGTTTAAGGGAGTCGGTACAGAGGCTATGCAGCGCACGCTGACCTACCAGCTCAACGAGTTGCAGAAGGATGGCTGCAATGCCATCATCTTCCAGGTGCGTCCGGAGTGCGACGCCCTCTACGAGAGTGCCATCGAGCCGTGGAGCTACTACCTGACAGGCGAGCAGGGCAGCCGTCCCTATCCCTACTGGGACCCCCTGCAGTGGATGATAGAGCAGTGCCACAAGCGTGGCATGGAGCTGCACGCCTGGATCAATCCCTACCGTGCCAAGACCAAGGTAGCCCACCTCAATGCCCGCAACCATGTGTTGGTGCAGCATCCTGAGTGGACCTTCCAGTACGACGGTCTGACGTTGCTGAACCCTGCCCTGCGCCAGTGCCGCGACTACATCTGCGACGTGGTACGTGACATTGTTACCCGCTACGATGTCGACGGCCTGCATATCGACGACTACTTCTATCCCTATCCCACACCAGGCGTCCCCATTCCCGACGATGCCCAGTACCGTGCCAACAACTACGGCATAGCAGACCGTGGCGACTGGCGCCGCTTCAATGTCAACCTCTTCATAGAGCAGCTCTATAAGACCGTCCACGAGGCGAAGCCCTGGGTGAAGGTCGGCATTTCGCCTTTCGGCATCTACCGCAACCATCGCAGCGACCCAAGCGGCAGCCGTACCAATGGCCTGCAGAACTACGACGACCTCTATGCCGACGTCCTGCTGTGGGACCGTGAGGGCTGGATGGACTACTGCGTGCCTCAGCTCTATTGGGAGATAGGCCACAAGGCTGCCGACTATGACGAGCTGATACACTGGTGGAATGACAACCTGAAGAATGCCGACCTCTATATTGGCGAGGATGTGGAGCGCACCGTCAAGCATCAAGACCTTCAGGACAGGAGCCGCCATCAGCTGGCAGCCAAGATGAACCTGCACCGCGAGCTGCCCCGTGTGAAAGGTACCGTGCTGTGGTATGCCAAGGCTGCCGTCGACAATGTCGGCAACTATGGTGCCTCGCTGCGCACCAACTATTGGCGCATCCCCGCCCTGCAGCCCACCATGAGAGATATAGACCGTAAGGCCCCCAAGAAGCCCCGCAAGGTGAAGTGCTTCGATGTTGACGGCCGGCGTGTCATCTTCTGGACTGCCCCCAAGGGCGACGACTGGAAGAACAAGGCCGTACTCTATGGCGTCTACCGTTTCGACAAGCGTGAGCGTGTCAGCATCGACGACAACAGCCATCTGGCGACCCTCACCCCCGATACCTTCTACGAGCTGCCAGCCTCTGAGCCAGGCAATAGCGTCTATGTCGTCACCGCCCTGGACCGCATGCAGAACGAGAGCAAGGGAGTGAAGGTGAAGATTAAGTGACAAGTGTTTAGGTTTTTAGTGTTTGGTGTTGAGTGATGTGGACTGTCAAGCGTTTTATGTGCAACCCGTTGCAGGAGAACTGCTACGTGGTGAGCGACGAGAGTGGTGAGTGTGTCATCATAGACTGCGGTGTCTTCTTCCAGGAAGAGAAGAGTGCACTCCTGTCCTATATCCGCCGGCAGCAGCTCAGGCCGGTACATCTGCTGGCCACCCATGGCCACCTGGACCATAACTTCGGCAATGCCCTGCTGTTCAGCGAGTATGGGTTGAAGGTGGAGATTTGTGCCGAAGACCTGCCGCTGGTGGAGCACCTGTCTGAACAGGCCCACGAGCTTTATGGCATCGACCTTGCCGACGAGCAGGCTCCTACAGGCCGTCTGCTGGCCGACGGCGACAGCGCAGCCTTTGGCTCCCATACGCTGAAGGTCCTTCGCACTCCGGGCCATTCCCACGGTTCTGCCATCTTCTATTGCGAGGCAGAACATACCGCTTTCACTGGCGACACCCTGTTCCGCATGAGCATTGGCCGTACCGACTTCCCCGAGGGCAGCTGGTCCGAGATGACACTGTCGCTCCATCAGGTTGTGTCCAAGCTCCCAAAAGAAACCGTCGTGCTCAGCGGACATGGTCCCCAAAGCACGATAGCCGACGAACTCTTATATAATCCTTACCTCAGATAAAGCTGACAGCTCACACCGGCAGGTAGATTACATTCTTCTCTTTAAACCACTCCTCGCTGAACCACTGCTTCAGCGCAGCAGTCTCTACGATGTGGCGGAAGGGCCGCATCTCCTCCTGCAGGTCGCCGCCCTTCAGGCAGATGACACCGTTAGGCAGGGCGTTGCGCTGCTCCTTCCTGATGTTCTTCTTCACTATCTTCACCAGGTCGGGTAGGGGCATCACGGCACGACTCACCACAAAGTCGTACCTGCCCTTCTCCTCCTCGCCGCGCAGATGGCATGGCTGGCAGTTCTTCAGCCCTATGGCGTCAGCCACCTCCCGGGCCACGCGAATCTTCTTCCCCGTGCCGTCTATCAGCTTGAACCGGCACTCAGGAAACAGAATGGCCAGAGGGATACCCGGAAAGCCGCCCCCCGTGCCGAAGTCCAGGATGCTGCTGCCGGCGCGGAAGTTCACCATCCTGGCAATAGCCATCGAGTGCAGCACATGGTGTTCGTACAGGTTGTCGATGTCCTTGCGTGAGATGACATTGATTTTCGCGTTCCAGTCACGGTACAGCTCGTCCAGCATGGCCACCTGGCGCTGCTGCTCCTCCGTCAGCTGTGGAAAGTATTTGTAAATGATTTCTTCGTTCATGCTGCAAAGGTACGATTAAGTGAGCGAAAAACCAAATTTATTTGAGTTTTTCCGAACGATAGTACTTTCGACGAAGTCAAAGGTACGATTAAGTGAGCGAAAAACCAAATTTATTTGGGTTTTTCCGAACGATAGTACTTTCGACGAAGTCAAAGGTACGAACTTTTTTGGAGATATCAAAAGAAATGCGTACCTTTGCAGCCGCAAATTGAAGGATATGACTGTAAAAGCCGCTTTATTCGACCTCGACGGTGTTGTCTTCGACACCGAACCGCAGTACACTGTGTTCTGGGGCGGCCAGTGTCGTGAGTTCCATCCCGGGCATCCCGGACTGGAGCAGGAAATCAAGGGACAGACCCTGGTGCAGATCTACGACCTCTGGTTCTCCGGTGCCCTGGCCGACAAGCGGCAGCTCATCACCGAGCGTCTGAACCTTTACGAGCAGCAGATGAGCTACGATTACATAGACGGCTTCCGTGACTTCATGGACCACCTGCACCGCCAGGGCATAGCCACCGCCGTTGTCACCAGCTCCAACAAGGCCAAGATGGAGGCAGTCTACGCCAGGCACCCCGAGTTCAGGCAGCTCTTCGACGCCATCCTCACCTCCGAGGACTTCTCAGCCTCGAAGCCCGATCCCGACTGCTACCTGCGTGCCGCCCGCCGCCTGGGTGTCAGCAGCCGGCATTGCGTTGTCTTCGAAGACTCCTTCAACGGCCTCAAGTCAGGACGTGCCGCCGGCATGTATGTCGTCGGACTGGCCACCACCAACCCCGCAGAGGCCATCCGTCCCTATTGTGATAAGGTAATAAACAACTATAAAGATTATGGCAGGATATTTAGTAAGTGACAACCGTAAGGTGACAACACATCGTTTCTTGGAGATGAAGCAGAAGGGTGAGAAGATTTCCATGCTCACCTCCTACGACTATACCATGGCAGGCATTGTCGACAAGGCAGGCATCGATGCCATCCTTGTGGGCGACTCCGCCTCCAACGTCATGGCAGGCAACCAGACCACGCTACCCATGACCGTTGACAACATGATATACCATGCCCGCAGCGTGGTACGTGCCGTCAGCCGTGCCCTGGTGGTGTGCGACATGCCTTTCGGCTCCTATCAGGTCAATGCCGCCGAGGGTGTCACCAACGCCATCCGCATCATGAAGGAGAGTGGCTGCGACGCCCTGAAGATGGAGGGTGGCGAAGAGATACTCGACACTGTCAAGCGCATCCTTGATGCCGGCATCCCCGTCCTGGCACACCTCGGACTCACGCCCCAGAGCATCAATAAGTTCGGCACCTATGCCGTCCGTGCCAAGGAGCAGGCAGAGGCCGAGAAACTCGTGCGCGACGCCCGGCTGCTCAGCGACATAGGCTGCTTCGGCATCACCCTCGAGAAAGTCCCCGCCCAGCTGGCCTCCGAGGTCACCAAGCAGGTCAAGTGCCCCACCATCGGCATTGGCGCAGGTGGAGGCTGCGACGGACAGGTGCTTGTCATTGCCGACATGCTTGGCATGACACAGGGCTTCTCGCCCCGCTTCCTGCGCCGCTATGCCGACCTCAACACCGTCATCACCGACGCCGTAGGCCATTATGTGGAAGACGTCAAGAGCGGCGACTTCCCCAATGAGAACGAATCCTATTAAGCATTGAATACACAGAATACACCCGTACACATCAAGCTGTGGCACCGTGACTTCTGGCTGTTGGTCGTTGCCAACCTGCTGCTCACCATGTCCGTCTACGTGCTGCTGCCCGTGGTGCCCCAGTGGCTCATCGAGACCGAGAACTTCTCGCCGCAGGAGACCGGACTGAGCATGGGAGCCTTCGGCCTGGGTCTCTATCTGCTTGGCTCCATGGTGTCCTGGCTGGTGCAGCGCTATCGCCGCAACCAGGTGTGCCTGTGGGCCATCGTAGCCGTAGCCCTCGACGTAGCCCTGCTATGGTACATCGACGGCCTGCGCTCCGAGTTTGTCGAGTTCCGGGTCATCCTGTTGCACCGCTTCGCCTTGGGCGCCGCCTTCGGACTGGCACAGATGGTGCTCTCCTCTACGCTCATCATCGACACCTGCGAGTCCTACCAGCGTACCGAGGCCAACCACAGCGCGGCATGGTTTGCCCGCTTCGCCCTGTCGCTGGGTCCTTTGGCAGGCGTGCTCGTCTACCGCTATGCAGGCTTCGACCGGGTGCTGTTGACCGCCGTAGGCTGTACCCTGCTGTCCATCCTCTTCATCCGTCAAGTCGACTTCCCCTTCCGCGCCCCCGAGGAAGGAGTCCATGTGGTCTCCTTCGACCGCTTCCTGCTGCCACACGGCTTTGTGCTCTTTGCCAATCTCCTGCCGGTCAGCACCGTCATGGGACTGCTCTTCACGCTTCCCCTGTCGGCGATGTTCTACGGACTCATGATGGTAGGCTTCCTGCTGGCCCTGCTGGCCCAGCGCTTCGTCTTCCGCGACGCTGAGCTCAAGAGCGAGGTCGTCAGCGGACTCATACTCCTCATGGCAGCCCACCTCATCCTGCTGGTCTATCCCTACAGCCCCGCAGCCCCCGTCCTGACAGGCCTTGGCATGGCCGTCACCAGTGCCCGCTTCCTGCTGTTCTTCATCAAGCTGAGCCGCCACTGCAAGCGAGGCACCTCGCAGAGCACCTTCTTCTTGGGGTGGGAGACAGGAGTTGCCTTGGGACTGGCCCTCGGCTATGCCACCGTCTACGGCCGGCGCGACCTGTTGCTGTACATCTGCCTGGGCTTCACAGCCGCCGCCCTGCTCATGTACCATCTCTATACCCACGCCTGGTTCATCCGCAACAAAAACCGCTAAGCACTTCCGAACCGTCCTTCCTCCCCTTGGTGACGGCCACCCCTCCGCCGCTGCCCCTTTCTCCCGCCTGAACGCCCTCCCGTGCGGGCTTTCGGCACGCTTCCCGAGGTTTTGATGGGGTTACAAAAAGGCTCCTATCCTCACGGACGGGAGCCTCAAACTGGAAAAAAATAACTACAAAACAAACTACTGAAAACCGTAAAATAAGTTAGGTTGCATATTACTTGTAAACCAACACCTTGCAGTGCAGGCCGTTGCGCCACATTACCTTGTTGACGCTCAGATGAATCCACAGTGAGCGCGTCTTGGGCCGAACGCACAGGTACAGCTCGTGGTACCCGTACCGGCTGTCGCTTAGATAGCGGTCTTCGATGCACTTGATGATGTTTGCGGCCAAAGGCACACTGCCGTTGCAGTTGATGTCAACGGCCAGTCCCTGCAGGTGTATTGAGGCTGTTGCACCGCCGACGGCCTTGTTCACCTCGGGCGAACGGTAGCCGCTGTTGATGATGACGGGTTGGCCTGTCTTCTCGCGGATGT
>JAFPWS010000090.1 GCA_017412705.1 Prevotella sp.
TGGTTATTGCGGCGGGGTCCCACCTCTTCCCATTCCGAACAGAGAAGTTAAGCCCGCCTGCGCCGATGGTACTGCAATGCAATGCGGGAGAGTAGGAGGCCGCCACTTTTCATTAAATGAGGGAAGTCCTTTCGTCAGCAACGATGAGAGGACTTCGGTTTTTGTATTATGGATGTCTGCTTTGAATGAGAAAATTTTAGATTTGTTTGGTGAAATCAAGTAAATACATTATCTTTGCAGTCGAAAATGTCGCATGCAGAAAACGAAAAGTAGTGGTAGCATATGCAATTACCGCAATCGATAATGAACTGTGTATATGGGCATACAACTTGGTTCGAAATTACTAAAGAAATAGAAGGATTAAAATAATATCATTAATGTTTACCTCTATGAAGAAGACAATGAATTCGCTGTTCTTGGTGCTGTCGATGATGGCTGGAATAATTATGGTTTCTGGATGTAGTAACCATGATGATACAAATACATCCCCTAATCAGGAAGAAGAGGTGACTAAAGGTCCCTTGGAAACAGCTGTCATAACGCTGAATAATGACATGTCTGATTTGGACTTTGTCGAGCTTGAACCATTGGAAAACGCTGTGAAGGCAGAGAGTACTTACAACTCATCAACGCGTGCTACTAATGACGTGGGTGACCTTTTTAATGAGTTCCAGCAGAAGCTGTTGTCATTACTTGACTTGTTGAAGGGTGATATTAGTGTTCAGCTATCTTATGGTGTGCGTTTCAATTATCAGTCGTTCAACGATGTGTTGGATATGGCATGGGAAGTTTCCGGTACGTTGCAGGCTGGACGTGAAAGTGATACTAATTTCTTAGGCAAGCACTCTAACATCAAGGGCGATGCGGTCTATACTGCCAATGATGGCACAGTCTATACCATCTCTGCCGAGTTTGACAAGGATGTGAATATAAGGAATTGGAGTTATACCGTTGCCGGTGCACGCCAGTTGACTATCTATAAGGGTGAAGAGTTGTTGCTGAGCATCATTACGGACAATGAGAGCAACCGTCCTTTATATAATCCTTTTAAAGTAAGAGAAAGCATGGCTGGTCAAATTACTTATCGCGACTACTATATTACATTGACTTATCAGCGTCCTCATACCTCTGAGCGCAATGCAGAAATTACCTATAGTAAGGCAAACTCCAACAAGCCACTGATTGTCCTGACAACACAGGTCACAGATGATGCCAATATATGGAAGACCATCACACACAACGTCACTTATGAAGCAGAATTTATTTCTAAAGCAATGGATAATCTGCTGATATTGAAGGGTAAGGTTAATAACGTGAACTATCTGGTAGTAGAGGGCATAGAGCTCTCTAAGTGCATGAAGGAAGGTACTACTCAGGAGCGTTGCAATAGTCTTGCTAATGATTTCAATGAGAATTTGACTCTTGAGTTATATTTGGAAGAGTTAAAGGTAGGCGACATTTATATGGGCACTCAGTATGATTCTGCAACTGCTCTTTTCAAACCAACCATTATGCTAAAGGCTGAGATATTGGGTGGCGGCGAGTATGACTTGATAACCCTCCTAGCGAGTATGGGGGTGTCGGTTAGCGACATCATGTCTATTGGCAAGTTGATAGAGTAAGATAACTCTTATTATAATAAGGAATGAAAAAATCCTCGCAAATTTTTGGAAGTTTGCGAGGGTTTTTGTAATTTTGCAGAATAGTATGACAAACTATCTAAAAATCTATTAATATTATGCTATCACAACAGGATTTGAATCAGTTGGCTCAGAAGGGTATCTCTGAGGCACAAATTGAGAGACAGTTAGGTGAGTTTAAAACCGGTTTTCCATTCTTAAAGCTCGAGGCAGCAGCTGCTATCGGCAAGGGCATTGTGGCACCAACAGCTGCTGAGGGCAAGCAGTATGTCGAGGCTTGGCAGCAATACAAGGCCGCAGGCAAGAAGGTGGTGAAGTTTGTGCCCGCTTCGGGTGCTGCCAGCCGTATGTTTAAGGACATGTTTGCCTTTGTTGATGCCGAATATGACGTGCCGACGACAGATTTCGAGAAGAAGTATTTTGACAATATTGAGAAATTCGCTTTCTATGGCGAGCTCGATGCTGTCTGTCAGAAAAACGAGGGCAAGGGCGTCAAGGAGCTCATTGCTGCTGGCAACTACAAGGCAGTTGCTGCCAATATGCTGAAGGGCGAGGGCCTGAATTACGGGCAGCTGCCAAAGGGGCTGCTGTTGTTCCACAACTATGCCGAGGGTGCTCGCACTCCGATGGAGGAACACCTGGTGGAGGGTGCTCTCTATGCTGCTTCTAATGGCGAAGCTCACGTACACTTCACCGTAAGCCACGAGCATATGGAGCTGTTCAAGGCTAAGGTAGCCCAGAAGGCTGACCTGTACGCAAAGAAGTATGGCATCAAGTACGACATTTCGTTCTCAGAGCAGAAGCCCTCGACGGACACCATTGCCGCTAATCCTGACGGCACCCCGTTCCGCAACTCAGACGGCTCACTGCTTTTCCGCCCGGGTGGTCATGGTGCTCTGATAGAGAACCTTAACGAGATTGAGGCTGATGTTATCTTTGTGAAGAATATTGACAACGTGGTACCCGATCGTCTGAAGGATGACACCGTTGAGTGGAAGCAGATCATTGCCGGCGTGCTTGTGACGCTGCAGCGGAAGGCCTTCGACTATCTGCGTCTGTTGGATACCGGCAAGTACACGCATGAACAGATAGAAGATATTATCCGTTTCGTGCAGCAAGACCTGTGTTGCCGCAAGCAGGACATCAAACAACTTGAGGATGCCGACTTGGTGATATATCTGCGCAACAAGCTGAACAGGCCCATGCGTGTCTGCGGCGTTGTGAAGAATGTCGGCGAGCCTGGTGGTGGCCCGTTCCTTACCTATAATCAGGATGGCACCGTAAGCCTTCAGATTCTGGAATCGAGCCAGATTGACAAGTCGAACAAGGAGTACATGGAGATGTTCACCAAGGGCACCCACTTCAATCCCGTCGACCTCGT
Organism: Prevotella sp.; assembly: GCA_017412705.1. Lineage (GTDB taxonomy): Bacteria > Bacteroidota > Bacteroidia > Bacteroidales > Bacteroidaceae > Prevotella. The sequence continues at coordinate 3,022 of JAFPWS010000090.1, forward strand.
CTGTGCTGTCAAGGACTACAAGGGTCAGGCTTTTGACCTGCCGAAGTATGTCGATCCAACGACAGGTTTCATCTCGCAGAAGTCTAAGTCTGGCAAGGAGCTGCAGGCGCTCGAGCTGCCAGGTCTGTGGAATGGTGCTATGAGCGACTGGTCAACCGTCTTCGTGGAGGTTCCCCTGTCGACGTTCAACCCCGTGAAGACCGTCAACGACCTGCTGCGCGACCAGCATCAGTCGTAATACGAGCAGGTTTCAGTCGTAATACGAGCAAGCTTCAGTCGTAATGTGACCAGGCTTCAGTCGTAATACGATTCTCTGTTACCTGCCTATGGGCTGAGTAAATGAAAAAATGGGCAGACTATTTGGTCAGTCCATTTTTTCTTCGTACCTTCGCAACCTGTATGGATACGAAAGAGATACATATCTGTGATTATAGCTACGAGCTGACTGACGAGCGGATTGCCAAGTTCCCTGTGGCGGAACGCGACCACTCGAAGCTGCTCCTATACAAAAAAGGCGAGGTGGGCGAGGATGTTTTCTACCATCTGCCGTCGTACCTGCCCAAGGGTGCCCTGATGGTGATGAACAACACGAAGGTAATCCAGGCCCGCCTGCACTTCCGCAAGCCTGATGCTAACGGAGAACCTACGGGAGCGCTGATTGAGGTGTTCTTGCTGGAGCCTGCTGCCCCTGCTGACTATGAGCAGATGTTCCAACAGACCAGCTGTTGCTCATGGCTCTGCCTGGTGGGCAACCTGAAAAAGTGGAAGGGTGGCCCGCTGACGATGAAGCATGGACCGTTAACCATAACTGCCACCCGCAAAGGGGAGCATGGCACAAGCCAATGGATAGACTTCGAGTGGAGTGGGGGACTGTCGTTTGCCGAGGTGATAGACCAGCTGGGTGAGTTGCCCATCCCTCCATATCTGAATCGTGAGACGCAGGAGAGCGATAAGACGACCTACCAGACAATCTACTCTAAAATCAAGGGCAGCGTGGCTGCACCTACTGCCGGCCTGCACTTTACTGAGCGTGTGCTGGCAGACATTGATGCTCGTGACATAGAGCGTGAAGAGGTGACGTTGCACGTTGGTGCCGGAACCTTCAAGCCTGTCAAGAGCGAAACCATTGGCGAACACCCCATGCACACCGAGTTTATCGCTGTGCGTCGTCATACCATAGAGCGCCTGATAGTTCACGAAGGGCAGGCCATCGCTGTAGGCACCACCAGCGTACGAACGCTGGAGAGCCTGTATTATATGGGTCTGAAGGTGCTGGCAAACCCCAATGTCAAGGAGGACGAGCTACATGTAGAGCAATGGGAACCCTATGGAAGTGACAGGTGTGAAGTGGGAAATGACAAGTTGGCTACCACTGTGGAGAGCCTGCAGGCCCTGCTGGACTGGATGGTGCGTCATGAGCTGACCGTTCTGCACTCGTCTACTCAGATTATCATCGCCCCTGGCTACGACTACAAGGTTGTGAAGATGCTGGTGACCAACTTCCACCAGCCTCAGTCTACCCTGCTTCTGCTGGTAAGTGCCTTTGTGCATGGCGACTGGCGCAAGATATACGACTATGCCTTGGCCCATGACTTCCGCTTCCTGAGCTATGGCGACTCGTCGCTGCTCATACCTTGAATGTTGTAAATAGTAAATTGTCAAATAGTTACTATGTTTGCAGACGCTAACGATAGAGTAAGACAAGCGAGACACCGCTCTCGGGGGCTGCGAGCCCCCTGCCGCGAGGCCCCCCCTCGGTGTTTTTCATAGTTTTCTGAGCAAAAAGTTGGTACGATAATAA
>JAFPWS010000091.1 GCA_017412705.1 Prevotella sp.
GTACGACCTGAACGGAAAGACCATAATCCCCTTCACCACGCATGAAGGCTCTGGCCTTGGCAGCTGCGTGAAGGACGTGAAGAAGGCTTATCCCAATGCAACCGTTACGGGCGAGTTCTCTATCTACGGGCACGATGTGCGCGAGGGTAAGGAACGAGTAGAAAAGTGGCTGAAAAAAAATGGATTCTAATATGGCAAAGAAGGTTTCAGTATTGGTAGGTGCTGGCAGCATTGGCCAGGCCATCATCCGAAGAATATCGGCTGGTAAGCATGTTGTGTTGGCTGATTATAGTTTGGAGAATGCAGAGCGAGCTGCCAAGACATTGGAGGATGCGGGATTCGAGTGTTCAACTTTCAAGTGCGACCTCGGCTCGAAGGAGGACATCCTAAAGTTGGTGGAATTTGCTACCAGCAATGGCGAAGTGACGAACGTAGTGAATGCCGCTGGCGTGTCGCCCTCGCAGGCTCCCGTAGCGGAGATTCTCCGCGTGGACCTTTACGGCACGAGTGTGCTGCTGGAGGAGTTTGGTAAGGTGATTGCCGAGGGAGGCTCGGGTGTGATTATCTCTTCGCAGAGCGGTCATCGTCTGCCTGCATTGCCACAGGATCAGAACGAGGCTCTGGCCACCACTCCTGTAGATGAATTGTTGGAACTGCCATTCCTGAAGGCCATCGACGACACGCTGAAGGCCTACCAATATTCGAAGCGCTGCAACGTTTTGAGAGTGATGTACGAGGCTACTCGCTGGGGCCGTCGTGGTGCTACCATCAACAGCATCTCGCCTGGTATCATCATCACGCCTCTGGCCAACGACGAGCTACACGGCCCACGTAAGGACGGCTATCTGAAGATGATTGATGGTATGCCAGCCCGTCGCGCAGGAACACCCGACGAGGTAGGTGACCTGGCAGAGTTCCTGATGTCCTCTCGTGGCCGTTTTATCAGTGGTGCCGACCTGCTCATCGACGGCGGCTGCACCGCCAGCTACTGGTATGGTGACTTACAATATCTTAAAGCAACACATTGATCAGAATGAAGAAATTACTGACAATTACGTTTGCCCTCTGTGCCTTCATGGTGGCACTGGCCTGTGGCAGCAACGACCCGGAGGTTGATGGCATGACGGGAGCCACAGAACAAACAGGTGGCGATGGCGAAGGAAAGGCAAAGGGAAAGATGCTCGTAGTCTATTTCTCGCGGGCAGACGAAAACTGGCAGGTGGGATATGTAGAGCGTGGTAACACGGCTATTATGGTGGACTATATTAAAGAGCTGGCCGATGTCGATGTCTTTGAGATTGTGCCGGAAGTGGCCTATCCTGCAGCCTACGATGAATGTATCGCCTACGTGAACAATATTGAGATTCCGCAGAATCTACGTCCCAAGTACAAGAACGACATCACGAACATTGCTGCCGACTACGAGACCATCTTCATCGGTGGACCTATCTGGTGGGGACAGCCTCCGATAATCATCCGCACGTTCCTCGAAGTCCACCCGGAACTTGACGGCAAAACCATTATCCCCTTTGGCACTCACGGCGGCAGCGGCGTAGGCAGTTACACGACGCTCCTAAAGGAGTATTTCCCCAATGCCACCATCCTCGAATCGCTCGGCATTTCAGGTAGTAGCATCCGTGACGCTTCGTCGAAAGGAACTGTTGAAGGCTGGCTGAAGCGCCTGGGCGTTGACAAGCAGTCAACTGGTGTGAAGTCTGCAAAGACTCGCACGGCCAACAGCGGCAGGAAGTATGCTCTGAACGGTCAGCCTACCAATGGCCAGAGTGGGATTTATATCCAAGACAACAAGAAATATTTAGGTAGATGAGCAAGGTATTACTGGCAATAGCAATGTTTTTATTGATGGAAATGCATGCACAGACAGACAAACAGCAGATTGAGGCCCTCTACAGGCAGATGTACCAGGCGATGATAGCCAAGGACATCGAGACGCTTGGCACATTACTCGACGAGAACTCCGTGCTGATTCACATGACAGGTACTCGTCAGCCAAAGCGCGAATACCTGCGTGCCATCAAAGATGGTACGCTGAACTACTATTCCGTTGAGGATGATGATATCATCATCGAAGTCAATGGCGATAAGGCGACAATGACTGGACGTAGCCGTGTGAATGCCGCCGTCTATGGTGGTGGTCGTCACACATGGCGCCTCCAGATCAAGTCAACGCTCGTCAAAAAAGATGGCCGCTGGCTGTTTGTTGAACAGCGGGCTTCGACATATTAAAAAATATAGGTATGAAAAGAATCGTAATTTTTGTAATAGCAATAATGACTATGGTAACTGTACAAGGTCAGACGCTGACGGAGCGTCAAAAAGGATTGGCAGCATGTGCCTGTCTGATGGCACAAGGTGATTTGGAACGCTTGGAGCCTGCCGTGAAGATGGCACTCGACAACGGAGTGGCCATTAATGAACTGAAGGAGGCATTCTCTCAGCTCTATGCCTACACAGGATTCCCTCGCTCGCTGAATGCGCTGGGAGTGCTGAATAAGGTTTTGGAGAACAGACTGCCAGCTTGGCAGGATGGAAAACCTTGGACTCGTCCAGAGATTTGGAATGACGCAGAAAAGGCTCTGAAGCAGGGCACGGAAGTACAGACACAGCTCTCAGGCCGTCCGTTCGACTACGACTTCTGTCCGCAGGATGACTACTACCTGAAGTCACACCTCTTCGGCGACATCTTCGCTGGCGACCAGCTCACAGCTGCCGACCGCGAGATCGTGACGGTAGCTGCATTGAGCGGTCTTGACAAGGTCGCTCCCCAATTGGCTGCTCATAAGCGTGGAGCCGTGAACATGGGCAATAGTCAAGAGCTAGTTGATGAACTCTGTGCATGGCTGGACCATGAGGGTTATACGCTGCGTAGCGAATTCCTTAAGGGTGTAGCTAACGTGAACTATGCTCAGTATTTTATTGGCGATAGCTTCGTCGCACCCATTAAACCCGCAAATCTCAGCGAGGGTGAGGCAACGGTAATGCCTATAGTGAACGTGACCTTTGAGCCTGGTTGCCGCAACAACTGGCACATCCATCATGGTGCACATCAGATGCTGATCTGTGTCTCAGGTAAGGGTTGGTATCAGGAATGGGGCAAGGCTCCTATCGCTCTCACGCCGGGCATGGTTATCGACATCCCAGAGGGCGTGAAGCATTGGCATGGTGCCCAGAAAGACTCATGGTTCCAGCACTATACCACCCACGTCAAGACAGGCGGTGAAGAGTCTAACGAGTGGCTGGAGCCTGTAACCGACGAAGTGTATAACAAACTGAAGTAAGACAACATCGATATGAAGAAAATAGTTCTTGCTGTCTGTGCCGCATTGACGACAATAACAATAACGGCGCAAAGTCCTAAGGTCTATTTCACTAACGACATCTCGCCGGAATCACTGGTAAAAATCTACGAGGCACTGGGCGTGACTCCTAAAGAGGGACAGCGTGTGGCTGTGAAGATATCCACTGGAGAGTCGGAGAAGTCAAACCATCTGCGCCCAGAGTTCATCAAGAATCTGGTTCAGAAAGTGAATGGTAACATCGTGGAGTGCAACACGGCCTACGGTGGTAACCGCTCGACAACTGCCAATCACAAAAAGGCCATCGAACAGCGCGGCTACGGAGCCATCGCCACTGTTGACATCATGGATGAAGAAGGCGATATGGAGATTCCCGTTACCGATACCAAATGGCTGAAGCACGACATCGTAGGTACACATCTTGCGAACTACGATTTCATGATCAACCTGGCTCACTTCAAGGGTCACGCTATGGGCGGTTTCGGAGGTGTGCTGAAGAACCAGTCAATTGGTGTGGCATCGAAGAGTGGTAAGGCTTACATCCACTCGGCAGGTAAGAGCACCACCAGCCCGTGGGGTAACAACAACCAAGACTCTTTCCTGGAGTCGATGGCTGCAGCAGCACAGGCCGTTCACAACTACTTCAAGCAGGAGGGCAAAGACATTATTTACATCAACGTGATGAACAACCTAAGCGTCGATTGCGACTGCGACGGCAACCCTCATACTCCTCAAATGAAAGATATCGGCATCCTCGCCTCGACTGACCCTGTGGCACTCGACAAAGCATGTCTCGACCTCGTGTTCAAC
>JAFPWS010000044.1 GCA_017412705.1 Prevotella sp.
AACAGGGTAAAATAAAAATGACCCCGCCAGTCAGGACTTTAGAGGGGTCAAAATAAAAAAGTTTTCGGGGGTCAACATCGCTTTGCCCTCGGGGGTCAAACACGCTCGGCTTTTCCACCAGAAGGCTCAGAATCTCTACGAAGGCTATGTGCAAGTGATGGAGGTCATCAAGGAGAAGGAGGGTCAGCCCAAGTTCCAGCGGGCAACACCCACCTACAAGCACAACAACATCGTTGACTATGCCCTGAAAGTGAATCTGAAGAACTACTTCGGATGGTCTTTGGAACCGATGGAGAAGAGCAGAAAGCACCCAGTGGAAAAGGATTTGTTTGAGTAATGGAAGCAGCAATGAAAACAAACGAAATAGTCTTTTGCCGTCAGTTGGCGGCTTGTAAAAGTAGCCAAACTCGGTGTGTCTCATACACCCTAAACCCCAAATTTAGAAAGTTTAACAGTCCGATTTCAGCCCAAAGACACGATTTTTCCAAAAGGGGAAATGTTAAAATGGTGCGCTCCACGATGCTGAATGAGGGTTGCCGATACCCGATGCTCACCCTTGATTACATGAGCTGTCAGTTCACCAGCAGTTCACAGGACAAATTCTAAATAACGAAAAAGGAGTTGCGATTGCTCGTAACTCCTTGATTTTCAGTCTCTTAAGTGGCGCTTCAGGATGGGCTTGAACCAACGACCCCCTGATTAACAGTCAGGTGCTCTAACCAACTGAGCTACTGAAGCAGTTTTGTTCTTCATTGCTGATTTGCGGGTGCAAAGGTAATGAGTTTTTTTTATTCCTGCAAACTTTTTAGGAAAAAAATTCATGGAATGGGTATTTTTTTGTAATTTTGTCGCCAAATTAGTATAATAAGGAAATGAGAAGAAGTATTTTTCTATTGATATGTGCCTGCTGCTTATCGCTGACGGTGAAGGCTCAGGAGGTCAGGAACCATAATTTGGAGGTGGCAAAGAATCTGGAGATATTCAATGCCCTGTATAAGAACCTCGACCTGATGTACGTGGACACGTTGGATGCCAACAAGGTGATTACCAGGGGTATAGATGCCATGTTGGCTTCTTTGGACCGCTATACTGAGTATTATCCTGAGGAGCGCCAGAAGGAGCTGAAGACGATGCTGACAGGTAAGTATGCTGGCATTGGAGCGTTGATTCGTTACCATCAGAAGCTGAAGCGTGTGGTGATTGATGAGCCTTACGAAGGGATGCCTGCTGCTATGGCTGGTCTAAGGAAGGGCGACATCATCTTGCAGATTGACGACTCGGTGACGACGGAGAAGAATACGTCTTTCGTGAGCAGTCATCTGCGTGGTGAGGCTGGCACGACATTCATGCTGACCATACAGCGTCCCTCGACGGGAAAGATGATGAAGTTCAAGATTACCCGTCAGAGCATCAAGATGCCTGAGATTACATGGTATGGTATGCGACCCAATGGTGTGGGGTATATTAATCTGAATACTTTTACAGGCGATCCTGCCAAACAGATGCGGCTGGCCTTCCTCGATTTGAAGAAACAAGGAGCGCAGAAGCTGATTCTGGACTTGCGGGGCAATGGTGGCGGCTCGCTGTCGGAGTGTGTCGACATTCTGAGCATGTGGCTACCTAAGGGGCAACAGATTGTGGAGACGAAGGGTAAGCTGAAACGCGCCAACAATGAGTACAAGACACGTCTGGAACCCATCGATACCGTGATGCCCATCGTTGTGCTGGTGAACCAGGAGACTGCTTCGGCATCTGAAATCACCAGTGGTGCATTGCAAGACCTGGAGCGCGGTATTATAATAGGTGTGCGAACCTATGGTAAGGGGTTGGTGCAGGTGCCTAACGTAGAACTGCCCTACAATGCCAACCTGAAGCTGACGACCTCGCGCTACTTCCTGCCTTCGGGCCGTGGCATTACGATGGAGGAGGGCATTAAACCCGACGTGGAGGTGAAGCCCGACACGATGGCCAACATCACACTTTATCTGGACCGTATGGACTCTACCGAGGTGACGTTTGACTATGTGGTCGACTACATTGGCAAGCATCCTACCATAGCCGCTGCCAAGGACTTCCATCTGACAGATGCAGATTATGCTGAATTCAAGCAACGAGTCATCAAGGCGGGCTTTACCTACGACCAGCTGAGTAAGAAGCAGTTTGGCGAGCTGGAGAAAGCCATGAAGTTCGAGGGCTACTACGACGAGGCCAAGGCTGAGCTGGAGGCTCTGAAGGCCAAGATTGACCACCACGAGCTGGCCAGCGACTTAGACCGTCATCGCAGCGAGATACAGCAGATGCTGGAGCAGGACATTGTCGGTGCCTACTATTTCCAGGGCGGACAGTTGCAGGTAGGCCTTCGTAACGACAAGACCCTTCAGGAAGCCGAGCGCATCCTGAATACGGAAGGAGAATACCAGCGCGTGCTGAGCAAGAAAGAAGTGAAGAAAGAGTAACTCTCCCTTCACTTCCTATTTCGTAAAGTTTCTATCCTTATTTCATGAGTAGGTCGGAAAGCTCACGCATGCCTTCCGATGCTCCCTTCTGAATCTGAACCACATCGCGGCTACCTGTTGATACAGGCTTGGGGTCGATGAGATAGATGGGTATGCCCGGACGGGTATACTGGATGAGGCCAGCAGCAGGATACACATTGAGCGAGGTGCCGATGATGATGAAGATGTCAGCCTCCTGACACTCCGCAGCAGCAGGGCTAATCATGGGAACAGCCTCGCCAAAGAACACGATGAAAGGACGCAGCAGAGAGCCGTCGCCTGCTTTGGTGCCAGGCTCTACCTCGCAGTTGTCGGGAGTCAGCAGCTGCTGATAGCGAGGATTGTCAGGGTCGTTGCTGGAACAAACTTTCATCAGCTCACCATGCAGATGAATCACTTTCTTCGAACCAGCCTGCTCGTGCAGATTGTCAACATTTTGTGTTACCACCGTCACATTGTACTTCTCTTCCAGTGCAGCAACCAACTTGTGGCCTTCGTTAGGCTTTACGCCCCAGCACTTCTTGCGAAGCATGTTGTAGAAATTCGTTACTAACGTCGGGTCATTTAACCAACCCTCATGGGTTGCAACCTTCTGAACGGGATATTCCTCCCACAGTCCATCGGCATCGCGGAAAGTCTTCAATCCACTCTCTACAGACATGCCGGCACCAGTCAAAACAACAATCTTTTTCATAAGCGAAGTATTAAGAATGCACAAAATTAGCAATTTTTTTGGAATTATCGCACGTAATTCGAAGAATATTTTGGTTTTTCCATCGTTTATTTGTACCTTTGCGCCCGATTTTGAGAATATACACATTATTATAATATAGAAAAAATGGATAAAGTAAGTTATGCACTGGGTATCGGTATTGGTCACCAGTTGGCCAATATGGGTGGTTCCGAGCTCAATATTGACGACTTCGCGCAGGCCGTCAAGGATGTTCTGGCAGGTAATGAGCTGAAGGTAAAGAGCAGCGAGGCCCAGCGTATCGTGCAGGAGTATTTCGCTGCACAGGAAGAGAAGATCAACAAGCAGCGCTCCGAACAGGGCAAGGTACATAAGGAGGCAGGTGAGAAATACCTGGCCGAGAATGCCAAGAAGGACGGCGTCATCACCCTGCCCAGCGGCTTGCAATATCAGGTGCTGAAGGAAGGCAACGGCAAGAAGCCCAGCGCCAAGGACTCCGTGAAGTGCCACTACGAGGGTTTCCTCATCGACGGTACTGTGTTCGACAGCAGCATCCAGCGTGGCGAGCCCGCTGTGTTCGGTCTTCAGCAGGTTATAGCCGGTTGGACCGAGGGTTTGCAGCTGATGCAGGAAGGTGCCAAGTATCGTTTCTTCATCCCCTATCGCCTTGCTTATGGCGAGGGTGGTGCAGGTGGTTCCATTCCTCCCTATGCAGCGTTGATTTTCGACGTGGAGCTCATTCAGGTGATGTAATCACGTTGTCATATCGAAATATCGTAATATCGAAATAACGTAATAACGTAATAACAAAAGTCAAAAAACAATGAAAAAGTTTACTTTCACTGCTGTTGCAGCAGTTGCTGCCGTCATGATGTATGCATCGTGCGACAATGGCACTCCCAAGGCAAGCCTGAAGAGTGATGTAGATACCGTCAGCTATGCTATCGGTATGGCTCAGACTCAGGGTCTGAAGGATTATCTCGTAGGTCGTCTGGGTGTTGATACCACCTATATGGACGAGTTCATCAAGGGTTTGAACGAAGGCGCCAACGCTGGCGACGACAAGAAGAAGGCTGCCTACTATGCAGGTATCCAGATTGGTCAGCAGGTTGCCAACCAGATGGTAAAGGGTATCAACCATGAGCTGTTTGGCGATGATTCTACCAAGACCATCTCTCTGAAGAACTTTATGGCTGGCTTCATCAGCGGTACTACCGGCAAGGGTGGTCTGATGACTGTCGATTCAGCTGCTCAGGTTGCTCAGGAGAAGATGCGTGCCATCAAGGCTAAGAACATGGAGAAGGAGTTTGGTGCTAACAAGGAAGAGGGCGAGAAGTTCCTGGCCGAGAATGCCAAGAAGGAAGGTGTGAAGACCCTGCCCAGCGGTGTTCAGTACAAGGTCATCAAGGAAGGTACTGGTGCTCTGCCTACCGATACCTCACTGGTGAAGGTACACTACGAGGGTAAGACCCTCGACGGCAAGGTATTCGACAGCTCTTACAAGCGTGGCGAGCCTGCAAGCTTCCGTGCCAACCAGGTTATCAAGGGTTGGACCGACGCTCTGGTTCACATGCCCGCAGGATCTACTTGGGAGGTTTACATTCCCCAGGAGCTGGCTTACGGCGAGCGTCAGCAGGGTGCTGACATCAAGCCTTTCTCTATGCTGACCTTCAAGATTGAACTGCTCGAAGTAGACGGTAAGAAGTAAGAGGTAATGCAGGAGACAAGACAGAACAAAATAGCGCGTCTGCTTCAGAAGGAACTGAGTGTTATCTTTCAGGAGCAGACGCGCTCCTTACATGGAGTCATGGTCAGTGTGACGCGTGCCAAGGTCAGCCCTGACCTCAGCGTCTGCACGGCCTATCTCAGCATCTTCCCCTCCGAGAAGGGCGAGGAGCTCATCAAGAACATCACGAAGAACGAGAAGCAGATACGCTACGAGCTTGGTACCCGCATCCGCTATCAGCTTCGCATCGTTCCCGAGCTTCGTTTCTTCATTGACGACTCCCTCGACTACATCGAGCGCATCGACGAACTGCTCAAAAAATGAACTTTTGGAACAGCGAAAAGCCTTCAAGCTTGCTTGTTTGGCTGAGTCGTGACAAAAGTCATATTGAACAAAGTGAAATATGAACTTCCCGTTCTACATCGCACGGCGTTACCTCTTTTCCAAGAAGTCTACTCACGCCATCAATGTCATTAGCGGCATCTCCGTCATAGGTGTTGCGGTGGCCTCTATAGCGCTGGTGGTCACGCTGAGCGTGTTCAACGGATTCCACGACATGGTGGCCTCGCTGTTTACCCAGATGGACCCACAGCTGAAGGTCACTCCCGTCAAGGGCAAGACGGCACCTGCCGACGATCCTATCCTTACCAAGATTCGCCGGCTGCCACAGGTCGAGGTGGCTACCGAGTGTCTGGAGGACCAGGCGCTGGCCATCTATAAAGACCGTCAGCTGATGGTGAAGGTAAAAGGCGTGGAGGACAACTTCGACAGCCTGACGCATATCCGCGAGATTATTGAGGGCGACGGTCAGTTCGAGCTCCATGCTGCCGACATGAACTACGGCATTCCCGGATTAGGCGTGGCATACCAGTTGGGCATGGGCTATACCTATGATGAGTCCTTGAAGATTTATGCCCCCAAGCGTGAGGGACAGCTCGACATGGCCAACCCTACCGAGGGTTTCGTCGAGGACGAGCTCTTCTCGCCGGGTGTCGTCTTTTCCGTCAAACAGGGTAAATACGACAAGAACTACATCCTGACCTCTGTTTATTTCACACGCCAGCTGTTCAACCAGGACGGCATGCTGTCGTCGTTGGAGCTTCGCCTGAAGCCCGGCAGCAACTTCGATGCCGTTAAGTCGGAGATGCAGCAGATAGCTGGCGACAAGTATCATGTCCGCGACCGCTACGAGCAGCAGGACGACACCTTCCGCATCATGAAGATAGAGAAGCTCATCGCCTATATCTTCCTTACCTTCATCCTCATGATAGCCTGCTTCAACATCATCGGGTCGCTGTCTATGCTCATCATCGACAAGAAGAACGATGTCGTCACCCTTCGCAACCTGGGTGCCTCCGACCAGCAGATATCCCGCATCTTCCTCTTTGAGGGACGCATGATTAGCGTCATCGGTGCCGTCATCGGCATTGCCATGGGCCTGTTGCTCTGCTGGTTACAACAGCAATACGGGCTGGTACGTCTTGGCAGCAGCGAGGGTTCCTTCATCGTCGATGCCTATCCTGTCAGCGTCCATCCGTGGGATGTCGTGCTGATCTTTTTGACTGTTATTGCTGTGGGATTCCTGGCCGTCTGGTATCCTGTACGCTATTTCTCCAGACGGCTCTTATCCTAACGTGACGTTTTCCACCTCTACGGGCTCGCGGAGGAAAATCTGCGCCTGTTCCTGGAACTTCTCGGGGTTCTCGGTGGTCAGGTAGTGCACCTGCCCGCCCTTGGTGCAACGCTCCTCCATATCCTGATGGCGCTCAAAGTAGCGTTTCAGGCTGTCGGCAACGTATTCACCCTGCGAGACGATACGGATGCCACGAGGAATGTATTTGTGAATCTTAGGCAAAAGGATGGGGTAGTGGGTGCAACCTAAGATGACGGTGTCGATGTCGGGGTCCATACGCATCAACTGGTCTATGCGCTTCTTGACGAAGTAGTCGGCTCCTGGTGAGTCTGCTTCGTTGTATTCTACCAGAGGAGCCCAGAAAGGACAGGCCACACCCGACACCTGGATGTCGGGAAAGAGCTTCTTGATTTCCAGGTTGTACGACTCGCTCTTGATGGTTCCTTCAGTTGCAAAGATGCCTACGTGGCGGCTGCGAGTCAGAGAGCCTATCACCTCTGCCGTAGGACGTATCACGCCCAATACACGGCGATTTGGGTCCAAGTGTGGCAGGTCGTTCTGCTGGATGGAGCGCAGGGCTTTGGCCGAGGCTGTGTTGCAACCTAAAACCACCAGGTGGCAACCTAATTCAAACAATCGGGTTACTGCCTGGCGGGTAAATTCATATACTACCTCAAACGAGCGTGCTCCATAGGGCGCACGTGCATTATCGCCCAGATACAAGTAGTCGTACTGGGGCAGCAGCTGGCGGATGCCATGCAGGATGGTCAGCCCGCCATAGCCGCTGTCAAAAACGCCGATAGGGCCTGGCTTTGTCGGCAACTGGCTGTGCGTCATCTTGCTTGGAGCAGCTTCTTCACGTCGTTAGTGATGTCCTCGCCCATTGCCGGGTTCAGCCACGGTGCGGCATTGCCGTCAGTATTCAGGATGAAGGCATAGCCACGCTCCTGCCCAATCTTAGCCAGCACCTCGTTCAGCTTCTGCACCAGCGGAGCCTTAGCCTCGCAGCGAGCCTTGCAGAGCAGCTTCTGACCTTCCTTCTTGAAGGCAATGTTCTTGTCCAGCATCTCCTGAAGCTCGCTCTGGCGCTTCTGCAGAATAGTCTTCGGGAACGATGCCTGTCCGTCCAGGAAGTCCTCGTACTTCCTGTTGAAGTCATCCTCCACACGCTTCTGCTCAGCCTCATACTGACCGCGCAGCTGCTCCATACTGGTCTGCATCTCAGCATACTCAGGCATGGCCTGCAGCGCAGAGTCGTAGCTCAAGTAGCCATACTTCACAGCCGTCTGTTCCGTCTGTGCATTACAAGTCATCACAGCCATCATGAAAGCGGCCACCATCAAAATCTTTCTCATCATTCTTTACTTAGTCTTTTATTGTCGTTTTTACTTTGTTTCGGCAAAGGTAGTGTAATTTTTCGAGTTAGTGAAGGAAATGAGAATATTTTTTCATTTGCACTTCTCTTTTGTCGAGGGAATTTGATGAAAAAAGCCACTAATGTGTTAAAGGTATCATTATGTTGACCGCAAAATTACGAAAGATAGCTAGCAAGATGTAACTCAGACGCCTGTCCCCACGACTAAAAAAGGAACTGAATAAAAAAGCAGGGAGCAGCATCCAGCATGGTGCTACTCCCTGTTAACTATTTGCATTGTCTTTATCGCTTGTCGGGGATGCCGTAGTCCTGCCAGCGCTCCTGAGGATAGTAGCCTTTCAGGGTCTTTTTCGTCTCGGCATAGGAGGCTTTGACGAGAGTCATCAAGTCGTTCATTTTCTTAACCTTGGGTGAGAGTTCCTCACGCAGACGATCCACCTCTTCGTTGGCTTCTGAGAGCATTGCAACGGTCTTCTCCATCTGGTCGATTTCATTGTTGGATACACCACGCTCACCCATCTCTCTTACGTGTTTGCGCAGGCCCTCGATGAGCCTGCTTTTTGTTGTTTTTTAACTTCGCAGCAGCATAGTATTTAACGATTATTTTACTTTTTCATAACCTTCTGTTTCCATACGTCTGCGGATGAGTTGGCCGATGGTTTTAAGGGGCATCATGCGTTTCATGGTGGAGCGGACGGGCTGCACATCGTAGAGCAACATGAACAGCAGGGTGAAGGTGCCGATGAGACACATCAGACCGAACATCTCCTTGACGGCCACCATGAGCACCTGCACATAGTCAGAGTGGATGCCGCGACTGAGGGCGTCGGCTATCTGGTGACGCAGCCCGTAGCTGTAAAGTCCGGTGCAGACACTCTCGCCTACGCCGTTGCGGATGAAGCCGCTGACGGTGAGGGCCATGAAGAACGTGGGGAACTCGATGAGGTCCTTCAAATAGATAGTCATCGTGGAGAAGAAGATGCCGTAGCCGAAGGTGCGCAGGAACGTAGGCAGCCACAACCGCTCGACATTCAGCGTGGGTGAGACGTAGAAGTACATCAGCACCTGATACATCAATAGGGCGGCGAAGCCTACGGTCAGCAGTCGTGTGTATTTGAAGCCTAAACGCGGCAGACGTCCCCAGTTAGGACAGCCCTTGCCCCAGAGAATGGTAAAGATGCAACCGAAGGCATAGCCGAGGATTTCAAACACATAGAACTGTCCGGTAGTCGTGTACCCCCAGTGGAGCACACCACCCGTCAGCGTGTTCTGCAGGGCGTGAGGCGTGGCGTTCATCACCTCGGCCACGAAGAACATGCCCAAGATGGGAATCAGCCGTGCATGGGGCCAGACACTCGGGTCGATATAGGGATGACGGATGTGGCGCATACGTCCGATACAGATTACCAATGATATCGGGAAACTGACGAGGACGGCTCGCCACAGCGGAGAGTCGAACCAATTGTAGTATTCGCCGTAGGTGAAGAGCCAGATGACCTGCAGCATCAGTGCCGACCACAGCAGGCAACCGAGCCAGTCGAGCGATACCAACGGCAGGCGGAAGGGCATCATGCGCCATGGATGAGTGCAGGTGTAGATGACCAGCACGACGATGAGCATCAGCCCTGTCATGAACCAGTGCATCATCTGCCATGAGTCGAAGGCGATGGTCAGCTGCTGGGCTATCCAGTTGCTACCCGGCATGGCTCCTAATATAATAATGTACATGGAGGGCAGGAAGATGCCGAAGTCCTGCTTAGGCGAGAGCCACAGACGGATGTTGGAGAAACACTCGAACGTGCCGCAGAGCTTGAAGAAGCCTGCGACGTAGCTTATGGCGCAGAGCACAGGTAGCCTCCACTCGCCGAAGTCACCTTCGAGGAACCACAGGCAAAGCAGGTTGCACACGGCAATGACAACGGCTGCATTGATGAGCAACTGCTGATTGGTGAATCGCAGTTTGTAGCGAAACAGGAACGGGAAGGGCATGTTTACACCCACTACGCCGCACATGGCCACAAACTGGATGTCCTCGCGCATCAGACCCGTAGCACCCACCATCTGCGACAGGCTGGAGAAGTAGATGCCGCCCGACAACTGGAAGAAGAGTGCGAAGAGCACGTAAATCCAAGGGCGCACCCGCTCGGGCACCCAGGGATTGAACATCGGCAGGAGGCCCACCCCCTTCCCCTCCCCAAGGGAGGGGTGATTATTAGAAAGACTCATGGGCAGAGCTATCTGTTAGACTCCCCTCCCTTGGGGAGGGATTGAGGGTAGGCTTCACATTCCACATTCAGGCCAGCGAGCAGCTTTTGAACGTCCTCAGCATTGTTATCGTCGGTCAGACGGATGCGCACCGGCACGCGCTGCTCCACCTTGACGAAGTTGCCTGTAGCATTATCAACGGGAATATGCGAGAAAGCCGAACCCGTGCCACCGGCTATCGACTCTACCTCGCCCATGTATTTCACGCCGGGGATGGCATCGGCTTCGATGCTCACTTTGTTGCCCACGGCGATGTGCTTCATCTGTGTCTCGCGATAGTTAGCCACCACCCACACCTGATGGTCATCGACGATGCTGGCAAGCTGTTGGCCGGGTTGCACCAGTTGGCCCACGTGGATGTCCTTACGCGACATGACACCGTCGCACGTAGCCACGATGACGGTATAACTGAGGTTCAGTCGGGCGAGGTTCACGGCAGCCTCGGCCACGGAGGTTCCGGCATGGGTCTGCGACAGACGCTGTGCCTGTTCGCTCTGGATGAGGGCTGTTGATTGCCGTTGCTGCGAGGCCTGTTCGTAGCGGGCCTTGGCTGCCTCGTAGCGGGCACGGGCATTGTCGTACTGCTGACGGGTGACGGCATCCTTCTCAAGCAGGGCGGCATAGCGTTCGTAGTCGGCACGGGCATTCTCCATATTTACTCTTGCCTCCTCGATGCCAGCCGAAGCCACGCGCACATTCGAGGCGGTGGTGTTCATGCCGGCGCTCACTGCCGACGAGCCTGAGCGCGAGCCCCTCAGCCCAGCCTCGGCCTGTGCCAACTGCAACTGATACTCGGCATCCTCGATGACGACGAGCGTGTCGCCCTGCTTTACGTGTTGGTAATCCTCAAAGCGAATCTCCTTGATGAATCCGCCCACACGGGCATTCAGCGGCGTGATGTTTCGCCACACCTGCGCATCGTCGGTATATTCCACGTTGCCCCAGTGCACAAAACGGCTGCACACATAGCCTAAGGCCAAAACCATCACTGCGATAATCGCTACATTGTATATTCTCTTTATCTGTTTCTTGTTCATAATTGTCATTCGTTCAATTCGTGGTCAAAGAACCCCAGCAATATATTTCATTTTGTAATAGGCATAGACAATGTTGATACGCGCGTCCACCTCCTGTAGTTCGGCATTCAGACGGATGTTCGAGGCATCGAGCATGTCGGTAATCAGTGCCAGTTGGTTCAGGTAGCGGTCGCTCACCACCTGATAGTTCTGACGAGCCAGCTCCACGCTCTTCCGCTGGGTGTCGAGGTCGGCATATGACTGCCGGTAGAGCGTATAAGCCTGCTGCACCTGATTGTCGAGCGTCTCAGCCGTCACGCGCTGGTGCTCCTGGCTGCGCTGGATGCCAACCCTGGCCTGCTGCACCTTCTTGTTTTGCTTGAAGAGCGAGCTGATGGGGTATTTCACGCCCACGCCCACGTACCAATAATTGATGTTCTTGTCGAGGGGCGGAATGTCGTAGATGAAAGGCCCCGAGAAATTGTCGGCAGCCACCACCGCCACCTTCGGCATCAGTTCGCTTTTGGCCAGCTTCAGCTGTTGTTCCGCCATCTGTGTAGACAGTTGCGACTGCTCCATCAGAGGCGACGAGGCGATGGCCGTCTGCTGCCAAACAGCCTCATTGTCGTTGCCGAGTGCCTGGGCAACAATCGTCGTATCGGGCAGTATAGTGACATCCGCCAACCCTAAAGTATTGCACAGTTGATGGTTCAGCACCACCTGCTGGTCCTGCAACTTACGCAGCGACAGCCGCAGGTTCTCCATCTGCAGCTCGTAGCGCGTCACGTCGTTCTTGAGCGCCATGCCCTGCTCGTGCTTCGCCCGGATGTCGTCTATCAGCCTTGCAGTCAGCTCGATGTTCTGCTGCATCACCTGCATACGGTTCTGAATCTTGTAGAGGTCCAGATACTGGCCGAGAGCCAGGAACCGCTGGGCGTTCGACGACTGCCGCTGCCCCGCAACCGCCATGTCCCGATGCAACTCCGCCATCCTGATGCCAGCATCGATAGCTCCTCCGGCATACACCACCTGCTGCGCCTCCAGCGCAAACGAGTTGCCGAAGTGCGGCGACGAATAGCCGTTGGCATTCGTGAAGTCACGGTCCATCACCACCACATTGCCGTTATACGAAGCCGACAACGTGGCATTCACGTCGGGCAGCCGCTGAGCGCGGGCCGCCTCAATCCCTTTCTGAGCAAATTCTACGCTTATCTTCGTTTCCTGAAGAGTCTTGCTGTTGCTTTCCACCAGTTGAAACAAGTCGTCAACTGTCATCCTGCGCTCACTCTGAGCCTTTGCCACCGTCACAGTGGCTACAACCAACATGAGCGCCAATAATCTCATGTTCATATATACTTTTTCTTGAAAATCGGCTGCAAAGTTACTAATTATTCCGATAAGTTGTAACCTATATACCGCCGATTATTAAGAAACATTAACCATCGAATCGCCTCACAGGCCGCCACATCTTGGTCTGATTTTGCCTTAATATATAATAAAAGGTGGGGGGGGAATGGAACAATTTATGAAAAGATTTCGTAACTTTGCACACGAAAACGATAATACGACAAAGGATATGGAAGCAATGACAGCAACGAACAGGAGTAAAGGCCGCACGGCACGGGTGGTCTCGGCCAGGGTGCGCCTGAGCGGCAGGACGGACAAGCCGAAGAGTGAGATTCTAACCATCAAGGAGTTTGAACGCCGGGCACAGAATGGGACGCTTTAATGTAAACCTCGGCTCCCTGGCCGACGAGATTGTCACCGAGTGCGATTTCGTTACCTTCGACCAGACACGGAGGGTGAAAGCCCTCCGAGCCATGTGGGACACAGGCAGCAACGCCACCATCCTCTCCGCGAAACTCATCAGCGAACTGCGCCCTGAACGCTTCGGGCAGGGTGGCATGACTGGCATCGGCGGACAGTACGAGGGCGACACCTACCTCGTGCACGTCTCTCTGCCGACGGGCGACGTCATCACCTATCAGGAGGTTTACGAGGCCAACCTCGGCGACTACGACGCCATCATCGGCATGGACATCATCACCCGTGGCAACTTCCACTTGGATTGCGACCACGGCGAAATCCTTTTCTCCTTTGAACTTCCAAACGAGTAAATCCCCCCCGACGCGATGCAGAAAGTGTGTGAGACGATAGGATTATTTAACGCGGAAGGGCAGTGCAAGCCGAGCGCAGAGCGGAGTTTGCTCCAGCTATGCCGAGGCGCAGCCTACCCTCGCCCGACAGGGCAATAATTGGCGACAGCGAAGATATAGGCGGGCGGAAGTGCCATGTATTGTCACTTCCGCCCGCTTTCTTAATACAAGAAGTCATGCTTTTATGCGCTACCCCTGCGCCCCGCTGCCCTCGCACGTCAGCCCGTGCGGCGCAGGCGCTTCAGGTAGTGGGCGGGGTGAGGCCGTTGTACTGCTTGAAGACGGAGTGGAAGTGGGTGCGGCTGGTGCCGCACTGGTCGGCGACGTCCTCGACGGCGTATTCGGGGCGGGTGGCCATCAGGCGCTCGGTCTCGCGGACGCGCTGGGTGTTTATCCATACGGAGAACGACTCGTAGCCCTGGGCCTTGACCCACCGCAGCAGGTGCGACTTGGGCACGCCGGCCTGCTGGGCCACGACCTCGCTTTTCAGGTTGTGCTGCAGGTGGCCGCCGTCTCTCAGGTGCTCCATCTGCCCCTGGCCATCGTTCCCCTCTGTACCATCGTCATCGGCCATCCCGCCGAGAGTCCTGAACCGAAGAACAAGTGGAAGGCAGAGAACGTGTCGTATAACGATTTTGGAGGAAAAGCTGAATAACGAAATGAATCTATCTTATCAAAGCCCCGACCTCCTTATGAGAGTCATGGCGGCTCACCTTGAAGGTGCAGGTCTTCACGTCAGGACGATAAGCGCTCGTGCGGGTATCGGAGTGCGAGGTCCGCTTGTCTAACTGGTCAAAGTGCGAAACCTTCTTTTCGTTGTTAATCACCACCACCACCCTGTCGTTCTTGACATTGTTGTGATGCTTCTTATTACCGGCCATTGCTGGCATTGCAAATGTGACGGCCATTGTCATCATGGCAACTGTCACCTTATTAAACTTCTTCATAATCTTCTTCTTTTAATTGTTCAACTTATTGTTAATTAATCCCTGCATTATAGCCGCCCCTTATTATTGCGCGCAACACTTCGACCTTTAAGTCGAAGAACAGGACAAAATTATCTTCATCGAACTCAAAATTTGTCAACTTACTCAGTACACTACAAATACGAAAATCTTGAAATCGTCCTTCATCCTTCACTCTCGGAGATGTAACTTATTGTAACATAAAGTGTTAAGTAACTTTAAAGGCAAGGTCAATCTTTCACTTTTCTTTCACTTTTCCTTCACTTATCCTTCACTTTTTGCTTTGATGGCACCTGAAGGGTAGTTACATTACGACTGAGTACCCTTTACTCGGCATGTAACTGGTGCTTTGTCGGCATGTAAATCATGCTTTCTCGGCATGAAAGTGAAGGATAAGTGAAAGAAAAGTGAAGGATAAATGAAGGATAAATGAAGGATGAAAGATGACTTAAACAATTGTACTACAATATTTTAACCTAAAAAAGTGAAGGATGAAGGACGATTTTATGATTTCACGTGAAGATTTTTGCTGAGCAGTTTGACAAATTTGAACCCCGATGAAGGCGTTCTTGAGCCGGGCGGTGACCTGTCGCGAACCGTCCGCAATCTGGCAGCGCCCCGTCCTCTGACGGTCTCCGCCCCGTCCGGACTCCCCTTCCACCCCACCCTGAAACGACCTTTGGGCTGGAAATCAAATGCTGCTGCACCCGACATTCATCAGATACAGCAGCATCGCATATACTCTTAATCCTTATAGCTGAACGGACTCGTCAAAATCCTCATCTTCCCAGTTATACTTAGGAGCATTCTCCACTTTTGGAGGTTTCGCGGATCCCAGATGCAACAAATTCCATTTCGTCTTGATATTGACAATCTTCATCTCGGGCTTGATATATCTCTTCATAGTGTGTACCTCCTCTTGCTTATTTAATGATTACCTTCTTACCATTCACAATGTACAGACCCTTTGTGGGCTTGGCTACGCGCTGACCATTCAGGTTGTAGACACCCTCGCGCTTCAGGTCGATAGCCGAGGGTTTCAGCTCTTCGATTCCCGTCGTACCGCTATTACCAAAGCTTATGCCTAACGATGTCGCTGTGGCTGCAGTGCTCGTAGCGGCAAAATAAGCGCGGAACGGTTCCACCGTAGCAGTACCTTTCTTAAAGGTATCGCCGTCGTTGTTCAAAGCATAAATGTTGTCTAACGAGCCCGTATTGGTCATGGTGCCGACAAACTTATAGTTCGATACCGTCACAGCAGCTTTTGCGCCAGCCTTTACCGTTACATCATCAGCCGAGAAAGTCAGCGTATTCTTACCATCGCCATCCAACGAGTACGAGCCGTAGTTCGAGCCAGGTATTGCTATAATATAAGGAGTATTTGCCTTCAGCGGAGTCGATGCAGTGACGAAGTACACTGTCGAGCCGTCCTCGCCACTGAATTCCATCAGCCAGAACTTACGATTAGCTTCATCCCAAGGCAGATTGCCTGCATTGTTCACCACTGTCGATGCAGCAAACGGCAGCACCACTGTTGTCCAACCCTTACCATCATCGTAGAACTTATCGAAAGTACGAGTGTAGCTGATCTTCTTCGCTGTGAAGTCAACAGGTGTAGAGAAGGCATAGCCGTCAGTCAGCCCCAGATTATCTATCGCACCGTTTTGCACTACGTTCTTTCCGCTCAGCGTTGCAGGGGCCGTCTGACTGCTACTGATAATATATAAGGTGTTGGGGTTGCTGTTTGGCGCTACACCTGTGAAATCAAGACCTGTAAGATCTACGGCTGCGACATTATCACTGACTGTAATATCATCGCTTTCAACCTTTACCTTCACCACATTTCCTTCATTGTCAATAGCGTTATATCCTCTCACCAGATTCAGCACATAGCGGCTGTCATCTGGATGACTGCCAACAATCATCTTGATACGGTATTTGCCGTAGTCATAATTTGTGCCGTAGGTCATTGTAGAGAACGACAACGTTTCGCCTGCTTTTAACGTGTGGGAAGATGATGATTGCAGAGTTGCCACCGAACTCCACGTGCTGCCATCCCACTTCTCCAGATAGAAGTAGGGCTGAACACCAGAGTAGTTTGTGCTTGAGATATTCTTGACCACAGGAGCCACCTCGATAGTCTTGGAATAGACGTCAATCTGTATATTACCATCGCCATCTACAGTACGGGCCTTGGTATCCTCGTCAGCTACTGTAAGAGACGAGATGATAAACGGTCCATCAGGTGCATGGCTGTTTACCTCTATTGCGACAGTGGTCTGGCCGATAACGTTAGAAGCAGACTCGTCGGTAGCCACCCAGAGGTTGTAGGTTGCTGCAGCATCGGGAGTCCACTCAAAGGTCAGCGAGGCACTCTTGTTTTTCTGTACCGTCACGCCACCCTTGTTGACCGCCGAGCCCTTCGACTCGCTGGTGCTGGCAAAGAGGTAGAGCACACCATAGAACTCGCCACCGGTATTCGATATCGTAACCTCTACTGGCTGAACCTCGTCTTTATACTTGGTACCCGCAAAATTCCATGCTGTCACGCTGAGATTGCTTGCTAAAGGATATTCCGTGAGCGTAGGATTGCCTTCAGCGTCGTACTCTACAAGAATGTATTTCAACGCCGTATTATAGGTAGTAGCCCACTTCGTTTCTGAAGAAAGCTTGCTGATGGGAACCACCTTGATAGATGTATTGGCCTTGGTCTCGTCCTTGACGAAGGTGTAGGTCATATTGTGTTGACCTTGGTTCTCTTCCAAAATGCAATTGGTTTGAAAAGTATGGAGCAGCGACAAGTCACCTGCGCCATCTACCGTACCAATACCGACATCAAAGGTATTAGTACTACCAGTCCAGTTGAAAGCCGACAATTTCACCGATGTCCCATCAATGACAAAACTATATATACCTATGGTCACTGGTGTGGGTTCGACAGTCTCGCCAGATCCAATCTGAATACCAATAACGGCATCCTGATCATAGCTATAGCCGTCGTTGCTGGTACTGGCACCAATACCGCTATTGTCATTAGGGTTCATGACTGACAACGCAAAATAATTGTCGCAAGAGCCACCCCAACCCCAATTGACATGGAACATCTCGTCGCCGTCATAACCATCAACTACAAAGGCATGACCGCCACCTGACGACTGACCACCATAGAGCACGGGACGCTCTGCCGCTAACTCGTCATACATCAGTTCGGTCCATGATGACAAATCGTAATTAGAGCGACTAATAAATCGTGTAGTTTGGTCATAGTCAAAATACTTAATCAAGGCTGGAGCCACATTACTCGTGTAGGCACCTGAGCCACCATTATCCGAATTGGCATAGTCCATTTGGACTGAAGCGCCACAAATCTGCATCAGCGTAGCTACGGCTGTTTGTTGTTCCGTTGTCGGAGAGCCCGTTTTATAGTCAGCCAGCATGTTGTCCCAATCGAGGGTGGTGACAGGAATAGCGTCTACCGAAATCTTGCCTAAGCCAGACCAGTTTCTCTCACACTGATATGCTTCTGTAGCCACCAAAGTCTGAGCAGGCTGCTTGCCGGCTTTCATTGAAGCATAATACACTACCTGTGCCATAGCCGTGGCCACACAGCCTGTCACACACTTGCCATAGGTAAAGAAATCAGGGCACTTCTGATTATATGGGTCACCTTGATTCCATGTAGTCTGTACCAGCGGGGCAATAGCCGCCTTAACGCCCGAAGCTCTGCGCGAGGCAGAAACTGTGGGCTGATAGCCGATGGCTTTCAGATGTTTCATCTCGTCGACATAGCCTTGCAGCCAGGCACGCATATTGTCGGGCATTTGGGTACTATCGAAGGTTCCGCTATTGCTGTAGCCAAGCACCTCGCGGAAGCGGTCGTCACCACTGACAATCACAAAACCATCCTCTTCACCCTGTGTGACGGCATAGAGATAAGGCTGACCTGACTTGTCAACGGCATTCAGCACCACCTCGGCCTTCAACTGCTCTGCCGACAGAGCTCTGTGATTCACACCCTTGCCCATCAGAAACTGAGAGGCAATCTGCTGTGCCTGTTCCTTCGTCACCGGCCCTGCAAACAACACCGATGCCACGAGGAAACACGCTGATAATAGTAGCATTCTTTTCATAATATCTATCTCTGTTTTAGGTTTATTCCGATGCAAAGATAGTATAAATCGAGCGGAATACACGATTTTAATTGTTAATCTAATTAAATTCTTCTGAATCTCTATTACTTACTGAATTGTGAAGGCGTCGACGTCGAGGTAGCCTCCCAGCTGTGTGGTGGGATAGTGGAAGATGGCATATTTGGAACCCATGAAGAAGCGCCGGTAGTCGAACTGCATCTTGAAGTCGCTGCCCACCTTGGTCCATTCCCTGCCGTCGAGGCTGTAGTAGAAGGTGGCAATGTCGCGACCGGGCAGGAAGTCGCCGTCGATGCGCAGCCAGAGGCGGCGCTGGTTGAACAGGGCCGTGGCACGCACCACCGTGTCGACACTCTCGACCTGCTTGTCGCGGTCGGAGAGGTTGACGGTCTGCTCTGACATGGTGAGCAGGTAGCCGTGCCGCTGCTTGCTGACGGAGAGCACGCCACTATGGCCGTTGAAGGCTGCCAGGCCGGCACAGTCGCCGGGCTTGAGGTGCTTCAGGTCGAGTGCAACGACGGCACTGCACTGGGGTCCCGTCATGCGCTGCGTCAGCGTGTTGGGAGCCAGAAAGAGGTTGGGCACGAGGCGACAGCTCTTCAGGCGCAGGAAGCCGGGACGCTCGGTGAGCGACCATGCGGCATCGACGGGGTTGTGGTTCCACTGCCAGCGCACATCGAGCCGGGGGCTGCCAAAGTCGTCGCTACTGACCAAGGGCGTAACGGGACACCCCGCTGCCGCCAGTGGCATGGTGGCGGGCACGCGGCCGTCATCATCGCCCAGCAAGGGCCAGCCGTCGACCCAGCGACAGGGCATGAGCAGGGGCACACGCCCCACAGCACCACGGTCCTGGAAGATGACACCATACCAGCGACCGTCGGGGCCGTCGACAATGGTGCCCTGGCCGACATAGGGGAAGCCACCGAAATCTGATTCGAGGATGACCTTCTTCTCGTAAGGGCCACGGATGTCGTCAGCCCTGTAGCACACCTGGCGGCGATGACGCCCAGGGGCATAGACATGCGATATCATGAGCAGGTAGTAGCGGCCATTGTGCTTCAACATGCGCGAACCCTCAAGGAGTCCCGTCTCGTCGGCCTCGCGCTGGAAGATGTGGCGGTGGGTGCCCTCGATGACGTCGGAGAGGTCGGGCTTGAGCTCCATCAGCTCGCCCGTGCCATAAACCACATAGACGCGCCCGTCGTCGTCGAAGAAGAGCGAGCAGTCGTGGAAGTGGCGCACGCGCGAGACGACTGTCCACGGCCCTTCGGCCTTCCCGGCCGAGAAGATATAGGTCTGTCCCATCGGCCCTGCCTCGTTGGGAGCCATGAGGGCATAGAAACGCCCGTTGTGGTACTTGAGCGACGTTGCCCACTGGCCGCGCCCATAGACGGTACCCTCCTGCAGGTCGTACTTGGGCGAGTCGGTCAGACGGTCGAAGAGATAGCTCACCGTCTCCCAGTTCTTCAGGTCGCGTGAGCGCATGATGGGTGCTCCGGGCATGAGGTGCATGGTGGTAGACACCATATAGAAGCTGTCGCCCACGCGTATCACGTCAGGGTCAGGCACATCGGCCCACAGCATAGGGTTCGTAACATGCTCTGCTGCCGCAGCAACGCGTCCCAGCAGCATCAAGGCCAGCACGGCCATAGCCAGTTGTAACTTCTTCATTGTACGTCGGGGGGGTTGGTTTACGGGTGCAAAGATAATAAAAAAAGTGCGTAACCAACATCGCTATATGTTGCACGCACTTTATGATTTGTAACAAAAGCAAGCGTCCCCTTCAGAGTGGCATGCCGTCAATTGATACGAGGCCAGCCGTCGGGCGTCCACGTCAGCGGGCGCTGGATGAGGATGGAAGCGCCGTTGCGGGCGATGCTGTAGCCGTGACAGAGGAAGATGTCCTGTCCGTCGATGTGGTAGACGGCACAATGGCCGGCGGCCTCGAACTCCTTCTTGTCGCCTTCGAAGAACAGGTTGCCCCCGCCATAGCGCATATCGACGCCCTTGCTGTCGAGATAAGGTCCGTCGACGGAACGACTGCGGCCTACGGCTACGCGATAGCTGCTCTTGGCTCCCTGGCAACAGTAGTCCCACGACACGAAGAGATAGTACCACCCATCGTGACAGAAGACGAACGGTGCCTCGATGGCATTGGTTCCGGCATACTTGGACGTGGGATTGGGCTTGGGATTCTTGAAGGCAGGGTCATAGCGGCGGGCAATGGTTCGCGGCGCATCTTTCAGGTGCATCGTTGTATCGAGACGCGCTATTTGGATGCCGTCCCAGAAAGAGCCCCATACGAGCCAGGGCTGGTCGTCGGCGTCGATGACGAAGTTGGGGTCGATGGCGTTCCAGTTGTCACGCCCCTCCCGCGAAGCGATGATGCATCCCTCGTCGCTCCACAGATGCCAGCGGAGCGACGGTGTGGAGAGCAGTCCGATGGCAGAGGTGTTCTTGCCGAAGGTGCTGCAGCTGTAGGCGAGCCACCAGCGGTCGTGCCACCGGATGACATCGGGGGCCCACACATGATGGTTGAACCCCGGCACGGAGTCGCGTGTCCACCGAGGTATCACCGTCATCACCGGCTGCTGCGACACTGTCCACGACTTGCGGTCAGCAGAGGTCATCTGCTGAATGCCGTAGCCGGTGCTGAACAGATAGTAGGTGCTGTCCTCATAGGCCATCACGGGGTCGTGCACCATGGGCGTCCGGGTGGCAAAGTCCTCGCGGGGGAAAGGTCGATGTTGCCCCTGTGCCCACACCTGGGCACAGGAAGCAACCGACATCAACAAAACTACTAATAATATCATCTTCCTCGATTATTTCTTCAGTCGGATAATATTCAGCGAGTAGGCAGCCAGCTCCACCTCCACCACATTGCCCTCGGGCGAGAGCTCATGACGGGTGGGATAGATATTGGTAGGCTGCTGCAGCGTGTTCTCATCCATACCGTCGTTGGCACGCAGACAGATGAGCTGGGCGCTCTTGACGGGGAAGTTGCTGATGTTCAGCTTGGCAGTGGTACCCTCGGCCTGCGTGTTGACCACCTTGACAATCAGCTCGTCGGCAGGCTCGTCGATGGTGGCGCTGGAGAAAATGCCAGGCAGCACGTCGCCCTTCAGCACGGTGTCGAAGACCAAATCCCGGTCGAGCCAGCATTTCAGGCTGTCGCCAGCCATCTGCAAGGTGACATCGTACCAGCGGCCCTCCTCTATCTTACCGGGCTTGGTCTCTATCTGGCTCTTGCCCCCACCGCTGATGCGCTCGATGCCGTGCTGGGTGTTACCCCAGCCGCCGAGGTTAATCCAGCAGTAGTTGTCGGCATCGGTGTAGTTGAAGACCACCATGAAACCTTCGTTACCGGCATCCTTGCGGGCACGGAACTTAACGGTATAGTGGTCGCCCGCCTTGGCCTTGCACACGGCCACGCACTGGTCGCCCAGGCTTGTCTGGCTGATGCTGCCGTCGGCATTCTTCTGCCACTGGCCCGTCAGGAACTCAGGCTGGCCCGTCTTGGGCAGCGGGTCGGGATGGGTGAAGGAAGCCTTGGTAGCCCACGTGGCAAAGCCGATGCGGCTCTCTGCGGGGGTGACCGCCGGTTTGGGCTGTACCTTATAGGGATTCTGCTGTGTCACCTTGACAACCTGCGTGCCTACGTGCTGGGGCATCAGCGCCTGCACATAGTAAGAGGGGGTACCCATGACGCGGCTCGAGTTGAAGCGAATCATGTCAGGGCGCCACTTGGCGTCGTTCTCGTTGACAAAGATGGGCGCGTATGAGTTGAGCGGCACCATGTCCGAGTTATTCTCCATACCCATCATATAGACAGCCTCACCCAGGGCAGCATTCATATTGCCCAAGTTGCCGAAGCCACTGGTGACGGCATACTCGCCCACATAGATTTTCGGGCCTCGACGGTCGTAGCTGTCGTACTTGCGGAAAGCCTCGGCAAACCACTGGGGATTGCGATAGTAGTGCTCGTCGAGCAGGTCGACGGGAAGCTGTGAGCCCCACTTGGGATTGTCGTCGCCCCACGCCACCACATTGCCGATGAGCTGCATCTTGGGATACTTGGCGAGGATGGCCTTGCGGAACTGGTCGTAGCGCTCGTAGTAGTGGTCGCTCTGGGCCTCGGCATTGGGCTGGTTGTTCTCGTTGCCTATCTCCAGATACTCGATGTTGAAAGGAGCCGGATGACCGTTCTTGGCGCGCATGGCACCATACTTCGTCGTCACGTCGCCATTGGCATACTCCAGGGCAGCGAGGCACTCGTCTATCCACGGCTGAATCTCGTTGTAAGGCGTCATGCCGCCATGCCACAGGCCGACGTTGACCACATAGAGCGGCTTGGCGCCGAGGTCTTCGGCCATCTGCAGATACTCGTGGAAGCCGATGCCGTCGGTGGTGCGATAGCCCCAGTTGACATTCCAGTGGCCTGGACGTTCCTCAATGGGGCCAATGGTACGCTCCCAGCGGAAGGCATTGTCAGGCGATATCTGTCCCTCGACGAAACAGCCGCCCGGGAAACGCATGAACTTGGGATGCATCTCGTAGAGCATCTGTGCCAAGTCGGGACGCAGACCGTTCTCACGGTTCTTGAACGTCGGCGGGAAGAGCGACACGACATCAATATCCAGCACGCCCTTGCCGTCGAAGACCAGTGCAAACTGAGCCTTAGCGTCGTTGCCCACAGCCTGTAAGGTGGCCGTGTACTTGGTCCACTGCTTGGCATTGATGCCGGCGGCAGAGCCGTCGACCACCGTTTCAGCATACACCTGCTTGCCCTCCTTGTCGCACAGCGTGGCCTTGATGCCGCCCTTGTACGTTCCCTTGGCAAAGAAGCTCAGCCGATAGGTGCGACCCTGTACGGCATTGATGCCCCAGAAGCCCTCGTTAATCAGACACACCGGCGAGTCGGCCGTGGCACTGATGGTCATCTCGAGTGCGTTGCCCTGGGCGGCATTGAGCAGCTTCACCTTCTTCGTAGGCTGAATGAGCTTGCACACCAGCTGCGACGGTGTGGCGGCAAACGTCGACCAGCCCTGCAGGTCGGCAGGTTTTCCATACTCAGGACCATCCTCGAACGAGCGGTTACGAATCAGCTCGGCATAGATACCGCCATCAGCCGCATGGTTGATGTCCTCAAAGAAGATGCCATAGTGCGTGGGACTAATCTTCGGTCCGCGCTGGTTGGCATCGATGCTGATGGCAACCTGAGCACTGGCAGTCAGGACAACCAGAATACTGGCTGTCACGATGATAAATATTTTCTTCATACCTTTAATCTAAGAAAAACAAGCTCCCTTCTCCGTCCTCGTCAGACGAGAAGGGAGCCTTGTCTGTTAAACAGAAACCTTTTTACCTTACTATTATTCTACAACCTTATAACCCCAGATGGTGACACCTGTAGAGCTGTCCAAAGCAGTAAAGCACGGAGTCTTGACGTCGGTAGGCTCCAAGGTCTGCGGAACCATCACACCCTTGTACTCCGAACCGAGTTTGATGGTGACGTAAGAAGTGCCAGCCTTGGCAGTCCATGTGCCGGTGGCATCGCCGGAGATGGTACCGTCGGCATTCAGGGTTACGTCGACAGGAACGGCATACTCCTTAGCCTCGTGGTTCAAACCGTAGCGGTGGCCCAGCAGCTTATACTGGCCGGGGATGTCAGCCGTTGCCACCTTCTGGGCAGCAGCAATACCTGCGCTCTTGATGCCTTCGCCAGTATATTCGAACGGAGCAGCGACGAGCCAGCCTTCCTCGTTCTGGTAAACCTGGTGAACACGAACCTGGTGACCCTCGCCCCAATCCTGGAAACGAGTGTGGTAAACCAAATAGGTGCGTCCGTCTGGAGCTGCAATGATACTGTTGTGACCTTGTGAACGCTCACCGGAAGTCTCATTGGCACCGCCTGTCAGCAGATTGCCCCACTTCGAGTAAGCACCGAAGATGTTGACGCCGCGGTTGCCGTCGTCCTCATCAGGTCCGTAGTTCAGGTAGCGCTGACCGAGCAGGGCCGTAGCACCCTTGCTGTCGACGTATGGTCCGTCAGGACTGAGCGAACGGAATACGCGCATCTGATAACCGCCGGCAGCCTCCAGGCCTCCGTATGTCACAAACAGGAAGTAGTAGCCACCGATGTACTCGATGTACGAAGCCTCGCCGGAGGAGTAGTAGCCACCGGCAATCTTCTTGCCGAAGTAAGGATCGGAGTTGCTGCTCTCAGCGTATGTCACGTCGTAGTCGCGCAGACCGGTTTCCTCGTCCAGCTCGAGCATGAAGATACCACCGCTCCACGAACCATAGCTCATCCACAGCTTGCCCTCTTCATCATAGAACACGCAGGGGTCAATGGCGTTGGGCCAGTGGTTGCCGTAGCTGTCGCTTGGAGCATAGCGCGAAGGCAGCGAAGCCTGCGAGCCAATGACAATCTCCAGATCGGTCGACTTATAGGAATCGCCGGAGCGGAATCCACTCATCACGACAGGAGCCTGATAGCGGTAAGGACCCGTGATATTGTCGGCAGTCAGCATGATGATGCTCGAATACCAGTAGTCGCCATTGACGCTGAGATACATACAATACTTACCCATCTTCTTGTTATAGATGACGTCAGGTGCCCACATGTTGCCATTGACATCGTAAGAGTCGCTGCCACGCTTCGACCACTCCAGTGCATTGAAGTTGAAGTCGTACTGCTGACCGCCCTTCGTCACCTTTGTCACCTGCGGAGTGGTGAAGGCGTCGACATTGTCTGCATTAGAGCTGGTAGCAGTAGCCCAAGGTGCCGTGAATGCCTCCCATGACATCAGATTGCTACACTTGGCAGCGGCACGGTGTGAGCCAAAGATATAGTAGGTGCTGGTAGTCTGGTCCCATACGATGCTGGGATCATGAACACTGACACGCTTCAGGGCAGACGGTCCCTCTGTCTGAGGATCGTCTTCTGTAGATTCCTGGGCCTGCGTGGTGAAGGACACCTCGTCAGAATATACTACTTCGTCACTCGTCTGAGCGAAACCACGAACATAGTAAGTCGTGCTCTTGGCCAGTCCGCCGATGGTCAATACCATGTCCTTGGCGGTAGCATACACCTTTTCATCACTGATTGTAGGATTGGACGTCGTAGCGTAACAGACACCACGACGGGTGATGTGCGAACCCGTTGCCGTCAGCTTGACGATGGCAGAGTTTGACTGTACAGAGGACACCGACGGTGCTGTCACCGTCAAGGGCGTAGTGTTACCGTCGTAATGCTGAGTGTTATCGCTACAGGCTGTTGCCATCATTCCGATGGCAAACAGCGCTAAAAGTTTTGAAATATATTGTTTCATAATACAATTCGTTTAAGGGGTTTATTCAAATACCAGGTAGCTGCTATCCACTGTGAAGCGGAAATAGAGGTCGTCGGGATCAATCATGTTGATACCGATATAGTCCTGCGTGTAGGTATTGCCGTCATTGCCCACCATCACACACTTGACGTCGGCAGTGCCATCGCCGTTGTTGGCAATCTTGACGGAGCACTTGGCACCGTTCATGGCAGCCAGCCAAGCAGCCCAGTCAGCCTGGCCGCCACTCGGTGTGCAGGCGGCATAGCCGTCGCCCCAGCCGAAGTTGTCGGCACGCACCACAGCATACTCTGCCAGGTTGGCCTTGTTCAGCACGACGACGAAGTTGTTCCAGTTGGCTACACCGCTGGTGTAGTTGGTGAAGTTGACGGTGCAGACCGTATTGGCAGGAATCTGCACGTTGGCTGTATGAGCGCCCCACCAGCCTGTAGAGCAGTCGGCAGCACCCAGGTCCTTGTCGAATACCATGTGGCAGTTGTCCACAGTGAAGCGGAAGTACATGTCGTCGGGATTGACAGTGTTGATGCCGATATAGTTCTGGTAATAGTCTACGCCGTCTGTTCCGTGCATCACGGCCTTCACGTCGGCTGTACCGTCGCCATTGTTGGTGATGTAGGCTGTCACCTCGGCACCGTTCATCGCTGCTAACCAGCCAGCCCAGTCTTCCTGACCGCCGCTCGGCGTGCAGACAGCATAGCCATCGCCCCAACCGAAGTTGTCGGCACGTACCACTGCATACTCCTTGGTCGTCGTGGCATCATTCAGCACGATGACGAAGTTGTTCCAGTTGGCTACTCCGCTGGTGTAGTTGGTGAAGTTGACCACCTTGGTCTCCATCGGCTCCACCTTGATATTGTCGGTGTGGGCCGACCACCAGCCGGAAGTATTGTCCTCGGCACCCAGAATGAGCGGAGTAGGAACGACTACGGTCTCGGTGAATGCTGAGAGCTGGTTCACCACGCTGAAGGTCTTCGTAGCTATGATAGGCTTGTCGGCATTCGCACCCTTGAAGGTCTTGTTGTAGATTACAATGAGTGTCTTCTGGCCCAGCTCCTCATAGTCAGGAATAGCTTCGAACTGCAAATCCTCGAAAGTGACGTTCTTGGTGACACCTTGTTCGAAGGTGACGACAGCTGACACGTTTGCCATAGCCTCTTCCAACGGTGTACCCACAAGAACCTCAGAAGGAATACCTGTCAGCTCCATTGACAGCGGCTGCTTGTCCTCGGCAGAGGTGCAACCTCCGATAGGCTCGATGTTGGTTGTGAGCCAGTTGATATAGCTGCCCTCCGGCACTAAGAACGCACGGATATTGGTGTTCGAAGCATCGGGATTCAGATTGGCCAGTGCCGAGGTCTGGGTATAGGTCTTGGTCACTGTACCATTCGTCATCTTGACAATCATACCGCCTCCAGTGCGGTCTAAGGTCAGCGTCACTTTGCCTCCTAACTTCTGGACACCATCATCGGTATCAGTATTGAAGGTAAGGTTACTCTCCACCAAGTCGCGGTCGATATAGTCGCCCCACTCAGAGTTTCCACTGGGCTGATTATCATAACGGATGGCGCCATACTCAGTATATCCGTCACCGCCACGGTCTACATCGTTGGAGATAATCATGGCGTAGTTCTTATAAGTGTTGGGGGCGTCAGGATTGATGTTCAGCGTGAACTCGGCAATCCATTTCGTAGCCTCAGGAATCACATAGTATTTGGAGAACTGGGCCCACCAGCCTGTGCTGAAATCGGTGGCACCGATGGTATACACATCCTCCATCTGCCCAGACAGGTCTTCACCCTCCTCGGGTTCGTCTTCTTCATCGGCACCCTTCTCCGAGAGCCAGTCAGGGGCATTTATCTTGTAAAGATCAGCACCTTCACAACTTGCCAACGTCATGATGCCAAGTGTTGCAACGAAAAGAGCTGAAACAAATTTATTGAGATATTTCATAATCTTTGTCTTTTAAAGGTTTCTTGTTATTTGCTCAAGTCTACTACCGGATGTACTGTCCACCCTTTCTTTTTAAAGTATTCAGAGTTGTCTGAATTGAGATTAGCAGAATTTCCCACCAGGTTAGAGTTAATATTCATATAGTTCTGATAGATGGGGAAGTACTCATGGCCTTTCGCATACTTGTCGAAAGTACTTGCAACACCAGCAGCGCCATAGATAATCTCCTCTTTGATGTCAGCACCAAGCTTATATGCTCCATGCTCCTTCAACTGCTGCAGGCGGTCGTCGTCGTAGAAGAATCCCCAGCGGATGAGGTCGTAGCAACGGCCAGCCTCACAACCGAACTCCTTCGGACGCTCTACATTGGCAATCTGCTCGAAGAACTTGTCGAAATCGAAGTCGTCCTTGTTCAAGTCAGCCAAATTTGCACGACTACGCACCATGTTAACCCACTTAATAGCATCGTCAGTAGGACCTTTATGGACTTCGTTCTCGCACTCGGCGGCGCGCAGCAGCACGTCAGAGTAGCGCATGATACGAATGTTGATACCACACTTCAGACCTGTCACAACAGAAGAGTAGAGTCCTGTACGGAAATTGGTGTACTTAGCCACAGGCAGGCCCTTGTTTGTAGCACTGACGACAACAGAACCGTCGTCTGCCATCTTCTCTGTATAGCACATGTTACCAAGTCCGTCGGAATAGGTCTCCCAGTCATCCTCATAGGTACCGATGGTCCAATAGAGTCGGGGATCGAGCTTTCCGTCTTTGGTCCTCTCGCCATTCTTGAAGAGGAAGTAGAGCCAAGGTGCTGCTGCCAGGTCCTGCCAGCTTCCTACGTGAGCCGGAGCAAAGTTGGCCTCTAAAGCGTGCCCCTGAGAAGCATTCTTACTAATGTTCACCGGCGTCCACTCATCGTCAGAACCCTGTGAGCCATAGTCCAGGAACTGAACCTCATAGAGGCTCTCTGCATTGTTCTCATAGGCAGAGCCCTCACGGAAGTTGTCACCGTAGTTCTTCATCAGTTCATACTTACCATAAGTACCTGCAATAATCTCCTTCAAGACAGCGAGAGCTTCGCTGTATTTATGGCGCTGCATCAGTGCACGGGCATAAAAGCCGGCTGCAGCACCCTTGGTGGCACGACCTTTAGCCCACTCGCCGCCCAAATCCTTGGTGGGCAGCAGCTCCATGGCCGTTGCGAAATCGCTCTCAACCTGGTCCAACACGAGGTCGTACTGGACTGTCGGGTCTGTTACGCCTTCCTCATGGTTGGCAGCATAAAGGCCCTCAAGCGTGGAGTATGAGTTGTAATCCAGAATGATAGCGGGATTCTGGTAGAAGTTGGCAAGGTTATAGTAGGCCAAGCCGCGAATAAAGAGGGCCTGACCCTTGATACGCTTCATCTTGTCGGAGAGCGCCGTATTGTCGCCACCACACTTGGTGACAACGAAGTTGCAGATATTAACGACATAATACCAGTCGCGCCATATCCAGCCAAAATCACCAGCGTCAATCGAAACATTCAGGTTGTCGGCAGCCAAGTGGAGCCACGACTGAGCAACGTTCCAAACCTCGTCACCGCGGCAGCACTCCAGTGTATATCCTACTCGGGCGTATGTGCCCTCCATGCGGGTATGATGATAGCAGGCAATGACAGCATCCTCCAAGTCATCTGCGGTATTGCCAAAAGAACCAGTAGTCGGATCGTTGGGGTTGGTCAGTTCCAACTTTTCGCTGCACGATGTCAGCGTACCGAAGCCCAGCATCAGGGCAAGTGAAATTTTATATAGTTTCATATTGATAATCATAATGAATTGTATAATCGTTGTAAAACGCTTTGCTTGCAAAAAATTATGCATTAGAACGAGAAGAGCACACCTGCCATAAAGCTACGGGCGCTGGGGTATGAACACCAGTTGTAGCCTGGAGTGAAGGTTCCACCTGCATAGTCTACATTATATCCCTTATACTTGGTAAAGGTGTAGAGATTCTGTGCAGAGACATAGATGCGAGCACCAGAGACCACCCCTTTGAACCACTTGTCGGGGAAGTTGTAGCCTAACTCGATGTTAGCAATCTTCCAATAGGCAGCATTCTGAATCTTACGATCGCTGAAATAGTCGTTCCATCCCTCACCATTTGCTGTAATATAGGTACGGGGAACATCCGAGATATAGGTCAGTCCGTCGGCAGAATAACGGTTAGCATCACCGATGGCAACATCCTTATTAGCCCATCCATAGCAAGAGTTCAAGCTATTGTAGATGCCATCAGAAACATGATAGTTCAATGCACCGAAGGTAGAGATGCTGAGGTCGAAGTTCTTGTACTCTAAGTGAGCACTGATACCAAAGTTGACTTTTGGCAGACCACTGCCAAGTACCACACGGTCGTTGCCATCAATCATGCCGTCGCCGTTAACATCTTTATAAAGGCAGTCACCTATCTGAGCACCTGTCTGAGTGGCATGGTCGTCGATGTCGGCCTGCGTACGGGCTATCCCCTCGTAGACATAACCGTAGAACTGACCTACTTCCTCACCCACGAAGGTAGCATAGTCGCCTGTGATATACGACTCCTCACCGAAACCAA
Source organism: Prevotella sp. (assembly GCA_017412705.1). GTDB lineage: Bacteria > Bacteroidota > Bacteroidia > Bacteroidales > Bacteroidaceae > Prevotella. The sequence continues at coordinate 30,371 of JAFPWS010000044.1, forward strand.
GCTTAGTCACCTTGTTCTTCAGGGTGCTCAGGTTGGCACTTACCTGCCACTTCAAGGCGTGGTCGCGGTTACGATAGGTTGCAGAGAATTCGAAACCGCTGTTCTCCATCGAGGCTGCATTCATTGTTACGGTCTCGTTTCTTACACCGGCGTTGGCAGGTACGGGAACGCTATACAACAGGTCGGTCGACTTGTTCTTATACCATTCAGCTGTGAACTCCAAGCGATTGTTCCACATGGCAATGTCAATACCGATATTGGTCGTCGACTTCTTCTCCCAGGCAAGCTGATTGTTTACATAGTCCTCGATAGAAGAACCGTAAACCACCGAGTTGCCAAAGCTATAGGACATATAACCTGGACGATAGACTGACTGATAAGCATACTCACCGATATTCTCGTTACCCAGTTCACCATAGCTGGCACGAACCTTCATCATGTTCACGATGTTATGGTCGATGGGGAAGAACTTTTCCTTGTCAAAGCGCCAACCAACAGAGATTGACGGGAACGTGCCCCAACGGATATCTTTAGTCAGACGTGAGCTACCGTCACGACGAATAACAAACGACAACAGGTACTTGCCGTCGTAATCATAGTTCAGACGACCGATAATAGAAGTCAAGGCGTGCTTATATTCATACGATTCAGACTCACGGGTTTCTGCCTTCTGTGGATGCAGATAGTAAGGCTCTGTCAAGTTAATGCCCCATGCATTCAGAAGATGGGTGTTTTCTTCTTCGTAAGTGATACCGCCTAAAAGATTGACATGATGTAATCCAAAATTACCATCCCATGTTATCGTATTCTCAACCAAGAAGTCTGAGTAGGTGCGTTTGTTCTCTGTCAGACGTTCATTCGACTTGTCAAGATATACACGGTTACTCTGAATCCAAGCAGCAACCCAAGTCTTGTCCTGTGCATTTGTCTTACTGTATGAGAGGTTGAGCTTGTAGTTCAGCTTATGGCTCTTCAGCTCCTTACCAATCATCTTAAGCAAGTCAAAATCGGCAGAACCAGTAACTACGACACGGTCAACCAGTGTGTTACGAGTCAGCATGTTATTCACCAGCAAGGGGTTAGAGGCCGAGATATCACCATGAATATCATTATAATAAACACCATAGCCATAAGCATCGTAGTTGTAGTTCTTGGCTGCAGGAACCTTATCGTCCAAATACCATGTTGACTCATCGTAAGCCTTAATGGTAGGCTGCATCAGCAATGTACCACGCAGCACATTGGTAACGTCGCCATACAGACCCTGTACGTATTCATTAGCATTTGAAAGTCCCATACCGTCCTGACTGGAGTGAGAGTAAACCAAACTGGTGTGGAACTGGATGAACTTGGTCTCCATCATGTTGTTCACACGAGCGGTGAAGCGGTTGTAGTTAGGACCAGCACCCTCTAAAGTTCCCTTCTGCTGGAAGTAGTCCAGACCTATATTATAAGTATTATGTGCACCACCACCGCTCAAGTTAATGTTATGGTTCTGGCGAGTACCTGTCTTAAACACCTCTTTGAACCAGTCTGTATTGGTATCGTCCATAAACTGGTATTTGCCCGTCTCTGCATTCAGACTATAACCTCCTGGAAGCGGAGTGTTCGAGTTGGCGGCAGCCTGTCCGAGATAGTTGCTGTACTGGTCGGCATTCATCACGTCGTAGGTGCTGCTGGGAATCCAGTCCACACCGAAGTAGCCCTTGTAGTCCACCTTCAGCGGCTGGTCTTTCTTACCGCCCTTCGTGGTGATGATAACCACACCGTTAGCAGCACGAGAACCGTAGATGGCACCTGCTGATGCATCCTTCAGCACCTGAATGGTCTCGATGTCGTTGGGCGAGAAGTCGCGGATGGTAGTTCCCATGGGCACACCGTCAATCACATACAGTGGAGCCGTGCTGCCAAACGAACCGATACCACGAATACGCACGGAGGGGTCGGCACCCGGCTGACCGTCGGAGGTAATCTGCACACCCGCTACCTTACCTTCGAGCATGGTAGAGATGTTCGAGTTCGACACACGCTTCAGCTCTTCGGCATTGACAATAGACACAGCACCTGTCAAGTCGGCCTTCTTCTGGGTACCATAACCCACGACGACCACCTGGTCGAGCATCTGAGAGTCTGACTCCATCTGAATCTTCTCAATCACCGCACGTCCGCGTACAGCAATCTCGCGATCCTTGTAACCTACATAGCTCACTACGAGCGTTGCATTAGCAGGAGCACTAATCTGGAAGTTACCGTCCATGTCGGTCACGCTGCCCGAAGTAGTGCCCTTCACCTTAACAGTTGCTCCAATTAACGGTTCACCGTCTTGGTCAACAACCTGACCCGTGACCTTGATAGTCTGCTGGGTCACTGACGCCATAGCAGGGACAGGGCAGACCGTAAGACTGCCAAGCATACCCAGCGACAGCATCGCAGAGAAGATAACATGTTTTCTCATATTGATAGTTTTAGTTAATAAAATAATTAATAGTTTTGGTTGCAAATTTAGCAAAAAGGCCCGCTTACGGGGTGGATAAAAAGATATATTAGGTGGACAAAACAGGAAAAAGAGGATTTAAACACCCATTTCCTGACTTCGGTGGTGTATCAACCTATTGCGCGTATGCCTGTGACAAACGAAGCTCCTGCTTGAAATCAGGCCGAGCCTGATTCAGGGTGGCTATGACTCGACGTAGGTGCTGGGGCTTTTACCAAACTGACGGGTAAAACAGCGGGTGAAATATTTGGGGTCGTTGAAGCCTACCTTGTATGCTATTTCCGTAATATTGCGGTTGGCCATATTCTCCATCAGCAGCTTCTTGGCGATGTTGAGACGATAGGTGCGGATAAACTGCCCCGTGCTCTGGCCTGCCTCTGCATTCATGCGCTTGGAGACCAGACTTTTGCTCATGCCTATAGCCTCAGCAAACTCGGAAATGCCAAAATCGGGGTTCATATAGTTGTGCTCCATCACCTCTGTGGCTCGCTCGACAAAGGTCTTGCCCTGCTGCTGGGTATCCTGCTTGTCGGCTTCCACACTACGGTGCAGGCTGCTCTTCAACCGCTGGTGGTTATCAAGGATGTTTTGAATGCGCGACTGTAGTTGTTCGGCATCTTCTGATTCGTCCAGCACTTTGCGGATGGGCAGCAATAGTTTCTCAGCCTCTGCCTGTCGCCATCGCTCTATCCGGCGATTGTAATACCAACCGCCCCACGCAATAAGGATGACTATCACCAGCAATTCGAACCACCAGCTTTTCCAGAAATAGGGCGTTACGTCGATATGTATGCTAATCGTTTCTTTATCCTGCTCGTCTCCATGGGCGTAGGCAACTTCAAAGACGTATGCTCCCGACTTAAGACTGGTATAGCGCACCGAATGCTCGCCTGGGCTCAATGGTATCCACTCGTTTTCGAATCCCTTCAGCCGATAGCTGTACTGTCCCTGGGCATCACCCGCGTAGGTCAGTGTTGAGAAATCTATCGACACCGACTTGTTTGACTCGTGCAGACGGATACATGTGGCTTGCGAGACATCGGCATCTATCAAGTCACTGTTGGCGGCCGTAATGACCTGATTGTCAACCATCAGCCGCGTAAACGTTAGACGGACCGGCGGTTGTGCGTCGGCATTCTCGCCACGTATCTCCGTCAGTCCCCTCAGAGAGCCGAGATAGATGGCACCGTCGGCGCCTTTCACTGCCGAATTCCAATAGAACCGCTGACAAAGCAGCCCGTCGTCATCCCCATAATTATTAAATGTTTGCGTGCGCGTATTATAGACAGAGAGTCCGTTGTCTGTGGTAATCCAGAGCCGACCCTGCTCGTCTTCCACCATTCCCTTGACGGCATTGTTGGCCAAGCCGTCGTGCGTAGTCAGCACCTCAAAGCGCTCCTTACCGCTCTCCGCATCCACCACGTGCCGATAGAAGCCATATCCGTTGGAACCAAGCCACAGCGTACCGTCCTTTGCCTCGCAGAAACAACATATCTTGTCAACCACTGGCGATGACGGCTGGTTGAGCTTATTGCGCAGATGGCGATAGCGGAAGTTGCTGCCTGCCCTGCCAGACTTCAGGTCAATCACACACACGCCCGTCAGACAACCCATCCACAGTTGCCCGTCTCTGTCTACATGGCTGCCTATACAACCCCTGATGTTGCGATTCTCCCTGAAGGGGTCGAAGAACTTGCCTGACTGCAAGTCGTAGAGAAAGATACCGTCGTTGGAGCCTATCCACAAGGCATCGTTGTACTTGTCGTAGGCCAGCGAGCCTACATACCTGGTCTGTGCCGCCATCTGCGGGGGCATCTCGAGCCGGCTGACGGAGGAGTGTTCGCCCAGCGAAATGCTGCAGACACCACCGCCCCACGTGCCTATCCACAGCCTGCCGTGAGCGTCGGGTTCCAACACACTGACAGAGTTGTGCGTCAGACTTGAGTTCGCTGTCGTCCAATGCGTAAAGTTGTTTGAAGCATCTTTGCGGTTCAGTCCCCCCTCTACGGTTCCTACCCACAGCGTACCGTTGGGCTCTGCATACATGGCATTCACGGGATTGCGCGACAATGACTGCTGACGCTGAGGCTCGTGGGCATAGTTACGCAGCAGCAAGGGCTGTGGCGTCAGCTTCACGATGCCAGCCGTCTCTGTGCCAATCCACACCTGCCCGTTATGGGTTAGCAGGCAATTGACAAAATCGCTGGGCAGCGGTTTCTGAGCGGTGGCAGCATTCCAATGTTCGAACGTTCCGCTCGTTTCGTTCAGAATGTCTACGCCACGCAGCGTGCCTATCAGTAGCGTGCCTTCAGGGGTGACGGCCAACGAGGTGGCAAACTCATGTGCCAGCGACTCTGCGTCGGCGGTATGGCGATAGGCCTTGATTGTCCTGGAATACTGGTCGTAGGCAAACACACCCTGGTTGGTGGATATCCACACCGTATTGCCGCGTCGCAACAGGTCGGTGACATAAAGCCCCCGCAACTCTTTCATCGCAGGTGCTATCTCCTTGCGCACCAGCTGCCCGTCAGTTTCTACCAGTTTGAAAAGCCCATCCTCAATATTCATCCATACCGTTCCGTTGCGCTCTATGTCGCGGATGGTGACGTCGGGTGTATTGCCGTGATACCTGCAGCGACTTACGTGTGCCACACTGCCATCCGTATGAAAGGTATAGCGGAATACACTGTCGACGGTCAGTTGCCAGAGTCCTCCCTTGCTGTCGCAATACACCTTCACAGATGGCAGCTTCAGCCTGGCAGCTATACGTCCTTTCCCATTGTCCGAAGGGACGGTAGCGTCCAGCGTGTGCATGTCGATAACAGCTGTCCCCTCGTCAAAAGCCACCCAGAGCCGGTGGTAGCGGTCTTCGGCAAAGCCCTTGCACGAGTTGCTGACCATACTCGTTTTCTTGTTCAGCACGGGTGTCATAAAGGAGTAGCCGTCGTATCTGACGGCTCCTCCTCCATAGGTGGATACCCAAATGAAGCCTTGGCTGTCGGCAAACAGCTGGTTAACATGATTATGAGGCAGACCAGCGCTGAGGTCCAGACAGGCCATGTTGTAGTGCTCGGCCAGCATGCTCTGTGCTTCCGAACGTAGGCTCACCACCACAGCGAGCATCATGCCTACAATCAATGTGCCAAGCCTCATTCAGCAGTTGCTATTTCTTCACGCGATAGATACGGAACGACATAGCAGGCAGCACGTCGCTCAGCGCAGCCTGCTTCTTGCCGGCTGTCAGCTGGGCAGTACCCTTCTGAGGCGTAATCAGCTCAGGACGGGCTATCGAGTTCTCGTCATCCATGCCGCTGTGGCTCAACGTCAGCGTAGTGGCCTTCTCCGCCGCCATGCCTGCCAGGTTGAACTGTACGGGCTGTTGCTGGCGCGAGGTGTTGGCCACCTTGATGATGACCTCATTCGTCTGCTGGTCGTAGGCAGCAGAGGCAAAGAGTCCATTTTGGCCTTCCTGATTCGCCACAGGCTTCTTATCCATGGTGAGCGACAACACATGAGTTCCGGCATTGGTGGCATAGAGCTGCTGCACATAGTAGCTCACCGTTTTGAACATCTGCGTCTGATCGTACCAGATCTGGTCTGGACGCCACTGCCAGCCGTCGACATGGGCAAACAAGGGGGCTGGTGTCGTCATGTGCACAATGTCGGCATTGCGCTCGAAACCGGTCATAAAGGCGGCCTCGAGGATGGCGGCTTCGTAGTGGTTCCACTTCTTACCCTTGCCGTGGCAGGCGTACTCGCCGGCAAACACCTTAGGCCCTTTACGGTTGTATGAGTCATAGCGCAGTCCATGCGTCAGGAACCACTGCTCGTCGCGATAGTAGTGTTCGTCCACCAGGTCGGCCTTCTGTGCTGTCATTGCCTTCCATCCGTCCTCAAAACGATAAGTGTTGTCAGGCACATCTTCAGGTACAGGGCCGCTGGTGCCTACGATCTTGATGTCAGGATACTTGGCGCGGATGGCTGCCACGAAGGGCTTCAGGCGCTCATAGTAGAACTCGCCCCACTGCTCGTTGCCCACACCGATATATTTCATATTGAATGGTGCTGGGTGGCCCATCTCTGCGCGCTTCTTGCCCCACTCTGAGTCAGCAGGACCGTTGGCAAACTCTATCAGGTCAAGACAGTCGTCAATGTAGGGTTGCAAGTCGCTCACGGGTACATGGGCACTCTCCTTGTTCCAGTTCTGATACTGGCAAGCCATACCCACATTGAGGATGGGCAGTGGCTCGGCACCGATATCCTCAGACAGCTGGAAGAACTCGAAGAACCCCAGGCCGTACGACTGATAGTAGTCGGGATAGTAACGATAGTCGAAGGTGTGCTCCCAGCGGTTCTGGTTCAGCGGACGGTTCTCCACCGGTCCGATGCTGTTCTTCCACTGGTAGCGGGTGGCCAGGTCGGTACCCTCTACGATACATCCGCCAGGGAATCGGAAGATACCGGGGTGCAGGTCTTCTAAGGCTTGCGCCAGGTCGCGACGCATGCCGTTCTCCCTGTTCTTATAGGTATTGACTGGGAACAGTGAGATGTGTTCCAAAGCCACCGCGTTCTTACCCTTCAGGAAGATGCGCAGCTTGGCATGCTTCAGCGTCAATGGCGAGGTAAGCACTACCGTATATTTCTTCCACTCCGCCGAGCTTACGGCCAGCGTCTCCTCGGCAAACTCCTGCTTCTCGCCCATCGAGTGCTCGTCAATCAGCTGTATGCGCAGCGCAGCCTCACCCTTAGGAGCCTTTGCCCAGACAGAGAAACGGTACTGTTCGCCCTTTGTGAGACCAATGCCGAAGTAGCCCTCGTTCACAAGACCCGTGCGACGCTCCTTGTGACCAGGATCGGCGAGCACCACATAGTGAGGACAACGCTCGAACGGGCCGTCATCCTTCACCTCCACCTTGCCAAAGGCCTGCCAGCCCATCAGGTGCTGGGGAAACTCAAACGAGCGGTTCTTCACCAACTCGCCATACAAGCCACCGTCGGCAGCATAGTTGATATCTTCAAAAAAGATGCCGTACATCGTCTTCTGTATCGGTGCACCCAGCTTTTTTGTGTTGATGTCCATTACAGACGGTTGGTTCGCACCACCGTCTTGGGCCTGCACAGTGAGTGCCGACACCAATAATAAAGTGCTCGTCAATAACTTCGTTTTCATAAGTCGTAATCTCCTTTTTAGGTTTAAATCTGCGACAAATTTACCTATTTCTTTTTATATAACAAAGATTCTCCGCCTTTATTTAGTGTTTTTTGTGAGTTGCGTATTATCTTTCTTACTTCTCAACTTTTCCGTATGCAATGTAAGCATCCGGGCACATCCACAGACCTTCTGCTGCTTTCTTGAAACGACAGCCTATACGTAAATAAGGAGCGACTCCCAACGAAGTCGCTCCTCACTATTTAGAGTTTCTATTTTACTTAATCACAACATTAACCCCGCGGATTGAGGTCGTTTACTTAATCACAACCTTACGGCCGTTGACGATGTAGAGACCCTTCTGAGCCTTCTCGACACGCTGACCATTCAGGTTGTAGATAACTGCATTCTCTAAGTCAACAGCATCGACAGACTTAATCGTTTCGATGGCTGTTGGAGTATCACTGATCCAGCGGGGGTCACCAACCTTAGCGCTGTTCTGAGTAAAGTCACCCTTCTCGGCATCAGCAAAGACAACCAATACCTCAATCGGGTTCTTAATGTTCTCCTCTGTAGAACCAATCATCTGCTCAGCGATGACAGCACCACCGAAGTTGAATACATTGCTATCTACGTCCCAATTCTGGTCCTTACCTGCCTGACCGGCATTCAAACCCTTCAGGAACTGGCCGCTCTTGCCGCAGTCGACAATAATGTTATTCTTCACCTCATAGCTCTGGTAAGCCTGGCTGTTCCTGCGAAGCGATGATACGGTCTTAGCATTCGTGATATTGTAAAGTGTCGAGTTCAGTATCGAGGTCTTGGCGGTCTCACCACCAAGATCGGTCACTTCCTTACTGCTCTGAGAGCTGAAGAAACCGCCGTTCTGACCGTTCGTAGGATTAGCCCACAGTGTTGAGTTCTGAACCGTAAGGGCTACCACGTTACCGCCGCCATTGAAGTCGAAGATGCTCTTCTTGTTGGTGCCGTCGATACCGATGATGCTGTTGTCAACGGTCAGCTCATTGAGCAGATACGACTGCTTGTTGGCATAGAACAGCTGGTACTTCAGGCCGCTGATGGCCACATCCTTGACCTTTACACCATCAATCTTGTACGACACTACCTCTGTGGTACCGTCTTCTTTCTCCTTCATGGTAGGAAGCACGCTTGGATCGTTGCTCAGCTGAATCATAGGACTCGTCAAAGCACTGGCATCAATGGTAGCACCATTTCCGTTGATTGTCACCGAAGCAGGAGCATCGATAGTTTTCGTGATGGTGTATTGACCACCCTCTGCCAGATTGATAGTGATGTTCTTGGCAGCCTTGTCCTTCAAAGCATCCTCCAACGCTGTGGTGATGTCACCCTCGGCAGGAGCTATCGTGATGTCCTCAGGTACAGCTACCAGCCAACGGGGGTCACCAATGTGGGCTGCATTCTGAGCACTCATCTTAGCCAGTGTGAAGTCGCCATTTTGGGCATCCTTAAAGGCAACTGCACCTGTTACAGGATTGTTGATTGTACCACTGATCTTCGTGGCCTCAGTTTCGGTGACGTCTGCACCACCGAACGTGATGTTGTTGCCATCGACCTCGAAGTTATCGGCCTTGCCCTTCTGACCGCCATTCAGACCTGCCAGGAACTGGCCTTCCTTGCCGCTCTCAGCAATGATACTATTCTGGACAATGTACTTTTGCGCTGCCTGGCTGTTTTGGCGCAGCGTAGAGGTAGTCTTGCCGTTGGCAATGTTATAGATTGTCGAGTAGGCTATACTAATAATGTTCTTTTCGGCACCTGCTTCTTCTATCTTAGAACCGCTCTGCGTGCTGTAGAGACCGCCATTCTGGGCGTTCGTGGGATTTGCCCACAGTGTCGAGCCAGCTACCGTCAGTTCCTCGGCAAGTCCACCGCCGTTGAAGTCGAAGATGCTCTTCTTGTTAGTGCCGTCGATACCGATGATGCTGTTGCCAATGGTGAACTGCTTGATTAGATACTTCTGCTTGTTGGCATAGAAGAACTGGTACTTCAGACCGCTCACCTTGGTATTGAGCATAGTCACCTGATCGATTACTTCAAAGCCATTCTCATTGGCAGCACGACGCTGAGCAGTGACTACCTCTGGTGTTGGGATAGTGGCAAGCTGCAGGAATGGGGTCTCCAGTGCTGAGCCGTCAATTGTGGCAGGCTTATCCTCGTCACCCTTGATCACAAGGTTACCAGCAAATTCTATCATCTTGCTGGATGTATACTGTCCGTCTGCGGCCAGCTTGACCAGCAGTGTATTCACGGTCTTGCCCTCAGTGGCGGCTGCCACCTCGGCACCAAGGTCCTTGCCGCTCTCAAGAGCGAGCATTACCTCATCCTCTGCAGGAGTCAGCCAGCGCGGGTCACCGATGCCACGCTCGAAGGCCAGTGTTAAGATGCTCAGCGTAAAGTCGCCCTTCGTAGCGTCCTTGAACGATACAGGACCAGCAATCTTGTTGCCAAAGGCCTCAGTGATACCAGTATCCTCACCGTCGAAGGTGTATGTATTATTACCTATCAACCATTTAGGTTCGGTGCTCGCCTGACCCTCGTTCAGACCAACGATGAACTTACCCTTCTCACCGCAATTCACGATGACGTTGTTCTGTACCTCAAAGGTCAGATACTTCTGGCTATGATTTTCCTGCAGTACAGGAGTCTTGCCATAAGCAATGTTATAGAGAGTTGAGTTCTGGATGCTAATCTTCTGGCCCTTACCACCCATCTCGATAACATTGTTCGATGACTGCGTGCTAATCAGACCACCACGCTGACTGTTCGAAGGATCAGCATAAAGCGTTGAGTTCAGAATGCTCAGTTCCTGGAAGTTACCACCACAATAGAAGTCAAAGATACTACGAGGTGTAGTTCCGTCAATCTGAATTACACTATTCTCAACTGCAATCTTTGCAAACAGATAGTTCTGACGATCAGCATAGAGCAAACGGTTCTTGACACCTGTTATCTTTACATCCTTAATAGTAATTGCACCAATCTCGTATGCACCAAATTCGTTCAAATCTGCAACGGGCAGCGGACGCATCAGGATGAAGGGCTTCGTATTAGCAGAAGCGTCAATCACAGCACCTTCGGCACCATTGATGGCAATAGGACAAGAGAAATAGATTGGCTTACTTGAGGTATAAGCACCATCCTTCACCAAATTGACAGTTACACCCTTTGGAGTCTCAGCATTAAAAGCTTCCAACTCCTTACCAATGTCACTACCGGAAGGCAGGTTCAGGATGACATATTCCGAAGCATCAATTAACCAGCGTGGGTCACCAGTTTTATACTCAGCCTGATCACTCGTCAAAGATACTGTAAAGTCACCATTCTCAGGATCAGCAAAGCCAGGATCAGTTGTCAAACAATTCTTAACCTCAGCATTTGTTCCCTTGATGGTTTCATCCTTACTTACGTCTACACCACCCCAGAATATCGTATTCTTGTCAACAATCCAAGTAGCTTTTTTTGCATCACTTCCGCCTGCAAAGCCTTTAAAGAATTGCTTATTCTTACCACAATTAACGATAATATTATCCGTCAATATAAACGTCAAATAGTCCTTGTCCTTTTCTCTCAAGGTACACATGTCGTTAGCGTTGGTAATGTTGTAAAGAGTTGAATTGGTAATTTCGAACGTCTGTTTTTCATCTGCGCCAAATTCGGTAGGCTTCTGGCTTGACTGTGAGCTGAAGAATCCACCGTTCTGACCAACTTTGGGATTAGCATAAATGGTTGACTTGTTTACCAGCAGATGGCTTACGTTACCACCACCGTTACAGTCGAAAATACTCTTCTTGAAAGTACCGTCAACAGCAATAAGACAATTATCAACATATAGTTTCTTGACCCAATACTTCTGCTTGTTGGCATAGAAGAGTCTTGTGGCAATCTTCATGTTCAAATTACTGAAAACAACCTTCTCCAAAGTTGTCATATCCTCTACTGGAGCCATCTTGATAATAGCATTGTCGCCAGTCAGTACAGAAGCGTCAATCGTTGCAGGACTTGTGGCGTCACCAATAATCGTAAGAGGCTTGCTGATAATTATTGGAGCTGAAACTGTGTAAGCACCACCTGCAGGCAGTACAATGTCGTAAGCTTCCAAATCAGGATTAGCCTCAATATAAGCAGCAATCAACTCTGAAAGATCACCACTCTTGGCAAAGCCTGAAACTTCATACTCAAAACCAAAGAAGCCAAGCTTTGAACCGGCACAATATACTTTGTATGACTTGCCAGCCTGAACGTCAAAGGCAAATGTTCCATAAAACTTTTCATCGACAGTAATGCCATTATAGTCTGCCAAAGCTGTTCCATCTTCTTCAATGTAGAACTTTTTGCCTGAATTCAGTACTACTGCCACGGCAATCTTACCATCCTTTTCTGGAGCTAAGGTGTAAAACGTACCACCAGCCTTGTTACCATTTGTACCATTACCTTCTGTAAAAGCGGTATAGCCCTCTACACTTCCTGCAGCAGAAGCTGCCTTAAAGTCATTACCTCCAGCCTCGCCAAAGGTCAGAGTAATGTTGGGAACATCTGTCACCTGGTCTGCACTCTTGTAAGTGTCGCCTTCTGCAAGGGCAAACTTACCTTGTGCCTGAACACTCAGCGTCATGACCATTCCCACGATCATTAAGAAAAATTTCTTCATACGCATTTTGTTTTTAAGTTAATAATGTTATTGAATTGTATCTAATAATTTGTTTTATGCGTTAGTAGTCACCTCCTCACGAAGGAGAAGTGCACATTACGGATGCAAATTTAAGCAATTTTTGTGAAACAACAAAATATTAGGCGAATATTTTAAAATTATATATACTTTTCTCCGTTATGAAGATAGGCTGAATTTCGAAAAAAGGCAAATAAATTTGGTTTTTCGCTCAATATACACTACCTTTGCCATCATGATAGCATCATTGCATCCGTTGCATACTGACATTGAGAAGCCTGAGCGGTTTACCTATCCATTTGCCTATGAGCCCCACCCGCTATGCCAGTTGGCAGCACGGGAGTTGCAGCAGTATATCGCCAGCCATGAAGTCATTCGCGATGATGCCGACCATGGGAAGATGTTCGGCGTGCTGGTGGTAAACCTGCCCCCGACTCCTTCCGAAAAGGAGGGGGGGCTGGCATTCCTGGCTGCCTATAGCGGCCTGCTGGCCGGACGCAACGACTGGGAATACTTTGTGCCTCCAGTCTACGATGCCCAGCAGCCCGACGGTCATTTCAAGACCACGGAGCGGGAGATATCCCTCGCCACGCACCTCTCACCACTGACTACCAAAAAGATGTCGCAGGACCTGCAACTGTGGCTGTTTCACCAGTACCAGCTGCTCAATGCCCATGGTGAGACGAAAGACCTGGTAGCACTCTGGCAGGAATATTACAACCGGCCCAAGCTGCTACGAAAATTCCCCCTACCCCCTGGTGGTACGGGCGACTGCTGTGCCCCCAAGCTGCTGCAATATGCCTACCGGCAAGGACTGGAACCCCTCTGCATGGCCGAATTCTGGTGGGGGGCAGCCACCAAGACCGAGCTGCGTCAGCACCTGAACTACTATCCTGCCTGCCGAGGCAAGTGCAAGCCCATCCTGACGTGGATGCTGCAAGGGCTGGAGGTCGACCCAGACCCTGAGTCACTGGGCTTTGCCCGCCTGGAATTGCCAACGGTCTACGAGGACGAGTGGCTGCTGGTGGTCGACAAGCCCAGCGGACTGCTGTCAATGCCAGGGCGCATCGAACAGTACAGCGTCGAGACCATCATGCGACAGCGCTATCCGAACAGCATCATAGCCCACCGTCTCGACATGCCCACCAGCGGACTGCTGATCGTAGCCAAGTCGCTGGAGGTCTATCACTCGCTGCAAGAGCAGTTCATCAAACACGAGGTGAGGAAGAAATATCTGGCAGTTCTTGAAAGTTCAGGAAATCCAGAGAATCAAGGGATTCTGGCGAATATAGGATTAAAGGGACGCATCACCCTGCCCCTGCGGCCAGACCCCATGAACCGTCCGCGACAGGTGGTAGACTTGGAACACGGCAAGCGGGCTATCACCGACTACGAGGTACTGGGCACCATCCCCACGACAGGCCAAGCCCAAGGTGGGACACTCGTTGCCCTTTGGCCCCAGACGGGGCGCACCCACCAGCTGCGCATCCACTGTGCCCACCCCGACGGGCTGGGCTGCCCCATCGTTGGCGACGAACTCTACGGCACCAAGAGCGACCGTCTCTGGCTGCATGCTGCCGAAATCTGGTTCCGTCATCCAGCCACTGGTCAGCAGATGCATATAGCCAGTCCTTTCCCCTACCCGAACCTTTCCACGTTTTTGGCAACTCCAGATGTCACATAATAATAAATAAGGTTAAAAGCTTAAGAAAGTTGAGCGTTGAGCATTTGGAGTTAGGAGAATTTTCGTATCTTTGCATTCCGAAAGTTTACAATATATTCATTTTTAATACACGACAATTATGATTATTGAACAAATTCACGCAAGAGAGATTCTGGATTCACGTGGTAATCCTACAGTTGAGGTTGAGGTAACTCTGGAGACTGGCGACATGGGTCGTGCCAGCGTTCCCTCTGGTGCTTCTACCGGTGAGAACGAGGCTTTGGAGCTTCGCGACGGCGACAAGGGCCGCTACCTGGGTAAGGGTGTTGAGCAGGCTGTCAAGAATGTCAACGAGAAGATTGCTCCCGCTCTCATCGGCATGAGCGTGCTGGATCAGCGCGCTATCGATGCTAAGATGTTGGAGCTTGACGGTACTCCTACCAAGAAGAACCTCGGTGCCAACGCCATCCTCGGTGTATCACTGGCTGTTGCCCACACTGCTGCTAACTATCTGCAGATTCCTCTCTATCGTTATATCGGTGGTACCAACACTTACGTGCTGCCTGTTCCTATGATGAACATCGTCAACGGTGGTGCTCACTCTGCTGCTCCTATCGCATTCCAGGAGTTCATGATTCGTCCCGTAGGTGCTTCCTCTGAGAAGGAAGGTATCCGCATGGGTGCTGAGGTGTTCCACAACCTGGCTAAGCTGCTGAAGGCACGCGGTCTGTCTACCGCTGTGGGCGACGAGGGTGGCTACGCTCCAAACTTCGATGGCATCGAGGATGCTCTCGACACCATCATCGAGGCTATCAAGAAGGCTGGCTACGAGCCTGGCAAGGACGTGAAGATTGCTATGGACTGCGCTGCTTCTGAGTTTGCAGTACAGGAGAATGGCGAGTGGTTCTACGACTATCGCCAGCTGAAGAACGGTGCCAAGAAAGATCCTAATGGCAAGAAGCTCTCTGCCGCTGAGCAGATTGACTACTTGGAGCAGCTCATCACCAAGTATCCTATCGACTCTATTGAGGACGGTCTCGACGAGAACGACTGGGAGAACTGGGTGAAGCTGACCGAGCGCATCGGTGACCGCTGCCAGCTCGTAGGCGACGACCTGTTCGTTACCAACGTGAAGTTCCTGGAGAAGGGCATCAAGATGGGTGCTGCCAACTCTATCCTCATCAAGGTGAACCAGATTGGTTCTCTCTCTGAGACCCTCGACGCTATCGAGATGGCTCACCGTCACGGCTACACCACCGTTACTTCACACCGCTCTGGTGAGACTGAGGACACCACCATCGCTGACATCGCCGTTGCTACCAACAGTGGTCAGATCAAGACTGGTTCGCTGTCTCGTACCGACCGTATGGCTAAGTACAACCAGCTCATCCGCATCGAGGAGCAGCTGGGCGACCGCGCCGTTTATGGTTACAAGAAGCTGAAGTAAGCTACAACAGATATGCTAATAAAGAGGGCAGTTCATATAACTGCCCTCTTTTTGAAACAACTACCAGAGAAGGAAGATGAGGAGATATCTCATAGGGCTTGTTTTACTGATTGGTTTTTCCGGATCGATTAGTTCCAACAGCTATCAGCGTATCACAGCCCAACTCAAGGAAATTCTTCAGAAGGATTCTGTTCATGCGCGCAGCATCGCTGACAACATGTTGAAAAAAGACAAGAAGAATCCTGATTTGGCAGCAGCCATCGGAACCGCTTTCCTGCATAAAGGCCGAATAGAAGATGCGGAATACTTCTATGACAAGGGTTACCATATGCAGCGCATTTCCCCTAACATCATCAATCTTGCCGGTGACATTGCACTGGCAAAGAATGACCGTCAAAAGGCAGAATACTATTATAGTAGGGCTATTTACTTTAACAAACGTGCCCCCGAAGCATACTACAAGTACGCCCGTCTCTATGCAAAGACCAATCCTGAGAAGGCCATTCACCAACTGGAAGTACTTAAGCAGTACCGCCACGACACTGACATCGACCTGAAGATTGCCGGCATCTTTTACGATAACGCCCAATACAGCAAGGCAGCACCTATATACGCCCGCATTCCCATTGATTCGCTTAATAAAGAGACGCTGACAAACTTCGCACTCTCCTACTACTTTCAACAGAAGTTCGACAGTTCACTGGTAGTGACCCACAAAGGCGTACTTAACTATCCCCGTCATCCCGCATTCAACCGTATGTTGTTGTATAATAATACGGAACTGAAGAACTACGATATCGCTTTGGAGGCTGCCAACAAACTTTTCCACCAAAGTGACAATCCCCATTTCCAGTATCTGGACTATCTCTACTATGGATATGCCCTCAATGGCAAAGGCCTATACGACGAAGCTATTGCCCAGTTCAACCGCGTTATCGAGCTAAACCCCGATCGAATAGATGCTTTCAAGGTTGTCTCAGAGGCTTATGAGAAAATTGACGATTATGCCAATGCTATCACTTACTACAAGCTATACCTCGACAAACTCGAGGCTGATGACCGCACCTCCTATAAAGAATTACACCTTGGCAACCTCTACTATTCAATGGGTACAGACAAAAGCCAGGAAAAAGAACTGACTGCTGCCAAAGTAGAAGCGCTACGCTTAGCAGACAGTCACTATGAGAAAGTGGAACAAATGCGTCCCGACAGCTATCTTGGCGCTTTTTATAGGGCACGTACTAACGTAGCACTGGATCCTGAAACTGAAAAAGGCCTTGCCAAGCCTCATTACCAGAAAGTTATCACTCTGCTGAGTACTAAGGAGGGTAACCAGTCACAGCTGATGGAATGCTACAAGTATATGGCCTATTATTATTATCGTAAGAACGATAAGAAAAACACCATGGTATATGTCGATAAAATTATGGATATCGATCCGACCGACAGCTACGCTATCCGCATCAGCAACGCCCTCTAAACTTTCAGAACTTGTAATTCACGCCTAAATTAAAGGTATTAATGACGGCTAATTTACCCGTAATTTGAGTTTGTGGGAACATCTTGGCATCACTGAACAGATAGACATTTTGGTTGTAGAAAATTCCCCATTTCCTATTCAATTCATATCCGATATTGATACCGCCATTGAGACCAATCTTTCCTTTGTCAGTCACTGAAGGGCCTAAGAATAAGGCCATATCCCAACGACGCTGAGCATTGTAGCCATTTAACAATGTCGTCATATCCAGCTGATAATCTACCGAAAAGAGTCCTATGCGCGTTCTCTGAGCTTCGCCATTTCTAACGGCGACATCGTCAGATACATACTCGGCCTGTGCACGTAAAGAATGGTATTTGCCGAAAGAATATCCTCCATAGAGCAAGGCATTGATATTAAGCCCGCTATTGACATAGCTCCACTTACTCAGGTTGAAGTTCCATCCTCCACCAACACCCGCAAAGAAATTGCGACTTGCAGGAGAGGCCTGATTACTACTTGACCGCTTTTGGGGATTGCGTAACAGGGCTGTGAGCCCGACACGAACACTCATAGCATCCTTGACATCGAACTGCGAATATCCTTTGGCTGCAGTCATGCGTACGGCAGACTGACTTTCATTGATGTAAACCTTGTCACAGTTCATACGAGTATAGGTAGGCTCCACATATAAGCGAAGGTCATCCTGTAACTTCACCCACAGTTGCATACCAGCACGCCAGCCCGAGGCATAAAGATCCTTGCTGCGTGCTTCACTATTATAACCCTCCACGGCAATGATACCCTTGTGCAAACCAGCAAAGAGATTGACCCCAAAACGCTGGTCCCAGTTGTAATTACTTACAAAGCCCAATGGATTCACCATCACATCGGCAAACAAAGAACCATAAACTGTAGTGGTGACAATATCATTAGCAACACTTGCCTCACGGGCACCAATAGAGAGAGCACCACCCTTATTTACACAGATACCTGCGCGCAAACCTACAGCAGGAATCATCCACCGACCTGCTGACAACTGCATAGAAGAGCCCCATGAGCTGATTCCCTTGGCAGGCATGCTGGGAAATCGTGCCAAACCATAGCCATAATCCATGAAGAATGGACTGCGCTGCTGTTTAAACAACTTGCCTACGCCACGAGCAGCACCTTTTACTACACGCACTGTTGGAGCTACAATATCGTCAAACTGATACATCAAGCCCAAATTCATACTACTGATGAGTGTTCCCGCCTGATTATACAACTGATTTGATTCATATAGACGTTTGTCCATCCAATAGAGGCGATGCTGATAGAACAAGGCAAAATATTTGTTGATACGATAGTCAAGCTGGATACCTCCATGCAAACCGAAACGCGCCTTCTCTTTGTTAATAGCCAACGTTGGGCCAACCATAACACTGACATTCCATCGCTTGCCGGTCTGATAGCCTGTAAAGAGGTTGGAGATATTGAGCAGATAACTGGCAGAGGTCATCCAATTCTTCCATTTCAGCTCTCCATCCTGCAACGCTACTTTATCGGTTAGATACTCCTCCGTTAGCATCACCCCATTGTATGAATCGAAATGATAACCTGCAAAAAATAAGGCATTCTTGAACAGGTTATCCGATTCTGTACTATACTTCCATCTACGAACAGTCGTATTCCACCCCCCGCCAATACCTACAAAATAGCCGTTGGGCAAGAAGGAACTGTCGCAGGCCAGACAACAGTCACGACGATTGCCAATGAGTAGTTCCATTCCTAACATGAGTGACACCTGATCATTCCGCTTGCGATTCTGATTACCCTGACGATAATACAAAAAGGTATACATGGGCTCAAGGTAGAACCGAGTATCATGACTTAAGCGGATCCATGGTTGCAGACCCAAGCGATAGCCATTCACCACGCTATGATTGTCTCCGCCTGTATTGGCCATCCTCAACCAACCTAACTCGTAGCCGGCAATTAGGTTCAGCCCCATTGCCGATTCCCAGTTGTAACGACGTGTCAGGCCGAAAGGATTGACTACAGCATCAATAGCTACTGAGGCATAGCCCATCATGTTCACTTGGTTACCTGTTTCAGACCATCGCCCGTTGGTAGCACTCAGAACGGTACGCAGACCAAGAGAAGAAGACAGCCATCCACCAAAGCCGATATTGGCAGTAAGTCCCGTTGTTTTGTTCCATTGTAGGCCATTGAACATATTGTATGCAGCCATTCCTGCGCCATAGTGCACAAACAGCGGACGTCGTTGCATCTTGTCGTTGACATCACCTTGCAGCCAACGTTCCCCAGGGGCAGACCTCCTCTTGAAGTTTCCCGTCATCGAGGGCGGTGCCAACTGATTATTCAGATAATAGATATAAGAGAGATTGATGCCATACGACACCTTGTATCGATGCCAGTCAGCATCATGATTCGCCAAATCTGCCGACTCATTACTCAACATCACAAAAGGCTCGGCAGTGATTGAGGCATGTGGACCAGTAAAGAACTTCATCTGTAATCCTGCATGGAAATTGTAGGAGGAACTGCTTTCTTTTAGATCCAAAGCCGTTTTCTGGTTGTTACCGCCACCAAGCATGAAACGGTTAAAGCCTAAGCCCATCATGAACGAGAGGTCTATAGGACGTTCTGGACGATAGCCCAACAGATAGTTCGACAGACTGAAGAGATAATCAGCCTCTCCACTTATCATACCCATAACTACCTGAGATCCATTGCCCTTCTGTCCGCTGTTCATATAGCCAACACCACCCGATATACCGATGCGTGCCGAGTGCAGCTGGTTGAACTGCCTTCCCAAACGCAGGTGCAAAGTCGTAACGGGCTTAAACTTGTTCGTATTGCTATGCTTAAGCAACATCAGACCAGCTCCGAAATCAATAAAGGTATTGCCCTTCGGCATCATGTCGCCTTGGTAGCGATGCCTTCCGTCAAGGGTAAAACGAAAAGCGTTGAAGTCCTTAGGGCGTGGCATCTCATACGATACAGAATCGATAGCCGTATCACTGGCTATCTTCACTGGAATACTATCGGCCCTACTACTGGACGATATGCCCAGAAGCAGGACTAGCAATAGACTGTAACACGATATGATATTAATTCTCCTTGCCTTCATTCATTTGTTCCGTTTCTTCCTTTTGACCCGTTGTCAGCAGCGTCTCGAATTTCTCACGATATACCTGCGCCTTGTTCTGATCGTATGGGTATTTCTTTTTGATTTCATCGCTGATATTAGCATCAGAGTTGTAATACTTCTTATAATAACTTGGATCTATATCAAAGCAATGCTGCATGTAAGCCAGGAACGAGGGGGTCTTGTTTTCCTGTATGAGGATTGCCTTCTCGGCACCATACTTGGCAGCCAACTCCATAAAGTCGTCATTGCTGGCCTCTGGACTATTGGCAGCTATTACCCCTTTAATATACCACTTCTTGGGACTTTCATCGGGGAGAGCATCAATCATGGGTTCGACATCCTGATACGTTTTCCCCAGTTCGGGCGAGAGCTCGAAGCTAAGCACAGCACGATTGAGGGCACTGCTCTGCATAGCATAATGCAATGCTGCCTCTGCGCGTTTCTGCTCCTCCGTAGTCTTGTTCTGTTTGAAGAAGAGTGTTTCCAGATCAGTGAACATCTTAATGTCTCGGAACTCATCTGTATTGGGCAATTTACTGACCAAATGCGAAGCCGCACCCAGTTTCATTCCTTTAAAATACATCACAGCCTGATTGGCTACTATCTCTCTTCGATTGACTGTATACGTGAACTCATTGTCAAAAGATATCTGTCGTTGAGCCTCCAGCCCTGACTTCATATCGATAAAAGGAGCCAAGATATCGGTATTCCCCTCGCCACGTTCTATCGCATAACAGGCCATACGATTGGCAATATAGGCAGCAAATGGACTGTATTTCGACGAGGGGCGGTCCTTCATTTCGTTATATGCTCTGACTGTCAGCTTACGCAATTCGGCAGAATCCTTTATTTGACGGAATAGGTGATAGTAATCGCCATTGGAGAAACGATTGTCGCCTCCCTCGGCATACGATTTGTCGTGATAGTAAGCCCATAAGGCTTCCTCGGGATCCATCACTTTGTTCTGACGAATGGTATACGAGCACTTCATTAGTCGCTGGTTCTGCAATATCTGATTAATAACCGGCTGTTCGCCCATCATACGCCGAATGCCGGCAATGGCATTGCGACTGATTAACTCACGTAGTTCGACAGCCTCTATATGCAGTCCACGCTGGTCCAGGGAGTCTGCTACATCACTCCAGGAGTAAACCCTCGGCGAAGCCACCTGCATGCTGGCAGTACCCACATACCGACTAATCATGCCCAACGCCATCTGGGCACGTTTGTTAGCCAATTCAGTATTGTGCCCAGCATTTCCATCAGGTGAAGCCGTTCCTTGAATCTTTACATTCATCAGCTGTCGGCCATATGACTTCAACTCACGAATCAAATGATTGATTTGCTGTGTATTGACAGAGTCTTCCGTTAATCGGGCGCTTCCAACCTCAAAGGTCAACTGCAAGTCACGGTCGGTCTCTCGCAGCTGAGCCTTGGCCTGCTCATAATAACGCTCGTCGAGCGTAATCTCTTTACGGGCAAAGTCAATTTCAAGCATCTTCCAGGGCTTGCGGCTATTACATGTACCCTCCTTGGTGTTGTCGGCATAGTAAACATGGTTAAAGTCTTCCATCTGTAACACCGACACCCACTTATAGCTATAATCCGGATTGGGTTTAGGAAAAGTGGTCTCCCATTGGAAGGATAATGGTTGGTTGCTAAGCAGTGTGGATTGCAGATAGGGTGCCAACGAGTCATTGCGCAAGACATCAAAACTCTTACGGCGACGCTGGGCAAGTCGGTACTTGCTTCCTTCGAAAACCATCGGTTCCAGATATTGTATGGTATCCTCTGTCTGGCAGTCTATAACAGCAGGCTGGAAAATCAGTCGCGAACGATTGTCACCATATTCGGCAGGAAGCCCCATTGTCACATTCCAGTGCAGGTTGGGACCATCATCAATAGGAGGCAACTCTCGCATAGCGATACCTTTGCGCTCACCATAGATATCTGTATTCTTCAGCAAGATACCATCAGCAGTATCGCTCTTCAAGACAATCTCATAATTCAGCTCACTGGTAATTTTGGTGACTTGAGGATTACCCTCATCAACTACCAGCAATGCACCACCCACCGCCACGTCGGCCTCAAAATGCCCTTCATAGTCGGGTTTGACCAGGTCGTTACTCTTGATCGTCGCATATCCTCCTTGGCGTTTGGCCTGAGCACGATACTCCTGAGCCTGACGATTAGCTTCGGTCACATTGTCGAAGACATAGACGGTAATACTTACCGGCATTTTCTGTGTTCCGCCGTCAATACTCTTCATGACCCTGCAAACCTGACCTGTAATATGCACTACCTGTGCACGTCCTGTAAGAGCCGCACACATCATGATGAGGGTCAATATGAATTTTCTGATGTTCACCTTTATCTTATTATATACGACAGCGAGATGCCAATCTTAGTAGGAAGAATGATACTGCCCACCGGATACTCTTTACTATTGTAGAAAACCAGGCCTACACCGGCATGGAAGTCTATGTTCAGTCGCTCTGAGAGTGGTAGCACATAACCAAAGGTCACCCCTGCCCCAACGGCATCGCCATGGTGGTTTTCCTCCTTCCATGTGAAATCGTAGTTTGCCGCTAAGATACTGACACCTACAAAGTGAGACATCATGGAACGACCGCTGAGGTAATAGCGCCACTCGGGCTGTACCGCTATACAGCGCATATCGCTAAGCACCCATGGGTGATAATTTCCCAACACGGCAAGGCTTAGTGTACTTCGATTACTGACAGTCATCTCAAACCCGATATTATAGGTCTGGGTGGCCAGCAAAGCTACATCAGTATTGACAGCCAGCAATTGTGCACTGCCCTTCATCGGCAATATTGTCACAATAGCCATAAGCCATATTTTCTTCCATCCCCTCATTTCTTCTTTACTTTTGTAGTATCTTTGGCCTCCAGCTTTTTCACCTGTCGCAAGGAGTCTGCTATGAATGCCTTCTCCAATGCAAGGCGCTGTTTCTCGAAACGTCGCTCATAGTCAACCTTGTCAAGCGAGTCGCGACGAAATTCCCTGCGCTCAGTATTAGCCTGTCGTATAGAGTCACGATGCAGCTTCATATCGTAAAGATGCAAACGGTATTGCTCATCAACAGCTACACGGCGCTTATAGCGATTGGAAACAGAAGGCCCAAAATGATAGACTAAGCTGACACGCAACACATTATTGCCAACAAGATACAAAACAGGACTCCAGTCCATCGCATAAGTCGTCGCAGGGGCAATGGTTACATACGAATCATTCTCCTTCCGGTACTCGTCATGCTTGGCAAACATCACACCAGCACTTGCAGAAAACTCTAAATCCAAACTACTACCATTCCGATAGCCATAAAGGGGCATCACTAAACCACCTGTCAAACCGGCTGCTATATGATGACCGTCATAGCCTGTTTCGTTGAGTTTCACGTCATGTTTACCATAGGTCCCGTAAATACCGGCAAACCAGGACAACCGCTCACGCTTAGTATGCATATAACGACGGATATCCAAACGGACATCACGAAAAATCAGGGAATGATAGGAAGTTGTCACTTCACGTCCTGAAGGTTTATATCGTCCACTGACCCCTATAGTCCAGCGACTCCAGTTCATATTCCCCAAGGTAAATTCAACTCCAAGATTAGGAGTCAGCAATAGCCAGTCTATGCCATTGGTCTTTAGGCTGAAACGCTCGCCGAATGTCAACGTATCAAGTCGGTTTCCGTAAAGCGTTGGGGGAGGAACGATACGTTTCTTAGTGCGCCCCCAAGTAGTCATGCAGACCAGAAGCACACCAATTAAAAAAAACATATAGAAGCTACGTTTCAAACCCTCTGTTTGCTAATCAGCTGCAAAGGTACGAATCTTTTTTGAATATACAAAGAATTTGCCTTAAACTTAGGATTGTAAGTCTTTCTACTTTGACCTACATCAAGAAGAAAGCACATATTGAATAAAAAAGGAATAAACCCTTTGTGTGTTCGCGCACAATTCGTACATTTGCAGTGTCAAAAGACAAAAGAGACATAAAGAAAGTAGTTTTTAGGATTTAACAATTAAAAAGTTTAGGTTATGATTATCTTCAATTATGTAGTGGTATCGCTCGCCAAGAAAGGCATCCACATGATTAAGAAATAAAGAGAAAGCGAACCTCCGAGGTAAATGAAAGTATAGAAAAGAAAATCCTGCCAACGTCAGTTTGGCAGGATTTTTTATAGACTTAAATGATCTGGGCTTGCTTATTCAGCAATCATAATGGTAACGCGGTTCTTGTCGTTCTCTGCGAACGGCTGCTCACGAGCACCCTTAGAGTCGTAGCTGATGCGGTCAGCAGCAATCTCGTACTTCTCAAGCAGGCACTTTACAACAGCATCAGCACGCTGCTTGGCCAGACGGTCGTTGATACGGTCGTTACCAGTACCAGCGTCAGCATAACCTACGATGTTTACCTTGGCATCCTTGTTGGCGTTCAGGTAGTCAGCAACATCCTTGATTTTACCAGCCTCTGTGTCGCGAATGTCATACTTATTGATGATGAAGAATACCTCACGGCGCATTGGTTCTACCTTAGCAGGCTTCGGTTCCTCGATGGTTACATACTTATAGATAGTATCGGTGACTACGACATCGCGATAAACCTCGTGCTTCTCCTCCTTGTAGGTCTTGCCCAAGTTGATGCGCAGACCGATCAGAGCGTTCACGTACTTGTCGATGTTGTCACCATACTTAGAGTTGTACTTGTCAGACAGACCGTTGAAACTACCCTCCAGCAACAGGTTCACATAGTCGCTCAGACGGAACATAGCCTGTGCACCACCACGGAAGTAAGGACGGAACTTAGTGCCATCCCACAGATACTGCATATTGTATCCCTTAGCTGCCAGATCGTTTGCCTCGTCATTGCTGAAGGCCATGTTGGCGCCACCGCCTACGAACAGTGAGAAGTTGAAGAAACGCTTGGGGTTCCAGCCTGCTACGAGGTTAGAGATGTTGAACGTAACATCCAAACCACCAGCTACATACTTCCACTTATACTTCATAATCTCCAGATTGTTGAAACCACCCTTTGACTGCCAGCCGTTAAAAGCCAGACGAGCACCAACAACCTTTGAGAACTGATAACCCAGACCCAGCTGTACGTTGGGAGAGAGGAGGTCCTTGAACTTTGCCTCACCAATGGTCCACTGGGCACCGCCCTGCAGATCCAGATACCAATAAGGCTTAAACTTGGTCGTCACATCAGTGTGATCGTACTCTTGCACAGTACGCTGGTCAACGCGGTCGACCACCTTCTGCTGCTTCTGTGCCATTGCGCTCAGGCTTACCAAAGCCAAGCAAGCAACCAATAATGTCTTAATCTTCATAAGTCCCTAATATTAAGTAAATAGTCTATTTGGTTGCAAAGATACGAAAAGTATTTTATAAATGCAAAATTTTTTAAAGGAAAATGCAAAAAACCTAAAAACGGGCTACAAATTACTGCTCAGAATAAGCAAAAAAGTGCTCACATTACAAGTGAGCACCAGTTACATACCGACAAAGCAGGGGTTTCCTACCGACAAACTGATAGTTACATGCCGACAAACTACAAGTTACATGCCGAGAAACTACAAGTTGCATCACCGGGGGTTGTAATAATAGCCATGTATTCGTAACTGGTAGACAGTATCCGCATTGGAATAGATATCACAGCGCTTCGTAAAGGAACCTTCTGAGAAGCCTGCTCCGTCATAAAGTACCCGGATAGTATCGGTCTCGCCAGGACGAACGGCATGTTTCGCATAACGGGCTTTCGTGCAGCCACACGATGTGACAATCCTGTTTATCACAAAAGGCACCTTACCCACATTCTTATAGACAAAATCAAAGAAGACCGTATCTCGCTCACAATAGGAACTAAAATCATGATTGGTCTCCGTCAGGAACTCTATCTCCGCTGAAGGCGCATCGTTCTTAACAGAAGCCTGCCGACGACACGAAGTCGCCAGCAGGATTACCAGTACAGCAAAAGTATACTTAGTCATCTACTTCCGCATTGGCATTACTCTTTAACTCGTTAGAGTCAGTAATGTTGTCCTTCGTGGTCAGATACCACTGCCCGTCTCTGCGAATAGGACGCAGATAGAACGAAGTCTTATTGGGACGCGGGTCGCCCTCCTCTTTCTCGAAGAGAATAACATTAATCTTCGCCTCGTTATCAATATCAGAGTTGAAAACAATACGTTCCAAATCATAATCGGCACGGCCGGCAATAGGAATCAGCGACATTGCCTGACGATTCTTGAACGAAGGACTCAGAGGCTCAATCGTATCGCCATTCAGATAGCTCAAACGTTCTACAGCACCTCGAATATCCCTTTCTTTCATACGGTACATAAAGTCGTTCACCAGCTCCATGACGCGTGCAGTATCCTGTTTGGTGAAGACAAACTCAGGTTCCGCAATCTCCTTGTCAGCAGGTGCTTCCTTCTTACCTCCGCAGGAGATCAGCGCAGAAGAGGTAAGGATAGCAGAAACCATCAGCAAAAAAATCTTTTTCATTTCCTAAATCGGTTTTTTGTTTCTTCAAACAAGAGGGGTGCCAAACAGTTGACACCCCTCTGAGTTTTATAGTTAGATTCTAAAAATCTATTCGCTTGAATTACTCGTTACCAACAGTCGGGTTGATGTAGATGACAGCCCAAACACGCTGTGTCCAAGGAATCAGAGCACCCCATGAGTACTCAACAGAGATGGGCACGTATACGTAGAACGGCTTCACAACACCACCGTTATTGGTGTAAGCAATCAGGTCAGCAGAGCTGTCGGTCTCAGAATTACCACTCCACATAGTACCTGCAGCATCAGCAGTAGTACCAGCGTCAACCAGCTTTAAGTACTCCTGACCATATGCACTGGTCAGAGCAGGAATGTCATTGATGCTGTAGAGCTTCTCAATAGCAGCGGGATCAGTCAGCTTCACACGCTTAGCGGGCTCCAGATAAGCATCTGAACGGATCTCAGAACGCTTGATGTACAGGTTCTTAATGCCGTAGAAGCTGTAAGGAACATCCATATTGGTGTCGCTGTACTCACCCTTATGATTCTTACCGTCGTCAGCGAACTTCTGAGTCTGCTTGTCCATTACGACAGCGTATGTACGCCAGTCACGGATGTAGAGCAACTTCCAGATGTCGTAGATCTGAGTCTCGTTAGGAGCGTCAGTCCACTTTGTCTCAGCAGGCCATACGTTGATAGGACGCAGGAAGCGTACATTGAAGCGAGTGTCGCCAATCAGAGGCTCGTAGCAGTAGTCTGCATCTACCTCAATCTCAACGAAAGCGGTGAAGGTCTTATTCTCCTGAGCGGTCAGGTAGAACTCACGCTGCTTATTACCCTGTGCATCGTACATACCGATATAGTTCAGAATGTCATTTGCAGGCTCGTTGATAAAGTCTTCTGAGCGAGTTGTCTTATCTGATACCAGAGGACCAGTAACAGTCTGATCACGACCCATCCACTGAATAAATCCACTAGGATCTAACCGCACAATAGTAGTAGCAGTATATGCCTTACCATCCTTCTTGACAGCCTGAATCTCAGACTTGTCAGCACTCAGCTCTACAGTCCACTTTGCACCAGAAGCACCGTTGACAACCCACTGACCCTTACTGTCAGCGCTGAAGTCTGCATTCTCGCCCTTAACAGGCAGTGTGAAGCGGAAATAGGTAGCACCAATGAACTTCTTGTTGGTGTAATCCCAGAACTTATTAAATGCAGGAGTCTTACCATCTGCCTTATAGAGTCCATGAACCTCAGGAACAATCTCCTGCTTCAGCCAGTACTCCTTCAAATCCTTGAAGAATGACCAGGTCTCAAGAGTAGTCTTACCATGCTCAGCAGGTGTCGGAACGTTAGCGTAAACCTCGATGGTATCAGCAACGCCATCACGATAACCCTCAGTCTTAGAATACCAGTGGTCGAGTACGCGACGGTTGATGTCAGCGTAAGCGAAGTGAATCTTGTCAACCTCGAGAAGCAGCTTCACATAGATAGAAGTACCATTGTTCTTGTTGATGAAGCGAACAACTGTAGAGATAGCCTGCTTGTTCAGACCCTTGCTCAGGTAAGTAGCCTTAGCAACAGTAATCAGCTTAGCATAAGCAGCAGCTGTCATGTTACCGGCATCAGCATAGTCACCAGTCAGGTCTTCCTCACCCATCAGGTTCCAGATGAGCACGTTAGTAGACTCATCCCAGTTGTGACCGGCAGTTGCATTGTCATGAGGTGTGTACCATACACGACCGAACCAGTTGTTGTCGGCAGTGAACTTAGACAGCTTAGTCATGGCGTCGTCATTAGCCAGATCCTGAGCATATACATAGTTACCCTTAGAATCCTTATAGTAACGCTTTGCCATCCACTGATTAGCAGCAGCGGTAGAATACAGCGTACCGGAAGGATCAGAAACAGGAATAGCAGAAGGATTCACATAAGGCATGTTCTCGTAGTTACCAACTACATCGAGGTAGTAGTTCTTCTCGAATTCCTGCTTGGTGATACCCTTATTGTCATTCAGCTTAGCCAGAATGAGGTTCTCCATCTGTGACCATGTTACACGACCCTCGTCACCGCAGTTCATGTACATCTCAGTCAGAGGAATAGTAACCTCCATGTCGTCAGCCTTATCCTCAACGATACGAATCTTTACATAACCGTAGCGTATGATCTTGCCATCCTCAGTTACGAGGTCAACACGTACCAGAGGCTCACGATCGATAGCCTCACGAGTAGCAACCTTGCCAGAAATAGTCTGACCGTCAGCTGTTACAGAACGAGGAGCGAAGTAAGGAGAAGTCTTGTCGGTAACAGGATTACCGTCCTTGTCAACCTGCTCCATGTGAACAGACTCACCAGTTACGTTGTTACCCATGATGTAGTTAACCAGTGTGTACTCATAGTGCAGGCCCAAAGCCTTCATATCGTCAGCAGTCATCACCTTATCCTGTGTGCTCATTCCGTAGCGGGTATAGGTGGTGTAGTTGTAGTGAGTCTCGATGAAGTCGAAGTTGAAGATAGCGTCGTACTTCACAGTGTGAGTAGCGGGCATAGGAATAGCACCGTAAGACTGCTGGTCTTCCTCGTTGGTGTAACCTACGGTCTCATAGAGGTGGTTGGCACGAATCTTGGTTACGTCCTTCTTGGCGAACTCAGTGTCGCGACCGTTAATCTTAGCCTCGGGATTGTTATCAGCCAGAGCAATAATCTCAATCTCAGCAGGAACAACAACTGCATAATCAGAAGTAATGGTAGTATCAGCAGTTTCAATCTGAGCAGCGATGAACGGCAGTGTCTTAGCATTGCCATAAGAGCCATCATTATCAGTATCCCAATCAGGATCCAAAGCAGTTGAACCTGTTGAAGACCAGGTATTGAACATCTTAAACACCTCATCGGTCTTCACAGTGAAGGGAACAGTCAGGATACCATTCTTGAAGGTAGTAATCTCACCATCAACTGCAGAGCTCTTAGGAGTAGCAGCGATAGTCTTGTTCTGATTGGTAGTCTCACCACCGATGGTACGAGTGTAAACCTCAGAGTTATTCTCGAAGAACGAAATGGTAGCGTTTGACAGGTCAGCCGTTGTTGGGTTGATATGATACTTAGCCACAGCACCATTGCTCAGAGTAGTCTGGTCAATAGTAACCTTACCAAGGTTCTGACGAGCAATCAGTATGTTACCAATAGCACCATTCAGGTTGGTAGGACCAGCCTCACCGCTAAAGTTAACTTCATCCCAAGGACCCTTATCTACTACCTGCTTCTCAGTGTACACAAACTTGGTACCCTTGCCGGCAGAGTAACCCATGGTAGACTCAACCTTCACGTCAACAGTCTGGTCACCAGCTGCTACACCGTAAGTCAGGCGATAAGTGAACTTATACTCTTCCTTCTTGTTTACGAAAATCTCAGGATTAGCGAAGGGAACTTCAATACCCTCGACACCTTCCCAGTAGAAGTTAGGCATCAGGACCATAGAAGTAACACGTTTCTGAACGAAAGCCTCCAGAATGTTGATTTCGGGAACAATACTATTCAGCTTCTCGCTCAAAGACTGCATAGCAACCTTTGCTGCAGCAAGATCAGAAGCATACTGGGCCTTGAAATCCTCTAAAGCCTTCTTAGCAGCATCAAGGTCATCCTGAAGCTTCTTTACGGCCTCAAGATCACCCTTGGCCAACTTCAAAGCCTCAATAGCCTCCTTAACAGAAGCAATCTCTGAAGAATTACCCTTAATGAGATCTTCCAGCTTCTTGATAGCATTCTCCTGATTGGTGATGCTTTCCTGAATAGCCTGGTCAGCAGCCTTACGGGCAGCTTCCTCATTGGTAATGCCTTCGTTAGCAGCCTTAATAGCTTCTTCAAGCGCAGTCACTCTACCCTCAACTACAGCTAAAGCAGTTGCCAAAGTCTCAACATCAGCCTTTTTGGCATACTCATCCAAAGCTGCCTCGATGGTCTCAACCTTGGTTGTCAAAGCAGTAAGCTGCGATGCCAAATTAGAAACCTGAGTGCTGAGTGCGTCAACTGTTGACTGGTCAGCCTTACTGTTAACAGCAGTCTGCAGAGCCTCAATCTTCGTGTTCAGTGAAGACTGAACAGTGCTAATCTGACTCTCTAAGGATGTCTTCAGACTCTCCAGGTCGCTCTTCAGCGCACGGGTATCAACCGCGTCCTGGAGCTTCTTGATGTCGTCATCGTAATCCTTACAAGACGTAAGTACACTCGCAGTAGCGAACAGCATAACTACGAGCAACGAACTAAAAAACTTTGTTTTGTTCATACGAATTGTTTAAATTAATTAATAAAAAAAGTTATTTATACTCTCTATTTTCTCATATTTTTTTAACGCACCTCATAGTCTGAGCCACGTTTTTGGGTGCAAATATAGGCATTAATTCGCGAATCTGCAAGGATTTTCATACATTTTTTTCGAATTTTAGCTAAAAAGTTATCTTTTGTCTTAGTTTTACCCCACAAAGGGATGGTTTTATTGTTATTTTTTGTTTTTTATTGCAAAAATCGTTTTGTCTATGGTTTAAGGGCAAAATTGCCTTGCACCTTATTTAATATATAAAGGAGCGCCGCCGGCTGTTTGATTGCTGACGGCACTCCCGCTTTAGTGCCTGTACCCAGACCCGGGCTCGAACCGGGATGGGTTTCCCCACTGGTGTTTGAGACCAGCGCGTCTACCGATTCCGCCATCTGGGCTTTTGCGGGTGCAAAGGTAGGAATAAAAATTGAAACCACCAAACATTCAGGAAAGTTTTTCTATATCACACAAAGTCGTCGCCATACTTTATCTTGGCCTCGTTGACATATTTGCGGACCAGGGCCGAGGAGTCACCCTTCTTACAGATGAGCAAAACGTTGCCTTCCTCTGCCACGATATAGCCATCCAGTCCGTTGATGACACCCAGCCGTCCCTTGGGCAGCTTGATGACATTGTTGTGCGAGTCTTCCATCATGACCTCCGAGTCGATGACTACATTGTCGTCCTCGCCACGGCGCTTGCACTCATAAATGGCATGCCACGTACCCAGGTCGGCCCAGCCGAAGTCGCAGCGCATGACGAAGACGTCGTCACAACGTTCCAACACGCCCTGGTCGATGCTCAGGTTGGGATATGAGGGATAGTGCTCATTGACGAAGGCCATCTCCTGCTCGATGGTATAGTTGGACAGGTGTCCGTCGAAGCGGCCCAGCACATCGGGGAACAAGCGACGGAAGCAGACATTCAGGAAGCGGGCATTGGCCAGGATGAGTCCCGTATTCCATAAGAACTCACCAGAGTCCATGAACATCTGGGCGAATTCACGCTCAGGCTTTTCGGTAAACGACTGGACAGGATAGATATCGGGGTCGTCAGTAGGCTCGCCTTTCTGGATATAGCCATAGCCTGGCTCCGGACGAGTGGGTTCTACGCCCATGGTCAAGAGCTGGTCGTGATGGCTGACGAAATCAAAGGCTTCCTCCATGTTGCGGTAGAAGGCATCCTCGTTCAGCACGAACTGGTCGGAAGGAGTGATGACCACATTGCTCCTGAGGTTGCGACGGCATACCCGCATGTCGGCCCATGCCACGCTGGGAGCGGTGCCACGGTTGATGGGTTCCACCATCAGGTTCTCCTCATGAAGGTCGTCAAGCTGTTCACGCACCAAGGGAGCATATTCCCGATTGGTGCAGACGAAGATATTTTCCTTGGGAAGTATTCTTGAGAAACGGTCGAAGGTCTGTTGCAGCTGGGTGCGCCCCACGCCAAAGAAGTCGACAAACTGTTTCGGACGTTGTTCACGGCTGCATGGCCATAGTCGGCGGCCCTTACCTCCGGCCAGGATGATGCAATAGTTCTGGTTGTTAAGTTCCATACTGTAGAATAAGGTTTTATTTACGAGTGCTAAGATACGAAGAATATTTCAGTCTGGCAAATATATAGGAGATTTTTAGGTTTTTATTATATATTTTACCGTTTAGAAAGCCATCCGCAACTGGAGCAGCAGGTCGGTCATGGAGGAACGGTTGACCTGTTGCTGTCCACTGGAGATGACGGCGCGGTCGAAATAGTTGGTGGTACCCACCTTGGCCGAGAACATAAAGCGTCCCGCATCGGCTCGGGCTGTCAGGGCGTAGCGGAGGCCATGACCGTAATACACGGGGAAGGAGAAGTCGTAGAGCACGGAAGGCTCATACTGGTAGAGGCGACTGTCGTAGTCGTCGGTACGGAACCAGCCAACATTGGCAGAGAGTTTGAGCCAGCGATGCTGATAAGAAGCAAACTGGCTTACCATCAAGCCACGGGAACGAGCAGTACGATTATCAATCATGACAGCATCAGCCTGGGTGGCAAGCGTCAGGACAGACCACAGAGGGAGTGATGCCCGCAGTCGGGCCCGATGCTCATAACGGTTCATCAGCAGCGTATGATTGTCGTTGTCACGCTGTCGAAGATGGAAACGATAGCGAGCCTCAACAGTTACTATATTATATAATAAGGAACGCGCGAGGACAAAGGCATCAAAAGACTCACTGCCACTTGACACCTGATAGCGGGCCCAAGGGAAGTAGACATAGTCCAGATAGGCCTGCAACAGGGTATTCCTGGATGGCACCCATTTGGCACCCAGATAGAGGCCATGTTCGTTCTGAACATTAGAACCCTCACTGAAGGCATAGGCATGATAAGCGGTATAGCGCTTGTCGTAGTAGCGATGGAGCAGCATCAATGACCACTGGTCAGTCAGACGGTAGCTCAGCGTATGGAGGGCAGCCAAGGCCCCGTTGCGGTTGACAGCCGTCTCGCCTGCCAGGGAAACACGATGATGGGTATAGCTATAGTCGAGGCTGGCATTCAGGAAGTCATTACCGGCAAGGGCATAGCGGCGATAGAGCTGGGAAACGGTTGGCGACCCTGAGGCAATATAGGGAACAAGGGTACGGTCGAAATGGGAATAGACCACATTGACATTGGCCGAGGCGACGCCTCCGAACTTCTGTCCTTTCCATCCCAACCGGAGTCCAAGGTCGGCGAGGTGGGTGTTGTTCTTCTTAGCCAACTCAGTAGCAGTACGGTGATAACCGTCAGTAACAATGGTGCGTACCGTCTGGTTGTCATCGTTGAGGGTGGCATCAAGAGGGCGATAGGAGGCAAAGGCCGTCAGGCGCCAATGCCGGGCAAGACGAACTGTGGCCGCTGCCCCACGAAGATAACTGGCAGAGGAACGGGAGGCATGAGCGGTAAGGACATGGCTGCTACGTCCCAAGGACTGAAGGATAGCCACCTTGCCCAGGCGGAAGCCTGTATTCATGACGAGCCCCATTCCCAGCTGCACCTTGTACATACCTAAGTTCAGTTCCTCCAGGCGTCCCTGTCGTCGAAGCTGAAAGTAATAGGAATAATAGTCGTAGCCCCAGCTGTTCTTGTTGGCAAAGAAAGGCTCGCCGGCATCCTGGGCTCCTGTCAATCCAAACTTGATACGGTCGCGGTAGGAGAACTGATAGCGCAGGTCGTGACGATAAGGATAACCCAGATAGGCCTTGCTGTCGCCCTTTCGCTCATACATTGGAATCTTGACAGTGGCCAACAGCGTGTGACGTCCGTCTTTCAGCAGCGACGACAAGGAGGGCAGGCGGTCAGAGGGCGCTGCTATAGGGTCGCAACACACAAAACACTTCAGCAAACGACGGGTATCACGGTCAAGGCTCTCTACCATCAACAGCTCATTGAGGGTGCGCAGGGGCTTGTAACGGTCTGTGTAGGCCATGAGGTCCTCTATCTGCTGAGCAGACAGAAAAGGCAGCTGCTCCAGTTCTTCACGGGTTACCTGATTCAGGTTCAGCTTGCTCTCAGCCAAAGCGGAGAGAAGCTCAAAGGTCTCTTCACCGTAATCCACATCCTCAGCCGTCATCCATTCACGAAAAAGAGCCTCCCACGACGGCTGCGACACAGCAGTAGGGACATGAGAAAGGACGATAAGGGGCAGTAATAGAAATAGGAGTAAACAGAGATGGCGTCTCATAGCTGTCCTGCCTCCACCATCAGGACAATACGCTCCGTCAAGCGGTCGACACCCTCGGCATCATACTCTTTCTTCAAAGAAGCACCAAACGCCCAGGCAAAGGCTTGATAGAAACCTGCACGGACAGGACCCAAAAAGGCTTGTATCAGCTCATAGCTGGAGGAGTTGCTCTCACGATAAATCAGCTTGATGAGCAGCTTTCCTTGCGAATAAGTCAGCTTCTTCATGCGAGGCTTGTACTCCTTCATGATGCTCTTCTCCACCCGCTTCATGTGCTCCTCCTTGGACTTCTTGTCAGGCAGCGTCTCCAGATATTCTGCCGTCTCCATCATTATCATGTTGGCCTCCTTGGCTATGGGCAACACCGTTTTCACATTCTTCACAAGACGCATATAGGCCTTGGCCTGCTTCTTGCTCTCGAAAGCTACAGGCGGAAAGACATAGACATTGTTCATCTCCATATACTGGATACTATCGCCACCCTCGAAGACCTTACCCACTTTGACGGTAGGCACGAAGGTCGGACTATCCATGTCAACCTGTTCCTCTTGAGCCATTGCCACGACGGAGAACATCCATAAAGCGATAAACAATACTTTTCTCTTCGTCATCCTATTCAGAATAAATCAGTTGAACCAATGTCTGACCTACGGCCTGCAGGGTATTGCGGTCTATATGTTGCATGTCGTCGGTGACGGTATGCCACGTCGGACCGAAAGAGCTCTGCTCACAATCAGGGTAGTGATTGATGATATCGATACAGGGGATACTGGCCTTCTCGTTAACAGGATTATGGTCGTCGGTAATGTAGCTTCCCGCCTCGTTGGGAAAGAAGCTGCCATAACCTGCTGCACTGGCGGCTTGCCATACTTTCTCGACAATCTTACGGGCATGCTGCAAGGAGAAACGTTCCTGATAGAACTTAGCACCCTGTCCACCCACCATATCGAGGAGAATGCCATACTGGTAGCTGTTGGCTGTTGGCTTATAACTACCAGCCCAGTATTGGGCACCGAGAGCCCAGGAGTCAGCATCCACCTCGTCACTCCATTGGGGAACACCCCAGTCTTCTGCATCGAAACAAATGAAGTCGACATCCACCCTGGCAGAGTCATGCTGCTGGAGCAGGCGGGCCAACTCTAACATGACAGCCACACCAGAGGCTCCATCGTTAGCTGCCATGACGGGCTTACGCCAATTGGCCGAGTCAGGGTCGTTGTCTGCCCAGGGACGACTATCCCAATGGGCACAGAGTAGGATTTTGGGCTTGGGGCTGTTTGCTGTTTGCTTTTGGCTAATGATATTGGTCATCTTCAGAAGCGTGCCGTCATAGCCTTTCAGGTCTGCTTGTTGAAGAATTACCTGATAGCCATACTGCTGGAACTTCTTCTGAATCCACTGCCCACACAGCTCGTGGGCCTCACTATTCATGATACGTGGTCCGAAGGAGCACTGGGCTGCACAGAAAGCATATGCCGAGTCAGCATTGAACTCTATATTCACGACTGGCTGGCTGTTCTGCTGACTTTTCTTTGTTGTGCTGCAGGAACAGAGGACACATACCATACAGAAAAGACTTAGAAGTTTCTTCATGATTCTCTTACTTTTTGTACTTGACTCATGACTCGCAGGAAGTTACCTCCCCAAATCTGCTGGATATCGCTTTCCGAATAGCGACGGGCCAACAGCTGAAGAGTAAAGTTAATAATCTCTGAAGAATCGGCAAGACCACGGATACCACCATCGCCATCGAAGTCAGTACCAATGCCTACATGGTCAATGCCCATCACCTGGATGGCATGCTCCAAGTGTTGCAGGGCATGGAGTACAGTAGCCTCACCATCCTTTACCAGAAAACCGGGATACAGCGTGACTTGCATCACCCCACCCTTTGCAGCCAGTGCCCGCATCTGCTCATCGGTCAGGTTGCGTGGATGGTCGCATAAGGCTCGGCAACTGCTATGGCTGCAAACAATGGGCTGACTGCTCAGCTCAAGGGCGTCATAGAAACTCTTGTCAGCAGCATGGCTGAGATCGACCATGATGCCCAGACGGTTCATTTCCTGAATGACCTGCTGGCCAAAGGGGCTCACACCATGATGGGTATTGGAGCCACGGGCTGAGTCGCAGATGTCATTGTCGCCATTGTGGCAAAGCGTCATATAGACAATTCCCCGCTGGGCAAAATGCTGCAGGTTCTGCAGCTGGCCGTCCAGTGCCAGCCCATTCTCTATGCCCAGCATGATGCTCTTACGCCCTTGATGCTTATGAGCCCACAGGTCAGCAGGAGTACGGGCAATGGCAAGATATTGACGGTTCT
This sequence comes from Prevotella sp., assembly GCA_017412705.1. Taxonomy (GTDB): domain Bacteria; phylum Bacteroidota; class Bacteroidia; order Bacteroidales; family Bacteroidaceae; genus Prevotella. The sequence continues at coordinate 67,340 of JAFPWS010000044.1, forward strand.
TCTCTACAATAGCTTCTATCTTATCGAAGATGAGGTCAGCATAGGCTGTCGGTCCTGCAACGTCAAAGTCTACCTTCGACGAGAAAGGCTCACCCTCTTTGGGCTGTGGCAGATAGCATACCATGATAGAAGCATCCTGACGACCCTCCGACATCTTGTGAAGGTCGACCAGTATCCTCGGGTCACGACTGCCGAAGTCTACTCCCTGCGGAAAAGCCATCGGTGTGTCACAATGGGTATCAAGAGTCAGAATGCGTTGGTGCAGCTGGCATGCCTCATGATATTGGGCTGCCTGGCTGACAAGCCATTGGAAGATAGGAAGTCCATCGTCTGTCAAACACTCAGGATGCCACTGAACACCCATGATGCTCTTGAACTCACGACTTTCAATGGCTTCGATGATACCATCTGACGACTTGCCTGTTATCCTAAAACGCTCGCCAGGATTGCTGACGGCCTGATGATGGAATGAATTAACAAACAGCCGCTTCTCCTTATATATATTAAATAAGGTGGAGTCTTCCTCAACTGTAACACTATGGGTAGGCTCTGAGCGGTCAGCATCTTGAGAATGTCTGACCTTAGCTTCATCAGCGATGTCCTGCCTAACCTTACCTCCTAAGGCCATGGCCAGCGTCTGAATGCCCCGACAGATGCCCAGCATAGGAATCTGACGGTTGTATGCCAACTGAGTTATCAGCAACTCAGGCAGGTCGCGCTCGGCATTGATGCCACCCAAACGGGGAGATGGTTCCTCATTGGCATAGAGCGGATTAAAGTCAGCGCCACCACTCAACAGCATACCATCCAAACGGTCCAGCGTATTGATGATGGCATCGGTATCGCTCAGCGGAGGTAGAATGACAGGAACGCCACCGGCTCTTAACACCGACTTGTAATAGCCCTCGCCCAACTTGCAGGTGAACTCGCCGTAGTTGCCAGTAATGCCTATGACAGGCTTACGGGGGGCTTCGGGAAAAGATTTATAGGCCGTTGCGAGTTGCGACTGCCAATCATAGCGGTTTGCCATAGCCTTATTCGTCTATCGTTACAGGGATTTCGCGTTTAATGCTCTGTTCCAGCGAGATGAGCGTCTCCGTAGCCACCACGCCAGGTATGTCTTGCAGGCGACCATTCAGCAAGTGCATCAGCTGCTCGTTGTCTCGAGCATAGAGCTTTACCAGCATGGTGTAGGGACCCGTTGTGAAATGGCATTCCACCACCTCAGGGATGTGCTGCAGGCGCTCCACCACATCTTTATACATGTTGCCACGCTCCAAGGTAATACCTACATAGGTGCAGGTAGAATAGCCGAGGCTCTTGGGATTGACATCAAAGCCACTGCCCATGATGACCTCGCCTTCTATCAGGTGCTGAACACGCTGATGAATGGCGGCACGTGACACATTACACTCTGCTGCTACATCCTTAAACGGAATACGTGCATTCTTTGACAAGATACTGAGTATCTTCTTATCGAGATTATCGATTTTATCCATACACTTGAATTAATAGTTTACAATTTGTAAGCAAAAGTACGCATTTTAATTGATACTTGCAACTTTTTAGGCGAAAATCTTTATTTTTGCTTACGAATTAGCGTCAATCCGTCACGTAAAGGCAGTATAACCTGCTCCACACGACTATCATTCATCACATAGTCGTTAAAAGTTTCGATACCCTTTGTCTGAGGGTCCCTATCGTACCCACTGTCTACCACATGACCATCCCACAGCGTATTGTCTGCCAAGATAAAACCACCTGGGCGCAAGACAGACAATGTCATCTCGTAGGTTTCCCGATAGGTACGTTTGTCGCCATCGATAAAAGCCATATCAAAGGTAATGCCCAGCTTAGGCGCCTCGGTAATGGCGTCGCCGATGATGAAACGGATACGGTCACTGACTGACGACTGCTCTATCCAGGGACGGGTGAAATCCTCCTGTTCATCGTTAATTTCGAAAGTGTAGACCATACCGCCCTTGTCCAATCCTTCAGCCATACAAATAGCCGAATAGCCACTAAAAGTACCTACCTCCAGAATGTTCTTCGGGCGAATCATCTGTACCAGCATCTTCAGCAGACGGCCCTGCAAATGACCTGAGGCCATACGGCCATGCAGCATATGGATATTGGTAGCCCGCCAGAGCTGGTACAGGTAAACAGGCTCTGGGGCGATGTGGCACTCAATATACTCGTCGAGGGTCATTTCAGTGCCTCGACAGCCAGACGATAGGAATCCAAGCCAAAGCCACAAATCACTCCCTTGCAGGCTGATGAGATAAAGGAGTGGTGACGGAACCCCTCACGCTGATGGACATTGGAGATATGTACCTCTATGACAGGACACTTCAGAGAGCGGATGCAGTCATGCAGGGCTACTGATGTGTGCGTATAAGCTCCTGCATTGAGTACGATGCCGTCGTAAGAGAAGCCCACCTCCTGCATCTTGTTGATGAGTTCGCCCTCGACATTGCTCTGATAATAAGCTATCTCGATATCAGGATACTGTGCCTGCAACTGGGGCAGGTACTGGTCAAACGACGAGGAGCCATAGATGCCCGGCTCACGGGTTCCAAGCAGGTTCAAATTAGGACCATTGATGATTTGAATTTTCATAATTCAGATATTATTTGTACCTTTGCAGCTGGCAAAGTTAATAAAAAAGATGGAAACTGGCAAGAAAACGGAGGCAAATATGCTGAAAGCCTACCAACGCTACCTGAAACTACAACGCGGTTATTCAGCCAACACGCTGGATGCATACAGCCGTGATTTGGAGAAGCTGTTAGGTTATCTGGAACAGGAAGACAAGCAGATTCTCGATGTCCAACTGACAGATCTACAACACTTTGCCGCAGGATTACATGATATTGGCATCCATCCCCGCTCTCAATGCCGCATTCTTAGCGGAGTACGTTCCTTTTTCCGTTTTTTGCAATTGGACGGCTATCGCGATGACGACCCGTCAGAACTATTGGAGTCGCCTATCCTGGGTGAACATCTTCCCGAGGTCTTGTCAGCAGAAGAAGTGGATGCTCTGGAAAACAGCATTGACCTCTCTAAATGGGAAGGTCAGCGCAACCGAGCCATCATTGAGGTATTGTTCTCTTGCGGTTTGCGGGTCAGCGAACTGGTAAACCTCAAACTCTCCAACCTTTACCTTGACGAACAGTACATCAGGGTATTCGGAAAAGGCTCCAAGGAGCGCCTCGTTCCCATCTCTCCCAAGGCTATCAGGGAACTGAAAAACTGGTTCATCGACCGCAACCTCATGAATATCAAAGCTGGCGAGGAAGACTACGTATTCCTTAACCGCCGTGGGGCCCATCTGACACGAGTCATGATTCTGATTATGATTAAGCAACAGGCTGCAGAGGCTGGCATTCAGAAAACCATCTCACCTCACACCTTACGCCATAGCTTTGCCACAGCTCTGCTGGAAGGAGGTGCAGACCTGCGAGCCATCCAAGCCATGCTGGGGCACGAATCCATCGGCACCACCGAGATTTACACGCACATCGACATGTCCACCCTGCGCCAGCAAATCCTGGAACACCACCCCCGTAACATCAAAAAGCGGTAAGCACCATCCCAATGGGAGCGCACAGCCTGTATTGCGATAATCGTCGTTGCGATCTTTTCTCGCATTAAAGTTTGAAATCATCTGCAGTCAAAATTGCAATTTAGACAAACAAATCAGGCTATTTAGGGATTGTCGTTTAATTCTTCTTTTATAAGTCAGCATGATGCTTTGCCCCTGACAAGTTCTGGTACTGGCCTCTTAGTATTGCATTTTCTGATGGTTTACCAGTACTTTTCATCATTTTTTGCCACTTTGGTCGAC